>CAWGAL010000005.1:0-742220 GCA_963820665.1 uncultured Solirubrobacterales bacterium | reverse complement strand
ACGCGTCGAGCACGTCGGCTGCCGATTGGTCAGCGAAGTTGAATCGATTTTGGACCGTCGCGATCTCGATCAGCTCACGCGCCCGGGCCAGCTGAGCGAGCGAAACCTCAGAGACCCCGACGAAGCGGATCTTGCCCTCGTCGCGAAGCTCGCGGATGGCTCCGAACTGCTCCTCGATGGGCACGCCGGGGTCTATGCGGTGGAGTTGCCACAGGTCGACCGCCTCGACGCGCAACCGCCGCAGGCTTTCCTCGCAGTCGGCTCGCAGGACCTCCGGGCGCCCGTCGGCGGTCCCACCCCGCACCAGCCCGCCCTTGGTGGCGATCACCAGCCCCTCGGGGTAGGGGTGGAGGGCTCCGGCGATCAGCTCTTCGAGCGGCCATAGATATGCGCGGTGTCGATGAAGTCGACTCCCGATCGCACCGCCTCGCGCAACAGCTCGTGAGCCGACGCCGGGTCGCGCTGGGGGTCCCTGACTCCCGGTAGCCGCATCGCCCCGAACCCGAGCCGGTGGACCCTCAGCTCCCCGCCGATCGCGAAATCTCCCACCAGCCGACCGTAGGGGTTCGACCGAGCTTGAAGTCAAGCCCGGGTGACAGCGATGTGCAGCTCGTGCCCGGCGACGCTTGCGGGCACCCCGCCCGCGTCGAGCCCGTAGCTGACCGAGCTCGCAAGGGTCTCACCCGAGATGTAGGCCTCGTGGGCGCGGGCCACGTCGAGGACCTCATCGCCGCCGTCGAGGCTCAGCTGAATCCGGTCGGAGACATCGAGGCCGGCGCTCTTGCGCGCGTTTTGGACGGCGTGGACGATCTCGCGGGCGAGGCCCTCGGCTCGCAGCTCGTCGTCGAGCTCGAGGGCGAGCGCGACCGCGTGGCCCGCCTCGGCCTCGACCTCGTAGCCCTCAAGCGGCTCCATCACCATCGTCAGGTCGTCGGCTCCCAGGGTGTGGTCGTGCCCGTCGATCGAGATGCCGACCTGCCCGCCTCCTTCGAGGGCGGCGGTCACATGCTCGGCATCGAGCCCCTCCACGGCGGCCTTGACCTTCGGCATGTCCTTGCCGAAGCGCGGGCCCAACGCCGGGAAGTTCGGCTTCACCCGGTAGCTGACGAGGTCGGATTCCTCGGCGACGAACTCGATCGCCTTCACGTTCAGCTCCGAGGCGACGATGTCGGCGAGGCGCTCGATCGCCGGGCGCTCCTCGGCGGTGGCGACCACGACCGCCTTGCGAAGCGGCTGGCGGATCTTGACCTTGGAGTGAGCCCGCGCCGCGCGGCCGAGCTCGACGGTGCGGCGCACCGCCTCCATCCCCGCCTCGAGCTCGGGGTCGGCGAGCGCCTGATCGGTCTCGGGGTAGTCGGCGAGGTGGACCGAGTCGGGCGCATCGCCGAACTCGCCGGACTCGCCCGCGACCAGGTTGCAGTAGATGGAGTCGGCCAGGAAGGGAGTCAGCGGCGCGAGCAGCTTCGTCACCTCGACGAGGCAGTGGCGAAGGGTCGCGAAGGCGGCTGCGTCGCCCTCCCAGAAGCGGCGCCGGTTGAGCCGCACGTACCAGTTCGAGAGCTCCTCGACGTAGTCGGCGATCGCCCGTCCCGCGGTCGTGCAGTCGAAGTCGTCCATGCGCACGCGACACGTCGCGATCACGCCCTGCAATCGCGACACGGCCCAGCGATCGAGGTCGGTCATGCCCTCCGTCGGGGCGCCGGTGTCCGCTTCCGGCACGAGGCCCTCGGTGTTCGCGTAGAGGACCCAGAACGAATAGGTGTTCCAGAGCGTCAGCAGGAACTGGCGGACCGACTCGCCGACCGAATCGACCGAGAAGCGGTATCCGTTCCACGGCTGCTGGTCGGTGAAGTAGTACCAGCGGAAGGCGTCCGCTCCGTGCTGCTCGATCACGTCCCACGGGGCGACGACGTTGCCCTTGCTCTTCGACATCTTCTGGCCCTCGGCGTCGAGGATCAGGCCGAGGCAGACGCAGTTCAGGAAGTTGGTCTCGTCGAACAGCAGGATCGACTCGGCGAACTGCGTGTAGAACCAGCCGCGGGTCTGATCGATCGCCTCGCAGATGAAGTCGGCCGGGAACCGCTCCTTGAACAACTCCTCGTTCTCGAACGGGTAATGGAACTGGGCGAACGGCATCGCGCCCGAGTCGAACCAGGTGTCGGCGACCGAGGCGACGCGGCGCATCTCGCCTCCGCAGCCCTCGCGCTCGCAGGGCAGGACGACCTCGTCGATGTAGGGCCGGTGGAGGTCGTCGGGGACCTCGGCGCCGCGCGAGCGCAGATCCTCGCGCGAGCCGGCGCAGAAGCGCCCGTCGCAATCCTCGGCCCCGCATTCCCAGATCGGGAGCGGGGTCCCCCAATAGCGGTCGCGCGAAAGCGCCCAGTCGACGTTGCCTTCGAGCCACTTGCCGAAGCGCCCGTGCTTGATGTGCTCGGGGTGCCAGCCGATGCGCTCGTTCTCGGCGAGCATCCGGTCCTTGACCTGGCTCGTCGCGATGTACCAGCTCGACTTCGCGTAGTAGATCAGCGGGGTGTCGCACCGCCAGCAGTGCGGATAGGCGTGCAGGTAGGGCTCGGAGCGCAGCAGCTTCCCGCTCCGCTCGAGTGCCTCGATGATGTCGGCGTCGGCCTCGCGGACCTTGCGGCCGGCGAAGTCGGTGACGCGGTCGTCAAACGTCCCGTTGGGGCGAACCGGGTTCTGGAGGGTGATCCCGTACTGCTCGCCGAGGCGGAAGTCGTCCTCGCCGAACGCGATCGCCGTGTGGACCAGGCCCGTTCCCTCGTCCGTCGTGACGAAGTCGCCGAGCAGCACCGTGTGCCCGCGCGGCCCGTAGTCGGTGATGAAGTCGAAGGGCGGGTCGTACGCGGTGCCGGCGATCGCGTCGCCGGGGAAGTGGGAGACGATCTCGGCCCCCTCGCCGAGCACGGTCTCGACGCGCTCGCGCGCCATCACCAGGACCTCGTCGGTGGCCGGGTCCGCCTTGACACGGACGTACTCGATGTCGGAGCCGGCGGCGACCGCCGCGTTCGAGATCAGCGTCCACGGCGTCGTCGTCCAGACGACGAGCTTGTCGCCGACCCGAAGCGGGGACTCCGGGATCGCGTCGGTCGGCGCGACGGCTGTGACGGGCAGCTTCACGTATGCGGACGGGTCTGTGACGTCGTGATAGCCGAGCGCGACCTCGTGTGAGGAGAGCGCCGTCTCGCAGCGCGGGCAGTAGGGGACCACCTTGTGGCCCTCATAGAGGCGGCCGGCGTCCCACATCTGGCGCATCGCCCACCAGCCCGACTCGATGTAGTCGTCGTCCATCGTCACGTAGGGGTCGTCTAGATCGACCCAGAAGCCGATCCGCTCCGTCAGCCGGTTCCACTCCTCGACGTAGCGAAACACGGAGGCGCGACAGCGCGCGTTGAACTCGGCGATCCCGTACTCCTCGATCTCGGCCTTGGAGGTGATCCCGAGCTCCTTCTCGATTTCGAGCTCGACGGGCAGGCCGTGGCAGTCCCAGCCGGCTTTGCGCGGAACGCGGTGCCCGCTCATCGCGCGATAGCGCGGATACACGTCCTTAAAGACCCGCGAGAGGACGTGATGCGAGCCAGGCCGCCCGTTGGCGGTGGGCGGCCCCTCGTAGAAGCTCCACAGCGGAGCGCCCTCGCGCTGGCTGATCGAACGTTCGAACACGTCTCGCTCCTTCCAGCGCGCGAGGACGTCCTCCTCGAGCGAGGGGAAGGACTGCTTTGGGTCTACTGCTCGAAAGCCAGCCATTGCGGGCGATTCTACGAGCGGTCAGCCGGGCGGGTCGCTGTTTACGCCGCTACCTCTTCGCTTTCCGCCGTTTGCACTTCCCCTTCTTGCGCTTGAAGCCCTTCCTGCACTTCTTCGGCTTCGCCTTGGGCTTCACCGAAGGAACGAAGGGGACAATCGCTGGAGCGAAGAGCCGCGACTCGCAGTTCGGGTCGATTGTGTCGACACCGGCGGCGTCGGTCTCGACGGTGTCCGCGCCCACCCCGCAGTCGATCGTCTCCGATATTCCGTCGCGGGCGAAGATCGAGTCGTCGCCGGAATCCCCGAAGAACTCGTCCGGCGCGGCGCCCCCGAACAGCTGATCGGGGTCACCGAAGCCGAACAGCCGGTGCGGCACGGTCGCAGGCGAGCCCGTCCCCGAGCCGCCGCTCGCGACGAGCTGGTCGGGGTCGCTGCTGCCGCTGAGCGTCACCGCGTCGAGGCCGGCCGGGGCCGTGGCTCCGGTCAGCTCCGTCACGTCCACGTCCCCGACGGCCTCCGACGCGTTCAGGTTGATGCCGAACGTCCCCGATCTGAAGCTGGCCGACCCGCTGACGCCGCTGGAGATCTCGAGGCCGTCGACCGATCCGCCCGCGAAGTCGACGCGAAACTCGATCTCCGAGCTCGATCCGGGCTCCGGTGTGAGCCCGGGCGCGAAGCCACCCGTTCCCGTGTTGATGGCGAGGTAGGTGCCACCGAAGTCCGAGCGGTCGGTGACGACGATCGTGTCGGTGTTCGTCACGGTGGCAGCGCCGCAGTCGACCGAGCCGCCGCCGGCGTCGATGTTGCCGGCGGGGTCGCGGACCATCGAGGCGAGGTCTTCGTCCTCGGACATCTCGACGGTCGCGGTGCCGCTCGCGAAGACGCAAGTCACCGTCCCGGATGCGCTCGCCGGCGCGAACAGGAAGATCGCGCCGCACGCCGCCGCCGAAGCCAACCGAGTCAGGGTCACGCCCGCGGAAACCTACCGCGTAATCGGTCCAGTGAGCTAGCGCGGTCACGGGGGGCGCGGTAGGTTCGGGCCCGCGGGGTCCTCCCGCGCCAAAAGACCAAAGGGGAGCAAATGAGAGAGTCAAGCCCGATGGCCAAGGCGGCGCTGATCATCAGCGTGATCGCCCTGGGGGTGGCGGTGAGCGGCGGGGCTTACGCCGCCGTCAAGCTGAGCAAGGGCTCGGTGAAGACGAAGAGCATCAAGAACGGGGCTGTCACGCTGCCGAAGATCGCCAAGGGAGTGATCCCCGATACTCCGAAGGCCTACCTCCGCTTCGACGGGTCCGGCAACTATGTCCCTGCAAGCAGCAAGGGCGTCGTCTCGTTCACGAAGCCCGTTCCGAACGTCGCGTGCCTGGACCTGTCGTTCGTCCCGGTGACGGGAATGGCCACGCGCGGCGTGTCCGCCGGCGGTCCGCCGATCAACTCGGCCCAGGTTGCCGTCGGATCGGCCGCAGCCGTCCTCTGCACCGGCGCGAATCCGAGCGACGCCGTCGTCCAGGTCGCGGCCGCCAGCGGGGTCAACGACCTGACAGCCTGGTTCGAGGACTAGGCGCGGGACACGTCAGGGCCGGCGCGGGCGGGGGCTGGAGCTCCTGCCCGCGTCAGGCGGCGCGGTCGAGCTTGCGGCAGATGTCGGCGAGCTGGCGCTTCTCTTCCTCGTCGAGGCCGCCGAAGGCCTCGCGCACGCGCTCGGCGTGAGCCGGGAAGGCGTGGGTGACGAGGTTGCCGCCGGCGGGCGTCAGGTGGACCGCCACCGCGCGGCGATCGGACTCGAGGCGGCTGCGGACGATGAAGCCCCGCTTCTCGAGCGTGTCGAGCACCTCTGTTGCGGTCGCCTTCGACGCGGCGAGCCGCCGCCTGATCGCGCGCAGCTCGAGCTCGCCCCCCGCGCTGGTCAGCAGGACCAGCATCGCGAACCCGGTCGCCGAGACGCCCACCCGATCGAGGTCGGCCGCAAGCCGTCGGGTCAGGGTCGCCTCGGCGCGCACCAGCGCTTCGAGGGCGCGGTGCGCGAGCGGGTCGATGGGGCGAATCGAGGTCGCCTCTTCGCTCACGGCGGTCAAGTTATGGGGCGAGGCGGACGCGACCGGGTCGGGCCGGCGATCGCCCCTCCGTAGGATCGGGGCATGGCCTCGTTCCGCCCCCTGGCCGCCGTCGCCACCGTCGCCTGCGTCGCGGTGCTCGCAGCCTCCTGTTCGGGCGACGACGACGAGGGCACGCCCACCGCGTGCCTGGGCGGGAGCGAAGAGTACGTCGGCGTCCTCTCGACAGCCCCCGACGAGGTCGCGTTCGAGGACGGGACGGAGATCTCGGAGTGCCTACCCCCCGATCAGAGCGGCGGGGACCTGGCCAACGTCGGCGAGGAGATGATCGCCGCCGCAACCGCGCTCAACGCCCAGGCGCGCGAAAACCCAACCGGGGCGGCGGCCGTGCAGCTGGGCTATCTCGTCGGCGCGGTCGAAAACGGCGCTGACGGGATCCACGCCGACCTCGTGCGGCGCCTGAACAGCGCCGCGCGCTTCACACCGGGAGGCGGGCTGCTGCCCGCTGAGTTCGAGCGGACCTTCGGGGAGGGCTACAACGTCGGGCAGGACTCGGGATGACCCGGATAGCCTGCAAGCGCAAAGCGACCACAAGGGGACGAGAACCGAATGGCTGACCAGCTTTGGGGCGGGGAAACCAGCAAGGCAGTTGAGAACTTCAGGATCTCGGGACATCCGGTTCCCGCTCCCGTCGTCCACTGGCTCGGGCGGTTGAAGGCGGCGGCCGCACGCGCCAACGCCGAGCTCGGCAAGCTCGACAGCGACATCGCCGAGAAGATCGCGGCGGCCGGCGACGAAGTCGCCGCGGGCGACCACGACGACCAGTTCCCGGTCGACGTCTTCCAGACGGGCTCCGGCACCTCGTCGAACATGAACGCGAACGAGGTGATCGCGGCGATCGCCGGCGACGAGGCCCACCCGAACGACCACGTGAACATGGGCCAGTCCTCGAACGACGTCTTCCCCTCCGCGGTTCACCTCGCCGCCCTCGGCGAGGTCCACTCCGACCTGCTCCCCGCGCTGGACGAGCTCGGCTCGGCGCTGGAGAGGAAGGCCGATGAGTTCGCCGATCACGTCAAGACGGGCCGCACCCACCTGATGGACGCCGTCCCCGTGACGCTCGGCCAGGAGTTCGCCGGCTACGCGACCCAGGTGAAGCTCGGAGCGCAGCGCGTCCGGGACACGCTCGGGCGGGTCGGTCAGATCCCGCTCGGCGGCACCGCGACCGGCACCGGCCTGAACACCCACCCCGAGTTCGCCGCGAAGGTGCGCGAGCAGCTCGCCAGAGACACGGGGCTCGACATCTCCGAGCCCGCCGACCCGTTCGAGGCGCAGGCGAACCGAGACGCCCTGGTCGAGCTGAGCGGCGCGCTCAAGGCCGTCGCGGTGTCGATGATCAAGATCGCCAACGACCTCGCGCTGATGGGCTCGGGGCCGCGCGCGGGCCTGGCGGAGCTCCGCCTGCCCGAGCTGCAGAAGGGCTCGTCGATCATGCCCGGCAAGGTCAATCCCGGTGATCCCCGAGGTCGTGATCCAGGTCGCCGACCAGGTGATCGGCAACGACACCGCCATCACCCTCGGAGGCTCGCAGGGGCAGTTCGAGCTGAACGTCCGCGTGCCGCTGATCGCGAGGAACCTTCTCGACTCGATCAAGCTGCTTGCGGCTGCCTCGCGCGCGCTCGACGAGAAGTGCGTGCGGGGAATCGAGCCGAACGAAGAGATGCTTCGGCGCCACACCGAGGCGAACCTGATCGTCGCCACGGCCCTGAACGAGCACATCGGCTACGACAAGGCGGGCGAGATCGTCAAGGAGGCCGCCGCGTCGGACCGCTCGATACGCGAGGTCGCACTGGAGCAGGGGGTCGACGAGGCGACGCTCGACCAGGCGCTCGACCATCGCAAGATGGCCAGGCCGCACGAGTAGCTAGGCGGCCGTGCCGCTCTCCGATTGGATCCAGCCTCCGAGCGTCTCTCACAGCTACGAGGCGGTACTGCCGCTCGACCCCGAGCGCGCCCTCGCCCACGCGCTCTCGACCCCGGTCGCGCCCGACCGGCTGGTGCGAACGCTGTTCAAGCTCCGCGGCTTCGACCCGGATGGGTCGCTCGAGGTGTTCGGATCGAGGGCGCCGTTCAAGGTCCTGAGCCACACGCCGACCGAGTGGGTCGCGGGCGTCGGCTTCGAGCCGCCCGGCCGGGTGCGTGCGGTGATGAACCTGAAGACGGTTTCGCGACCTGGCGCAGACGGCTGGTCGCGCCTTACGACCGAAACGCTCGCGCGGGCCGAGGACCCGGCCGCAGCCCGGATGTTCAAGGCCTACTGGCTGTTCGTCGGCCCGTTCTCGAAGCTGATCCGAAAGCGCTGGCTGCGGGCGATGAGCGAGCGCGCCCGCGCGGTCGGGACCCGCTAGGCGCCTACTTCTTCTTCCGCTTCTTCTTCACGCATTTGCCCTTCTTCAGCTTCTTGCCCTTCTTGCACTTCGGCGGCTTGGAGACATCGGGGCCCGGTACGAGCGGCGGCTGATCGGGCGGCTGCACGACGGGAACCCCGAGCTCGAACGCGCCCGCGTCGCAGGCTGCGCCCTGGGGTCGGGCGAGGCCGCGCTGGTCGGTGGCGGGACAGAGGCCGCCGGGGGGAACGGAATCGAGCGCCGGGCTGCCCGGAAGCAGGGCGCGGGTGAGCGGCAGGTCTGGGGACTGGCCGTTCGGCGCGAGCGGACCGAGCAGGGGGTCGACCCCGATCTGGTCGCCTGCGCCGAAGTCACACTGACTTGGGCTCGAGTCCTCGATGTTCTCGCCGAGCGAGACGTACTGGTCGGGCTGGAACAGGTTGCAGTTGTTCTCGGCGGGGCCGGGGGCCACGAAGCCGATGCCGGCGGCGATGATCGTGCCGCGAAGCTGCGTGGCGCCGCTCGTCAGGTAGAGGTTCCCGGCTGTTCCTCCGGTCGAGCCGACCTGCGCTTCGTTGGACGTGATCGTCGAGTGGACGATCGAGCTCGGCACGGCTCCCGTTCCAGTGGCCGCGCTCAGCAGAATGCCTCCCGCGAATCCACCGCCCGGACCCAGGGAGCGGTTGGCGTGAATCGTCGAGTTCAGGATCGAGAACGCGGCCTGCGAGCCCACGCTCAGAAGGGTGGCGCCGCCGCCCCTGCCCGTCGTGGCCCCGGTCACCGTGTTGCCGGCAATCGTCGACGCGTTGATGTCTACTCGCCCGCCGGTGGAGAAGTAGAGACCGCCCCCGCTCGCTCCTGCGGCCGGGCTCGTCAGGGAGTTGCCCGAGATGGTCGAGCGCACGATCGAATCCGCCGCCGATGCGTCGAGGGTGAAGCGCATGATGCCGCCGCCGTTGGCCCCACCTGGGCCGGTAGCCGTGGTCCCGGCCGTGTTGGCGGTGATCTCGCTGTCCGCGATCGTCAGGTCCCCGTCCCCGATCCACGTGACCGCTCCGCCGCCGTCGCTGCTTCCTCCCGCGGCCTCTCCGGCCTGGTTGCCCGTGAGCAGGGTGAAGGCGATGTCGAGCGCCTCGGCGTCGTCTCCGCTCGCAGCCACGCCGCCCCCCGTGCCGGACGGCGTGCTCGCGTCCACCGACACGCCCGCGTCGTTCTGCGAGATCGTTGTCCCGGCGATCTCCACATCCCAGCCGTTGGCCCCGATCGCGCCTCCCGTGCCGCGCCCGGCGCCGGCGTTCCCCCCCGCCTGGTTCGAATCGAGCACGCTGCTGCGAATCGCGAGGCTGCTGGCCTGCGGATTCCCCATCGGATCGAACTCGGCCAGGTAGAGCGCGCCGCCGGAGCCGGAGCCTCCCCCGCCGCCGGCCGAGTTGCCGCTCATTTCGCTTCCGTCGATGTCGATCGAGGCCGACGCGGACTCGTTGATCACCGACATGGCGCCCCCAACGCCGTTGACGCCGCCGCCTCCGGCCGAGTTCTCGTCGAAGGACGAATCCTCCACGTCGATGTCGAAGGCCCCGAGAGCGTCGACCCACACCGCACCGCCCTCTGCGTCCGCGTCGTTGTCGGTCAGCTCGGAGTCGGCGATCGTCAGCACGTTGGTCCCGGGTCCGCCCATCCCGATCGCTCCACCAAGGCCGGACGAGTTGAGCGACATCTCCGATTCGTTCAGGACCGACAGCGTCGCCGAGCTACCGCCCACCCACACTCCACCGCCAGGACCGGTGTCCGCCACATTGCCGAGCAGCTCGGCGTCGTCGAGCGTCAGGGCGGTCGAGTTCGCCTGGAACCGGATCCCCGCACCGCGGGCTGACCCGGTGAGGGCGCCGCTTCGGAGCGAGATGTTCCGGACGGTCAGCCCCGCTCCAGCCGCGACGTCGACGATGCGGTCCGATGCGTCCTGGGTGACGATGGCCCGTGAGGTTCCTGTCCCGACCAGTTCGAGAGGTCCGCCGCCAGCCGCGACGTCGAGGTCACCGGCGACGTTCGTGTCGTCGGAGCCCGCGCGGTTCAGGGCGACGTCCAAACCGAGCTGGATCGTGTCGAGCCCGCCGGCGGCGTTGGCGGCATCCACCGCCTCGCGCAGCGAGCAGTCGCTGCCGCTCGCGCACCCGTCGGGCGCGGGATCGTCGCCTCGGCTGACGACGAAGGTCGCGGCACCCGCAGACATGGGGATGGCCAACATGGCCGAGGCGGCCACGGCGACACAACCCGGGAGGATCCTCCTGCTCCTCATGCGGGCGAGCGTACTCCGCTCAAAGCCTATTTCTTCCGCTTCTTCTTCACGCACTTTCCCTTCTTCAGCTTCTTGGGCTTCTTGCACTTCTTTCGGGGCCCCGGCGCGGGGGGCGTGGGTGGGTTGGCCGGGGGTCCCGGCTGCAATGAGGTCAGCGCCGTGACCGAGTTCGAGTCGTAGTTGGCAACCGCGGCGTCCGCCCTGGCGTCGGCATCGAACCCGCCCGTCGCAACTGACCTGGGCGAGGTACCGACCGGATGCGAGGTGTCCACGCTGGTTCCTCCGCCGCCGTTGGAGATGATCGCGGTGGCGGTCGCGGTACCGGAGTTGGCGGTGATCCCGTCCTGGTCGCCGTCTTCGTCGAGGTCTCCCATGGCGAGCCCTACGGGGTCGGAGCCTGCTCCGGTCGCCAAGACGCCCCCGAAGTCGAAGGCCTGCCCATCAGTCCTCCCGTACGCCGGGAACACCTGGTCTGGCCCCACGTTCGCGATCAGGATGTCGGGCTCTGCAGCGTTGCCCGGGTTTGGGCTGCCGGGGTTCAAGCTCCCCACCACGATCGCGCTCGGGTTCGGGTCGGTCGCGGAGAGTGCTGCGGTGTAGGTCGTCCCCGAGCCGGCGTATTCGCCGGTGCCGTCACCGAACAGCTTCAGGACCTGGTCGCTGGTCTGGCTGGCGACCATGACGTCGAGGTTGTCGTCGGGGACCCCCACCGTGCCCCCCAGCTGAATGACGGCGATCGCAAGGGGATTCGCAGCCGGAATGGAGGCAGTCGCCGAGACGTCCTTCGGTGTGGCGTCGACGGCGAACCCGCCCGTCCCGTCGCCGATGTGTGTTGAGACCGTGCTCGATCCGTCGTTGGCGGAGACGAGGTCAGCCTTGCCGTCGTTTGTGAGATCGCCCACCGCGATCGCACGCGGGTCGCTGCCGGCCCCGGTCGCCACCGTGCCCGTGCCGGTGAAGGCACCGGTGCCGTCGCCGAGCCGAATCGCGATGTTGTCGTCGCCGGTGCTGGCGATCGCCAGGTCGGTGAAGGCATCGCCGTTGAACGAGCCCGTCACCACCGAGCTGGGGGTGGTCCCGGCCGACACCGGAGTCGCGGCGGTGAACTGGCCGAACCCGTTCCCGAGCAGGATCGAGACGTTGTTCGATCCCTCGTTGGCGACGGCTAGGTCCTGAGGCCCGCCGTTGAAGTTGCCCACCGCGACCGAGACGGGATGAGTACCGACCGCGAAGTCACCCCTGAACAAGCTGACCGCCCCGGCATGCGTCGGCAGAACCATCAGCGCAGCCGAGCCCAGGATGGCGGCGAATGCTCCCCGCTGGCGCATCGGCCGAGCGTACCGAACGATCGGGCGTCAGCTCTACCGATTCGACGAAACGACTAGTCGCCACAGATGAACGCCGCCAGGCCTGCGACCCCTCTCGACTCGCCGCTTTATCCCTGAAGCGTGACCAGCCGCTCTTCGGTCAGCTCGCGCACCGCGTACGCCGGGCCCTCGCGGGTGTTGCCGGAGTCCTTGACGCCGCCGTAGGGCATCTGGTCGGTGCGGAAGGTGGGGACCTCGTTGATCAGTACGCCGCCGAACTCGAGGCGGTTGCCCGCCTCGATCGCGCGGCCGATGTCTCGGGTGAAGACGCCGGCCTGCAGGCCGAACTTGGCGTCGTTCGCCATCTCCAGGCCCTCGTCGAAGGATTTGAAGGTGTGGATCGTCGCGACGGGGCCGAAGATCTCCTCGCACCAGACCTTCGCCTCGCGCGGCGGGTTGCGGAGCACCGTCGGGGCGAGGCAGCGGTCCTCGTCGACGAGCTCGCCGCCCGCGAGCAGCTCGCCCCCGGCGGCGACGGCCTCGTCCACCCACTCCTTGACCCGGTCGCGATCGCCCTCGGAGATCAGCGGGCCGACGTCGGTCTCGTCGCTCATCGGGTCGCCGACCTTCAGCGCTTTGACGTTGTCGACGAAGCGCGCGGTGAAGTCCTCGGCGATCGCCTCGTGCAGCAGGATCCGCTGGACCGAGATGCAGCTCTGGCCGGCGTGGGAGTAGGCGTGGACCTGGGCCTTGTCGGCTGCCTGCTCCCAATCGCCGTCGTCGTTGACGAGAAGCGGCGCGGTCGAGCCGAGCTCGAGGTTCACCTTCTTGTGGGCGGCCTTTGCGCGGATGGCCCAGCCGACGGGCGCCGAGCCGGTAAATGTGAGCGCGTGGGTGAGCTCGCTCTCGACGAGGGCGTTCCCGACCTCGGAGCCCGGGCCGGTGATCACGCTCAGCCAGCGCTCGGGCAGGCCGGCCTCGAGCAGGATCTCGGCCAGCTTGATCGCCGAAAGGGGCGTCTGGCCGGCGGGCTTCAGGACCACGGCGTTGCCGGCCGCGATGGCGGGACCGAGCTTGTGGGCAACGAGGTTCAGCGGGAAGTTGAAGGGACTGATGGCGCCGACGACGCCGTAGGGCACGCGCAGCACGAAGCCGAGCTTTCCCTCTCCCGCGGCACCGGCCTCCATCGGAACGACCTCGCCCGTGAGCTTGCGGGCCTCGACCGAGGCGAAGGTGAGTGTGCCGACCGTACGCTGCGCCTCGACGCGCGCGGTCTTGATCGGCTTGCCGGCCTCGGCTGAGATCGTCGCGGCCAGCTCGTCCTCGCGCTCCCTGACGATGTGGGCGGCGCGGTCGAGTACGGCGGCGCGCTCGTGCTGCGGGAAGCCGCCCTCGACGAAGGCCGCGCGGGCGGCCTCGATCGCCTTGTCGACCTCGGCGGCCCCGGCCTTCGGGACACGGCCGATCGGGGTGCCGTCGTAGGGGCTTCGCACCTCGTCCCACTCGCCGGTCTCGACTCGCTCGCCGGCCAGGATCAGCTTGTGGTCCGTCGCCTCGATCGTCTCGGTAGCCATCGCTCGACTCCTTCCCTCGCCCGCGTTATCCGACCGAAACCGGTCGGTACCCTGAGCCTAGAGGACTGTTCGAAGCTCCCTCGAATCGCATGGGAGCGCAACTTCAGGGGCGGTTGTCCGTTCGGTCCACAAGGTCCCAATGAACTCTCCGGGAACACCCGCGGGCGCCCGGCGCGCCCCTCTCATCGCGGCGGCGGCGCTTGCGTGCCTGGCGCTGCTCGCGCTCCCCACCATGGCCTCGGCCAAGGGCAAGTGGGTCGTCAAGGGCGCCGGCTACGGCCACGGGATCGGCATGAGCCAGTACGGCGCGTACGGCTCTGCCAAGGCGGGCCTCGGCTACAAGGCGATCCTCAAGCAGTACTACTCCGGCACCACGCTCGGGACCAACCCCGGCAAGACGATCCGCGTCCTGCTCCGCCCCTACCAGCAGACGGTCAGCTTCACGGGCGCCACCTCGGCCTGCGGCGCCGGGCTCACGGAGTCGAAGACCTATCTGGCGAGGCGCTCGGGCAACGGGGTCTCGCTGCGAAACGGCTCGGGGGCCCAGATCGCGGCCTGCGGGCCGGTGCTGAGCGCCACCGGCGGCGACTCGGTCGTGCTGCTGGGCAAGGGCAGCTACCGCGGCGCACTCGAGGTAAAGGCGTCGAGCGTCCCCGGCAAGCTGAACGCCGTCAACGCCGTCGAGATGGAGAGCTACCTGCGCGGTGTGATCGCCGAGGAGTCACCGAGCTCGTGGCCGCTCGACGCGCTCCAGGCGCAGGCCGTCGCGGCGCGCTCCTACGCCCTCACGACCGGCGTCGGCGGCAACGGCTTCGACGCGTACGACGACACCCGCAGCCAGGTCTACGGCGGCGTCAAGTCGGAAACCGCTCGCACCGACCAGGCTGTGGCGTCGACCGCGGGCGAGGTCGTCCTCTACAACGGCAAGGTGGCCGAGACTTTCTTCATGTCGACATCGGGCGGCTACACCGAGAACAACGAGAACTCGTTCCTCGGCGGCACGCCCGCGCCGTACCTGCGCGGCGTCCCCGACCCGAACGAGGCCAAGGCCGGGTCGTCGTACCACCGCTGGACCCGCAAGTTCAGCCAGCGAAGCATCGAGGCGGAGCTCGGCGGGCTCGTGAAGGGCCGGCTGAAGCGCATCGTGATCGTCAAGCGCGGTGTCTCGCCCCGAATCGTCAAGGCCAAGGTGATCGGATCGGGCGGCGCCAGCAAGACCAACGGCCCCGAGCTCCGCGCCCTGCTCGGCCTCCCCGACACCTGGGCCAAGTTCAAGCGCCGCTAGCCGGTGCGACGGCTCCGGAACCTCGTGCTCGCATCGGCGCTCGTCGCCGCGGGGGCGATCGCAGCGACCCAGAGCGGGGCGGACCCGCGGCCGACCACCCCCGTGGACCCTCCGCCGTTCGCCGGGACCGCTTCGGCGCTCGACGCCGACACTCGCGCCCGGATGACCGGGATCTCGTGGCGACGCGGCTGCCCGGTCGGCCTCGACGACCTGCGCCTCCTGAAGGTGAGCCACTGGGGCTTCGACGGCGAGGTCCGCGAGGGAAAGCTGGTGGTACACCGCGATGCCTCCGCCGATCTGCTGCGGGTGATGCGCGCGCTGTTCCGCGAGCGCTTCCCGATCAAGAGCCTGCGGCTGATCGACGCCTACGGCGCCAACGACCGCCGATCGATGGCGGCCGACAACACCTCCGCGTTCAACTGCCGTTTCGTATCGGGCAAGCCCGGCGTCTGGTCACAACACGCGTATGGCCGTGCGATCGACATCAACCCGATCGAGAACCCCTACGTCGTGACCTCCTCCGGCTACGTCTCCCCTCCCGCAGGCAGGCGCTTCGCCGACCGCTCGCGCAACGCACCGGGGATGGTCCACCGCCGCGATGCCGTGGTCAGGGCGTTCGCGAAGGTCGGCTGGGAGTGGGGCGGGCGCTGGCCGGGGACGAAGGACTACCAGCACTTCTCCGCCACGGGCAGTTGACGCTCAGCCGTCGGGGTAGGGCTGCAGCGGGATGCCGTGGCCGAGCTCTCGGGTGCCGAACTCATATGCCGCACCTCCGCTGACGGTAAGCCGCTCCGAGGGACGGCCGTCGATCTCGACGTCCAGCTCGAGGTCCGAGATCGAGCAGTTGAGCGTGTTGTGCTCGGGGCCGACCGGGTCGGCGTAGACCCATGCGACGAAGTCCTTGCGCTCGGCGCCGACGCGGCCGGTCAGCTTCACGCCCTTGCCCCTCAGCCCGAAGCGCGCGCCCGAGGGCGATTCCTCCACATCGGTCGAGGGAATCCGCTCGAAGCCGCCGAGGCGATGCGGGGTGGCGTCGAGCATCAGCATCGCGTTGCCGACCCAGGGAGTCGTCAGCCCCGCGACCTTGATGCGCCCGACGGCCATGTCGAAGTAGTCCTCGGGGTCCCGCCCATCGAAGCCCGCGCCCTGGACCCAGACCCAGCTCTCGGCGTGCTCGGCGCCCCAGTTGTGGCCGATCATGCCGCGCCAACCGTCGACCTCGATGCTCTCGCCCCCCACCTCGATCGTCCCGTCGAACACGGCATTCGGATACGGGCTCAGGAACTTCGTCTTCGGCAGCTTGGCGCCGTAGAGGAAGTCGCGCGGCAGGTGGTGGAAGGGCTCGTGCGCGTCGGCGAAGGTCAGGTCCCACTTCGCCTCGAGCGCGTCCGTCGAGACCGACCCGGTGGCGCGCCTCTCGCCGAGCACGGCGTCGCCGACCCTGATGTACGAGTGCTCGGGGGCCTCGGCGGCGTCCGCGCCGAACTGCCGCTTGGTCGCGCGCGGCCCCGTAGCGTCCGCGTCGAAGAGCACGAACCACAGCGCGCAGGTCATCGGCTCGCCGGGCCGCTTGTGAACGGTGTGCCTGATCCACGCGCCCCGGCCCCCGCCCGGGCGGACGAGCTTCAGATAGAAGCTCTCGTAGTGGCCGGCCTTCTCGGCGGCGGCGAGCTCGGGAAAGCGGGCCCTCGTCCTCACGAGCGGGAACCTACTTCAGACCTTGATCGTCAGCACGTCTCCGTCGGCGACCACGTAGTCGCGGCCCTCGGTTCGGAGGGTGCCGCGGTCGCGGGCCCCTGAGTACCCACCGGCCTCGAGCAGCTGGTCCCACGCGACGACCTCGGCGCGAACGAAGGCCTTCTGGATGTCGCCGTGGATGCGGCCCGCCGCCTGCCATGCGGTGCCGCCCTGCTTCAGCGTGTGTGCCATCGCCTCCCTGTCCTCGCCGGCGGTGAAGAAGCTGACGAGCTCCAGCAGCTCGAACGAGGCGCGGATCAGGCGGCCGAGGCCGGACCCCTCGATGCCGAGCTCGGCGCGCATCTCCTCGGCCTCTGCGTCGTCGAGGTCGCGCAGCTCGGCCTCGACCCGGGCCGAGATCGCGACCGCTCCGGCGCCGAGCTCGGCGGCGCGCGCCTCGAGCTCGGGCGGAACCGTCGCCTCGCCCTCGTCGACGTTGGCGACGTAGAGCACGGGCTTCGCGGTCAGGGGGAAGAGCTTTCGCATCGCGTCGGGCGCGCCTTCGGGCGGGGGGACCTCGCGTGCAGGGGTCCCGGCGGCGAGCGCCTCGACCAGCGCCTCGAGCCAGCCGCGCTCGGCGACCGCCTCCTTGTCGCCGCCGCGGGCCTCCTTGACGACCTTCTCGAGGCGGCGCTCGGCGCTGTCGAGGTCGGCGGCGAGCAGCTCGGTCTCGATCAGGTCGGCATCGCTGACGGGATCGACCCGGCCCTCGGGGTGGGCGACGGCTCCGGAGCCGTGGGCCCGGATCACGTGGCAGATCGCGTCGGTCTCGCGGATCGAGGCGAGGAACTGGTTGCCGAGCCCCTCGCCCTTCGAGGCGCCGGGGACGAGCCCCGCGATGTCGTGGAAGTCGATCGACTCGCCGACGACCTTCGAGGAGCCCACCACCTCGGCGACCTGGTTGAGCCGCTCGTCGGGGACCTCGACGACGGCGACGTTGGGGTCGATCGTCGTGAACGGGTGGCCGCCGGTCTCGGCGCCCGCGGCGGTGAGGGCGTTGAACAGCGTGGACTTGCCCGCGTTCGGCAGGCCGACGATCCCGATCTTCATCAGTCGAGGATCCCGAGGGGCAAAGCGAGCCCGAGCCCGACGCCGAGAACCGCACCGGCCAGCACGTCGGAGGGGTAGTGCATGCCCAGGTACGGGCGGCAGGCCGCGATCGCGAACGCCAGCACGAAGAGGACGGACGCCTCGGGCGCGATCCGCGTCATCGCCGTCGCGCAAGCGAAGGAAGAGGTCGCGTGGGCGGAGGGAAAGCTGAGCGAGGTCGGCGCGCCTCCTAGCGGCGGCAGCCCCTCGAGCATCGGCCGCTGCCTGCGCACGACCAGCTTCACCGCGAGGTTGATCCCGATCGCGAGCGGCCCGAGCAGGCCGGCGACGAACCACTGCTCCCAGCGCGAGCTGTCGATCGCGGCCATCGCCAAGCCGATCACGAGCCAGATCCAGCCGTACTCGCCGAGCTTTCCGAGCACGATCGCCACGCGCTCGGCGCCGGGCCCATGACCCCGCGTTCGCATCGCGTAGAGCAGGCGGTTGTCGAGCCGGGCGAGCACGGCGGCGCAGGATAGGCAGAATCCGGCGCGTGATGACCGATGCCGAGCGCCTCGAGGCCTACGAGCGCGGGTTCCGGCGCGCGGGCCTGCCGCTCTTCAGCGAGGACTTCTCGGCCACCGAGGACGTTTTCAACCGCGCGGCGCCGTTGCTGGCCCTGGTCTTCCTGGGCGAGATGCTGGGCGCGGTCAACCTCGACTGGCCGTGGTGGCAGAACCTGCTCGCCGTCGCCGGAGGGCTCGCGATCCTGCTCGGCGCCTTCGGGCTGATCAACATGGCGAAGGGCCGGCCGTTCTCGGCGATCCCCGAGCGCCTGGGCCGCGCCGAGCTCGCGGGCTTCGTCCTCATCCCAGCACTGCTTCCGGCGATCTTCAACGAGCAGTTCACGAGCTCAGGTGTGACTATCGCCGCCAACCTCGCCCTGCTCGGCCTCATCTACGCCGCGGGCTCGCTCGGCATGTTCGCGATCCTGCGCTGGGTCGCCGGGCGGTTCGCGGCCCAGGTCGGGACCGCCCTCGCCCTGGCCGCGAGGGCCGTTCCCCTGCTGGCGATCTTCGCGCTGCTCTCGTTCACCACCCAGGAGCTGTGGGAGATCTTCTCGAGCCCCGAGGAGGGGATCTACTGGCTGATCCTCGGGCTCTTCGTCGCGCTCGGTATCGGCTTCCTGATCGCCCGCGTGCCGCGCGAGGCCAAGCGCCTCGAGGCCGACGCCGGCGAGGGCAGCCCTCCGCTGCGCCGCCGCCAGCTCATCAACGTAGGGCTCGTGCTGATCGTGAGCCAGGGGGTGCAGGTGCTGATCGTCAGCCTCACGATCGGGCTCTTCTTCACGGTCTTCGGCCTGCTCGCCATCGACGAGAGCATCCGCACCGAATGGATCGGCTATCCGGGCAACGAGCTGTTTTCGTTCGACCTGTTCGGCGAGCGGCTGGAGTTGACCCAGGAGCTGCTGCGCGTGGCAGGCGGGCTCGCCGCCTTCTCGGGGTTCTACTTCGCGATCTCGATGCTGACCGACTCGACCTACCGCGAGGAGTTCCTCGAGGAGCTGACCGCCGAGATGCGCGAGAGCTTTCGCGAGCGCGCCGCCTACCTCAAGCTGCGGGCCAGGGTCGTCGCGTGACCGCCGGCCACCCGGTGATGGTCCCCGGTTACACGCACCACCCCGGCAACCACTGCGGCTCGACGGCGCTTCGCAACCTGCTGGCGTTCCACGGGGCGGACGTCACGGAGGAGATGGCCTTCGGGCTCGGCGCCGGTGCGAGCTTCTTCTACGTCGCGATCGACGGCCAGTCTCCGTCGCGGTTCACGAATGGCCGCGCCGCGCGGCTGGAGGAGAACTTCCTGGAGCTGACCGGGACGCCGCTTCGCATGCGGACCGAGGCCGACCCCGACCGCTCGTGGGAGATGGCGCGCGAGCTCGTAGACGCCGGGCGCCCCGCGCTGCTTCTGACCGACCTCTACTACCTCGACCACTACGGCAACTCAGCCCACTTCCCGGGCCACGCTGTGGTGCTCGCCGGCTACGACGACTCAGACGCCCTGCTCTCGGACACCGGCTTCGAGGAGCTGCAGACGACCGCGCTGCCGAACCTGGCCAAGGCCAGGCATTCCAAGCAGCCGATCTTCCAGCTCGACGGGCACATCGTCGACCTGCCCGACGGGTCCGAACTCGACCCCGCCCGCCTGCGGGACGCCGTCCCAGCCGCGGTCGCCCGCGCGGCGCAGGAGATGCTCGAGCCCTCGCTCGGCGACTACCAGGGGATGCCGGCTCTCGACCGCTTTGCGGGCGAGGTCGCCTCGTGGCCCGAGGCCGCCGAGGACTGGCAGTGGTGCGCCCGGTTCCTCTTTCAGGTGATCGAGCGCCGCGGCACCGGCGGCGGCAACTTTCGCGCCATGTACTCCCGCTTCCTCGATCAGGCCGGCTACGAGCAGGCGCCGCTGTGCGACGAGGCGGCGCGCCTTTGGACCAGCCTCGCGGACACCGCGCGCCAGGCGAGCGAGTCCGAGCAGCCCGACCCGAAGCAGTGGAAGAAGCTGGGCGCCGAGGCCGCCCGGGTCCGCGACGCCGAGGGCGAGCTCTGGATGGCCCTGG
This sequence comes from uncultured Solirubrobacterales bacterium, assembly GCA_963820665.1. Taxonomy (GTDB): domain Bacteria; phylum Actinomycetota; class Thermoleophilia; order Solirubrobacterales; family 70-9; genus CAVUAT01. The sequence goes on along the minus strand of CAWGAL010000005.1, from coordinate 722,175 downwards.
CCGCCTAGGCCGGGTCGCCGGCTGCGGGCTTCGCGAAGCGCGCGAAGAAGCCGAGGCGGTTGCCGATCATGCGCTCGTACTCGAGCCCCGCGGCGGCCGCGCGCAGCCGCATCGAGTTGAGGCCCACGTAGTGCGGGTCGCCGAGCAGCTCACCCACCACAAGCCGGCCGCCGGGCCGCAGCACGCGAGACAGCTCGCGCAGGGCCGCCGCCTGGTCGGGGACCTCGCCGAGGACGGTCACCAGGTAGGCGGCGTCGAAGCTCGCGTCGTCGTAGGGCATCCCAGTGGCATCGGCCTGCGTCGGGTGCACGTTGCCGAGGCCGACCTCGGCCGCGCGGCGCATCGTGTGATCGAGCATCTCGCGCTGGACGTCGAGGATCTCGACGCTTCCCTCCTCGCCCGTCCACTCTGCGACGTCGAGCGTGTAGTAGCCGGTCCCGGGTCCGACCTCGAGTATTCGCTCGCCCGGCGCAACATTGAGGATCTCGGCGAGTCGCTCGCGGGTGATGAACGGGTGCGGGGCCTGGACCCAGAAGCGCTGGTTGTACGGGCAGGCCGAGGGGTTGCGCCTCCACCACAGGGCGGCGCCCGCGACCGCCAGGGCGAGGGCGAGGAGCAGTGCCTTCGGGCTCCTCATCGCCAGGCTTCGGTCAGCCCCCGAAGCCGATGCTCTGATGCGCGGCGCTCGCGCGCAGGAAGATCACCTCTGAAAGGTTGATCGAGACGACGCCGTCCTCGGTCTCGAGGTCGATGAAGCCATTCGCCTTGTCGAGCGCCTTGCGCAGGTCCTTCAGGTTCGCTGCGGTGATCCTCACCTCGACGACCCCGCCGCCAGAGAAGCCGATCGAGACCTTCTCGGCACTCGCCATCAGTGAGCCTCCGCCGGTTCGACGATCTCGGTCAGCACGCCGCCAGTGGCCCTCGGATGCAGGAAGGCGACGCGCGAGTCGCGGATGCCCTGGCGCGGCTCGGCGTCGATCAGCTCGACGCCGGCCTCTTTCAGCTCGCTCAGCGTCTCGTCGATGTCGGAGACGGCATAGGCGACGTGATGCAGGCCGGGGCCCTTGCTTCGCCAGATACTTGCCGACAGGAGTGTCGGGGCCGAGCGGGCGCAACAGCTCGACGTGGCCCTCGCCGACGTCGAGAAGCACTGCCTCGACGCCCTGGGACTCGACGGTCTCGCGGTGGGCGACGGGCATCCCCAGCGAGCCCTCGTAGAGCGCGATCGCGCCCTCGAGATCCTCGGTGGCGACGCCCACGTGGTCGATTCGGTCGAGCACGAGCCGCAGTCTAATCAGGCAGTCGGAGTGGCCTGCTGGTGCGGCTCGGCGCCGGCGGCCTCGGCTTCGGCCTCGACGCGCAGGATCTCCCGCAGCGCGGCGACCCCCACGTCGAGCTGCTCGGGGCTCGGCTCCTTCGTCGCGATCAGGCGCTGGATCTCGTGGCCGGGACGGTGAAAGGCACGGGCGGCGATCGCCTCGGGGTTCCGATCGCTCCAGGCGAACAGCTCGACCGCGAGCGAGACGCTGGCGAGGCCGACGGCACTTCGCGCGAGCGGCCCCGGATCGTCGATCAGGCGGTCCACGATCAGCTGGCCGGCGGCGGACATGATCAGCATCGGGGCGACGAGGTTCGACCCGCAGCGCTCGTGCTCCTTGGTCGCCGATGCCGCGTCATCGGAGCCGGCCTCGTAGGCTCCGATCGCCTTGTGCTCTGCGCCGTGGTAGGCCGCGAGGTCCCTGTTGCCGAGCGCGACCATGGCCGGCGCGAGGCCGAGGAGGGCCTGCGCGAGCTCGCGCGAGGCGCCGGTGCCGCCGTTTCGGATCGCCCGGCTGCCCGCGGACGCCGCGAACATCGCGCCGAGCACACGCGGGTCCTCGAAGGGAAGGCGCGCCGAGCGAAGCTTGGTGCGGACGATCGGGATCACGATGAATGCCTCCGCGAGGCGCAGCGGGCCCCGCAGCAGCGGGACCTTCGCGGTCAGCTTCGGGGCGAGCACCGGCTTCGGGCCCGAGGCGACCTCGATCTCGCCGCTCGACGCCCGTGCGGCGGCGGCCCAGCTCGTCGGCCCGTGGATCAGGAGGCCGTTGCGAAGCGCCATGCCGCCGAGGCGAAGGCGGGGGGCGACTCCGCCTCGCCATGGTCGTCGGAAGCGGCGCCGGCGCCGTTCGCGCCGTGTCCGTTGGTTGAGCTCATACGAGAACCTTACGGGCGAGCTCGAAGAAGAAGCTCGCGGCGAAGCCGATGTCGGCTGCGGGAACTCGCTCGTCAGCGCCATGGATCAACGGCGCAGCCTCGAGCAGCCCGATCTCGCGGTGCGGGCAGAAGCCGTAGACCACGGCATCCGGGAACGCCTCGCGGAACCAGTGACTGTCGCTGAAGCCCGGCATCACGATCGGCGCCAGATCGGCGCCGGAGTCGGCCTGCCCGAGCCACCCGCGGATCGACGCGGTCAGCGGCGTCTCGAACTCGGAGCGGTTGCCGACGACGGCCTCGCTGAACTCGAGCTCGTAGTCGCCCTCGCCGAGCAGCGACTCGATCGCCGCGCGGGCGTCGTCGGCCCCGAGCCCGGGCGGCACGCGGGTGTCGATCAGGGCCTGGCCGGCCGAGGGGATCACGTTCGCCTTCTCGCCGGCCCGGGCCTTGGTCGGGCTCAGCGTGATGCCGAGCATCGGCTCCACGAGGTAGGAGGCGAGCAGCGGCTCGTCGGCGCGAAGGCGTTCGAGGCCGGCGGTCATCCCGTCGGTCCCCTCGAAGCTCTCGCCGTAATAGGCGGACAGGAACGCCATCGGCTCGGGGTGGGGCTCGGGCTCCGGCTGGTCGGCGAGGCGCGCGACCAGCGGGGCCAGCTTCAGCAGCGCGTTGTCGCCGACCTTCGGCAGCGAGGCGTGGCCCGCCCGGCCGCTGACCCGAAGCTGGGCGCGGAAGATCCCCTTCTCGCCGACGCTGAGCGTGTAGAGGCGCCTTCCGTCCGGCCTATCGACGCACCATCCGCCGCCCTCGTTGACGACGAAGTCGCAGCGCACCTTGTCGGGGTGCTGCTCGCAGAGCCAGCGGGCGCCGAGGGCGCCGCCGGCCTCCTCGTCGGCGGTGATCACCAAGAGCAGCTCGCCCGCCGCCGGGCGCCAGCCGCCTCGGCCCAGCTCGAGCGCCGCCGCGAGCTCAGCGGCGACCTGCCCCTTCATGTCGAGGGCGCCCCGGCCCCAGACCCAGCCGTCGACGAGGTCCCCGCCCCAGGGGTCGCGGGTCCACTCGTCCGCGTCGGCGCGCACGGTGTCGACGTGGCCGAGGTAGGCGAGGGTCGGGCCATCGGCCGATCCCTTCAAGCGCGCGACGAGGTTCGGGCGCTCGGGCTCGGCGGCGAGCAGCTCGCACTCGAACCCCGCGTCGGTGAGCATCGCCATCAGCCGCTCCTGCAGGGCGCGCTCGTTCCCGGGCGGGTTGACCGTGTCCTCGCGGATCAGCGAGCGCAGCAACTCGACCGCGGTCCCCTCGAGGCGCTCGCCGCTCGGTGCGGTGGCTGCTGATCCCTCCACCATGCGCGGAGCTTAGACCCCGCCCGCCCTCATACTGGAGGCCATGAGCGACCAGCTCTTCCAGCCCGGCGAAGCCGGGCCAGGTGTTCGGGGCGAGGCTGGCACCGGTGCAGCGCAATCGATCGATGGCGGCGCAGCCGCGCCGCTGGCCAGCCGGATGCGCCCGCGCGACATCGACGACTTCGTCGGCCAGGGCGAGCTGCTCGCCCCCGGCGCCGCGCTGCGCGTCGCTATCGAGTCCGGCCAGCCTCACAGCGCGGTCTTCTACGGCCCGCCCGGGACGGGCAAGACGACCCTGGCGCGGATCATCGCGGCTCGGGCCGAGGGCGCCTTCGAGGAGCTCTCGGCTGTCAACGCGGGCCGGCCACAGGTCCGCGAGGTGATCGAGCGCGCTCGAGAGCGCCGCGCCGCGGGCCGCCCGACCATCTTCTTCCTCGACGAGATCCATCGCTTCAACAAGGCTCAGCAGGACGCGCTTCTGCCCGCGGTCGAGGACGGCCTCGTGACCCTGATCGGCGCCACGACCGAGAACCCGTACTTCGAGGTCAACTCGGCGCTGCTCTCCCGCGCGCAGGTGTACGAGTTCCGTCCGCTCGAGACCGCCGACATCGAGGCTCTGCTGCGGCGCGCCCTCTCGGATCCCGAGCGAGGCCTGGTCGACCCTCCCGCCGTCACCGATGAGGCGATCGAGATGCTCGCGGCGCGTGCCGGGGGAGACGCGCGGGTCGCGCTCGCGGCGCTCGAGCGCGCGGCCGAGACGACGGCCGCGTCGGGGGGCGCCGACTCGACCGTGGAAATCGGGGTCGAGGCAGTCGAGGACGCCCTGCAGCGAAAGGCCCTTCTGTATGACCGCGACGGCGACCGCCACTACGACTACATCTCGGCGTGGATCAAGGCGACCCGCGGCTCCGACGTCGACGCGTCTATCTACTACCTGGCGGTGATGCTCGAGGGCGGTGAGGACGCGCGCTTCATCGCGAGGCGCATGGTCATCTTCGCCTCGGAGGACATCGGCAACGCCGACCCCCAGGCGCTCGTCGTGGCCAACGCGGCGGCCCAGGCCGTCGACCGCGTCGGCCTGCCCGAATGCGCCCTGAACCTCTCGCAGGCGGCGGCCTACCTGGCGCTGGCGCCGAAGTCGAACGCGTCGACCACCGCCATCGGTCGTGCAATGGCCCACGTGCGCGAGCACGGCGCGGCCGAGCCTCCTCCCTACCTCCAGGACGCCCACTACCCGGGCGCGAAGCAGCTCGGCCGAGGCACCGGCTATCGATACCCCCACGACGAGCCCGATGCCGTCAGCGACCAGGCTCTCGCCCCCGAGGCGCTGCGCGACCAGCGCTTCTACGAGCCCGTCGACCGCGGCTTCGAGCGCGAGCTGCGCAAGCGACTCGACTGGCTGCGCAAGCGCCTCGACTCTTCCCAGGATTGACTCGAGGTTAAGCGCAGCCGTTTGCGCGCGGTTGCGCAACTTTCCGCACGAGCGCCTGTTTTACGGGTCGTCTGACGCTCCGGGCGCGAAGGTTCGCCGGAGCCGGCGCGTAAGTAGCCGGGGAGTGGACACCGGGGGCCGGAAGCAAGGGGATTGCTTCCGGTCCCCACCCAAGAAGTGCAGGGTTCACGAGGTCGTCGCCGGCGGGGCGACGGCCTCGTTTCTTTGTGGCGAGGATCTCGGTCCAGGGGCGCGACGTAGAATCGATGAAGCGGCCGACGCACCCGAACCACCTGCTACCGACTTCGACGGAAGGACCTGACGACATGGAAGCGAGCTCGACCCGGAAGAAGAACGCTCGAGTCATTCAACCCGGCGACGGGCGAGCTGGTCGGCACGGTCGAGACGATCGGGCCCGGCAAGGTCCAGGGGATCGTCGACGAGGTCGCCGAGGTCCAGCCGTTCTGGGCGCAGCTCTCGCTCGCCGATCGCGCGCGCTACATGCGCCGCGCCGGAGACGTCCTGCTCGACGAGCTCGACGACATCGCCGCCCTGATCACCGCCGAGCAGGGCAAGCCGCGGGTCGAGGCCTACACGATGGAGCTGCTCCCGACGGTCGACGCATGCAAGTGGATCGCCGAGGAGGGCCCCGACATCCTCTCGCGACGAACGCGTCCCGATGCCACAGGCCTTCCTGAAGACCAAGCGCTCGAAGTTCCTCTACGAGCCGCTCGGCGTCGTCGGCGTGATCGGCCCCTGGAACTACCCGTGGACGATCCCCTTCAGCGAGGTGGCGATCGCGCTCATGTGCGGCAACGGCGTCGTGCTGAAGCCCGCCAGCCTCACGCCGCTGATCGGCGAGCGCATCCAGTCCATCTTCGACAAGGCCGGGTTCCCCGAGGGCCTCGTCCGCACCGTTCACGGCGGCGGGCGCATCGGCGACGCGCTGGTCAAGTCGAGCGCCAAGAAGATCTTCTTCACCGGCTCCGTCGAGGTCGGCTACAAGGTCGGCGTCGAGTGCGCGAAGCGGATGAAGGGCTCCGTCCTCGAGCTCGGCGGCAAGGACCCGGCAATCGTCTGCGCGGACGCCGACCTCGCGAACGCGATCTCGGGAACCGTGTGGGGCGGCTTCGCCAACGGCGGCCAGACCTGCACGGGCATCGAGCGCGTCTACGTCCACGAGTCGGTCGCCGACGACTACATCGACGGCGTCGTCCGCGAGACCGAGCGGCTCACGGTCGGCGACCCGACCGACTGGCAGACCGAGATCGGCCCGATGACCTCGACCGACCAGGCCGACATCGTCGAGGAGCTGGTCGCCGACGCCGTCAAGTCCGGCGCCAAGAAGCTGACCGGCGGCACGACCAAGGTCAAGGGCCTGAAGGGGCGCTTCATCGCCCCGACCGTCCTCACCGGTGTCACCCACGAGATGCGGATCATGAAGGAGGAGATCTTCGGCCCGGTGCTGCCGATCGTCACCGTCTCGAGCGAGGAGGAGGCGATCCAGCCTCGCCAACGACTCGCAGTTCGGGCTCGGCGCCTCGGTCTGGACCACGGACCGCGGCAAGGGCGAGCGCATGGCCCGTCAGATCGAGTCCGGGATGGTCTGGATCAACGACCACTCCTTCTCGCACGGCGCCTGCCAGTGCGCGTGGGGCGGCGTCAAGGACTCCGGCCTCGGCCGCTCGCACTCCAAGTTCGGCTTCTACGAGTGCGTCAACGTCAAGCAGACGAGCTACGAGCCCGGCTGGACCCGCGACTTCTGGTGGCAGCCGTATGACGCCGAGCTCGGCCAGGCGATCCGCTCTTCGGCCCAGGTCCTCTACGGCCGAAACGGCAAGCGCCTCGACGCCCTCAAGGAGGGCGCGGGCGCGCTGGTCAGCGTCGGTCGCAAGACGCTTCGAAAAGGCGAGTAGTCCCGGCGTCGCGTCTTCGAGCGTCTTGTACGGTTAGGAAAGTGGTGACTGGACGAATGGACATCGGCAGGTGGACGCTCGCTGCAATCGCGCTGTTGGTCGCCCTCGCGTGTGCCGTCGCCGCTACCCAGCTCACGAGCGACCCGGCAGGCGCCGCCACCGCGACGGCCGCGAAGAAGAAAAAGGGCGGAACCGGCCTTCGGGTCGTCTCCAAGACCTCTCGTCTGGAAACCGCCGACCAGGCGGTCCGCTACGAGACGATTTGCCCCAAGGGCAAGTTCCCCTACGGAGGCGGCGTCAGGAGCGACCCAGTCCCGGCGAACGGCCAGGGCGTCTACCCGAACTCCTACGAGCGCCTCGGCGTCCAGCACGGCTACCACATCAACGGCACCCTGGTCGACGCGACCGGCGGCCAGCCGCAGGGCCGAGACGTCATCGTCCAGGCCATCTGCGGCAGCAAGCCGGGAAACATCACCCCGCCCCACCAGACGACGTACGTCAACCCGGGCGAGACGAAGTCGCTGACGCTCAGCTGCGGCAGGCGCAAGCTGCTCGGCGGCGGCTACCAGCGCACCACCGGCCGCTCCAAGGACGGCAACCTGATCACCGAGTCGCACGCCGTCGGCAACGCCTGGAAGGTCACCTCGCACGGCCAGGGCAAGTTCGGCGGCGAGCTGACCGGCTTCGCCTATTGCCTCACGGGCACGGGCGGCGGCCTGCTCAAGGAGGTCAGCACCAGCGTCCCGATCGACACGCGCTCCACTGCCACCGCGACGACGCCGGGCTGCCCCAAGGGCAGGCGGATCGCCTTCGGCGGCTTCAAGGCACCGGACGACGGCTCAGTCATGTACTTCGGCGGCTACGTCACGAGCGCAGGCACCTGGGCGGCGACCGGCTACAACTCCGGCGCCCCGAGCACGCTGACGGCCTACGCGTACTGCCTGCGGCCGTTCAACAAGTAGCTCCCGGCCGCTAGGGCCGCCAGCGCACGTGCAGGTGGTCGTCGTGGTGGACGAGCCGCGAGACCAGCTTCCTCGGCCCCCGGAGCCTCGTCCGTGGCCCGACGAACACGTACTGGGCGCCGGCCGCGACGAAGCGGTCGACCAGGTCCTGCGACAGCGCGCGATCGATCAGGCCGGCCTTGGGCGCGACGAGCTCCTGTCCGTCGAGCCGCGGGTAGAGCAGATCGACGTCGAGCCCGTTCTGATGCGAGGCGTGGCCGAGGCCGCCGTAGCGCCTGCCGAAGGGGCCGCCGTTCGGTCGGCTGATGTCGGCGATCCCGACCCGCGGGGCGAGCGGGTTCGCTGCGCGGTAGCCGGCGAGCACAGCGAGCGTCCGATCGATCGCCGTGTCGGTCCCCCAGCGCCGCCACGGTCGGTTCGGCGCCGTGCGCAGCGGGAAGTCCCAGGTGAAGAAGTCCGTTCCCTGATCGGCGAGCTGCCGGCCGAAGATGAGCGACCCCTTCTGGGGAGTGCCCACCGGGATCGAGGGCTGGATGGTCCCGCCGGTCTCGACCTCGCCGACGTAGGTCGTGTTCGCGAGCGCGGGCGCGGCGGCCGCGAGGCTCGCGAGCAGGGCTGCGATGAGCGGTCGGCGCATCGGGCTCGATGGTAGGCGCGATCAGGCGTGCGGCTGCAAGCCCACGCCTCAAGCGCGCGGGACTCGGCCGCTAGATTCGGCCAGTGACCGCCGAGACGCCTGCAATCAGGCTCGAGGGGCTCGTGCGCGACTTCGGCGAACGCCCGGCGCTCGAGGGCGTCGACCTCGAGCTGGCGGCGGGGCGCACGCTCGCGGTCCTCGGCCCGAACGGCTCGGGCAAGACGACCCTCCTGCGGATCCTGGCGGGCCTGCTGCGCCCCAGCGGCGGCAGGGCACTCGTCCTCGGGTCCGAGCTGCCGCGCGAGATCTACAAGCTGCGCGGCCGCGTCGGCTACCTGGGCCACGAGCCCCTGCTCTACCGCGACCTGAGCCCGAACGAGAACCTGCGACTGGCCGCGCGGCTGCACGGCCTCGATCGCGATGGGGCCAGCGAGCGCATCGCCTCGCTGCTGCGACCGCGTCGGGATGGAACGGCGCGCCGATGACCGCATCGGCGAGTTCTCGGCGGGGATGGCCCAGCGCGTCGCCGCCTGCCGCGCGGTGCTGCACGAGCCCGAGCTGCTGCTGCTCGACGAGCCCGACTCCCACCTCGACCCCGACGCCCGCGAGGCCGTCGGCGACCTGCTCGGCCCCGCACAGGGCCGCACGCGAGTCGTCGTCAGCCACGAGCGCGAGCGCGCGCTCGCCGGCGCCGACGACTCGCTGGAGCTCTAGCGAGATGGACGCCTACCTCGCCCTCCTCGGGAAGGACCTGCGCGTCGAGCTGCGGACGCTGCGCTCGCTGCCTGCGATGGCGCTCTTCGCCGTCACGACCTTCGTCATCTTCCGCTTCGCGCTCGACCGCACCGGCCTCGAGGGCGGCCTCGCCGCCGGCGTGCTGGTCACGACGCTGCTGTTCGCCGCGATCCTCGCGATCAACCGCCTGTTCGTCGCCGAGCGCGACGAGGGCGGCTTCGAGCTGATCCGCCTCTCGCCGATCGACCGCACGATCCTCTTCGCCGCCAAGTCCTCCGCGCTCTTCATCTACCTCTGCCTGCTCGAGGCGATCGCGGTCCCCGTGTTCGCCCTCTTCTTCCTCGAATCGGGCGCGGCGATGGCGCCGCTCATCCCCGTGCTTCTGCTCGTCAACCTCGGCCTCGCGGTGACGGGGACCCTGATCTCGACGATCGCGACGATGTCGAGCGCGCGCGACCTGCTGGCACCACTGATCCTGCTGCCGCTCCTGGTGCCGCTGGTGATCGGCGCCTCACAGGCGGCGGAGCCCCTTCTGCGCGCGGGCGGACCCGAGTATGAGCGGTTCGGCACCTGGCTCGCGGTGCTCGCTCTCTACGATGCGGTGTTCGCCCTAGTCGGATACGCGGTCTTCGACTTCCTGCTCGAGGATTAGCCCCGATCGAGGCTGAAAGGCAGACGAAATGACGAATATGCGGGCACCGAGCCTGAGGACATTTGCGATCGCGACCGTGGCGGTTCTCACCGTCGGATACGCCCTGGCCTTCTTCTACGCGCCGCTCGAGGTCGAGGGCTTCATCCAGAAGATCTTCTACCTGCACGTGCCGCTCGCGATCATGGCCCTGATCGGCTTCATCGTTGCCGCGATCTTCGCGATCCAGCACCTGCGCTCGGGCGACGCCCGCTACGACGCTCGCTCCTACGTCTCGATCCACATGTCCGTGATCTTCGGCACCGCAGCGCTTCTGACCGGCGCACTGTGGGCGAAGGGCCAGTGGGGCGTCTGGTGGGAGTGGCGCGAGCCGACCCTCGTCAGCTTCCTGATCATCTTCCTGCTCTACGCGACCTACTACCCGCTGCGCTACTCGATCGAGGACCGCGAGCGCCAGGGGCGCTACGCGTCGGTCTTCGCGATCACCGCTGGGGCGTTCGTCCCGCTCAACTTCATGGCCGTCCGCCTCGCCGAGCCGTTCATCCACCCCCGCACGTTCTCGCCAGACCGGCGGGCTGCCGGGCGAGATGCTGCTCTCGTTCCTCGTCTGCCTCGCCGGGATGGCGCTCCTGTGGGTGACACTGGTGCGCTTCGAGCTCGGGTCCAAGGCGGCCTCGGCCGACCTCGGGAGGCTGCGCCGCGCGCTCGCCCCCGCCGACCTGCCGCCGCCGCGAGAGGGCCGCATCGCTCCGTCCGCGGGCTCGGTCTCGGCGGCCAGCATGAGCGCGGCGGGTCCGGAGGGCTCGCGGAGGGGAGCGCCATGACCATCGTGCTCGCGCTCGCCGACGCCGAGGCCTACGTCGCCGGCGCATACATGATCTTCGTCGCGCTGCTTCTGATCTACCTCGCGATCATGGCCGCGAAGCTGCAGCGGATCCAGCGCGAGCTGCGCGAGCTCGCCGACATGGCCGATCCCGCGTCGGCGGCTCCGAAGGCCGAAGCGCGAGAAGGTCGCTCGATGAGCGGTTTGCTCGCCCTCGGTGTCTCGCACCGCACCGCGCCGCTCGAGCTGCGCGAGCGCCTCGCCCTGACCGAGGGGCAAGCCGCAGGGGTCCTGAACGCTCTCGTCACCGAGCCGCCGATCAGCGAGGCCGCCGCGATCTCGACCTGCAACCGCACCGAGATCTTCCTCGTGGCCGCCGACTCGGTCGAGGCCGAGACGGCGGCGCTCGGCGTCCTCGCGCGCCAGGCCTCGATTCGGCCCACTGAGCTGCTCGGGCCCCTCTACTCCCTGCGCGGCACGGACGTCGCCCGCCACCTCTATCGCGTCACCGCCGGGCTCGAGTCGATGATCGTCGGCGAGGCCGAGATCCAGGGCCAGGTCAAGCGCGCCTACGAGCTGGCGCTCGTCGAGGGTGCGACCGGCCCGATCCTGAACCGCCTTTTCCGCGGCGCGCTCGCGGCCGGCAAGCGGGCCCGATCCGAGACCGCGATCGGCGAGAAGGGCGTCTCGATCCCCTCGGTCGCGGTCGAGCTGGCGCAGCGCAGCATCGGCGACCTCGCCTCCAGCCGTGTGCTGCTCGTCGGAGCCGGCGAGACCTCCGAGCTGACGGCGCGCGCGCTCGCCGCCCGCGGCGTCGAGGCCGTCTTCGTCGCGAACCGCCGCTACAACCGCGCGATCGGCCTGGCCGAGCGCTTCGGCGGCACCGCCGTGCGGATCGACGAGCTCCCCGCGCAGCTCGAGCGCGCCGACATCGTCGTCTCCGCGACCGACTCGCCCCACCATCTGATCGAGCGCTCGGACCTGGAGGTCGTGATGGCCCAGCGCGCCAAGCGCCCACTGCTGCTGATCGACCTCGCCGTGCCTCGCGACATCGACCCCGATACCCGCGAGCTGCCCGGCGTCACGCCTCCAGGACGTCGACGACGTCCAGGCGATCGTCGAGCGCAACACCTCGGGCCGCGAGGCCGAGGCCGTGCGCGCCGAGGGGATCCTCGACTCCGAGCTCGTCGCGCTTCGAGCGCTGGCTCGGGCTCGCAGGAGGTCGTCCCCACCGTGACCGCGCTGCGCGAGCGCGCCGACGACATCGTCGCCCGGGTCCTGGCCGAGAACGAGTCGCGCTGGGAGGGCATGACCGAGGCCGACCGCGACCGCGTCGAGCTGATGGCCCGCGCGATCGCCTCCAGCGCTGCTGCACGAGCCGACCGTCGGCATCAAGGGCATCGCCGACCGCGAGGACTCCTACGTCTACGTCAGCGTGCTGCGCGAGCTCTTCGGCCTCGACGTCGGCACCGAGCCGCAGGCAGACGGCGCGGCGCCGAGGTCACCTCGCTGGATCGATCACCGCCGGCGCGCCGGCGACCGCTGAGCGAGGCCAATGGCCGGCGAGAGTACCCCGCTGCGGCTCGGGACGCGAGGCAGCGCCGCTCGCCCTCGTGCAGGCCGAGCAGGTCGCCGAGGCGCTCGGCGGGGCCGAGATCGTCGCGATCCGCACCTCGGGTGACGAGGGCATCCGCCGCCGGCGACTCCGCCCCGCCCGCTCCACCGGGCGGCGACAAGGCGCGCTTCGTGCGCGAGATCGAAAGGGCGCTTCTCGACGGCGAGATCGACCTGGCCGTGCACTCGGCCAAGGACCTCCCGACCGACCTGCCCGAGCGGGCTCGCGATCGCAGGCGTGCCGGCGCGCGAGGACCCGCGCGACGCGTTCGTCGGCGACGGCGTCTCGATCGACGAGATCCCAGACGGCGCCAGCGTCGGCACCTCGAGCCTGCGCCGCCGCTCCCAGCTGCTCGCCGCGCGCCCCGACCTCGAGGTCGTCGAGATGCGCGGCAACGTCGACACCCGGCTGCGAAAGCTCGCCGACGGCGAGCTCGACGGGATCGTGCTCGCGGCGGCCGGCCTGAGCCGCCTTGGGCGCATCGACGAGGCCTCGTTCATGTTCGAGGGCGACGACGCTCGTTCCGGCGGCGGGCCAGGGCTTCCTCGCGGTCGAGGCTCGCACCGACGACACGCCGGCGGTGACGGCCGCGCAGACGCTCACCGACCGCGCCGCGCTCGGACGCCTCGCCTGCGAGCGAGCCGCCGTCTCGGCCCTGGGGGCGAGCTGCGACACGCCGGTCGGGGCGATCGCCTGGATCGAGTCCGACCGGATGCTCGTCAGCGGCTTCTGCGGGCTGCCCGACGGCAGCGAGTGGATCCGCGACACGCGCCGAGGGCGACGCCAGCGACCCCGGCGCCGTCGGCGAGGCGCTCGCCGAGCGGATGAAGGGCGCCGGAGCCGAGGAGCTTCTGCGTCGAGCCGAGCGAGATGGCGGAGGCGATGGGGGTCGCGAAGTGAGCGCACCCGGCGAAGGGGCGGCCCGCGCCGGCGTCATCTACCTGGTCGGCGCCGGGCCGGGCGACCCCGGCCTGATGACCGCCCGGGCCCTCGAGCTCGTCGCCAGCGCCGACGTGATCCTGCACGACCGCCTGATTCCCGCGCAGGCGCTGGCCGGGGCCCGCGCGGACGCCGAGCTGCTCTACGTCGGCAAGGAGCCCGGCGACGCGAGCGTCCCCCAGGGCGAGATCGAGCAGCTGCTGGTGGACCGCGCGAATGCCGGGCAGCAGCGTCGTGCGGCTCAAGGGCGGCGACCCGTTCATCTTCGGCCGCGGGGCCGAGGAGGCGCGCTTCGGCCGCCGAGGCCGGGATCGAGTTCGAGATCGTCCCCGGCGTCACCGCCGGCGTCGCGGCCCCCGCCTACGCCGGGATCCCCGTCACCCACCGCGACGACGCGTCGGCCGTCGCCTTCATCACCGGTCACGAGGACCCGTCGAAGCCCGAGACCGCGCTCGACTACGCGGCGCTCGCATCGTTCCCGGGCACGCTCGTCTTCTACATGGGCGTCAAGGCGCTCCCGCGGATCGCCGAGCGGCTGATCGCCGAGGGTCGCCCGGCATCAGAGCCCGCCGCCGTGATCGAGCGCGGCACGCTCCCCGGTCAGCGCGTGGTCGAGTCCACCCTGGAGGGCATCGCGGCCGCCGCCGACGATGCCGAGATCCGCCCGCCCGCCCTGACCGTCGTCGGCCCCGTGGCCGCGCGGCGCGAGCAGATCGCCTGGCTGGAGCGCCGCCCGCTTCACGGCGTGCGCGTCGTCGTCACCCGGGCCCGCGCGCAGGCCAGCGGGCTCGCCCGGCGGCTCGAGGGCCTCGGTGCCGAGGTGGTCGAGCTTCCCGCGATCCGCATCGAGCCCTGCATCGAAACCGACGAGGTGCGCCGCGCCGTCGAGGCTCTCCACAGCTACGCCCTCGTCTGCCTGACGAGCCCGAACGGCGCCCGCCTGCTGTTCGAGGCGATGGCCGCCCAGGGCCGCGACGCCCGGGCGCTGGCGCAGGCGAGCGTCGCCGCGATCGGCCCGGGCACGGCGCGCGAGCTGCGAGCCCACGGGATCGAGGCCGACCTGGTCCCCGAGCGCTTCGTCGCAGAGTCGCTCGTCGAGGAACTGGCGGAGATGCCGCTCGAGGGCAAGCCGGTGCTGATCGCCCGCGCGGCGCAGGCCCGCGACGTGCTCCCCGACGCGCTGCGCGAGCGCGGCGCGAAGGTCGACGTCGTGCCTCTGTACGAGACCGTCACCGAGGAACCCAGCCCCGGTGCCGTCGAGGCCGCCCAGTCCGCGGACTTCGTCACGTTCACCTCGTCCTCGACCGTCACGAACCTGATGGGCGCACTGGGCGAGCGGATGCCGGCCGCTGCGAAGGTGATCTCGATCGGTCCGGTGACGAGCGAGACCGCGCGGGAAGCGGGCCTCGAGGTCCACGCCGAGGCCGACCGCCACGACGTGGACGGCCTAGTCCAGACGTTGATCGAGGTTGCTCGTAACGACCCGCGGGACTAAGGTCCGCCGCGACGTAGGGACGCGTCCACCAACCAGGGGGGGACGTGAAGGATCAGGCCGCGGTCTCCCCGTCGGTGGCGAACTCCGTCATCACCAACGGCACCTTCTGGGGCAACGCGATCGACGTCCGCACCTTCAACAACACCCTGACACTCGACTCCACCGTCGTCGAGGACCCGATCGACGACTTCACCGCGACCTGCGCGATCAGCTTCTCGCGTGGTCCCACCACCACCGGCAGCTCGTGCGACACGTTCCAGCCGACCGCCGCGCCCCTGTTCGTCAACGCGGCGACCAACGACTTCCACCTGCAGCCGGCCTCGCCGAAGATCGACGCCGGGAACCCCGCGGCGCCTGCTGCGGGGTTGCTCGACCTCGACGGCGAGCCGCGGGCGCTCGACGCGACGCCGACCACGTGCGCCGACCTCGTCCAGCGCCGCGATATCGGTGCCGACGAGTTCTTCGCTGTCCAGCCCGTATGCACGCCGCCGACACCGCCCACGCCGCCCAAGAAGAAGTGTAAGAAACGAAAGAGGCGTTAGCCGCGGCACGCCGACCCCGTGATTGGATGCGGGGATGGCCGACGGACTCCCGATCAGCTTCCTCTCCGACTACGGGGACGAGGACGAATTCGCCGGTGTGTGCCGCGCGGTCATTCGCCAGATTGCTCCCGACGCGCCGCTGATCGACATCACGCATGGGATCGGGCGCCAGGGGATCAGGCACGGTGCGCTGGCGCTCGCCAACGCGCTGCCCTACACGCCGCCGGGTGTCCACCTCGCGGTAGTCGACCCCGGCGTCGGGACCGACCGCCGCCCGGTCGTGGTGACGACGATGGAGGAGGGGCGCTTCCTCGTCGGGCCGGACAACGGCCTCCTCGCGCCGGCGATCGAGCGCTTCGGCGGAGCGGCGAGGGCCATCGACATCTCGCGCTCGCCCTTTCGCCTCGAACCGGTCTCGGCCACGTTCCACGGCCGCGACCTGTTTGCCCCGGTCGCCGCCCACATCGCGCTCGGCGCGCGGCTCGACGAGGCGGGCGAGAAGTTCGAGCCCTCCGAGCTGGCGACGCTGGATCTGCCGAGCGCCGAGGTCCGCGACGGCGAGGTCGTGGCGCACGCGCTGCACGCGGACCGCTTCGGCAACGTCACGCTCGACCTCTCGGCCGCCCAGCTCGCCGACGGCCCGCTGAGCGCCGGCGGCCCCGTCGAGGTTCGCGCGCCCGACGGGCGCTTCGATGCCCGCTGGGTCACGACCTTCGCCGATGTCGGAGCCGGGGACGTCCTGCTCTACGAGGACTCCTCGCGCTCGATGGCGCTGTCGGTCAACGGCGGCAGCGCGGCGGGCCTGCTCGACCTCGAGCCCGACGCCGAGGTGGTCCTCCGTCCAGGCTGAGACGCAAGCGCTGAGCTTCGGCTCGCCCCACCGCCACTTCGCGCGCACCGACTCGACCAACGCCCGGGCACGCGAGCTCGCCGATGCGGGTGCGCCGGGCGGGTTGGTCGTCACGGCGGACGAGCAGGACGCCGGGCGCGGGCGCCGGGGGCGCAGCTGGTTCGCTCCGCCACGCGGGGCGGCGCTGCTCTACTCGGCGCTGCTTCGTCCTCTGGGCGAGCGCCCGCTGCTGCCGCTCGCCGTCCCGCTCGCGGTCTGCGAGGCGGCCGAGGCCCTGGCGCGGGTCGAGTGCGCGGTCAAGTGGCCGAACGACGTCTGGGTCGATGGGCGAAAGCTCGCGGGGGTGCTGATCGAGTCGCGCTTGGACCGCGGCGGGCGGGGCTGGGCGGTGATCGGAGTCGGAATGAACCTCGCGATCTCAGCCGACGAGTTCCCGGCCGAGCTCCGTGAGACGGCGACCTCGCTGGCGCTTGCGTCGGGCTCAGCGGGTCCGCGGCCTGACGAGGCACGAGCCGAGCTCGACCGGGCGCTCGAGCTCTGGGTCGACGAACCGGCCGGCCGCGTGCTCGAGGAGTTCAGGCGGCGCGACGGCCTCGCGGGGCGAGAGATCTCGTGGGACGGCGGCGCGGGGACAGCGTCGGGCATCGACGAGTCGGGGCACCTGCTGGTCGAACTCGATGACGGCACAAGCCGCGCGCTCGGCGCGGGCGAGGTGCACCTCTCGCTCGAGGGCTAGTCGTCCTGCTTCGCGGCGGGTTGCTTTTTCGGGGCCGGCTTCTCGGCGCCGTTCTTCGATCCATCGGCCTTGGCGCCGTTGCGCGCCGCGCCCGAGCGGCCCGAGCGACCGGAGCGGTTGCCGTTGCCGCCGCTCCCACCGCCGCCGCCCTTGCGCTTGCGCCTGCGCCTGCGCGAGCCGGACTTGGGGAAGTTCCGAAGCAGCTCGCGAGCGACTCCGGAGGGCTTGCGGGCGGCGCGCATGCGGGCACCGCGCAGCACCTCCTCGCCCTCGGGAGTGTGCGAGACGGCCGCGGCCAGCACCGCTGCCGAGAGGCGGCGGTCCTGGTTTCGGGCTGCGTGGACGAGGCGGCGGGCGTTGCGCCCGTGGGCGCGGCCGGAAGAGTTGACGAGCAGGCCGAGCAGGCGCTTCGTCTCGGGCCAGCGCTGCACCGCGTACTCCTCGTGGAGGTCGCGGGTGTAGCCGGCGAGGCGCCAGACCCAGGCCTGGGCCTGGTCGCGGCGGCCTATGCGGCGCTCTGCGAGAGCCTCGAGCATCACGCGGGTGCCGGCGCGGCGGTCGTCGCGGCTCCAGGTGCCGACGGTGTCGATCGCGTCATCGAAGGCCTCGGGGTCGCGCAGGGTCGCGATCTCGGCAAGGGCCTTCAGGCGCAGGGCGGAGTTGCGGTTTCGCTGCACGCAGGTGAGCAGGAAGCGGCGGCGCAGCTCCTTGGTCGCGTCGTGCTGGAGCATCGCCTTGGCGCGGCGCCAGCCCGATGGGTTGACGCGGGCGCCAGCGAGGGCGGCCCAGACGTGCTGCTCGGGGTGGTCGAGGTTCTCGACGGCGATACGCCAGAGCTCGCGCTCCAGCACCTCGAGGCGGCGCGTGGACTCGCCCGAGACGGGGACGACGCGCTTCTCGACCCGCACCCGTCGCCCACGGCCGCGGCGCACCGGGCCGACGACGATCGCGCCGCCGCGGTAGACGTCGCGGTCGAGCAGGCTGTGCAGAGTCACCACGTTGTCGTCGTTGGTGGTCGCGGGGTGCACGAAGTCGATGACCAGGCCGGCCTCCTTGCCGGGGTTCCGGCGGGTGACGCGGCCGACGCGCTGCTGGTAGATGCGCTTCGACGCGGTCGGTGCGAGGTGCATGCAGATGGTCGCGCGGGGCGAGTTCCAGCCCTCGGCGAGCAGCATCGCGTTGCAGAGCACGTCGACCTCGCCGCGCTCGAACCCGGCGAGCGTCTCGGCCAGCTCGCGCTTCGGGGTCTCGCCCGAGACGGCGCGGGCGTTGATGCCGGCTGACTGGAACGCGGCGGCGACGTTGTTGGCGTGCTTGACGCCCGCCGTGTAGATCACGCCCGGGACCTTGCGGAAGCGCGACTTGTAGAGGTCTGCGATCGCCACGTTGAAGGGCGCCTGGTCGAGCAGCTTGGCGAGCTCGTCCTGGTCGAAGTCCTGGTCCACCTCGCCCTTTCGCAGCGGCACATTCGCGATCGTGCGCACGCCCGGGCCGGGAGGGATGCGGATGCAGCGAAGCGGCGCGATGACGCCGCGGCGCGCGGCCTGAGCGAGGTCGAAGCGAGAGGTCTGGGTGGGGAAGAGGTCGGCGACGTGGCGGGCGATCAGCGCGCCGGTGGCGGTCATGCCGATGAACACGGGGCCCGTCCAGGCGCGGATGCAGGCGCTGGTCTTCTCGCCGAGCGCCGTGTGGGCCTCGTCGCAGATCACGATCGAATAGGCGTCTGAGACCTTGCCGGCGTTTCGCACGAACCACTGGTAGGTCTCGACGGTGACCGGGCCGTAGGGGTGGTCGGAGTCGCCGAGCAGCGGAGGCGAGAGGCGGTCGGCGTAGCCGCGATCGGAGATCTCGCCGATGAACTGGTCGACGAGGTTGCGACGGTGGGTGAGGATCAGGATGCCGCCGGTGCGCGAGGCCTCGATGAAGCCGACGGCTGCGACGGTCTTGCCTGCGCCCGTCGCGTGCTCGAACCAGAAGCGGCGGTCGGCGCCGGGATCCGTGAGGACCTCCTCGCCGGCAAGCTCCTCCTCCTCGCCGGCGTCCTCCCAGTCCATCGGCTCCTCGTCGGGAGCGAGCTCGTCGTCCTCGTCCTCGAGCTCCTCTTCTTCCTCATCGTCATCCTCGAGCTCGAGGTCGAGCTCGTCGTCGTCCTCTTCCTCCTGCTCGTCCGCGTCCTCAGCGACCGGCTCCGGCTCGGGTTCGGGCGGCGGCTTCGGCCTCGCTCGCGAGGCGCTGCCGTTCGAAGAAGAGATGCGCTCGGGCTCCTCGCCCTCGCCGTTCCCGTTGGGGGCGGGCTTGCTCGAGTCGCCCTCGAGCTCGGTGATCAGCGCGGCGAGCGTCCCCGAGAGAGCGTCGACCTGATGCGGGTTGAGCTCGGCGCCGTCCTTCAGCTTCGGCACTTCCTCGGCGAGGACGCGCTCGAGCCCGAGCATCAGGGAGTAGTTGCTGCGCCATTCCATCGAGGGCGCTTCGCGGCCGGCCTTGAGTTCCGCCAGCGCGTCGTCGAGCGCCATGCGGCGGGCCGTTCCGGGCGCCAGGTCCTTCGGCTTCTCGCCTTCGAGCAGGAAGGGCTCGCGGGCGAACTCGCTCGCTCGCTCGATATCCGCGCCGGTAGGCGCTTTCGCCGCTCGTGCGGCCACTTGAGTGGTTTCAGCCATGAGGCTTTCTGATCCGGCGCGCCCCACCCGGCGAATCAATGGGCGAGGTGCGGTTAGCCTGATCGTGGGTGCCCGCGGGAGCGACTTCGCTCCAGGGCCCCCCTCCCGGTCCAGGAAACTTGACGGACCAGAAGCAAAATAGCACCGTGAACGGAAATCGAAAGCCACATAGGGCCTTTCTGGCGCTCCTCGCCCTCGCGGCGTGCCTCGCGCTGGCCGCCTGCGGGTCGGGCGAGGACGTCGGCAACCCCGACTCCGAGCTCTCGCTCGAGCAGGCGACGGCCCCGATCGAGGGAGCCCCGCCCGAGCTGGCCGCCGTCCGCGAGCAGGCCAACGAGCTGGTCGACGGCGGGACCGACGCCTTCGACGAGCAGCTCGCTGGCCTCGAGGGCACACCGGTCGTCGTCAACAAGTGGGCCTCGTGGTGTGGGCCGTGCCGCGCCGAGTTCCCCTACTTCCAGTCCCAGGCCTCGAAGCGAGGCGGCGAGATCGCCTTCCTCGGCGTCGGCGGCAACGATTCGGAGGACGCCCTCGCGACCTTCCTCGAGGAGCTGCCGCTCCCCTATCCCACCTTCCTCGACCCCGACCTCGAGATCGCCAAGGACCTCGGCGGCCCCACGCAGGCCTTCCCGGCGACCGCCTTCTACGACTCGAGCGGCGAGCTCGTCTTCACCCACAACGGCCTCTACGAGTCCGAAGACGCCCTCGCCGCCGACATCGACCGCTACGCCGCCGGCTGAGCCCTCCAGCCGCGCGCCCACCGCGCCGGTAGCGGATAATGCAGGGCGTGGACCTGATCATCGCGATATCAGCGATCGCCGCCCTGCTGTTGATCGTCGAGCTGCTGCTTCCGACCGGAGGCGTGCTGGCTCTTCTCGGCGCCGTCGGGCTGGTGGGCGCGGGCGTGATCGCCTTCGGCGAGGACACGGAGTTCTCGGATTACGCGGGCGCGGGTCTGATCACGTTCGGGGTGCTCTCGATCATCACCTTCTTTCTGATCACGCCGAAGATCCTGCGCTCGCAGACCGACCCGGCCGTGCGAACGGGCTGGGAGGAGCTGCCTGGCAAGGTGGCAGAGGTGCGTGAGCCGCTCAACCCCGAGGGCCACGTCTGGATCGGCGGCGCGCTGTGGAGGGCGCGGATCGCCGACGGCGTTGCTCCGGAGGGCATCGGCAATAAAGTTCGAATCGACTCGGTCGACGGCCTGACCCTCGTGGTCAGCCCCGCCGAGGACAACTAACCGACCAAGGAGCTGCAGACACACATGGCGATAGCGATTGGCGTACTCGTAGTACTTGCCTTCTTCATACTCCTTGTCCTCGGGTCGTCCGTACGAGTTCTGCGCGAGTACGAGCGCGGCGTCATCTTCCGCCTCGGCCGTCTGATCGCGACCAAGGGCCCTGGCCTGATCCTGCTGATCCCGATCATCGACCGCATGGTCCGGGTGGACCTGCGGACCGTGACCTTGAACATCCCCCCGCAGGAGGTGATCACCCGCGACAACGTGCCCTGCCGCGTCAACGCGGTCGCCTACTTCAAGGTCATTGACTCCAACAGGGCGATCGTCGAGGTCGAGAACTTCCTGCTCGCCACATCGCAGATCTCGCAGACGGCCCTGCGCTCGGTGCTCGGCAAGGCCGAACTCGACATGCTGCTGTCAGAGCGCGAGCGCCTGAACGCCGACCTTCAGAAGATCATCGACGAGCAGACCGAGCCCTGGGGCGTCAAGGTCTCGACCGTCGAGATCAAGGACGTCGAGATCCCCGCGGACATGCAGCGGGCGATGGCCCGCCAGGCCGAGGCCGAACGCGAGCGGCGCGCCAAGATCATCAACTCAGAGGGCGAGTTCCAGGCTGCTCAGAAGCTCGCAGACGCCGCCGTGATCATGACCAAGACCCCCGCGACGCTGCAACTGCGCTACCTGCAGACTCTGCTCGAGATCGGGTCCGAGAACAGCACGACGATCGTCTTCCCGCTTCCGATTGAGCTCATGGAGGCCTTCAACGAGTCCCGAAGCCGGTCGACGGACGCCTGACCGGCTGCCGGCTCACGCTCACCGTCAGGGAGGCCCGGGGCGAGGCCGAGCGCGACGAGGCCATGGCCGTTCGCACACGGGTCTTCGTCGGCGAGCAGATGGTCTCGGGCGAAGAGGAGTTCGACGGCCTCGACCCGGAGTCGGTCCACGTCGTCGCTCTGGATGAAAAGGGAGTCCAGGCGACATGCCGGCTCCGCTTCCTCGACGGTGGCGAGACGTGCAAGCTCGAGCGGATGGCCGTCGAGAAGAGGCTCCGCGGGCTCGGCGTCGGTGCGCGGCTCGTGGAGGGAGCCGAGCGGATCGCAGTCGAGCGCGGAGCCGCGACGATGACGCTGAACGCGCAGCGGCGCGCCGAGGCCTTCTACGCGCGCCAGGGCTACGAAGCCGAGGGCGGCACCTTCATGGAGGCGAACATCGAGCACGTGCGGATGACGAAGCCGGTCGGATCGTGAACGACGGCCCCGTGACGCCCGAGGTCCGGATCGACCAGCTCACCGGGCTGCGCACGATCCTCGCAGCGGGCCGCGCCGACCGCCCGATCGAGTTCACCGCCGCGCCGCGCAAGCCCGGCGCCGAGGAGAGCTGCCCGTTCTGCGAGGGCCGCGAGGCCGAAGACCCCACCCGAGCTATGGGCCGACCGCCCCGGCGGCGGCGCGCCCGACACACCCGGCTGGCGAGTCCGCGCGGTTCCGAACCTGTATCCCGCCGTCGGGACCCCCGGCGGCACCGATGCGGCCGAGCCGGGCGCCGCCGGGGTCGAGCCGCTCCGCGACCCGCTTCGCGCCTCGGCGCGCGGCGGCGAGCCGGACCTGTTCAGCTCGTCCCCGGCGGGCGGCGCCCACGAGGTCATCGTCAGCTCGCCGCACCACCACCGCTCGCTCGGCGAGCTCGACGAAGCCGAGCTCGGCATCGCGGTCGCCGGCTGGCGTGAGCGCATGCGCTCCCACGACGCGGCCTCGTGCGTGCAGTTGATCGTCAACGAGGGGGGTGGCGCGGGCGCCTCGCTCGAGCACTCCCACGCGCAGCTCTACGCACTCGACTTCGTGCCGGTGGCCGTCGCCCGCGAGCGCGAGCGCTTCAGCGCGTACGGCGAGCGCACGATGGGCGGCGAACTGCTCGGCGACATCGCCTCCGAGGAGGTGCGCCGCCGTGAGCGCCTCGTGGCGATCGACGACGAGGCGATGATCGTCTGCCCCTGGGCCTCGCGCGGCGCGTTCGAGATGCGCGTCATCCCGCGGGCCAGCGCCGAGCGCTTCGAGCAGGACGGCGAGATCGGGGTCGGCGCCCTCGCGACGGCGCTGCGCGCGCTTCGCGCCCGCTTCGGCCCTGAGCTCGACCTCAACCTCTGGGTGCGGACCGCGCCGCGGGGCGCGGGCGTCTTCCATTGGCACATCGACATCGCGCCGAAGCTGGCCCACAAGGCGGGTTTCGAGCTCGCCACGGGAGTCGACATCAACGTCTTCCCGTCCGAGCGAGCGGCGGCCGAGTTGCGAGAGGCGCTCGGCTAGGGTGCCCGCATGATCTGGGTCCTGACGGGCGCGGTGACGCTCTCGATCATTCTTTTCTTCGTCTACATGTTCAAGGTCCGCCCGCGGGCGCTCGAGAGCCACGCGGCCCTCGACGTACCGAGCGACGAGACGATCGAGCTCCCGGCGGGAGAGATCGGCGTCTACTACGAGGACTCCCACCGGTGGTCCTACGCGAACCGCCCGCAGGTGGGTCCCGGCTTCTCGGTGCTGATCAGCGACGCCTCCGGCGGGCGAGTCGATCTCGCCGAGCCCGGCAGCGAGATCATCATCAAGGCCGGTGGCAAGAACCGGATCCCCTACGGCCGCCTTTCGCTCGGCCAGGCGGGGAGCTACCGGGTCGTCAGCCAGATCAACGACGGCGTCGAGAAGCCCCGCGTGACCTTCGGAAAGGCTCCCTGATGGCGCCGATCGCCCGTCCCTTCCCCCGCTTCATCGCCGACGCCACGATCGAGGGCCTTCCCTACGGCCGCTGGGCTGTGCAGCTCCGCGACGCCTTCGCGAAGGCCTGCGAGCCCCACGCCGAAGAGGCGGGAGGGCCTCCCGGCGAGGTGATCTGGTTCCCCGAGCGCGCCTGGGGCGGCCGCGTCTACGTGCCGGCCACGGCGCCGGTCGAGGGAGCAGAGGTCCCGAGCGAGTACTTCGGCTTCGTCTCGTTCGTCCGGCCCGACCCGAGCGCCGAGCCGTCGAGCGTCGAGGCAACCGCCGACTTCACCGACGTCACCGCGGCCGAGAACCCCGACTGGGAGATCGACCTGAACGAAGAGGTGATCGGCGCCTGGCGCGGTGACTCCGAGCGCACCGGCGACGTCACGCTCGTGTGGGGCACGCCGATGGTCCGTGGGGCGCAGGCCGCGACGGCCGAGCTCGACAAGGAGGTCACCGACCAGGCGTCGGTCCGCGATGAGCGGTTCACCCTGATCGCGATCGACGCCGTCAAGGGCTTCCCCGACGACCTCTTCCTCGAGGTCGCGCTCTGGGGCCGCGGCCCACGCGGCGCGGTCCTGCTCGCTCGCGAGAGCCTCTACGACGCACCGGAGTAGGCCAGCGGTGGGCCCGCGCCGATGATCGACCTGCTCGTCGAGATCGCGCCGCTCGTCCTCGCCGCGGCGATCAGCCCCGCCACGATCGGCATCGTCGTCCTCATCCTCGCAACGGCCGAGCAGCCGATCCGCCGCGCGCTCGCCTTCGCCGCCGGCTTCGCGGCGCTGCTGATCCCACTCAGCGTGGCCGGCCTGCTCGCCTTCAGCGGCGCCCGCTCCAGCGTCGACCCCGGCAGCCCGCTGTTCGCGTGGATCGACATCGCGATGGGCGTGGTGCTGCTCGTCGTCAGCGCCGTCTCGCTGACCCGCACCAGCTCGATCGACTCAGCCCAGCAGCGCCTGCGGGGCGCCCCGATCGCGGCCTACGCCGGCTTCGGCATGGTGATGATGCTCTCCAACCTCAACACACTGGCCGTCGCCGTCTCGATGCTGCACGAGATCGCGATCGGCGACGTCAGCACCTTCGAGCGCGGCCTCACCCTGGCGATCGTCGATGCCGTGATCCTGCTCCCGGTCATCGCCCCGATCGCCTTCGTCGCCCTCGCCCCCGACGCGGCCGAGCGCATCCTGCCCAAGATCCGCGCCGGCGTCGACCGCTACGGGGTCAAGGTCGGCGTCGCGGTCTTCACGGGAATCGCGATCTATCTGCTGATCCAGGGCATCTCGCACCTCTAGAGGTTCCAGCCGAAGTAGACCTCGACCTTGCAGATCTTGTCCTCGTCGAACGTGAACACCTCCGTGTTGCGAAAGCGCTTCCCGTCGGTCTTGGTCGCCTCGTAGGTCGCGACGACCTCGTTTCCGTCCTCGATGAGCCGCACGAAGTCGAAAGATTCGGCTGTCTCGTGGGCAGGCCAGCAAAGCTCGAAGTAGGTCTGGCGGTCGATACCGGGATCGGGTGGGCTGAAGAACATCAGGTCGTCGCTCAGTAGCGCCTCGATCACCTCACGCTCGCTTGACGCGTAGGCCCCGAAGGCGCCGCGAACCTTCTGCAAGCGGTCGTCGCCGGTCATGTCGATCCTCTCGTCGTATTCAGGTCACTCATGCAACCGCCCGGATCGCCGGAACTCATCGCTTCCCGAATATCCTCGACGCCGAGCCCCGATAGCTCAGCTGGATAGAGCGACTCCCTCCTAAGGAGTAGGTCCCAGGTTCGAATCCTGGTCGGGGCGCTCCCCGTGTGGGCCGCCGAGCCAGTCGCCGGCGACGGCTTCGGCGTTCTGGCGGCTTCGCACGTGACCGGTCACGGTCTCGAGGAAGTCCTCGCGGCCGAGTGCCAAGAGGCTGGTCGCACGAGTGGCGCGGACGGTTGCCGTGCGGGGCACGTCCCGGATCAGCGCGATCTCGCCAAAGCACTCGCCGGCGGTCTGGTTGCGCTCGAAGATGCCGTCCCTGGTCACCTCGACCTCCCCCTCCCGAATCAGGTAGAAGCTGTCGCCGCGATCACCCTGGGTGATCACCACCTGACCGGCCGCGACGTCGACATCGAGCAGGGAACGGCTGACCCCCTCGATCTTGTCTACCGGCAGGGGAGCGAAGATCGAGCTGCCCCGGAGCAGGTTGTAGTTGCGTTCGGAGACCGGGGCGCCGATCTCGAAGCTGCGCAGCGCGCGCCAGCGCAGCAGCGCCAGCACCGGCAGCAACGCTCCCAGGACGAGCAGGGCACCGCGGATTCCCAGCAGCGCGATCAGGGCCGGCGCGGCGATCGAGCCGAGCGCGGTCGCGGCGAGGCGGCTGGTCTCCAAGAAGCCGATCACGCGAGCGAGCGTCTCGTCTGAGCCCAGGCGTTGCAGCAGCGTCCTGGCCGCCACCTCGACGAACGTGTAGCCGAAGCCGATCAGCAGGAACGCGAGGTAGGCCGCAGCGGCGACCGGCCAGGCGGCCGGTAACGTCAGCGCTGCCCCGGTGATGAGGCATCCGATGGCGAGGCCCGCCGCGAGGTTGCCGCGGTCCAACAACACCGCCAGCGCCATCCCGGCCACCAGCGCCCCTACGCCCCAGCTCGCGTTCAGCCAGCCCACGCCGCCGTCACCGATCCCCAGCAGGTCAAGGGCGATGACCACGATCATCACGTCGATTGCACCCTCGAGGAAGAGCAGGCCGGTGAGCACGATGCCGACGAGTCGCAGCTTGGGCTCGCCCATCAGCGCCCTGAACCCGAGCGCGGTCTGGCGCAGGACCCCGGAGGCGTGCTCCTCGATCTCGTACGAAGGTCGCTCGTCCCGGCGAAGGGTCGCTAGGACCACGGCAGTGAGCACTCCGGCGGCCGCCGCGGCCGCGAAGGCGGCCTCTGGGCTCGCCAGGGCCAGCAGGGCGCCGGTTGCGAGCGCGCTCCCGAGAAAACCGACGTTGTCCATCTGGCTGTGTGCGACGTTGACCGCCGAAAGCTCCTGCGGGCTGCGCGCCACCTGCGGTAGCAGGGCACCCTCCGCCGGTACGTACGGCGTCGAGGCAACGGTGAAGGCTCCGGCGAGTGCGTAGACGACCCAGGCCGGGGCGTCGGCTGCGGCGGCCGCGGCGGCGAGTGCGATCGCGAGCCCGCTCAGCAGGGCGCTGTACACAAGCACCAGCCGCCGCGAGTGGCGGTCGCCGAGCAGCCCCGCGAACGGCGATGCGAACGCGCCCGGAAGCAGACGGACGAGCGCGGCGATACCGATGGCCGTGGCGCCGCCCTGATCGAAGGCATAGACGCCGAGGGCGATCGCGAACGCCCAGGTCGTAAACGTCATCCCCGCCCAGCCGATGACGATTCGCGCCAGCTCCCGGTTCCCGAAGACGGCGCCGACGGAGCCGAGCGCTGCGCGCAGCTGGCGCAGGCCGCTAGTCATGCGGCCTCAGCCCGGCACTCACCGCAGGCGGACTCCAAGGTGATCGCATTCTGAGGCAACTCAGCGGGTGGCGTCGCAAACGGGCCGCCGGGCGATAGCGTCAGGCGCGTGGAGAAGGTGACCGGGATCGGCGGGTTGTTCTTTCGCTCTCGGGATCCCGACGCGCTGAAGCACTGGTACGAGGACAACCTCGGGATCGTGATGGTCGGGCAAAGCTACGACGACCCCGCGTGGGAGCAGGAGGCCGGCGTCACGGTGTTCGCGCCGTTCCCACAGGACTCCGAGCACTTCGAGCGGGCCGAGCAGCAGTGGGCGGTCAACTTCCGCGTGCGAGACCTCGATGCGATGGTGGTGCAGCTCCGTGACGCCGGGGCGGAGGTGGAGATCGACCCCGAGCTCTATCCGAACGGACGGTTCGCGAACACCCGGGACCCCGACGGGAACCCGATCCAGCTCTGGGAGCCGGAGTAGGTGGTGCGCGTCGTGGTGCTCGGCGGGGCGATCGCGATCGTCGCGATCAGCGTCGCGGCCCTGATCGGCGTCGGCGTGAGCGACGATGACCAGGCGGCTCCGCTGGCACCGCCGCCAGAGACCGAGGACCCGCTCCCTCAGCTTCCCGCGGAGTGGACCGCTTCGGAGAACGACTTGATCGGGGTCGCGGTGGGGGTGCCTCCCGGCTGGACGAGCAAGGCCACCGCCTCCAAGACCACACTGCGCTCGCCGGGCAGCACCGTCGTCGTCAGCGTCACCGCCGATCGCAGCGGCGAGGCGCTGGAGGCCGACCTGACTGACTACGCGCTTCGGATCGCCGAGGACCTTCAGGGAGAGAGCGTGGTCTCAATAGACCCGAACGACACAGATCAGCCCGGCGGCGGGCCCGGCTACGAGGTCGCCTCGGTGACGGCGAACGCGACGCGCGGCGGAGCAGGAGCCGAGCGCACGCTGCAGGTGGTGGTCGTGCGCCGGCCCGAGCTCGCCGCGTACCCGATGCTGGTCGCGAGCGGCCCGAACGTCGACCCGGCCGAACTTCGGCCGATCGTGAACGAGATCGTCGCCTCGCTCCGCGGGCGCCCCGTTTCCACCGCGTAGCTCTCGGGCGCGTACCATCGTGCGCGCGTGAAGCTGATCATCCAGATCCCCTGCCTGAACGAGGAGGAGGCCCTTCCTGCGGCGCTCGCCGAGCTGCCGCGCGAGGTTCCTGGCTTCGACCGCGTCGAGTGGCTGATCGTCGACGACGGCTCGACCGACGGGACGGTGGAGGTCGCGAAGGCGCACGGAGTCGAGCACCTCGTCCGCCTGACCAACAACAAGGGCCTCGCCGCCGCCTTCCAGGCCGGGCTCGACGCCGGGCTGAAGCTGGGCGCCGACGTGATCGTCAACACCGACGCCGACAACCAGTACCCGGCGGGAGAGATCCCGCGGCTTGTCGAGCCGATCCTCGCCGGGCGCGCCGACATGGTGGTCGGCGACCGCCAGGTGCGAAGCGTCGAGCACTTCTCGCCGACCAAGAAGCTCCTGCAGCGACTCGGTAGCTGGGTCGTGCGCCGCGCCTCGGGGACCGCCGTCCCCGACACCACCTCGGGCTTTCGCGCCTACAACCGCGAGGCGGCGCTGCAGCTGCAGGTCGTGAACAACTACACGTACACGCTCGAGAGCCTGATCCAGGCCGGCAAGGGCCTCGTCGCCGTCGAGCACGTGCCCATAACCGCCAACCGCACCGACCGCGAGTCGCGGCTGGTCCACTCGACCTCGTCCTACGTGCGCCGCAACGCGATGTCGATCTTCCGCTCCTACGTCCGCTACGAGCCGCTTCGCGTCTTCATGGTCGCCGCCGCGATCTTCGGGGTCCTAGCGCTCGTAGCGTGGACCCCGTTCCTCGGCGACCTGATCCTGAACGGCGACTCGAGCGGCCACATCCAGTCGCTGATCGCCGGCGCGGTGCTGGCGCTCGCCTCGGTGCAGATGTTCGCGCTGGGGATCATCGGCGACGCACTCGCTAGCCAGCGCGTGATCGCGCAGCGGACCTTCGAGCGAGTCCGGCGCCTCGAGCTCGAGGCCGGCGTCGCACCCTCGCACTACGACCCGAACCTGACGGCCGAGACGATCGAGTCGATCACGCGGCCGTGACCGCCTTGGACCGCGGGCTGGTCGGCGCCGACGAGGCCGGCGGCAACGTCTACGACAAGTACGCCTCGCAGAACCCGGTCGAACGGCGCCTGGTGGCGGGCTTCATGTCGGCCTTCGACGAGCTCGTTGCGCTGACCGGCGCCCGCGAGGCCCACGAGGTCGGATGCGGCGAGGGCGAGATGTCGGCGCGGATGGCTCGAGCCGGGCTCAGGGTGCGAGGGACCGACGCCTTCCCCGACACGATCACCGAGGCCCGCCGCCGCGCCGAGATCGACGGGCTCGAGATCGACTACGCCGCGACCGCGGTGCAGCTGCTCGACCCGGCCGAGCACCGCGCCGAGCTCGTCGTCTGCTGTGAGGTGCTCGAGCACCTCACCGACCCCGACGGCGCCCTCGACGTCCTCGCGGCCCTCGCCGACCCGTGGGTGATCGCGAGCGTCCCCCGCGAGCCGCTGTGGCGCGCGATGAACATGGCCCGCGGCGCCTACCTGCGCGACCTGGGGAACACGCCCGGCCACCTCGGCCACTGGTCCAAGCGCGGATTCCTGTCGTTGCTCCGAACGCGCTTCGACGTGGTCGAGACACGCAGCCCGCTCCCGTGGACGATGGCGCTCTGCCGGGTGCGGACGTGAGCCGGCTCCGCTCGGCCGCCTCGTGGGTCCGCGCCCGCCCCGGCGGCGCAGCGATCGTCTGCCTCGGGCTCTGCTGGGGGCTGACGATGCACTCGCTCGGCTGGGCGCAGCTCGCCCACTACGGTCAGGTCCGCGCTTTCGCCGACGGCCAAGCCGAGATCGACCCCTGGCATTGGGAGACCAAGGACAAGGCCTGGATCGAGGGCCACTTCTACTCGGTCAAGTCGCCGGGCGTGGCGGCGATGTCGTTGCCGTTCTTCCTCGCGATCGACACCGAGCCCGGCCGCGACGCGGGCCAGGCGGCTATCGAGAACGCCCGGGCCGCCGAGTACCCGCGCTGGGAGCCGAGCGGGGCGGTCCCGATCGAGAACTTCGGCTTCGACCCGCGCCGCACCGAGGCCGTCGAGGCCCAGACCGAGCGCAACGCGCCGATGATCTGGTTCCTGACGCTGATCGTCGCGGTGATCCCGGCGGTGCTGATGCTGTTCGGGGTTCGGTGGGCCGGCGAGCGGGTGGCGCCGGGCTACGGGACCGCTGCTGCGATCACGCTCGGGCTGGCGACGCTCGTCGCCACCTTCGCAGCCGAGTACTTCTCGCACGTGATCGCCGCAGCGCTCGGGTTCGGCGCCTTCCTGCTGCTCTGGCGCGAGCGCGACGGCGCGCCGAGCACCAAGCTGGTCGCGCTCGCGGGCCTCGCTGCGGGACTGGCGGTCAGCTTCGAGTACCAGGTGGGCCTGGTAGGGGTGATCCTCTTCTTCTACGCCCTAGCTCGTTCGGCCCCGCGGGTGCCGCGCGGCGCGGCTTACGCGGCCGCCGCGTTCGCCGGCGCTATCCCCGCCCTCGCCTTCAACGTCTGGGCCTTCGGTTCGCCGTTCGAGTTCGCGTACGGTGCTGCGGTCGATGTCTCGGGATTCACGGGCCACGACGTCCTGGGGCTGAACGACGACGGCCTGTTCGGGATCACCGTGCCGAAGGGCTCGAGCGCGGTCGAGCTGCTGTTCGCGAGCCGCGGGCTCTTGGTCCTGACGCCCGTGATTGCCGCCGCGGTGGCCGGTGTGGTGATGATCTGGCGCGACGGCGAGCACCGCGCCGAGGCGAACGTGATCGCTGCGATCGCCCTCGCCTACTTCGTCTACAACGCCGGCTACTGGCTCCCCTTCGGCGGAGGGACGCCGGGGCCGCGCTTTCTGATCCCGGCCCTCCCCTTCCTCGCCGTCGGCCTCGCCGCCGCGTATCGCCGCATCCCCGCGATCACGCTGGGCCTCGCCATCCCCTCGGCGATCTTCATGGGCGCAGCCGCGATCGCGTTCCCGCTGATCGGCGACCAGGGGCCCGGGGAATGGGGCGACTTCATCGAGGACGGCCACCTCGAGCACACGCTCTTCACCGCGTTCGGGGTCAGCAACGCCTGGCTCGCGATCGCGCCGGTCGTGCTCGCTGCGCTGGCGGCCGTGGCCTTCGCCTTCATGGCGACCCCGTCCACCGCGCTGCGCGACCTGCCCGCGGCGGTCGCGGTGGTCGCGGCGTGGGCGGCCGTGTCGGCGCTGGCCCCGGACCTCACCGACAGCCCGAACACCCCGCTCGACGGCGACCCCAACGCTCTCTGGATGATCGCGCTGGGCGCCGGGGTCTCGCTGGTGGCGCTGGGGGTCATCGGCCTGCGCGGGCGCGCGGCCCCCGCCCGGGTTCAGCCCCCTGCGGCGCTCGGCGAGTCCAGCTCGTAGATCAGCAGCCCGCCCTTGCGGGTCTTCGTCAGGCCCAGGCCTTCGATCGACTTCCGCGGCGCGAGCGCCTGGTCGGTGTAGATGACTCGGCCCGTGTGCAGCACCACGGTCTTGACGCCGTACTCGCGCAGCCGCTCGACCGTCGCTGCGTCGGGGAAGGAGCTCATGTCGGCGATCAGGTCCTCGATCGAGTCGGGCCGCGTGCTGGCGCGCCCGTTGACGATGTCCGGGAAGCCGTCGGTGGACCACAGCGTGTAGCGGCGGTTGTCCTCGCCGCGCTCGGCCGGCAGGTGCAGTTGCGGCCCGGGCACGTCGGCCAGCGAGGGAGGCGGGTCGGGCACCTCGGGCTGAGCGCGGCGGCCGGTCGGATCGAAGGGGAGCCCGCGCCCCTCGACCACGATCGCGAGCACCATCAGCGCGGCGACGGCTCCGGTCGCGTATGCGGGGACGCGCCGCTTCGATACGGCCCGCAGGACAGACTCCGCCCCGGCCGCGGCGAGCAGGGCCAGCGCCAGCGTCGCGAACGTCGCAAGGCGGCCCGGGGTCCGGATCGCCTCCCATCCGGGCAGTACGTCGTAGACGATCCGGTACGGCCACAGCCAGCCGTCCTCCTCCTGGAAGCCGAACGCGAGGACCATGACGCGCGAGCCAGGCCCCGGCGAGGCTGAACCTGAGCCATCGCGGGAAGCTCGACGAGCCGAGCCCGACCGCAGCCAGCAGCAGGATCACCAGGCCGGGGAAGAGCGTCTTCTCGGCCGGGTTGTTGATCTCGTAGAAGATGTCGAGCGTCGCGTCGCCCCAGACCCAGTTCTCGTCGGAGTTCAGGATCAGCGCCTCGATCGGCCCCGAGAACTCCTCGACGTCCGAGGCCGTGCGCGTCGCCTCGGGGTAGCGGTCGGCGACGCGGAAGTACGGCTGCGAGATGACGCCGACGACCACAGCGAAGAGCAGCGCCCCCGCGACGCCCGCGATCGCCATCCGCCGCTCGGGGCGCGGGCGACCGCGACGCCACCAGACAACGGCGCCGATCGCGACCAGGAGGGCGATCAGGTACGCGAAGGGCAGCCCGATCGCGAACCCGATCGACACCTGCCAGGCGGCGACGGCCCACGCGCCGAAGAGCGGCCACGGCCGCCGCAGGCGGATCCCCCGGACGGCCAGCGCCAGGGCGAGCGGTATCCCGCCGCTCGAGATCACCTGCATGTGCCCGTCCTGCTCCATGCGGAACGGCGCGTAGGCGAAGGCGGCGCCGGCGACGACGGCGCCGCCCGGGCCGAGACCCATCTCGCGCGCGAGCAGGTAGGTCCCGAAGAAGCAGAGCGCGTAGACGAAGAGGAAGAGCAGGTTGTAGCGGGCGACCGCGTCGCCGGGGCCGTCGCCGATCAGACCGGCCGGCGCGTAGCCGATCAGCGCGTCTCCGAAGGCGAGCGAGTCGGGCTCGGGCCAGAACTGGTTCGACTGGAAGAAATCGAGCGGCTGGGTCGCAAGCGCATGGCCTCCCCACGCCACCTGCCAGGCCTGGGGCAGCGGGTCGCCGAGGTCCTTCGGGATCGTGTCGAAGAGGTGCAGCGGCAACGGCCAGTTCATGACCACCGAGATCGCGATCGCGCCGAGCGCCGCGATCACCACCTCGCGGCGGGTCAGACCCCGGTCGGGGGTCACGTCAGCTCCGGTCAGGGCGATCGGGATAGAGCTCGTCGATGGTGACGAGCGGGTGGTACGGAGCGCCGCCGCTTGCAGCCGAGATCGACTCGGCGCCGCCTGCGAGGCGGTCGACCACCGAGACCACGCCCTTGACCTCGTGGCCCTCTTCGAGGATGCGCTCGATCGCCTTCACCGTCGAGCCCCCGGTTGTGACGACGTCCTCGACGACGAGGACCGCCGTTCCAGGATCGAGGATCGGCCCCTCGATCCAGCGCTGCAGGCCGTGCTCCTTGCGCTCCTTGCGTACGAAGAACGCCACGAGCTCCTCGCCGCCCGGTGCCCCGATCGCCGCACACGCGAGCGGGTCGGCGCCCATCGACATACCGCCGACGGCAGCCGCTTCGCGCTCGCCGGCCTCGGCGGCGATCAGCTCGCCCGCCGCCCGATAGGCCTCGGGGCGGAGCAGGGCGCGTTTGGCGTCGACGTAGTACTGCGCGGTCAACCCCGAGGAGAGGACGACCTCGCCGATCACAAGCGCGTGCTCGCGCAGCTCGGCGAGCAGCGACTGCTTGGAGGCCTCGAGGTCGATTGCCATCGCGGCATCGTATGGGCATCGAATATGGTCGCGCCGTGGCCGGGATGCGCGACTTCTTCGACGCTTTCAGGGGCGCGACGCCCGGCGGCGAGACCGCCGCGGGGACGTGGCGCTATCTCGAGCGCTACGGAAGGGTCAGCGGGATGGGCGAGGTGCAGCTGGACCTGGAGCTGCCCAAGGGCGCGGCGGTGATCTCCGTCGAGGAGATCATGGAGGTCTCAGGCTTCGAGGTGGAGCTCACGGGCCCCGGGGGGGAGGCGGTCGCCTTGAAGCGCTTCCCCGACACCACCGACTTCGAGGAGGCGGCGATGCACAACCTCGTCCGCGTGGCGGAGGCACACGTCACGCTCGCTGGAGTGCATCACCTGCGCGTCGTGGGCACCGATCGCGCTCAGGAGCTCGTCGTCGTGGTCGGCGCCGAGCCGAGTGCCAAGGACGCCCTGTTCGGGCGCCTCTAGCCCGCGGGCTACTCGTAGACGTAGATGGGCATCCCGATCGCGACCCAGTTGTAGATGAACCGGGAGAAGTTGATCGGGTTGCGAACGCAGCCGTGGCTGGCGTTGTAGTTCGGCACGGGGTTGTAGCCGTGCGTCGCGTAGCCGCCGCGGAAGTAGACCGAGTAGTACATGCGCTTCGAGTTGTAGCCCGCCTGGCGCAGGTAGAAGTTGAACTTGCCTCGGATCGTCGGCGTCGAGGGCGCGCCGGTCGAGACGTGGAAGGTGTGGACGGGCGTGTCGCCCTCGATCAGCGACATCACCTGCCTGGAGATATCGACCTCGACGTGGCGGCCGTCGTCGTAGCGCGGCTCGAAGGCGCCCTCGCCCTCGAGCAGCGTGCGGAAGATCGACGGGCGGTAGGCCTCGCTGCGCGCCATGTCGTTGGTCTTGCGGAAGGCCTTGGTCGCGAGGCGGGTGCCGATCGTGACCCTGCTGCCCTTGGTGCCGGTGTGGAAGCCCTGCGGCGGCGAGGCTGCTGTTGTAGAGCGCGGTGATCGGGCCCTTGCCGAGCTTCTTCGGGACCGTGACGCTGAAGGTGTCGGTCGCCTTCTTGCCGCCGTTCTCGGCCGTGACGACGTAGCGGCAGCAGGCCTCGACGCTGATCGGGACCTCGAAGCTGCCGTCGGGCTTGGGCGTGATCTTCTTCGAGAAGAGCTCGCGGCCGCTGGCCGCGACCGTGATCTGGACGTTCTCGTTGGCGAGAGGGTTGGCGAGCTGTCCCTGGGCGACGACCTTGCGGAGCAGCCCGACGCTCTTCGGCGCCTTGACGTCGAGCGTGATGCCCGTCGCGGCCGGGAAGGCGGGTGGCGCGGCGCTCGCGGAGGCAGCCGGAAGAGCCACAAGGAGCGCGGAGGCGGCTGCGAGCAGCGCGATTCGGTTCCTGCCGGGGCGATTCACGGTCGGGCATTGTGACACATGGGCGGGACCCTGCGACGCGGTGCTCAGAAGATCGGCGGTAGGAGCACTGAGTCGTCAGCGGCGCCCGCAGCCGCGACGGCGATCCCGTTGTTGATCATGTGCGCGATCACGCACGGCCAGATCGAGCCCGTCTTCTCGTAGAGCCAGCAGAAGCCTCCTCCGAGCACGGCCAGCGGGATCACGGTGGTGATCCCGGTCGGGGCGTGGATCGACCCGAAGATCAGCCCGGCGATGATCACCGCGGGCCAAAAGCCGAACTTCGTCCGCAGCCCGCCGAAGACGAAGCCGCGGAAGAAGAGCTCCTCGGCGACGGGCGCCAGCCCGACGATGAGCACGACGGCGAGAACCGCGACCGCGATGTTCTCGTCGCCGATGCCGAGCTGCTCGCCTATGTCCTCCTGCTCGGGCTCAACGATCAGGGCCGTGAACAGAACGGCGAACACGTAGTACGCGCCGAGCATCGCGAACATCCAGCCGATCCCCGAGGGCGAGAACGCGCGCACCCCGAGCCGGCGCAGGGCGGCCCAGGCGCCGCGGAAGGTCCAGTTGGTCGGCGCCGGCGATGGCGACGACGATCAGCGTCGTTCCGAGCAGCCCCTGCGCGGCGAGCAGCGCCCCGTCGCTCGACAGGTCGGGGTCGAAGGGCAGAACCAGGGCGGGCGCGAACAGGAGCCCGACCAGGAGCCCCGCGAA
Organism: uncultured Solirubrobacterales bacterium; assembly: GCA_963820665.1. Classification (GTDB taxonomy): domain Bacteria; phylum Actinomycetota; class Thermoleophilia; order Solirubrobacterales; family 70-9; genus CAVUAT01. The sequence goes on along the minus strand of CAWGAL010000005.1, from coordinate 686,392 downwards.
AAGGCCCTTGACGACGTCGCGCGCGTTCCAGGTGACCCAGCCCGGGAAGCCGTCGCCCTCGACGGTCGGGGGTGGCGACTTGGCGCCGGGCGGCTCCGATGGCGGGAGGGGGTCGCCGGTCCAGCCGGGGGGAGGCGGCGCCGGGCGGCGGCCCGGCGGAGGAGGGGGCGGCGCCCCCGAGCCCGACGACGCGGCAGCCGCCGCCACGACCGGGGCAGGCGCCGGCGCGGGCACGCTAGCCCGGCGGCGAGCCACGACGACGGTGCCGGCGGCCCGGTCGCCGAGGCGCTGGCGCCGCTCGCCGGTCGCGATCAGCACCCAGCCGATCACGAAGAAGTCGATCAGGCGGAGCAGGTTGCGCATGCTCGCCTGCGCGAAGGTCAAGCGGTCAGCGCCGTCGAGCGAGACGACCTCGATCCCGAGTGCGTTCTTGCCGATCGTCTGGCCCCAGTGCCACTCGCAGAAGGCGAAGTAGTTGAACCAGAGCGAGGCGAGCACGAAGGTCGCCACCACACCGGCGTCGGGGCTCTCCTCGTATAACGCCTCCAGCCCGGCCCCGAGGAGGAGCGCGACGCCGAAGAACCACATCCCGTTGTCGATCAGCATCGCCAGCACGCGCCGGCCGAGGCCGACGTAGCTGCGTTCCAACGCCTCACTCCCCGCCTCCATCAACTCAGATGCTCCCCGATCTCGGTCAGCGAGGCGATGTCGGCGCCGCCGTCCCGGTCGATCAGAAGCGCCCTGATCCCGGCGGCACGCGCGCCGTCGCCATCCTCCTCGGGCGTGTCGCCGACGTGCAGCGCCTCGCTCGCGCTCGCAGCCGGCGAGCTCGAGCGCCGGCTCGAAGATCCCCGGGTCGGGCTTGCGGTGCCCGGCCTCGGCCGACGAGATCGACGCCGTCGAGATGAGTGGCGAGGCCGCAGCGCTCGAGCACATCGCCGAGCGAGCAGTCCCAGTTGGAGACGACGACGAGCTTCATCCCGCGGTCGCGGAGCGCGTTCAGCGCCGGCACGGCGTCGGGGTACGCGTCGAAGCGAACCGAGTCGACCAGCTGGTCCACCCGCACCTCGAAGTCGAGCTCCGGGTGAGCAGCTCCGCGCAGCGCTCGCGCAGGTCGGCGAGGGAGTCGGCGTCGCGGCCCTCGTGGGCGTGCTCCTTGTAGTAGGCCATCTCCGCGCGGACGGCCGCGACCAGCCGCTCGTCGTCGACCTCGTCGGGAACGAGCTCGCGCAGGAAGACCCATGGCGGCTCCAGCTCGACCAGGGTTCCGAGTGCATCGAGAAATACAGCCTCGGTCATCAGGGCGGGAATACTGCCAGCCGATGGACGAGACCTTCTGGGAGAGCCACGGCAACGAGGTCGAGGCGGCGATCACGATCGTCGTCGCGATCCTGCTCGCGTTCCTCGTCGACCGCTTCCTGATCGGCCGCGCGGTCCGCGCCGCCGAGAGCATGGAGACCGCGCAGATCTCGCGCGAGGCGCGCACCCGCCTCAGCGTCATCCGCCGGCTGATCTCGCTGACGATCATCCTGATCGGCGTCGCGCTGGCGCTCAGCCAGTTCACCGAGATCAAGCGGCTCGCGACCGGACTGCTCGCCTCGACCGCCGTGCTCGGCCTGATCCTCGGCTTCGCCGGGCGCACGGTGATCGCCAACTTCGTCGCCGGCGTGACCGATGGCGATCCGCCAGCCGATCCGGATCGGCGACCTGATCTCGATCGGCGAGGACGTGCACGGCCGCGTCATCGACATCGCGCTCACCTCCACCACCGTCGACAAGGCCGACGGCTCGCTGCTGGTGATCCCGAACGAGAAGGTGGTGACCGAGGTCGTGATCAACCACTCGGCGGGCAACCTCCGAGCGCCCGTGACGGTCGAGCTCTGGCTCGCGCCGGACGCCGACCTCGAGCGCGGCGCGAAGAGCCCTGGAGGCGACCGAGGTGACCTCGGTGCGGGTCGCCGAGCTCGACGCCCGAGGGCTGTCGCCTGGAGCTGAAGGCCGCCGTCGACGTCGGGCCGCGACCGCGAGGCCCGCGAGGCCGAGATCCGCGAGCGCGCGCAGGGCGCGTTGCGCGAGGCTGGCGTGCTGCGGCCGAGCAACGCCTCACACGCATGATCTGAACGCCTTTCTTGCGCGTTTATTTAGTGCCGTGGCTACAGTTCTCTACCTATGAGTGCCCGCTCCAGAAGGCGGCGCGGACGCGCGAGCCGTAAGCGAAATCCCTTCCTGCTCGCGCTGCTGGTCCTGGGATCCGGCGTCGCGCTGGTCGTGATGAGCTTCGGCCTCTACGTGATCAGCGTCGCCGCCGACGCGCCGCGATCGACGACGCTGCAGCCGATCAGCGCGGGCGAGAACTCGATCGTCTACGCGGCCGACGGCTCCCGCCTCGGCTACATCCAGTCCGACGAGGCGCGCACCCGGTCACGATCGAAGCGGATCCCCGAGGACCTCCAGGACGCGACGGTCGCGATCGAGGACGAGCGCTTCTACGAGCACGACGGCGTCGACTTCGAGGGCATCGCCCGCGCCGCCTTCGAGAACATCGAGGCCGGCGAGGTCAAGCAGGGCGGCTCGACGATCACGATGCAGCTCGTCCGCAACCTCTACATCGAGGACCCCGAGCGCGACATCGAGCGCAAGATCAAGGAGGCGAAGCTCGCCGAGGAGCTCGAGGACAAGCTCTCGAAGGAGGAGATCCTCGAGCAGTACCTGAACTCCGCCTCCTACGGCACCGTCAACGGCCGCACCGCCGTCGGCGTCGAGGCCGCCGCCCAGATCTACTTCTCGAAGCCCGCCAAGGACCTGACCTGAGCGAGTCGGCGATGATCGCCGGCCTGCCGCAGTCCCCCTCGCTCTACAACCCGCTGCAGAACGCCAACGCCGCCGAGGAGCGGCGCAACGAGGTGCTCGACTCGATGGCCGACCTGGACTACATCACCGAGCTCGAGGCCGAAGACGCCAAGGGCGGACGCGATCGAGCTGAACCCGAGCGACCGCTACACCGAGATCCGCGAGCCCTACTTCTTCGACTTCGTCCAGCAGCAGCTGATCGAGGAGTACGGCGTCAACACCGTGCGCCAGGGCGGCCTGAAGGTGCTACACGACGATCGACCCCGAGCTCCAGGAGGCCGGGCGCGACGCGATCGAGAACCACCTCTACTACTCCACCGACCCCTCGGCCGCGGTCGTCTCGATCGACCCCTCCACCGGCTTCGTCAAGGCGATGGCCTCGAGCGGCAGCTACTCGGACGCCGCAGTTCAACCTCGCCGCCCAGGGCCACCGCCAGCCCGGCTCGGCCTTCAAGACCTTCGCGCTGACCACGGCGGTCCGGCGCGGCATCGACCCCGACACGACCTACTACACCTCGCAGCCGCTCGACATCGACGACCCCGAGTACGGGCACTGGGAGGTCCAGACCTACTCCGACAGCTACGCCGGCTCGGTCAACCTGCACCAGGCGACGCTCGCCTCGGACAACACCGTCTACGCCCAGCTCGCGCTCGACCTCGGCCCCGACTCGATCGCCGACACCGCCAAGGACATGGGGATCGAGACCGAGCTCGACGGGCTGCCGGCCGAGACCCTCGGAGGCCTGCGCCTCGGCGTCTCGCCGCTGGAGATCACCAACGCCTACGCGACGCTCGCCTCGGGCGGAATCCACAACAAGCCGATCGCGATCCGCAAGGTGACCTTCCCCGACGGCCACGTCGACGAGATCGGCGAGCCCGACCGCAACCGCGTCTTCGAGGACGGCGTCGCCTACGAGGTCACCCAGATCCTCGAGGACAACGTCGACGCCGGCACCGGCACCGCGGCGGCACCGTACTGCGGCGACGAGGCCGGCAAGACGGGCACCACCGACGACTTCAACGACGCGATGTTCGTGGGCTACACCCCCTACCTCGCCGACCGGCGTCTGGGTCGGCTACCCCGACGCCCTGCAGCTCGATGAGCTCGGTCCACGGGATCAGCGTCGCCGGCGGAACCTTCCCGGCCGAGATCTGGCACGACTTCATGGAGGTCGCGCTCGACGGCCACTGCGAGACCTTCCCCGAGCCCGAGAACCCGGTCGAGTGGATCTCGCTTCAACGGCGAGTACAGCTCCGACTACGGCTCGAGCTGCTCGAGCGCCGTCGATCGGGACCGGCTCCTCCGAGGGCGCCTACGGCTGCTCGGACGACTACGACGACGGCTACGTCGAGGAGGACACCTCCGACGACGACAACGAGGGCGCCTACGCCCCCGGCGTCGGGCAGAAGCCCGCTCCGAAGCCCGAGCCTGCGCCGAAGCCGGCACCCACGCACGCCTCCGCCCGCTCCCGCGCCCCCGCCGCTCGGCGCCGGCGGCGGCATCACCCCCTAGCGCGGGCCGAGCCGCAATAGGCTGCGCCCGGCTATGACCGGTCTGCGCAGCGCGGTGGGCCTGGCCGCTCTCGCGATCCTCGGCGTGCCTCTCGGTCGCGATCGCGGCAGCGGGCCCCGAGATCGTCCCCGCGCGGCGGGGCGTGGGGACGACCCGGGCTGGCTGCTCGGGCTCTACGGCGACGGCCTCGGGATCGACGGCGGACGCCGTGATCTGGCTCGAGCGGGCGATGCTGGTCGCCTACGCGGTCGTCCTGCTCTGCGCCAGGGCGATCTCGCCGCCGCGCCTGCTCTGGGGCGCGATGGTCGCGCTCGTCGGAGTCTTCGCGCTGGCGCCTCCGCTGCTCTCGCTGGACGTCTTCAGCTACGTCTCCTACGCACGGCTCGAGGCGGTCGCACGGCCTGAACCCCTACGAGTACCCGCCGGCCGCCGTGCCCGAGCGACCCGGCCGTCCCCTTCGTCGCCGACTTCCGCGGCCAGGTCAGCGTCTACGGCCCGCTCTTCACGCTGGCGACGCTGCCGCTCGGCCTCGTCGGGGTCGGCGGCGCGGTCTGGTCGCTGAAGGCGATCGCGGCGGCGAGCGTGCTCGCGACCGCGGTGATCGCCTCGCGGGTCGCCGCCTCACGCGGCTCGGACCCCGCCGGCGCCGCGGCGCTGGTCGCGCTCAACCCCCTGGTGCTGGTCCACGTCGTCGGCGGCGCGCACAACGACGCGCTGATGGCGCTCGCTGATGACCGCGGGGGTCGCGCTGGTGCTCGCCGGCTGCGAGGCCTCCGGCGGAGCGGGGCTGCTCGCCGCCGCCGCGGTCAAGGCCTCGGCGCTGGTGGTCGCTCCGTTCGCGCTGCTCGGGTCGGAGCGCCGCGGGCCGCTCGTCGCCGGGTTCGCGGCGGCTGGCGGCGCGGTCATCGCGCTCGGACTGGTCGTTCTTCGGCTCGGCGATCGACGAGGCGCTCCGCGTCGTCGGCGCACAACCAGGAGAACCCCTCCTACGCGAGCCTGCCGGCAACCCTCTCGCGCGAGCTCGGCGCCGACATCGACCTGATGCGCGCGGTCTGCCTCGGGGCCTTCGCCGTCTCGGTGGCGCTGCTGCTGCGCTGGTGCGCGCGCGGCGGCGGACTGGGTCCGCGCGGCGGGTTGGGCGGCGCTCGGGCTGCTGCTCGCGAGCAGCTACCTCACGCCCTGGTACGTGATCTGGGTGCTGCCGCTGGCGGCCGTCGCCCGCGACCGCGCCCTTGCCGCGGCGTCGGTGGGCGTCACCGCGTTCCTGCTGCTCCACCAGGTCCCCGGCCTCGGTGGCTGACTCCGTCGCGCAGAGCGGAGCGCTCAGCCGCCGCGAGCGGTGGATGCTCGCCGGTGTCGCGTGCGCGATCCACCTCGCGGTGCTGGTCCCGACGATCGGCCAGGACGCGGGCAGCGTTCGCAACGACTTCGCGCCCGAGGCGATCGCGATCGAGGACGGGGAGCTGCCCTACCGCGACCAGGAGCTCGAGTACCCGCCGCTCTCGATCCCGGTGCATCGCCGGTCCCCGCGCTCGTCAGCGAGGGGGTCGACGGCTACAACGACGCCTTCGAGGCCTGGATGCTGCTCTTCGACCTCGCGATCGTGGCGCTGCTGGCGCTGGCCCTGCCCGGCGACCTTCGCCGCGTCGGCGGAGCCGTCGCGATCTACTCGCTCGGGGTGCTGGCCCTGTCGGGGATCGTCCTCGGCCGCTCCGACATCGACGAGGCGCCGCTCGCGCTCGCGCGCTTCGACCTGGTGCCGGCGCTGCTGGTGCTCGCCGCCGTGCTGGCCCGCGAGCGCGAGCGCTCGGCGACCTGGTCCGCTGCTGCTGGCGATGGGGGCCGCCGTCAAGGCCTTCCCGCTCGCTCTGTTCCCGGCGCTGCTGCGCGACGAGCCGAACCCGCGACGGGTCGGCGATCGCCGCCGCCGTGCCGCTCGCGATCTCGCGTCGCGATCGTGCTCGCGTCTCGGCGACGAGTTCGGCTCGGCGATCAGCTACCACACCGAGCGCGCGCTCCAGATCGAGTCGCGTGGCGGCGACGCCGCTCGAGATCGCCGCGATCGACGACGTCTCGCGCGGCGCCGAGTTCGGCTCGGGCAGCTTCAACTTCGCCGGGCCCGGGGCCGACGTCGCCCGCGCGGATCATCGTCGGGCTGCTCGTCTTCCTCTACGGCGCTGCGTCCTGCTCGCCGGCTGGCGCGACCGCGGCATCTCCCACCTGCGCCTCGCGACCGCGCTGCTCGCCGACGATCGTGATCCTCTCGCCGGTGCTCTCGCCCCAGTTCCTGTTCTGGCTGCTGCCCCTCTCGGCGGCCGCCTACGGCTTCGGGCTCGCGAACTGGGTGCTGCTCGCCAGCTTCGTGCTGACCCAGCTGATGCTCCAGCAGTACGCGCGGGTCGTCGGTCGACTTCGACGCGCGAGTTCGTCTGGCGCCTCGCCGGGCGCAACGCGCTGCTGCTCGTCTACCTGGCGCTGGTCGTCTGGCCGGTGCTCCGCGAGGGCTTGGCGCTCCAGCCGGGCTCGCGCAGCCATAGCCTTCCCGCTGACCGCGGCGAGTTCGACCTGATCGCGCGCCTGGTGGAGCGGCTGCCGCCGCCGGGCCCGCGGCTGCGCGTCGCGAGCGGGGACGACGCCGCGGTCGACCGAGTCCTCCGGGGCGCGACGCGACGACGATCGACACGATCGTCGAGGGCGTCCACTTCACGCTGCCGGACTTCCCCCTCGAGGCCGTCGGGCGCAAGGCGCTCGCCGCGGCGCTCTCGGACCTGGCCGCGATGGGCGCCGAGCCGGGCGAGGCCTACGTCTCGCTGGGCGCGCCCGAGTCGCTGCGCGCAGGACGAGCTGGTCGCGCGTCGGCGACGGGCATGGCCGAGGTCGCCGAGCGAGAGCGGCGTCTCGGTCGCCGGCGGCGACGTCACCCGGGCGCCGGTGCTGATCGCTGACGGTCGCCTGCGTCGGCTACGAGCGCCCCGGCGCGGAGCTGGTCACCCGCGCGGGGCCGCAGCCCGGCGACGTCCTCTGCGTCACCGGCGAGCTCGGGCGGCGCCGCCGGCGCACTGATCGCCCTCGGGCTCGCAACGCGCCCGGGGGCGCGGCTGTCGCTGAGATCGAGCGCGCCGCCCGCGAAGGGCTGCTCGCTCGCCAGTTCGACCCCAGGCCGCAGCTCGCCGCCGGCCGCGCCCTCGCGGCCGTGGGCGCGACGGCGATGATCGACGTCAGCGACGGGCTCGGCGCCGACGCGGGCCACGTCGCGGCCGCGAGCGGCGTGCGCGATCGAGATCGAGCTCGACGCAGTCCCGCTGGGCCCCGAGCTCGCGGCGCTGCTCGGCGGCGAGCGCGCGGCGCGGGAGCTCGCGGTCTCAGGGCGGCGAGGACTTCGAGCTGCTGGTCGCTCTCCCGCCCGAGCGGCTCGAGGCGGCGACCGAGGCGCTCGACGGCGCGGACGTGCGGCCTGACTCAGGTCGGCCGTGCCGTCCAGGGCGAGGGCGTCGAGATCCGCGACGGCGGCGGTGAGCTCGTCGAGCCCGCGGGCTTCGACCACATGCGCGGATCGGGCCTGGGTTCCGGCTCCGACTCAGAATCGGCTTCTGGCTCCGGCTCCGGCTCCGGCTGAGCGGGCTCGGGCCGCTCTCGTCGCGGCTTTCGCTCGCGGCCCTTGGCTCGGCGCTCCTCGAGCGCACGGCCTCGCTCGACCAGCGCGCCCAGCTTCAGCTGCGGCTCGTCGCCTGCTGGCTCTCGCGCGGCGCTGCGATCACGGCCAGCCCGGCGCCGGCGAGCAGGCAGCCAGCAGAACCGCGAGCAGGTCCGAGATCTGCCCCGCCGGTGAACATCAGCAGCAGGTCCCAGACGACCCCCGGCCCGGCGTCGAAGCGCGCGGCCAGGTCGGCGACCGCGAGCAGCGCCGGCACGGCCCCGGCCGCGACCAGCCCGGCGGCGGCGAGCCTGCCCGGAGCGACCCCGGCGGCCGCCGGCACCCAGAGCTGCAGCCCGAGAGCCACGAGCAGGCACAGGTAGGGGTTGATGAACCAGACCGCCAGAGCGTCACGCAGCGCCGCGAGCCCGAGCGCAGCCGGGCCGCGCGACCCTGGCGAGCGAGGCCGGCGGCGCCAGCAGAGGGCCGCAGCAGGAAGGCGACGGCCGCGAGCACGACCAACGCCATCGCCACGCCGATCGTGCCGCCCCTCCCCAGGCCCTCCGGCCGGGTCGAAGGGGAAGTCCGGGCTCGGGATCAGCCCGACGAAGGCGAACAGGTAGATCGTCGCGAGCGCGAGAAAGAAGGGAACCGCCCGCAGCGCCGCCCAGCCGAGCCGCGCGGGCGGCCTGCCACGGGGCTGCGCGCCGCGGCCGCGATGGCGACGCCCGCAGACGAGCCGCGACCGGCGCCAGGAGCGCCAGCGCGAGAAGCGCGAGCGACCAGCCGGGCAGCAGGTTGCCCGCGAGGCCGATGTAGGCGTCCGGGCCGTGCTCGATCGGCCCGGGGGCGGCGTCGAGCGCGAGCATCAGCGACAGCGTCGCTCGGCCGAAGGTGCCGAGCGAGCGGGGGCTGACCTCGTCGGCCTGGTCGTCGTCCGGGTCCAGCGGCAGCTCCCCCGAGGACGACACGCGCACCGAGTCGAGCCCCGATTCGATCAGCGGCCCCTGCTCACCGAGGCCCGAGGGGAGAGCCAGGCGCATGAGCTCGCTCGAACGGTCCCGGGTCACCCGCGGGCTCGCCCGCCTCTTCGGAGAGGGTTGCGTTGGCGGTGTCGGCGAGGGCGGCGCTCGTGCTCTGGGGCCCGCTCGACCAGGGGATCACGAACGGCGGCGCGGGCTCGGGCGCTGCCGGCTGGCTGATCACGATCGCGGCGTCGAGCAGGCTCTGCTCGGTGTAGTCGCGCGATGAAGCGCCGCGCGCCGAGGGCGCCGATGCTGCCGCCGTCGGTCGAGACGAAGACGAGCGTCTTCTCGTGGCTCGATCCCGAGAAGCCCGAGGCGATCTCGAGCAGCGACCGCGGTCGAGGCGATGCGCGTCGCCGCCCCGCTGCCCTCGGCCGTGTCGCGCTGCGCGATCAGCAGCGATCTGGCGCTCGGAGCTGCCCGGGCAGGGTGAGCGATCAGGTTCCGCAGCGGCGACGTCCTCGTCGTCGAACGAGCCCTCGAAGCTCTGCTCGGCGACCTCGGCCGAGGGGATCTCCTCGAAGCGCGTCGGACGAACTCCGCGAGGCCCTCGGCGGCGTCGGACCCCGGCCGGGGCCTCGGGGAACTGCGGCGGCGAGGTCGCGTCGCGAGCGTCGTCGCCGCCTCGGAGTCGAAGGCGTCCGGCGGTATCGTCGGGCTCGAGCGGCTTCGGGACCTCCTGCAGCGAGAACATGGCGACGATCAGCGCCAGCGGCGCCGCGAGCAACGCGGTTCTCCAGATGCGTAGATCGATCACTCGGCCTTCTAATCTTCAGGCATGGCGCGAGGACAGGCGCGGATCCTGCTCGTAGACGACGAGCAGGCCGTGCAGACCCTGCTCACCTACCCGCTCCGCAAGGAAGGGTATGAGGTGGTCGGAGCGATGGATGGTCAGGAGGCCCTCGATCGCTTCGCGCGAGCAGACGATTCGACCTGGTGGTGCTCGACATCATGCTGCCGCGAGCTCGACGGGATCGAGGTCTGCCGGCGCTTGCGCACCCGCAGCCAGGTCCCGATCATCATGCTCACCGCGAAGGGCGACGAGATCGACAAGGTCGTCGGCCTCGAGATGGGCGCCGACGACTACATCACCAAGCCGTTCTCGGTCCGCGAATTCCGCAGCCGCGTCAAGGCGGCGCTGCGCCGGGGCAAGCATGGGCGGCCGCGGGCGCACGACGGGCGAGGAGCCGATCAGCGCCGGCGAGCTCGAGATCGACTTCGAGCGCCGCGCGACCACCGTGCGCGGCGAGTCCGGCGACAGCTCACCTACGTCGAGTTCGAGATCCTCGCCGCCCTCGCCAGCGCCCCGGGCCGGGTCTTCACGCCGCGAGAACCTGCTCGAGCAGGTCTGGGGCGACTCCACCTACCGCGACCCGCGCACGGTCGACGTTCACATCCGCCACCTTCGCGAGAAGCTCGAGACCGACCCGAAGAAGCCCGAGTACCTGTTCACGGTGCGAGGGGTCGGCTACCGCTTTCGCGACTCGGAACGGGAGTGAGGTAGCGGCATGAGCCGCCTCGACACGCTTCGCAACCGGCTGGTGCTGCTGATCTTCGCGATCACCGCCGCGGCCGTCGGGCTTCGTCTACCTCTACGTCGTCCCCCAGCTCGAATCGAGCCTCACCGCCGAGAAGCTGCGGCGACTCGAGCGCGTCGGCTCCGAGGAGGGAGCCCGGCTGCAGGCCGCCTTCGCCGACGGGGCCGCCGACAGCGAGGTCGCGGCGCTCGTCCGCAGCATCTCGCAGACGACCGAGAGCCGAGTGACTCTGCTGGCCGTCACCGAGCAGCCCGACGGCTCGAACGCCCCCGAGTTCGTCGATCGCCGACTCCCAGGGCGAGACGCACCGCGATCCAGGGCGACTACGAAGCGGCCGACGCCGCGGTCGAGGCGGGTCGGATCAGCTCAGGCGTCGAGAACGTCGCGGGAGAGCGCGTCGGGGCTTCGGCGGTGCCGGTCGAGGTCGACGGCGCGACGCGGTGGGTCGCCGTCCTCTCGCAGCCCGCTCGACGACGTCGACGACAACGTCGCGCTGATCCGCCGGCAGATCCTGATCGCGGGCGCGATCGCCATCGCGGCTGCGGCGCTGTCGGCTTCTGGGCGGCGGGAGCCGTCTCGCGGCGCCTGCGCAGGCTTGCGGTTCGCGGCCGAGCACGTCGCCCAGGGCGACTTCAGCCAGCCGATCCCGATCGAGTCCCGCGACGAGCTCGGCCAGCTCGCGCGAGTCGTTCAACGAGATGCAGCGAAGACTCGAGCGCCTCGACAGCGCGCGCAAGGAGTTCATCGCCAACGCCTCGCACGAGCTGCGCACGCCGATCTTCTCGCTCGGCGGGTTCGTCGAGCTGCTCGAGACCGACAACCCGAGCCCGTCCGAGCGCGAGCGAGTTCGTGGCCGAGATGCGCGGCCAGATCGAGCGTCTCCAGAAGCTGACCCTCGACCTCCTCGACCTCTCGAAGCTCGACGCCGACGCGATGGAGATCAACACCCAGGAGGTCGACCTTCGCGAGCTCGCGCGCGACGTCGCGGGCGAGTTCAAGCCGAAGGTGCGCGCGAAGAACTCGAAGCTTCAGGTCAGGGGCCGCGGTAAGGCCGTCGCGCTCGCCGACCCCAACCGCACGAGTCAGATCATTCGTATCCTGATTGACAATGCACTCACGCACACCAGCCAGGGGAACCGACGGTGACCGTCACCGCCGTGGCCAGCAACGGATCCGCCGAGCTGATCGTCGGCGACGACGGGCGCGGGATCGACAAGCGCTCGCAGCCGAGCGCGTCTTCGACCGCTTCTACACAGGCGACACCGCGCAGGGCTCCGGGCTCGGGCTGGCGATCGCCGACGAGCTCGCCGCTCGCATGGACGGCGAGCTCGAGGTCGTCTCGCAGCGCGGGTTCACCGCCTTCACCTTGAAGCTGCCCTCAGAACAGGCCGACGAGTGACGCGCCGCCAAGCGATCTTCTCCGCGGCGGCAGCCGCCGGGCGCATCGCTGGCCCTCGTGGCCTGCGGCGGCGACGACGAGAACGGCTCGATCACCGGCGACGACGACACGAGCGCCTCGACGACCACCGAGCAGGTGATCGTGCAGTCGGGCGGCGACGGAGACTTCAACCCGGCCGAGATCTTCAGCAAGGACGGCCCCGGGGTCGTCACCGTCATCTCGATCTTCGACTCCAGCGGCGACCCGCTCGCGAGCGGCGGCGCCGGCCAGGGGTCGGGCTTCGTCGTCTCGGACGAGGGCGAGATCATCACCAACACCCACGTGATCACCACGGGCGGCTCCGGCAACGGCGGCGGCGAGCCGAAGCCCGCCGAGCAGGTCTACGTCGAGTTCAGCGACCGTGACCGCGTCCCGGCCGAGATCGTCGGCTTCGACCCCGACGCCGACCTCGCCCTGCTGAAGGTCGACCCCGCCGAGGTCGGCGGTGACCTCACCGTGCTGCCGATCTCCGACCGAAACGAGTACGCGGTCGGCGAGCCGGTGGCTGCGATCGGCAGCCCCTTCGGCGAGCGCCAGTCCATCTCGGTCGGGATCGTCTCGGCGATCGACCGCTCGATCGAGTCGCTCAGCGAGTTCTGCGATCGACAACGCGATCCAGACCGACGCCTCGATCAACCCCGGCAACTCCGGCGGGCCCGCTTCTCGACGGCAACGGCGAGGTGATCGGCGTCAACCAGCAGATCCAGACTTCCTCGGGCACCAACTCGGGCGTCGGCTTCGCGATCCCCGCGACCGCCATCCGGTTCTCGCTCGACCAGCTGCGCGAAGACGGCGACGTCGACTACGCCTACCTTGGCGTCTCGACCCAGGGCATCTGGCCCCAGCTCGCTGACGAGCTCGGCATCGACGTCGACACCGGGGCCCTGATCGCAGATGTGGTCGACGGCGGTCCGGCCGACGACGCCGGCATCAGAGGCTCCGACGGGCAGCAGACCTTTCAGGGGGCGACGATCGACACGGGCGGCGACGTGATCGTCGCGGTGGACGGGGTCAAGCTCGAGCGCGAGTCCGACCTGGCCGAGCTGATCTCGCGCCAGCGACCCGATCAGACCGTGGAGGTCGAGATCATTCGCGACGGCGACCGTCGCACGATCGACGTCAAGCTCGAGCCCCGCCCAAGCGCGGTCTCGCAGAACTGACCTGTAGGTTTCCCGCTCGGTTCTTCAACCCGGGGGGTCTGAGTGCTTCAAGAGGTGCCGCTGGGATCGAAGTCCCTCGCCGACTACGCCCACCTCGTCGGGCGCGGCGTGGTCGACGAGATCCGCGAGCTGTCTGAGGGGCTGAAGGGCAGGCGCGTCCTGCACGTGAGCGCCACCGCGTTCGGCGGCGGCGTCTCGGAGATCCTCTACACGCTCGTGCCGTTGATGCGCGACGTCGGCCTCGACACGCACTGGCAGATCATCATGGGCCGCGAGGAGTTCTTCAACGCGACCAAGCTCCTCCACAACTCGCTGCAGGGCGACCCGAACACCCTGACTCCCAACCAGTGGGAGCTCTTCGACCACTACAACGAGATGAACGCAAACAGCCTCGAGGACGAGTGGGACTACGTGATCGTCCACGACCCCCAGCCGATTGGGATGAAGGCGGGCGCTCAGGAGCACGGCAAGCACTGGATCTGGCGCTGCCACATCGACCTCTCGGAGCCGAACCCGGACCCGATCGAGCGGCTGCTGCCCCTGATCTCCGAGTACGACATGAGCGTCTGGCACATGGAGCAGTACGTGCCCGAGGCCCACAAGGGCCACCACGGGATCAACATCGTCCCGCCGGCGATCGATCCACTGTCGCCGAAGAACATGGCCTTCTCGCCCGAGGACGCCGCCTTCGTCTGCGAGCAGTTCGGGATCGACGTCGACCGGCCGCTGATGTGCCAAGTCTCGCGCTTCGACCCCTGGAAGGACCCGATCGGCGTCATCGACGCCTACAAGCGGGTCAACGAGAAGCTCCCCGAGGTCCAGCTGGCCCTGGTCGGCTCGATGGCGACCGACGACCCCGAGGGATGGGAGTTCTTCCAGCGCACCTACGAGTACGCCGGCGACGACCCCGACGTCAAGATCCTCAACAACCTCAACAACGTCGGCGCCATCGAGGTCAACGCCTTCCAGTCCCAGTCCGACGTCCTGTTGCAGAAGTCGATCCGCGAGGGCTTCGGCCTGACCGTCGCCGAGGGCCTGTGGAAAGGCCGCCCGGTGATCGGCGGGGACGTCGGCGGCATCCCCCTCCAGATCGTCGACGGCGAGAGCGGCTTCCTCGTCAGCTCCCCGGAGGAGGCCGCAGAGCGCAGCATCCAGATCCTCGAGGACCCGGGCCTCGGCAAGTACCTGGGCCGAGCCGGCAAGGAACGCACCCGCGAGAAGTTCCTGACGCCGCGGCTGCTCTTGGACTGGCTGCGGATGTTCAAGACGCTGGATTCTTAGCCAAACCGCCGAAACAGGCCGTCGTGGTAGAAACGTCGGGTGACCGACCAGCGCCCTCTGACGATCGTCTCCAACCGCGGGCCGGCTGAGTTCGGCAGCGACGACCGCGGGATTCGGACCGTGCGGCGGGGTGGTGGTGGGCTCGTGACCGCGTTGAGCGGGCTCGTCACGCATCGGAAGGCGCTTTGGATCGCGTCAGCGATGACCGACGAGGACATGGCGGTGGCCCGAAGTGCTGACGGCGAAGCCGTCGAGATCGAGCTCGACGGCGTCAGCTACGACGTCTGCATGGTCGCGAGCGACCCCGCGGCGTACGACCGCTTCTACAACGTGATCGCGAACCCGATCCTGTGGTTCATCCAGCACTACCTCTGGGACCTCTCGAACGCGCCGGACATTCGCCGCGTCGAGGTCGAGGCCTGGGAGCAGGGCTACAAGGTCGTCAACGAGGACATCGCCCGCCAGGTGATCAAGTCGATCGACGGCCAGCAGGACCCGATCGTGATGCTCCAGGACTACCACCTGTACACGGCCCCAGGCCTGATCCGAGCGGCGCGCCCCGACGCCTTCCTGCAGTTCTTCGTCCACATCCCCTGGTCGCAGCCTGACTCATGGCGCGTGCTGCCGAACAGCTGGCGCGAGGAGATCTTCAACAGCATGCTCTCCAACGACATCATCGGGTTCCACACCACGGCCTACTGCCGCAACTTCCTGCAGTGCTGCCGCGAGCTGATGGAGCTCGACGTCGACTGGGAGCGCGGCTCGGTGATGCACGGCGACCGCGAGACCTGGGTCCGCGCCTACCCGCTCTCCATCGACACGGACCGCATGTTCCGCGCCGCCGAGTCGGAGGAGGTGGCCTACTACGAACGCGAGCTCCTGAAGCGCCGGCGTGACCACCTGATCATCCGCGTCGACCGCGCCGACCTCTCAAAGAACGTGCTGCGCGGGTTCTCGGCCTTCGACACCTTCCTCGACCAGCACCCCGAGTTCCGCGAGAAGTGCACCTTCATCGCCCACCTTCAGCCCTCACGCCTCGACGTGCCCGAGTACGCCGAGTACATGGAGCGGATCGAGGCCCTGGTCGCCGTCGTCAACCATCGCCACGGCACCACCGACTGGATGCCGATCGACCTGCGGATCTATGAGAACTTCCCCGACGCCGTCGCGCGCTACAAGCACTACGACCTGCTGATCGTGAATTCGCTCTTCGACGGCATGAACCTCGTCGCCAAGGAGGGGCCCACGGTCAACACCCGCGACGGAGTCGTGATGCTCTCCGAGAACACCGGCTCCCACGAGGAGCTCGGCGAGAGCGCCCTCTCGGTCAACCCGTTCGACATCCAAGAGCAGGCCGACACGATCTTCCGCGCCCTGACGATGGACCCCGAAGAGAAGCGCCTGCGCGCTGAGCGGATCAAGCAGATCATCTCCGAACGCGATCCCGGCGACTGGGTCGACGAGCAGATCGCCGACATCGACCTCAAGCAGGGCGCGCACCCGATCGGCTCCGCTTCTCGGGGCAATGGCTAGGGCCGGGAGACCCCGGTGGGGCCACCCGATCGGCTCCGCATCTCGGGGCAATGGTTAGCGCCGGGAGACCCCGGTGGGTCAGCCGCTGACCACCACGCGGCGCACCGGCGACGCGCCCTTCAGGTACGGGTAGCCCGCCTGCTCGCGGACCACGGCGCGGAAGCGGTAGAGCCTCCTCGCCGTCGTCTCACGGAAGCGGTAGCGCGCGGTGAAGCGACCCTCGGCGCCCGTGCGAGCCGTCTTGAACGCCTGCCAGCGCGTGCCGAGCCGGGCTTGCAGCACGACCACCCGGCGCTCGGCCCAGGGGCCGGGCAGCTTGCCCCGGAAGCGCGCGACCTGGCCGTTGCGAAGGTGCGAGCGCGGCCCCACCTTGAGCCGCGGGCGCGCCCGCACCCGGAGCACCAGCTCGCGCTCGATCGACCGGCTGCGGTGGCGATGGACGATGCGCAGGCGCCGCGAGGGCCCTCGCCGCACGAGATAGGCGAAGTGCCCGCCGTCGCCGGCGGTTGACTGGCCCTCGAGGTACTCCTCTGCGCCGGGCCGCGACGGCGTCGCGAACACGCAGACCCTCGCGCCGGCACCCGCGCCGGTGAGGCGCCCACGGACGGTTGCTCGGCGGTTCGAGGCGAGCTTCGTTCCCGGGCCGCCCGAGCCGAAGCCGGCTTCGAGCGAGCGGGCAGCGCCCTCTCCGCTCGAGGGGCAACCGTTGTCGACCTGCACCGTGCGCGCGAGGCAGCTCTCGTTCGCCGGCCAGCCGACGTCGGTGACGCAGACGCGAACCTCGTTGGAGCCCTGGTGGAACGGTGCTGACTCCGTCTCGAGCGCGAAGGAGCTGCGAGGCGCTGCCGGGGCAGGGGACGAAGCTGCGCGCTGCACCCCCGGGAATGATGTCGCAGGGCTGCTCGGCCGAGGCGGCGGGGAGGCCGTTGACGCTGACGCGCCAGCGCCAGACGCCGCCGCCGACGTCGCTCGCCGACGCCTGGAAGGACTGCGGGCCGCGGCGCGGGCCCGCCTCGAACAGCTCGCCCGCGATCGAGAGAGCGGGTGAGGACGAGTCGCGGAAGGTGAACCAGAGCCGGCGCACGTGGTTGTGGGCGCTCGCCGACGAGCCGCAGTTGTCGTCGGCCCCGCCGTAGCAGGCGAGCCACGCGCTGAACGCCGTGGCGTCGACCCCCGCGGCCCAGTCAACGGCGTCGTAGGTGCCCTCGCGCGGCCAGCGGTAGTGGACGCGGCCCGAGCCGTCGATGATCGTGTAGTTGCCCTTGTGGCCGGCGTCGTGGGCGACGTGAGACTGCGAGGTGATCTGCGTGAACACGGTCCCCGCAGGCGGGTACCACGACCAGGCGCCCCAGCGCCCGGACTTGGTCACGTCGGACTGGTGGCGGATCAGCTTGCCGCCGCCCGCTCCGGCGCAGGCGGTCCCCGGCGCGTAGTGGTCCGAGGTGCGGGTGAATACTCCGTTCGACGAGCCGACGTTGTGCTCGGCGTCGCACTGCACCGCGACGTAGGTCCCGGCGCGCGCGGCGCCCGGGGCGAGGATGAGCATCGCGGCCAGTACGAGCGCCAGCGCGACGCCCGCGATCGCGAGCACGCGTCGCGAATGGCGGTGGTTGCTGCGGCTCGGCTCCTTCACGGACATGCTGTTCCTCCAGACGTGGTCGGTCTCATTGCTCGAAGCGGAACTCGCCGGCGCCCGAGGGGACCGCGGGCGGGTAGTAGGTGGGGACGGGCGCCGTGGAGGCGCTCTGGGCCGGGACCGTGTCGGGCTGAGGCGCTGCCTTGGCCCCGCGATCGCGCCGTGCACCTCGGGTCCCCCGGCGGGCCTTCGAGGACTCTTTGGCGCGGGCCGCGGCGGCCTTCGACTTGCGCGCGGCGGGCGGCGGCTTCGGATTCGCCTTCTCGGACTGCGGCCCCGCGGCTGCCGGCGGAACCGCCAGGGGCGGCTCCATCGCCGCGGCGTCAGGCTCAGGCGTGGCAAGCGCCGCCAGCCCGACGTCGGGCTCGGGCGGCGGTGCGTCGCTTGAGAGGAGCGAGGGAAGGGCCGCCACGGCTGCGATCGCGGCCGCGGCGAGCGCCACGGCGCGTACGAGGTTCTCCCACCTGATCTGCTTTGCCCACACAGGCCGAGTAAGGGGTCGCGGCACCCCTTCTCTCCCCCTCGGACGCGATTCGTCTGGCGCTATGATCGGCGTCAGCCATCCCCGTCGCAGGGGGTGGCATTCGATTCTCATGAGCCGTCACTACGAACTAGTCCTGATGCTTGACCCCGAGGCCGCAGACGAGGCCCGCGACGGCCTGGCCGGCGAGATCAAGGCCGCCATCGAGCAGGCCGGAACGCTCGACCGCGCCGACAACTGGGGCATCCGCAAGATGGCCTACGAGATCAAGCTGCGCAACGAGGCCGACTACCGCTACTTCCGCTTCCAGTGCGAGAACGACCTCCTGGAGCGCCTCGACCACAACCTGAAGATCGCCGACGGCGCGCTTCGCTTCCGCATCTTCCGCGTCGATCCCGACACCCCGATGAACGCGCCGCCCGTCAACGAGCGCCCCGCGCACGTCGGCGGCGACCGCCCCGACCGCGATGAGCGCGGCGGACGCGGTCGCGGTCGCGACCGAGACCGGGACTAGCGCCAGCCTCACGCTTGGCCGTATGGTTCCGCGCGCATGACCGCGGAGCACGACGTCAAGCACCACATCGCTCAGATCAACATCGCGCGCGCCAAGGCGCCCCTCCACACGCCGCTGCTGGCCGAGTTCGTCGCAGCGCTCGAGCCGGTTAACGCCCTGGCCGACTCCTCACCCGGCTTCGTCTGGCGTCTTCAGGACGACACTGGCGACGCCACGTCGATCCGCGCCTTCCCCGACGACCTGATGATCGTGAACATGTCGGTCTGGGAGTCGGTCGAGGCGCTATGGGAGTTCGTCTACGGCGGAGGCCACCTCGAGGTGATGCGCCGCCGCCGCGAATGGTTCTCCCGCATCGAGGGCCACCAGGTGCTGTGGTGGGTGGCCGCGGGCCGCACCCCGACGGTCGAGGAGGCGAAGGAGCGGCTCGAGCTGCTGGCGGAGCACGGACCAACACCCGAGGCGTTCACCTTCAAGCGCCGGTTTCCGGCTCCCGGCGTCGCAGCGGCGATCGCTGAGCCCGAACTCGCCGGCTGCCCCGCCGACTAGGGGGAGCGCCAAGTCGCAGTTTGCGGGGTTCGGCGAGGGCCGGGGGGAGAACCAACCGGGCAGGGTCATAACATCGGTGTCCGAAACCGATGCAAAGAGGAGCTGATTCTTTGGCCGCCACGAACATCAATCAGGTCGTCATCACCGGGAACCTGACCCGCGACCCCGAACTTCGCTCGCTCCCCAGCGGGACTTCCGTCTGCAAGCTGCGCGTCGCTGTGAACAGCCGTCGCAAGGACGGCCAGTCCGGCGAGTGGGTCGACAAGCCCAACTACTTCGACGTCACCGTCTGGGGCGCGCAGGGCGAGAACTGCGCGAACTACCTCTCCAAGGGCCGGCCGGTGGCCGTCCAGGGGCGCCTCGACTGGCGCGAGTGGGAGTCCCAGGAGGGCCAGAAGCGTCAAGCCGTCGAGATCATCGCCGACACCGTGCAGTTCCTCGGTTCGCGCGACGGCGGGGGCGGAGGCGGCCAGGCCCAGGGCGAGGGCCAGGGGAACGGCAACGGCTTCGACGCCAAGTCCGACGTCCCGGCCGACACTTCGGACTTTCAGGAGTCCTCGGTGGCCAGCTCCGGCGGCGGCGGGGACGACGACATCCCGTTCTAGCCGCGCGCCCGTCGTTTCATTTCGGTCGCTACCATTCTCCGTTCATCCGGCACGGCTCCGGCCGTGCCATTTTTCTGAACGAGAACGGAAGAGACAAGACTTAGATGGCTAGACAGCAGAGATCAGGGCCCGGCGGTTCGAGCAGCGGAGGCCGCAGGCGTGGGCTCAGCGACCGCGGGCGGCCGCGCAAGTACACCAAGATCAACTCCGAGAACATCGACTACAAGGACACCGTCCTTCTTCGTCGCTTCCTCTCGGACCGCGGCAAGACCCGCTCGCGCCGCGTCACCGGCCTCTCGCGCCGCCACCAGGATCAGCTCACGCTGTCGGTCAAGCGCGCCCGCGAGCTGGCCTTCCTCCCCTACGTCGGCGAGCGCTAGACCGACCGATGGCCGAGGCGGTGCTGCTGAAGGAGGTCGAGGGGCTCGGCGAGGCCGGGGACGCCGTCGAGGTCTCTCCCGGCTACCTGCGCAACTACCTCGTGCCCCGCAAGCTGGCCCAGCCGGCGACCAAGGGAGCGCTCGAGGAGGCCCGACGCCGGCTCGAGCGCGCCGAGGCCGAGGAGCGCCTCGCCGCCGAGCGCGCCGACGAGACTTCCGCACTGCTCTCGAAGACCGTCCTTACGATCAACCACCAGGCCGGCGAGGACGGGAAGCTGTTCGGTTCCGTCACCTCGAAGGAGATCGCCGAGGCGATCCATGCGGCCCGGAGCATCAAGGTCGACCGCAAGAAGATCCGCCTCGAGGAGCCGATCCGCGAGACCGGGACGTTCATGGTCGAGATCGAGGTCGGCGGCGGCAAGACCGCCAGCGTCAAGACGATCGTCGCGGACGCGAAGTAGCCGCACTTTCCGCGCCGCTTCCCGCCGGAACCCGCAATGGGTGTCCCAGCCACGGGTCGGGTGTGATTTTCTAGTGACCGCCTGACGCGGAGCTCGCCACCGGGGCGGAGGAAAACTCCCGCCGGGCCCTTATCCAGACTGGTAGCTGGTCGGTCAGAAGACCGCCGCGCGCGCCTGCGCGAGAGAGGAAGAAGTGGCGAGCAACGGACAACCGGCAGCAGGAGTACCGCCGCAGAACCTCGAGGCCGAGGAATCGGTCCTCGGGGCGATGATGGTCTCCCAGGCGACCATCGACCCGGTCGTCCTCGACGAGCGCCTGCAGGCCGACGACTTCTACCGAGACCGGCACCGCACGATCTTCGAGGCGATCCTCGCGCTCCACGGGGAAGCCGACCCCGTGGACGTCCTCACGGTCTCGGAGGAGCTCTCGAAGCACGGGCACCTCGAGCAGGTCGGCGGCAAGGACGTGATCGCGAGCCTCGCGGCGCGCGTGCCCGCGCCGGGCAGTGCCGCCCACTACGCGAAGATCGTCAAGCAGAACTCGCTGATGCGCCGCCTCGACGGCGCGGCGAAGTCGATCGTGGCCTCGGTGGCCGAGCGCGACGGGGACGCCTCGGACATGGTCGAGAACGCCGAGCGCCTCCTCTTCAAGGTCGCCCACGACGAGCGCGCGGCCGACTTCCGCGAGATCAAGGACATCCTCCACGAAGAGATCGACAAGCTCGAGGCGCTGTCCACCGGCAAGGCCCAGGTCACCGGCACGCCGGCAGGTTTCCGCGACCTCGACGAGAAGACCGGCGGTTTCCAACCTGGGAACCTGGTGATCATCGCGGCACGCCCATCGATGGGAAAATCGGCTCTGGTCTGCAACATCGCCGAGAACGTCGCCGTCAAGCAGGGCAAGCCGATCGCGATGTTCTCGCTCGAGATGTCGGAGATGGAGCTCGCTCACCGCTTCATCGCCTCGCAGGCCCGCATCGCCGGCGACAAGCTGCGCAAGGGCAGGGTCTCGGCGCGGGACTGGCCGAAGGTCGTGAAGGCGGCGAACCTGCTCGAGACAGCGCCGATGTGGATCGACGACTCCTCCGACCTCGGGATGCTGGAGCTGCGGGCGAAGGCCAGAAGGCTCCAAGCCCAGGAGATGGCGAAGGGCAACGGGGGCCTGGGACTCGTGATCGTCGACTACCTGCAGCTGATGCGCGCCGACGACCCCCGCGCGAACCGCGTCGAGCAGGTCTCGCAGTTCAGCCGCGGCCTCAAGATCCTCGCCCGCGAGCTCAACTGCCCGGTTCTCGCGCTCTCGCAGCTCTCGCGCGCGCCCGAGCAGCGGGGAGAGAACAAGCGCCCGATCCTCTCGGACCTTCGTGAATCCGGATCCATCGAGCAGGACGCGGACCTCGTCTTCTTCATCTACCGCGACGACTACTACAAGGGCGACGAGTCCGAGGATCCGGGGATCGCCGAGCTGATCATCGCCAAGCACCGCAACGGGCCGATCGGGACCGTGCGGCTCGCGTTCATCGACCACTTCCCGAAGTTCGCCGACCCCGCCCGCGAGGACATGCGCGCCGCCGAGCCGCGGCCGGAGCGCTCGGGGAACGGCGGCGGCCCGTCGAGCAGCCCGTCCGAGGACCACGGCGGCGGAGACGACTTCGCCGACGACGACGACTTCGCCGAGGAGGGCTAGATGGTGCGCGGCGGCACGATGGCCGGCAGGCCCACCTGCCCCCTGGCGATCTGCGACGGCACCGGCTGGATCCTCGGGCCCGAGGACGTGGCGCGGCCGTGCGAGTGCCGCGAGCGGGTCGTCGCGCGGGCGCGCTCGCGCGGAGTGGCCTCGGTGATCCCCGCCAAGTACCGCGGCGTCTCCTTCGATCGGCCCCCGGTGACCCAGATCGCCGACGCGGTGGTGGCCCCGGTGCGGGAGTTCTGCGGCGACATCGAGGCCAACATCGAGAACGGGCGGGGCCTGTGGCTGTTCGGCGGACCGGGGACGGGCAAGACGACCCTCGCGATGGTCACCTCGCGGATCGCGCTCGAGGCCGGCCGCTCGGTTGCGATCTACTCGATGCCGAAGCTCCTGGCTCGCATCCGGCGCACCTTCGACGGCGACGCCGGCGAGGCGTCCTACCTCGAGTTCTTCGGTCGGCTGACGGGCGTCGACCTGCTCCACATCGACGACCTCGGGACCGAGAACCGGACCGAGTGGGTGACCGAGCAGCTGTACTCGATCGTCAACGAGCGCTACGAGGCGAGGAAGTCGCTGATCGTGACGACCAACAAGAACGAGGCCGAGCTCGAGCAGGAGATCGGCGAGCGCGTCGTCTCGCGCCTGGTCGAGATGTGCGAGCTGGTCCCGGTGTTCGGGGACGACCGGCGCTGGCAGTCGGGCCCCCAGAGCGCGGCAGAGCCCGCCGCGCCCCCCTCGCACGCCTACGGCGAGGCTCAGGGCGGCACCCTCGGCCCCCTGGACTGAGCATCCCTCCATAATCCATCGCCGTGCCCGGATTGGTCATAGTCGGCGCCCAGTGGGGCGATGAAGGTAAGGGGAAGGTCACCGACCTGCTCGCTGAGCGGGCCGACATGGTCATCCGCTTCCAGGGCGGCAACAACGCCGGCCACACGATCATCCGCGACGGCGAGACCTTCAAGTTCCACCTGATCCCCTCGGGGATCCTCTACCCCGGCAAGATCTGCGCGATCGGCAACGGCGTCGTAATCGACCCGGGCGTGCTGATCGGCGAGATCGAGGCGCTGCGCGAGCGCGGCATCGACATGAGCGGCCTGCGCATCTCGGCCAACGCGCACCTGATCATGCCCTACCACGTGCTGCTCGACACGGCGGGCGAGCTGCAGCTCGGCGCGCTCAAGATCGGCACGACCCGCCGCGGCATCGGTCCCTGCTACGCCGACAAGGCGGCCCGGCTGGGCATCCGCGTCCAGGACCTGCTCGACGAGAAGATCCTGCGCAAGAAGATCATGGCCGCGATGGAGCCCAAGCAGCAGATGCTCCGCCCATACGCGAAGGACCCCGAGCTCGACCTGCACACGATGGTCGAGACCTACATGACCTACGGCCACCGCCTCGAGCCCTACATCGCCGACACCGCGAAGCTCTGCTGGGACGCGCTCGACCGCAAGACCACCGTCCTCTTCGAGGGCGCCCAGGGCACGATGCTCGACCTCGACCACGGCACCTATCCCTTCGTCACCTCGTCGAATCCGATCGCCGGCGCGGCCACGGTCGGAACCGGCGTCGGCCCTCGCGACATCGACGAGGTCTGGGGAATCGCCAAGGCCTACGCGACGCGCGTCGGCTCAGGGCCGTTCCCGACCGAGCTCGACGACGAGATGGGCGAGCACCTGCGCGAACGCGGCGGCGAGATCGGCACCACCACGGGACGCCCGAGGCGCACGGGCTGGATCGACACCGTCGCGCTGCGCTACGGAGTCCGCCTGAACAGCATGAGCGCGCTCGTCATCACCAAGCTCGACGTGCTCTCCGGCATCGACCCGCTTCGCATCTGCGTCCGCTACCGCCACCCCGACGGCGCCGTCTTCGACGAGTTCCCCTACCACCAGTCGATCATCCACAACGTCGAGCCCGAGTACGAGGAGCTGCCCGGCTTCGAGGGCGACATCGGCGACTGCCGCCGCGAGGAGGACCTGCCCGCCGAGGCCCGCGACTACCTTGCCGCGCTCTCCGAGCACACCGGCGTCCCGATCGTGCTGGTCGGCGTCGGCCCGGGCCGCGAGCAGGTCATCTGGATGGGCAAGGAAGCCGAGCAGCGCCTTCCCGCTCCGGCTACCTGAGCGAGCCGATCGACGCCTGAGCGTGCGTGTCGGCCTCGATCCCCGGGATCAGGCCCTCCTCGATGCTCTTGACCTCGCCGCGGCGCAGCATGCGCAGGGCGAGCAGCGTCGCGGCGAGCACCGCGGTCAGCCCGAAGCTGACCTGCAGCGAGACGACGCCCTCGCGCGTCCAGTAGACGTCGCGCAGGTCCAGCAGCAGGGCGGCCTCGTCGAAGGTGAGCCCGACGCCGGCGCCGAAGACGAACGAGAGCGCCTCCTCGAAGCGCTCGTTGCTGGTCGCGAGGCCCGTCCCCCCGGCGCCGAACGCGATCAGGATCCCCGGCACGAAGTGGTGGATGTGGCGCCCCTTGACCTTGACCGGGCTGATCGGCCACCAGCCGCCGCGCTGGCCCCACGTCGAGAGCCGCATCAGCGCGAACGCGCCGACGAAGCCCGACAGCGTGTTGAAGATGATCGTCTCGTGGCGAGGCGCCTCCTCGTAGCCCTCGACCGCGACCGCGACCGTGTCGCGTCGCCGCCTTGCCGGCGGCGTCGATCAGGTTGTCCGGGGTCGAGACCTGCTCGGACTCGCGGCGCCGCTGGCCCATCCGCAGCAGCTCCCCGCCGATCACGACGCCGGCCGTGGTGACCGCGGCGGCGGCGAGCGCCAGGGTCGCTCGATCAGCCTTCAGCGCGGTCGAGCGGCGCGTCGGCATCATGTCGGTGAGCGCCATCGGCGCCGATGCTAGTGCCCGATGCGGGCGGCGACGCCGCTAGAGGCGGACGAGGTTCTTGGCCTCGATGCCGCGCGTGACCCCGCGGAAGTCGAGCACCAGAGGGGCCTCGGCGACGATCCGCTCGTAGTCGAACTCGGGATGCGCGGTGACGATGCAGGCGATGTCGCAGTCGGCGAGAGCCGGGTCGAGCTCGACCGAGCTCAGGTCCTGCGCCTTCAGCTTGTCGACGTAGGGGTCGTGGTAGGAGACGTCGCCGCCCAGCTCGCGCACGAGGCCGATGATCTTCAGCGCGGGGGACTCGCGGATGTCGCCGACGCCGGCCTTGTAGGAGACGCCCAGCAGCAGGACCTTCGAGCCCTTGACGGGCTTCGACGACCTCGTTCAGCGCGCGCTCGATGCGCTGCACGCACCACGCCGGCTGGTTCTGGTTGGTCTTGCCGGCGAGCTCGATGAACTCGGTGTAGAAGTCGTGCTCGCGCGCCTTGTAGGAGAGGTAGAACGGGTCGACCGGGCAGGCAGTGGCCGCCCATGCCGGGCCCGGGGTCGAAGCGCATGAAGCCGAAGGGCTTGGTCGCCGCGGCGTCGATGACCTCCCAGATGTCGATCTCGAGGCGCTCGCAGAGCATCGCCAGCTCGTTGACGAGGGCGATGTTGACCGAGCGGAAGATGTTCTCGAGCAGCTTCGTCAGCTCGGCCGGCTCGGGGCCTGAGACGCGGACGACCGTCGTCGCAGATCTCGCCGTAGAGCTCGGCGGCGCGCTCGGTGCACTCCTCGGTCAGCCCGCCGACGACCTTCGGGGTCGTGCGGACCGTGTAGTCGGTGCGGCCCGGGTCGATGCGCTCGGGCGAGAAGGCGAGGTGGAAGTCGCGGCCGGCGGCGAGCCCGGACTCCTCGAGGATCGGGCGCAGGCGCTCCCGCGTGGTGCCCGGGTAGGTCGTCGACTCGAGCGAGACGAGCTGGCCGCGCTTCAGCACCTTCGCCAGCGAGTTCGCCGAGTCGACGAGGTGGGTGAGGTCGGGCTCGCGCGACTGCGTCAGCGGCGTCGGCACGCAGATGATCACCGCGTCGCACGAGGAGAGGTCCTCGTAGTGCGTGGTCGCTGCGAGGCGCTGCGCGACCGCCTGGAGGCTCGCCGAGGGGACGTCCTCGATGTAGCTCTCGCCTGCGCGCAGGGCATCGACCTTGCGCGAGTCGGCGTCGAGGCCGACCACGTCGTGGCCCTCCTCCGCAAAGGCCAGGCGCCAGCGGCAGCCCGACGTAGCCGAGCCCTATCACTCCCACTTTCATAGACGCGGCAGTGTAGAGCCCTCGTCGCTCAGGAAAGGGGCCGAACGACCCGAGTAGTGAGGACAATGACGCCTGCTCCGACGAATAAAGTCCGGCCCGTGAACCGGCTCCTGCGCCCCGTCACACCGGTCGTCGGCGCCGCGCGCCATCTGCTCTGGTACCTGCGGTACCACGCTTCCGTGGGCGACCAGCGGCCGAACCGCTAGCCGCCCGCTACAGAGCCGCCCTCAGAGGCCGGGTCGGGCTAGGGCCCGTCCCAGCCGTTGGCGTAGCAGGGCCTGGGCACCACGGGGCCCGGATCCGTGCACGGCAGGATGAAGCCGTTCGGGTCGAGGAACGTGTTGATGTGACCGAGGCCGTCGAACGAGCGGCGAGGGTAACCGTGCGGGTCCTTGCCGAAGACCGCCTCGTCGCGCGGGGCGATGTTCCCGATCGGGACCGGGTTCGAGCCGCGACAGGGGTTCGTCGCCGGGGTGCCGTTGGAGCACTCGAGGGCGTCCTGCGGCGTTGTGCCGAAGTTCAGCCACGAGAACGGCCCGCCGTCGTAGTAGACAAGCGCGGAGCCGGTGAACGGCGTGGTCCCGCCCGCGCCGAAGTTGATCGACGGGATGCCCGAGAACGGGGACGCCTCCCAGTGACGGCCGGGATCGAGCGCCGGGTTGTGGACGCTGGCGCCGATCGTGCGCGCCTCGACCTCGGCGGCCACGTTCGAGACCTGGTGGTCGCCGTAGGCGAGCTGCAGCAGCACGTCGTGGTCGGGCGTGTTCGGCAGCGGGTCGTCGGTCATGTGGTGCGCGTAGCCGTTGCCCTCGCCGCGATCCCAGAGCAGCTGCATCGTCGAGAGCAGCAGCGGGCGCTCGAGCTCGTTCGGGTAGTTGTCGTAGAGCCCGAGGTTCTCGAGCTTGAAGTACTCGTCGCTGTCGACGCTGCGGCGAAGCAGCGTCGAGTAGTTGATCGCCGGGACGTTCAGGACCGAGCGCCTGAAGTCAGGCGACATCGCCGTCAGCGCGCCGCCCATGATCCCGCCCTGGCTGATCCCCTCGAAGTAGAGGTTCGACGGGTCGATCACGGCCTCGTCGGCCTCCAGCGTGCCGCTCGCGTCCGCGTCGACCTTGAACGCGGCGTTCGAGTTGAAGCCGTCGGGCCTGATCATCGCCCGGCCGAGGTAGTGGAAGTTGACGAAGCCCTGCTGCATGCGGTCGACGTTCTTGTTGAAGATCGACACGTCGCTGAGCGTCGGGATGATCACCGCGAGGTCGGGGTTCGCGAAGCCCGCCCAGTCGACGGCGCACCAGACCTGGTTCTGCTCGTTGGCGATCCGCTCCTGGCCGTTGACCTGCGTGTACTCGCCGAGCAGGCCGTGGCCGTACGTCCCGCCTCTGGCCGGATCGACCTCGGTCCCGTCGACGACCGCGTTCGGGATGATGCAGCGGAACGGGACGTCGGCGGTGAACGCCGGGTTCCAGGTCACGTCGCCGTTGGAGTCGAAGCTGAACTGCGAGCCCGGGGCGCAGCCATCCTGGTTCAGGTAGCACGGCACGTCGGTGAGCGTGCCGTCGACGCGGCGCAGCGTGTTCGCGTTCGGGTTGTTGACGACCGAGTCGACGGTGAACGTCGGTGAGGCGCCCTGCGGGATTCCGTCGTCGAGATCGGTGTCACCGAGGCGCGCGAACGCGTCGTCGCGGATGGTGAGGGCGCGCTCGCTGAGGCTGTTCTCGCTGGCGACCGTGAAGTCCCACGTCATGTAGAGGTTCGAGCGCTGGATGCCGTTCGACTGCAGCGTCGAGATCAGGCCCTCGATCTTCGAACGGCGGGCCTCGACCGGCGCCTGGGTGGTGGTCAGGCGGTCGCGGTAGACGCGGAAGGGCAGCGGCGGCTCGACCGGCTGGTTCGACGCGTCCTTCAGGTTGCGCAGGGCGACGATGTAGCGCTCGCCCTCGTCGAAGTTGCGCGCCGGCCTGATGATCAGGTTGACCGCGGCCGGTCCCCCGACTCCGTCGACGATCGGGTTCGACGTCGAGCTCGGCCCAGATCGGATGGCGCTCGCCGGTGTCGGCGTTGATCACGACCACGGCCTGGTTGGGATCGTCGTAGGCGCTCAGGTTGGTGATCGGGACGAGCCCGGAGTTGGTGAACGCGGCGGGCGTCTGGACCTCGGGGACCTTGAGGATGATCATGTTGCCGGGGCTGAAGCCGTCGCCGCGGTTGTGGTCGGTCGGGTCGACGTTGACCGGGTTGCCGCCGGTGAGGCGGCCGATGTTGGCCGGCATCGAGGCGCGGTTCAGGTTGAGCGTGCGCCCGGTGTCGGTCGCTGCCGTCGGCGACCGTGAAGTAGTCGTTCGGCCACGGCTGCAGGCACACGGCCGGGTCGAGGAAGTCACAGCGATCGGCGTTCGCCGTCGCGATCGGGTCGCCGAGGTAGGGCTTGGCGACCGGGTTCTCGGAGGGGACGCTGCAGGCGCCGAGGTCGCGGTTCAGGGTCGTGGTGCGCGAGGCCTTGCGGGTCTTGCCCTTGCCCTTCGCGGCTCGTTTGGCGCTGCCGGTCTTGCCCTTCTTGGCCTTGTACGAGGAGGTCGCGGTCAGGCTGTCGACGGTGCAGCCCTTCAGCAGCGTGGCGCCCTCGGCGGTGAGCTTCGCCTGGACGACGGCGGCGCTGCGCGCGTCCTTCGTCTTGCCGGACTTGCCCTGCTTGGCGGTGTAGGCCTTGATGACCGGGACGGATGTGCCACCGGAGGTGTTCGCGGAGACGGAGACCTTGCCGCGGCCGCCCTGGACGCCTACTGCGCCCTTGCTGGTGATGTCGAACTGGCTCGTCGAGGTGACGATCGGCGCGGCGGGGCCGGCCTTCTTCTTCTTGCCCTCGGCGTCTGCCCCCGTCAACAGGGCCAGCGCGAGCGCGGCGCAGGCGGCGAGTGCCCCAAGCGCGATCGCCAAAGTCATCGGCAGCGAGTCCGTCCGCTTCACAGAATCCCTCTCTCTCCTCACAAGGCACCCCTCCCTGGGATGCGCGGCAACAGTATCGAAACGACCGACGCCCCGGCCCCTGAAAATTCAGGGAGCCGGGGCGCCTGTGGCCGAATCACTTCAGAAGGAGAAGACCTACTTCTTCTTCTTCTTCTTCTTCTTCTTCTTGACGCACTTGCCCTTCTTGAGCTTCTGACCCTTCTTGCACTTCTTCGGGGCCGCGGGCGGCGTTCGGCGGCGGCGGTCGTGACGGCTACCGGCGCCGTGTTCAGCACCGGCGTCGCGATGCCGTCCGCGATCCAGAGGCCACCTCGGCCACCGGTCAGGGAGTCCACCGTGGCGCAGTTGCCACTCGGTCCGCTGATGAACGTCGCAGCGGGCAGAGTCGGCCACGTCGTCGAGATCGCACCGTTGTCGAGCGCGTCCGTCGCCAGATCCGCGAGCACGACCGTGAACGGATCACCCGCATACGGCGCCGGGAACGGCTGGGTCGTGTTGAACGCCATCGGGATCGGGCTGATCTCGCAGATGTCCTTCGGATCGGCCGGGTTCGCCGGGGTGAAATCGAGCGATCAGCGTCGCCTTGAAGTTCGCTCGACGTCGTCGTCACCGCACCGGTGGTCCCATCGACCGTGCCGGTGACGTTCTCGAGCGCGTCGAGCGCACCTCGACACCGACCGCGCCGCCCAGGACCGTTCCCGAGAAGTCGGGAAACTGGAACTGCGCAGGGCGTGGTCGACGAACGTGCTCGGCGCGCCGAGGGTCAGCGTCACCCTGCGATCGACGGCCTGGTCCGGCGGGTCGAGGATGTCGAGCCCGGGGTTCGGGAACGCACCCGTCTTCAGGTACGCGTTGTCAAGCTCGGCCTCGAACGGCACGGCTTGCGCCTGGCTCGCTCCGAAGCACAAAGTGGCGAGGGCGGCTGCGGCGCCGGCGATGCCGACACGAAGGCCCCTCCCTCTACTTGCCTTCTTCATTCTCTCTCCTTGCTAAGCCGGCATCCAGTGCCGACTTGGGTTAGTACGCACACAACAGCAGCTATCCCTCGATGTTGCTCAAAGGGAGCGACGAAAAGTTGGTGTCTTGCAAAGGCGCCAAATGACCATCGACTCCGCTGGACCATGCAGGCCCGCGAAGCTTCCCTCCCGGGGAACCATGCCCAAGGCAGCGTATTGGTCCCGCGTGCCCGAGTCCAACTAAGAATTGGGTAGATCGGCTGGCCAGCCAATCGAGTGCTTCCCGCTTCCGCCGGCCGATGTAGGGTCGGCGCAATGGGAATCCTCGGCTGGATCCTGCTGGGACTGTTCGCGGGCACTATCGCGCGGGCGATCATCCCCGGCCGCACCGAGCCCGGCGGCTGCATCGGCACCACGGCGGTCGGCGTCGTCGGCGCCCTGCTGGGCGGCTTCATCGCCAGCGCCCTCGACATCGGCCAGATCGAGGACTTCTTCGACCTCGAGACCTGGCTGGTCGCGATCGGGGGCTCCGCCCTGCTCCTGCTCATCGTCCGAGCGCTGTCGCGATGACCGAATCCCAGCCCGACCGGACACCGCGGCCCGATGACGACGACGGCCCGCTGCTGCTCGAGGACATCCTCAGCGCGAAGAAGATCCTGCTGGCGGTCGCGGTGATCACCATCCTCGCGCTGCTCGGCCTGATGCTGGCTTGAGATCAGCCGAGGCGTGATGCGGTGTTCGCTGACTCGATCCCATGGGGCCCACCTCGTCCATCCGGCATAGGATGAGCGGCTCCTGCGTACCTCGTGGGACTAACAGATAGGGGTGTGAGCTATGCGGCGAACTCGGGTCTTCACAACTGCAGTGGTTGCGGCGCTAGCCGCTTGCGCGTTGATCGCAGCCGGATGCGGCGATGACGATGACGACTCGACGAGCTCCCCAGCGTCCACGTCCACGTCCGCCGGATCGGGTGCGGAGAGCAACATCGACTCGGCCGTTCAGTCCTGCACCGATGCTGCCTCAGGACTCGGCGAGGCCGGAGCGGCCGGCCTAACGGCTGCTTGCACCACCGCCGGCACGAATGCCAAGCAGGCTCTCAGCAGCGGGAGCGCCGACGCCAAGCAGGCGCTCTCGGGCGCGGCGGCCTCGTGCACGACCAAGGTCAGCGCGCTCCCTGCAGGCCAGGCTCAGGACGAGCTGAAAAAGGTCTGCGACGCAATCGCGAGTGCCGCCGAATAGGGCAGTCCGACAAGCTATGGGCCGTGCAGGGATCGAACCTGCGACCTTGAGATTAAGAGTCTCCTGCTCTACCAGCTGAGCTAACGGCCCGGGCGCGGAAGTATAGGAACGCGGAGCGGCTCTGCCGCTCCCCAGTACGGCGGGTCTAGGGGGCGCTGAGGGATCCGCCGCCGAGCGCCCCGCCGCCGAGCGCGCCGCCGCCGCCGAGGGCACCGGGATCCGTGCTCGCGCCGCCGCTGCCGGGGGCTCCGGCGCTCGCCTTGGCGAGCTGCTTGCGGTAGGCCTCGATCTGCTCGTTCAGGGCACGGCCCTGCTTCTCGGACGCGTCGAGTCGCTTCTGCAGGTTCGCGCGCTGCTCCGGGCTCGCCTGGGCGAGCGCCTGCTGGGCCGCGGCGTCGGCGGCCTCGAACTCGCCGGCGAAGTAGAGGTACTCGGCCGCCTGGAGCGCCTGGACCGGCGAGGAGCCCTCGGCGCCGGCGACGACGAGTTGCGTCTCGCCGGCGAGCCTCCAGTTGGTGAGCGAGTCGTCGGCCGTGTCGAGGGCGGCCTGGCCCGTCGCGCCCTGCGCCTGGCCGAGCAGGCCCTGCGCCAGCGCCGTGTAGGCCTGGACTGCAATCAGGGCCGCTGAGGAGTCGGGGTTCTTGCCGGCGATCTTGGCGTAGCGGTCCCACGCGTCGGCGGCGAGCTGGAGCTGCTCCTCGGCCTCGCTGGTGAAGATCGTCTGCCCGGTCTCCTCGTCGATCTCGTACTTCGTGTTGGCCGCCTGGTAGCGAAGGTTGAGGATCTCGATCAGCGCCGCGGTGTCGTTCGGATTCTCCGCGAGCTTGTCCTCCTGCGAGGAGATGTCGTCCTCGAGCACCTCGTCGGCGCTGTCGCTGCCGCCGATGCCGATCGCCTCGAGCGGGCTGCCGCTGAGGCCGGTGCCGATGCCGAGGAACACGAAGCTGACCGCGAACAGCACGGCCATGCCGCCGAACACGACCTGGACGGTGCGCTTGCGCTTGGGGCTCTGGAGGTCGAAAAGCATCGGCGGGAAGCCTAGCCACTCCCCTCAAGGCCGGTTGAAGGCTCGGAGTCCTCGAGCTCCTCGGGCTTCGGCGGGTTGCCGAACAGCCGGGCGAAGAGCAGGCTGCCCTCGAAGAGGACGAGAAGCGGGGCCATCGAGATGATCATCGTGATCGGGTCGGTGCCCGGGAGCAGCATCGCCGCGACCGCAATTCCGAGCACGGCGTAGCGGCGGTTGTCGGCGATCTGCTGCGGGGTGACGATGCCGAGGCGGGTGACCGCGAGGATCCCGATGGGGATCTGGAACAGCAGCCCGACCGCGATCTCCGAGAGGGCGAAGAAGCTGTAGTACTCGCGCGCCCGGATCTCGATGTTGAACTGGTCCTCGTTGAAGTTGAGGAGGAACTCGGCGGCGGCCGGGACGACGACGAAGTAGGCGAAGACGACGCCGCAGACGAACAGGACCGGCGCCATCAGCATGAACGGGAGGATCACCTTCTTCTCGCGCGGGCTGAGCGCCGGCAGCACGAAGGCGTAGGCCTGGAACAGCAGCACGGGCAGCGAGATCAGGATCGCCGCGTACGCCGAGACGGTCAGCGTCGTCGTGAACGGCTCGGCGACGCCGAAGGTGATCGGCGTGCGGCCCTCGGGCAGCGGCTCGTTCGCGATGTCAAGCAGCGCGTGGTTCTGCCAGAAGCAGAGCGCGAGCACGACGCCGAAGAAGGCGAGCGAGAAGATGATCCTGCTGCGGAGCTCGTCGAGGTGCTCGACCAGCGTGAGGCGGTCCTCGAAGTCGACGGGTCGAGTGACCTGGGGCACAGCAGCCGCTACCGCGCGAGGGGCCGGCTAGGCCTTGTTCTCGGTGACGACCTCGCCGTCGACGGTCTCGGTCGTACCGACGGTTTCGGTGGTGCCGCCGCCCGAAGCCTCGAGCTCAGCTTTCTTGGCTGCGACCGAGTCCTCGTCTTTGTCGTCGTCGTCCTTGTTCTCGCCCGTGACAGAGCCGCGGAACTCCTTGATGCCCCTGCCGAGCGAGTTGCCGAGCTCAGGCAGGCGCTTGGGGCCGAAGATGATCAGGGCGATGACCAAGACGATGATGATCTCTGGAAGTCCGATATTCGGCATCGCCGTAAATGGTACCTAACTGTCCTCAGTCGTCTGAGAAGTTGAGGTAGTAGCGCGAGGCGGTCGGGCCACGCTGGCCCTTGTACTTCGACTTCGTCTCCTCGCTGCCGTAGGGCCTCTCGGCGGCGGTGGTCATCTGCAGGAAGGAGATCTGGCCGATCTTCATCCCCGGGTAGATCGCGATCGGCAGGTTCGCCACGTTCGAGAGCTCGAGCGTCAGGTGCCCGTCCCAGCCCGCGTCGACGAAGCCGGCGGTGCTGTGGATGAGCAGGCCGAGGCGGCCGAGCGAGCTCTTCCCCTCCAGCCTCGCGACGAGGTCGTCGCCGAGGGCCACGCGCTCGAGCGTGGAGCCGAGCACGAACTCGCCGGGGTGGAGGATGAACGAGCCGTCGTCGGAGACCTCGACCAGCTCGGTCAGGTCCTCCTGGGGCTGCTTGGGGTCGATGTACGGGGTGGTGTCGTTGCGGAAGACCCGGAAGTAGCGATCGACGCGGAGATCCACCGACGAGGGCTGAATCGCTCCCTCGTCGATCGGGTCGATGACGATTCCGCCGCCGTCGAGCTGCTCGCGGATCGTTACGTCTGAAAGAACCATAGGGCGCGAGCCTATAGGCGAGCATGACTCCGCGTAGGCACAATGGGTATGCCCTAAAGGTCTGGCCCCAGGTGCCCGATATCTGCCCAAGATGGGAATCCCGAGACGCACAACCAAGACTCCGAACGTTGACGAGGCGGCTCGCTCGCCCGAGGGCATGCACAGCTGCCCCGCCTGCGAGTCGCACGCTCGTGCAGCCCGTCAACTGGTTCGAGCAGGGCGAGGGTCGCTGGCACGTCGACCTGCGCTGCCCCGAATGCGACTGGTGGGGCCGCGGCGCCTTCAACCAGGACGAGGTCGACCGCTTCGACGAGGAGCTCGACCGGGGCGCCCAGGAGCTGGTCGAGGACCTGCGCATCGCTGACCCGCGCCAACATGGAGGAGGAGGCCGACAGCCTGCCGATGGCGCTGGCGTCCGACAGCATCCTCCCCGAGGACTTCTAGGAAGCACCCAAGTACCACTCCCAAGTCAAAGTCAAAGAGTCATCTCTCCTGCGAACGGCGGCCTTCGGGCCGCCGTTCGTTATTCGGCTACTTCGACGGTGCCCTTCATGAACGGGTGGAAGAGGCAGTAGTAGGCGTACGTGCCCGGCTCGTCGAGGGTCAGGGAGCCGGTCGCGCCGAGGCCCTCCCGGCGGATCAGGAATACCGCTCGACGACGCCGTCGGCGATCAGGCCGAGCAGACGGCGGTCGGTGTCGCTGAAGGGGTCTGAGTCGAGCCCGCGCTTGGCGCGCTCGATTCCGGCGCGGGCGCGATCGCGGACCTCGTCGAGGGCGCCGGTGGCGGTGATCCGGTCGCAGACGCGCTCGGCCTCGGCCTCGTCGAGGGAGCGGAGGTCGAGGCTCGCCAGGCGGGGTCGCGCTTCATCGCCACGATCAGCGGCAGGTTGACCGTCCCGTCGAGCAGGTCGGTCCCGCGGGCCTTGCCGGTTCGCTCGGGAGGGCCGCTGACGTCGAGCACGTCGTCGAGAAGCTGGAAGGCGAGGCCGATCTCGCGACCGAAGCGCGCCGAGCTCGTCGGTCCCCTCCCCCCCGGCCGCGAGGCGGCCGATGCGGCAGGCGGCCTCGAACAGCCGGGCCGTCTTCAGCGAGCAGCGCTCGAGATAGCGCTCCTCGGTGACGCCGGTGTCGTAGGAGTCGCGGCGCTGCGCGAGCTCGCCGTGGGCGAGGCCGACCGAGGCCGAGCTGAGCTCGGCGACCTGGGTCTGGCCGCGCTCGGCGGTCGCGAGCTCGGCGAAGGCGCGCGAGAAGAGCAGGTCGCCGACGCTGACCGCGGCGTCACGGCCCGAGCGGGCCACCACCGTCGGGCGGCCGCGGCGGACCGGGGCGCCATCGAGCACGTCGTCGTGGACGAGCGTCGCCATGTGGACGAGCTCGATCGCGGTCGCCGCGGGCACGGCGGCCTCGGCGCCGTCCTCGCCCGCGCAGATCAGCAGCAGCAGCGGGCGCAGGCGCTTGCCGCCGGCAGCGAGGGTCGCCTCGGCCTCCGCGCCGAGCTCGGGCCCGTGGCTCGACGGCGATCTCGGCGAGGCGCTTCTCGACCTCAGCCAGGCGGGCAGGCAGCCACGCGCCGGCGAGGTCGATCACCGCGGTGACGGGTGGCGGGATCGGCGAGCCGGGCGGTCATGTTCTCGAGGGTCGCGCTGTGGATGGCGATGATCCCGCCGGCGAGCAGCAGCCAGCGGATCTCGCCGAACCCCGCGGCGTCCATCTTCTCCGCGAGCGCGCCGGGGGCGGGGAAGCTTCGGACCGACTCGGGCAGGTAGCTGTAGGCGTCGGGGTCGCCGGCGACGTTGCCGAGCAGCGGCACGACGCGGTCGAACCAGAGGCCGTAGAAGCTCGAGAGCGGCTCGCGCTCGGGGCGCGTGATCTCGAGGATGACCACGCGGCCGCCGGGACGCAGGACGCGCGCCATCTCGGCGAGGCCCTTGTCGAGGTCGGCGAGGTTGCGGGCGCCGAAGCCGACGGTGACCGCGTCGAAGCTGTCGTCTCCATAAGGGAGGTCGAGCGCGTCGGCCCAGCCGAACTCGACCGGCAGGCCCTGCTCGCCGGACTTGGCCCGCGCGAGGTCGAGCATCTGCTCGGAGAAGTCCGAGCCGACGACGCGGCCGTCGGGCCCGATCCGCCGGCGCAGCTCGAGCGCGAGGTCGCCGGTGCCGCAGCAGATGTCGAGGGCGTCCGAGCCTGGGCCGACCTCGCGCGCGGTCGACCGCGCGCTCGCGCCACTGGTGGTGCATCCCGGCGGTCATCGCCGAGTTCATCAGGTCATAGACGCCCGCGATGCGGTCGAACATGCCCCGGACCTCGCCCGACGAACTCCTCGGAGTCGCGGCTCGGGTGCGCCTGGGTGCCGTCGGCGGCTTCCACGCCCACGAGGCTAGCTTGCTGAGGGACCCGGGCGGGGCTAGTCCAGCGAGGCGAGGAACGCCGTCAGGTCCTCGCTCTTCTTCGGCGGCAGGTCGGCGTAGGAGGGCATGATCCCGGGGCCGATCTCGAGCGAGCGGGCGATCGCCTCGCGCGGCAGGCGCGAGCCGATCTCGGTCAGCTCGGGCCCTGGGCCGTCGTTGCCGTTCTCGCCGAACTTGTGGCACGCGCCGCAGCCCGATTGGGCCGCCACGTCCTTGCCGGCCTCGATACTCCTCGGCGACCTCGATGTCGAGCTCGTTCGGCGAGCCGGCCGAGGCGCCCAGGAAGGTCAGGTAGGCCATCGCGATGATGGTCAGCACGGCCGCGGTCGACGGCGATCGGGCGCCGTTCGGGCCGTCGCTCCGGGTTGCGGTCGTAGAACGGCAGCAGCAGCAGCAGGACCATGCAGATCGTCGGGATGCCGATCGTCGCGAGCGGGGTCAGCGCGGCGGGCTTGATCACGCGCAGCAGCTCGAAGAGGAAGAAGAAGTACCACTCGGGCCGCGGGCACGTAGGTGGTCGTGGTCGGGTCGGCCTTCGGGCCCTGCTCGGCGCCGAGGATGATCGACATGATCATGATCACGACCACCACGACGAGCGCCATCGCGGAGTCCTTGAGCGACGGCGTAGGGGAAGAACGGCTTGCCCTTCTTCTTCAGGACCTCGTAGTCGCGGAGGTACTCCTCGCGATCCGCCCTGTTCATCAGCCGACCTCGGTCTTCTTGCGGGTGATCTTCGGCCGCTCGGCCTTGACCCACGGCGGCGCGGTGGTGCCGAGCTTGACGACGAGGTAGAGGTGGGCGCCGATCAGCGCGACGATCAGGCCGGGCACGAGCAGCATGTGGATCGCGTAGAAGCGCTGGATCGTCGTCGCGCCGATCTCGGGCCCGGCCCGCAGGAAGTCAGCGAGGTAGGGGCCGACCACCGGGCCGGTCGCGGTGATGTTGTTGGCGACGACCGTCGCCCAGAAGGAGCGCTGGTCGAACGGCAGCAGGTAGCCGGTCAGGCCCATCACCAGGGTCAGGATCAGCAGCACGACCCCGATCACCCAGTTGAGCTCGCGCGGGTACTTGTAGGCGCCGAAGAAGAAGGTCCTGCCCATGTGGAGGAAGATCAGGATGATCATCACCGAGGCGCCCCACTTGTGCATGCCGCGGACGAACTCGCCGAGGAAGACGTCGTTGGTCAGGTAGGTGATCGACTCGTAGGCCTCGACCGGCGAGGGCGTGTAGTACATCGCGAGGAAGACGCCGGTGAGCGCCTGCACGACGAAGGCGAACAGCGTCGCCGAGCCGAGCGTGTAGAACCAGTTGGTTCCCTTCGGGACCTTGCGGAAGAGCATCCCGGTGAGGAAGCCCGTCGCGCCGGTGCGCTCGTCGACCCAGCCGACGACGTCGCCGCCGGCCTCCTTGGCCACCTCGACGGCCTGGTTGCCGTTGCCGTTGCCGTTCTCGTCGCCGTTGCGGTGGTAGCCGTTGGAGCCGTTCTCGCCCGGCTTTGACGGGCGCTTCAGCGGGCCTGGGATCGGTGGCTTCGGCAGCTTGGGCATGGTCGGTTCCTTCGTTCCTTACGGGGCCGGCGGCGTCGAGGGCCGCGGCGGGTAGAGGTACTCCCAGATGCCGCCGGTGAACTCGCCGGGGTCCCTGGTGCGGACGGGCTCGAGCTGGGAGGTGACGCTGAAGCGGGGGCCGACCTCGACCTGGCCGCCGTCGGCGCTGGTGCGGGTCTGGAAGCGGTCGAGCGGGCGCACCGGCGGGCCGCCGATGACCTTGCCGTCGAAGTCGTAGACGCCGCCGTGGCAGGGGCAGATGAAGTTGCCGGCGGCCTGGACGAAGCGGACCGGGCAGCCGAGGTGCGCGCAGCGGGTGGAGATCGCGACGAAGCCGTCCTCGCCCTCGACCTCGTCGTCGCCGGTGCTCTTGCGGACGTAGGCCGTCGTCTTGCCGGCCTCGCCGATGTCGGGGACGGCGGTCAGCGTGACCGGCTTGTAGGTGTCCTCGGTGAAGTTCGACGACGGGGCCGACCGCCTGCCAGTCGTTGCCCTCCTCCTCGAAGAGCGGGGCCATCGCGAAGCCGATCGCGGGCAGCGCGACCGCGAGCCCGGCGATTCCGCCGAGCGCCTGACCGCCGACCGCGAATGCGGTGCGGCGGTGTCATCGACTCACCCTCGAAGTAGCCCGCCGGCTCGGGCTTCTCGAGCGGCGCGGGCGCTCCGTTGGGGGCCCCGTTGCTTGGTGTCTGGTGGGTCAGCCACGGTCGGGGAGGTACTCCTCGGCGAAGCCTATCGAGTCGGCTGCATGGGCCAGCGCCTCATCGATGCCGTTGCGGCCGCGGCGGCGGACGCGAGCGCCGTCGTCCAGGAGCTGCGCGGCCGCCTGGGATCGCCCGCGCGCGCGGCCGCCTTCGCGCGCTCGTGCGCCGGAGCGGCGCCGCCGCCGACGGCCACCGCGCTCGCGAGCCACAGCGGTGCGAGCGTCTCGCTGCTCTCCGCGCGCGTGAAGCTGGGCCGAGAGGCTGATCAGGTCGCCGAGCTCGCGGACCGCCTCGAGGTCGCCCTGCGCGGCCAGCCGCTCGAGGCCGAGCGCGTAGAGGTAGTCGCCGGCCAGCAGCAGCAGGTCGGGGTCGGCGCCGTCGAGCAGCCGCGGCTCGCCGTAGTGGAGCAGGTAGCCCTCGCGGATCGCCTCGAAGAGCAGCGTCGTAGGTCTCGGGCGCCTCGGCGGCGCGGGGGCCGGCGGCGACCAGCAGCGCCGAGCGCGCGGTCGGCCTCGTCGCTCTCGCTCACGTGGGGCGCGATCACCTCCTCGCGGCGCAGCTCGGCGGCGAGCTGCTCGAGAGCGCGCTCATCGCGAGCGCCTCGTCGAAGGACTCGGCCGCGGCCGGCGAGCGTCTGCGTCGATCGCCGCGTCGTCGTGGGCGAGCGACGGGAACCAGGCCTCGAACTGCGACGGGCGGCGGGTAGACGCCGCGCTCGAGCATCGCGCGGCAGAAGCGGGCGTAGGCCTCGGTGTCGCACGCCGAGGCGCCCGGCGAAGTCGCGCGGGGCCTCGGCGGCGAAGAAGACGGTGACCAGCCCGGGCACGGTCGCGACGCTGACGGGATGCTCGCCGGCCGCCTCGCGCAGCCCGTCGGCGAGCCGCTCGGTGGTCGCGCCGAGGCGCTCGTAGGCGGCGGCGTCGAGCTCGGCCAGCGTCGCCAGGCCCGCCGCGACCGCCAGCGGGTTCCCCGACAGCGTCCCCGCCTGGTAGACGTCGCCGGCGGGCGCGATCCGGCTCATCAGCTCCGCCGAGCCGCCGTAGGCCGCGGCCGGCAGGCCGCCGCCGATCACCTTGCCCATCACGGTGATGTCGGCGCGGACGCCGAGCAGCTCCTGGGCGCCGCCGCGGGCGACGCGGAAGCCCGTGATCACCTCGTCGAGCACCAGCAGCGGCGCCCGAGGAGTCCGCGAGCTCGCGCAGCCGCTCGAGGAAGCCGGGCTCGGGCGGGACGACGCCCATGTTCGCCGGGACCGGCTCGGCCAGGATCGCCGCAGGCGAGTGCTCGGTGACCGCGGCCTCGACGGCGTCGGCGTCGTTCCAGGGGACGATCACCGTCGTCGGCGGCCTGCGGCCTCGGTGACCCCGGGCGAGGACGGGATGCCCGCGGTCGCGAGGCCCGAGCCCGCCTCGGCGAGCAGGCCGTCGACGTGCCCGTGGTAGGCGCCCGCGAACTTGATCAGCTTGTCGCGGCCGGTCGCGGCGCGGGCGAGGCGGATCGCGCTCATCGCGGCCTCGGTGCCCGAGCTGGTCATGCGCAGCATCTCGACCGAGTCGAAGCGGTCGGCGACCTCGCTCGGCGAGCTCGACCTCGCCGGCGGTGGCGGCCCCGTAGCTGGTGCCCCTGGCGGCGGCCTCGGCGACCGCCGCGACCACGGCGGGGTGGGCGTGGCCGAGGATCAGCGGGCCCCAGGACGAGACCCAGTCGACGTAGGAGTTGCCGTCGACGTCCCAGACGCGCGGTGCCCTCGCCGCGCTCGATGAAGATCGGGTCGCGGCCGATCGAGCCCATCGCCCGGACCGGGGAGTTCACTCCCCCTGGCATCAGCTTCACCGCGCGCTCGTAGAGCTCCGCGGAGACCCCGTCAGGAGCCATCAAGAATGCTGGGCCTCCCAGGCCGCGTAGTCGTCGGTGAAGTAGTGGAGGCGGATCTTCTTGAACTCGGTCGAGGAATAGAGAACGGCGCGGTCGTCGCCGTGGAGGCCGTGGTCGTCGGCGATCCCGTCGAGGATCGCGTCGCACTCCTCCTTCGAGCGGCCGTGGGCCATCGTGAAGACGCTGTAGGGCCAGTCCTCGTAGGTCGGCCGCTGGTAGCAGTGCGAGACGCCGCGGACCGAGGCCATTCGCGCGCCGGCGTCCATGATCTTGTCCTCGGGGACGCGCCAGACGCCCATCCCGTTGGCCGAGAAGCCGGCGCGGCGGTGGAAGAGGATCGCGGCGACGCGGCGCAGGATCTTGCGGTCGACCATGCCCTCGAGGTGGGTGAGCAGCTCCGGAGTCGAGATCCCGACCTCGGCGGCGGCCTCGTCGTAGGGGCGCTCGACGGCCTCCATCGGGCCCTGGAGCGCCACGATCACGGCCTTGTCCAGATCGTCGTAGGGCTGAGCCTCCAGCTCGCGCGGGGTCACGGCCTCGGCGACGGGCGCCGAGAGTGCCTCGGTGTCGCCCTCCATCTCGAGGTTCATGTTGATCTTGAAGAGCTGGAGGGTCGGCAGCTGGCGAATCGACTCGGCGCCGGTCAGCTCGCTGGAGCACCTTGAGCGTCCCCTGCAGGCCGAGCTCGGAGTCGGGCGGGGTCGCGATCGTGAACCAGAGGTTGAACTCGTGGGTGCGCAGGTAGTTGTGCGAGACGCCGGGGTGAGAGTTGATGATCTTGGCGGCGCGCTGGGGGTTCTCGGTGTCGACCTTGGCGGCGACGAGCATCGAGCTGTAGCCGAGCGCGCGAGTGTCGAAGATCGGCGTGATCTCGCGGATGATGCGGCCGTCGAGCAGGCGCTGGGTGCGCTCGAGCACGTCCTCGATGGGCAGTTCGGTTACTGATGCGATCCCTGCAAACGGCTCCGGCGTCAGCGGAAATTGGGACTGAAGGACGTTCATCAGGCGCTTGTCGATGTCGTCGAGCGGGATCGCCGCGCCGTCCGGCGCGCGAGCGCAGCTTGGGCTTCACCTGCGCGGTCGTGATGCCGTCGACGGGCTTGTTCATCGGGATGCCGCCTCGGCCTGAGCCACTGGGCGGCGTCCTTGGCGTAGTAGGTGATGACCATGTCGGCGCCCGCCCGGCGGATCGCGACCAGCGACTCCATCGCGGCGGCGCGCTCGTCGATCCAGCCGTTGGCGGCCGCGGCCTTCAGCATCGAGTACTCGCCCGAGACGTGGTATGCGGCGACCGGGGCGCCGGTCGCGTCCTTCACGCGGCGGATCACGTCGAGGTATGGCAGCGCCGGCTTGACCATGACGACGTCCGCGCCCTCGTCGAGGTCGAGCTGTGCCTCGCGCACGGCCTCGTCGGCGTTGGCCGGGTCCATCTGGTAGCCGCGGCGGTCGCCGAAGTCCGGCGTCGAGCCGGCCGCCTCGCGGAACGGGCCGTAGAACGCGGAGGCGTACTTCGCGGAGTAGGCCACGATCGGGACCTCGGAGAAGCCCTCCTCGTCGAGCTGGTGGCGGATCGAGCCGATGCGCCCGTCCATCATGTCGCTGGGGGCGACGGCGTCGGCGCCGGCCATGGCATGGGAGATGGCCGTCTTGGCGAGCAGCTCGATGGTGAGATCGTTGTCGACGGTGCCTTCCCGTACGACTCCGCAGTGGCCGTGCGATGTGTACTCGCAGAGGCAGACGTCGGTGATGACGACGACCTCCGGGTGGGCCTCCTTCAGCGCGCGGACGGCCATCTGGATGACGCCCTCCTCGTCGTAGGCCTGCGTCCCGAACTCGTCCTTGGAGGCGGGGATGCCGAACAGCAGCACCGCGCGGACACCGGCTGCGGCGAGCTCGGTCACCTCGGCGACGGTTTCGGAGATCGACAGGCGCTCGACGCCGGGCATCGCCTCGACCGGCTCGCGCACGCCCTCGCCGGCCGTCACGAACAGCGGCTGGACGAGATGCTCGGGCGAGAGACTGGTCTCGCGCACGAGGTCGCGGAGCGGCTTCGTCCTGCGCATGCGGCGCAGCCGGGTGGCGGGGAATGCCATGTGGCTGATTCTAGGCTGGCGTCCTCCTCGGGTGCGGGCGAGGTGTCGCGTTTCGGACCCCGGTGGATCTCAGGCGAAGCGGCGGAGCCCGACGCGAGCGACCAGGAAGTAGGCGGCGGTCAGGAGAGCGAGGTGCGCGAGGTTGACCGCCAGGTCCCCGGTGTCCGAAAGCCCGGCCGTGAGCGCGTCGAGCCCAGGGCGGAACGGGAAGGCGCCAGTGACGATGCGGATCGCGTCGTAGAGGCCCTCGCCGATCGTTCCCGTCGGGATCAGCGACAGGAAGGCAATCGGCAGGGTCAGCGCGAACGCGGCCAGGGCGCTGGCGCGGACCTCGCGCGCGGCGACGCCGATCGCCGAGCCCATCGCGGCGAAGCCGGCGCCCGTCAGCACGATCGCCGCCAGGAAGAGCGGGAAGCGCTCCCATTGCAGGTTCACGAACAGCTCCAGCACCCCGAGCAGCACCAGCGCGACGGCTATCGAGCAGATGGTCCCGAGGCCGATCTTCTCGACCAGCAGCGCGGAGCGGCTGACGAGGCCCCGGGTGAGCCGGGTGAAGGTGTTCTCCTCGCGCTCGAGCGCGAGGGAGCCGGCGACCAGCAGCACCGTCACGAACATCAGGGTGATCACGATCGCCACCGATACCGCGAAGGTGTCGAGCGGCGGCACGTCGCCGCTGACGACCTCCTTCTCGACGGCGATCGGCTGCGCGACCGAGCCGAGCAGCTCGTCGGCGAAGCCGAGGTTCTCGCCCGCCAGCTGCGCGAAGCGGATGACCGCATCGACGATCTCGCGCTCGGGGCCGTTCAACTCCTTCTTCACCTGCTCGAGGCTCTGCTCGGTGCGCTCGAGCCCGAGCACGTCGAAGTCGCCGAGCAACGGGATGCTGAACTCGCCGCCCTCGATCAGCACGTCGAGATATGAGAGGAGCTGCGTCGTGATCTCGTCCGAGAGCCTGAGGTTCGCCTCGGTGATCAGCGTCTGGATGCGGTCGTCCACGAGCCGGGCCTTGACCGGGTCGTCCTCGTTGACGTAGACCTCGACCGCTGCCGGTTCCACGCCCGCGCCGCTGAGCTGTGCCTGCAGGTCGTCGAGGAAGTCCTCGGGCAGGATCAGCGCCGCCAGCACCTCGCCGTCCTCGACCTTCTGGAGGGCCTCGTCGCGGTCGTCGACCGTGACGCAGTCGACGCGGCGGCAGAGCTCGTCGAACGCCTCGCTCTGGCTGAAGCCGCCCTCGTTCCCGAGCTCGAGCCCCTCCTCGGCCTCGATCTGGTTCAGGAAGGCGACCTTGGGCTTCTCGGGCCCGCGCGAGACCGCGAAGCCGATCAGCACCGCCAGCACGATCGGGTAGATCACCAGCAGCGCGGTCAGAAGCGGCGAGCGCTTGAGGATCTGGAGGTCCTTCAGCAGCAGCCAGCGCATCAGTGCCCCTTCGCCTTCAGGAAGCGGACGAAGTCGGCCTCGGGGTCGGCGGGCTCGTCCTCCGGGGCCGCGCCGGCCTCGCGGCGCAGGGTCGGGAACGTCCCATCGAAGAGCTTCTCGCCGTCCGCGAGGACCAGCAGGCGGTCGCCGTAGTGGGTCGCCTCCTCGATCTGGTGGGTCGAGTAGATGACGGTGGTGCCGGCCTTC
Organism: uncultured Solirubrobacterales bacterium; assembly: GCA_963820665.1. Taxonomy (GTDB): domain Bacteria; phylum Actinomycetota; class Thermoleophilia; order Solirubrobacterales; family 70-9; genus CAVUAT01. The sequence goes on along the minus strand of CAWGAL010000005.1, from coordinate 641,842 downwards.
GCGAGCCCCGAAACGAAGTCCCAGAGCCGGATGCGCTGCGCGGGGTCGAGGCCGGCGCTGGGCTCGTCGAGCAGCAGCACGGCCGGCTCGGCGAGCAGGCCGATCGCGATGTTGATGCGCTGCTGGTTGCCGCCCGAGAGGTTCGAGACCTGGTCGTCGCGGCGTTCGGCGAGGCCGGTCTGGGCCAGCATCGCGTCGACCGTCGCGTCGGGGTCGGCCGCGCCCTCGAGACGCGCGAAGAGCTTCAGGTTCTCGGCGACCGTGAGCCGGCGATAGAGGGCGGCCTGCTGAGGAACCCACCCGACCTCGCCGCCGGGGACCTCGACCGAGCCGGAATCGGGCTCCCTGATCCCGGCCAGCAGGCCGAGCATCGTCGTCTTGCCGGCGCCGTTCGGGCCGAGCACCGCGAGCAGCTCGCCCTTCTCGACCTCGAAGCTGACGTCCTGGAGGGCCCTGCGCTCGCCGAAGGTCTTGCTGAGCCCTTCCGCGGCCAGCGCCGGCTGCGGGGCCCCGCTGCTGCTCGTCGCCGCCATCGCGCCAACCTAGCGGGAGCGGTCGCCGCGCCGCTGAGCAACTACGCTGCGCTCGATGCGGGTCCTGTTCATCGGCGACGTGGTCGGCAAGCCCGGCCGGGAGGGCCTCGCCACGGCGATGCCCTCGCTCCGCGAGCAGCACCTGCCGGACCTGGTCGTCGTCAACGGCGAGAACGTCGGCGGCGGAGTCGGGATCACCCCCGACACGGCGAAGGCGATCTTCGACGCGGGCGCCGCGGTGATCACGCTCGGCAACCACACCTACCGCCACCGCGAGGTCTATTCCTACCTCGACACCGAGCAGCGGATCCTCAGGCCAGCCAACTTCCCCGAGGCCAACCCCGGCCACGGTCACGTGATCGTCGACGCCGCCGGGATGCGGGTCGCGGTCGTCAACCTCAGCGGAGCGCTCCACCTCCAGGTCGAGCGCTCGCCCTTCCCCGTGGCCGACGAGATCATCGAGCGCCTCAAGGGCGCGGCCGACGCGGTCTTCGTCGACTTCCACGCCGAGCTGACGAGCGAGAAGGTGGCGATGGGCTGGCACCTGGACGGGCGCGCCGCCGCGGTCGTCGGCACCCACACCCACGTGCCGACCGCCGACGCGCGAGTGCTGCCGGGCGGCACGGCTCACATCACCGACGTCGGCATGACCGGCTCGCGCTCGGGCGTGATCGGCGTCAAGCGCGAGCAGGCGCTCGAGGCCTTCCGCACCCAGATGCCGATCCGCTTCGAGACCGCGACCGACGACATCTGGGTGATGGGGGTGCTCGTGGACGTCGGCGACGACGGCCTGGCGCGCTCGATCACGCAGGTTCTGGAGCCCGTTCCCGGCTGAGAGCCTCGTCCCGCGCAAGCAGCGCGACGAACAGGAACGGCAGGAACCAGGGGATGTAGAGGTAGAACCAGTGCTCGACGGTGAGCTGGAGCGCGATCAGCACCGCGGCTCCGAGCGCGGCGACAGTGACCGGGCTGCGCCGGCGCGGAACGAAGGCGACCAGCAGCGCGAGGCCGACGACGAGCGCCTTGACGAGGGTGTGCAGCCAGCCGAGCGACGGCTCCTGGCCCCAGACGCTGAAGGGCGAGTCGCGCCCCGCCTGGTTGCCGATCGTGCGATCCCAGAAGGTGTCGAGGCCGGGGTCGATCAGGGTCTGTGCCATGACGGCCAGCGTCGCCGCCGCGAACGCGAGCGCGAAGGGCCCGGCGACGCCGAGCACCCGGCGAAGGGGCGTTCGCACTGCCGTCCCTCCCTCGCCGCTGCGCGCGGTGTCGTAGGTCGCGAACAGCGGGGCGAGGACGACAGGCGCGAACTTCGTCGCGGTCGCCAACGCCAGCATCGCGCCGCGGGCCGCGGGCGAGGCGATCACGAGCAGAGTCGCGGCCAGGAGCATCGAGACCAGCGCGTCGTTGGTGTTCGACTCGAGCGCGAACGCCGTGTACGGGCACGCCGCCCACGCGAAGGCGAGCAGGACCCCGAGGCGGGTCCCGCGCGGGCCGGCGCAGCCGGCGGCCGAGCAGGAACAGGAGGGCGATCGTTGCGAGATCGAAGAAGATCGAGGCGGCGTGGGCAGCAGGCAGCTCGTCCCATTCCCCGCTCCAGGTGAAGACCTGCTCGAAGGGCTGGTAGACGTAGTAGGCGAGGGGGCCGTAGGTGTCGCCGCGGGAGTTGTCGTCGGGGAAATCGCCGTAGAGCGGCTCGCCGTCTGAGATCTTGTCGCCGCCGATCACCCCGGCGTAGCCGACGTCGATCACGTTCGAGTCGGCGACGTTGAGCCCGATCCGGAAGCCCACCAGCGCCACCGTCGCGACGGCGAGCACCGTCAGCGGCAGCGAGGGCCTCAGCCCGTCCCCGCCCCGGAAGGCGAGCCAGAGCGTTCGCCCAAGCAGGTAGATCAGCGCCGGATAGGCGAGCGGGACCGAGAGGCCGATCTCGCCGCGGTTGAAGAAGAAGTGCGAGACGCCGAAGCCGGCGACGAGCACCAGGAGGTCGAGGTGCGCGACGCGGAAGGGGCGGCGCCAGTCGAGCAGGCCCGCCACGAAGATCAGGCAGAGCGGGATCCAGATGTAGGGCGCGTTCAGCTTGCGGCCGAAGGCGCCGTCGTAGCCGCGGGCCATCTTCCACGAGATCTGGTATCCCGTCCAAGCCTCCTCGATCTCGCCGCTCTCGTCGTCGACGACCACCTGGAGCGTCTGCTCGCCCGTCGCGAAGAACCCGACCTCCCAGTCGCCGTCGGAGTCCGAGCGGTAGGCCGAGGGATAGACGTCGGGGTCGCGCAGAGCCTCGACCGCCTTCGGGTCGGTCTTGGCGATGTCGACCGCCCGCGCCTCGGAGACCTCGGGCTTCTCGGTCTGGGTGGTCTGGGTGCCGGCGGCCTGGGGGTCGGTGCTGCCGGGGGCGGGGGCCTGCGCGTCGGCGGGAGCCGCGAAGGCGAGCAGGAAGGCGGCGAGCGCACCCGCGAGCCAGTGGCGCACGCTCAACTCGGGGCCCTGGATCTGCCTCCGGGGGCGGCTCGTCGAAGGTCCAGATCTTGTTGCCGATGAAGTTGAACGGCATCGCTACGGCGACCGCGACGGCCTGCGCGGCCAGCTCGGTCACGTCGGCGCGGATCAGCGCCTCCAGCACGACGAGGTTGATCCCGAGGGCGAGGACGCTGACCGTGAAGAAGCGCGCGGCCTGGAAGCCGGCGTGGCCCTCGCGGGCGCTGAAGGTCCAGTGACGGTTCCAGAAGAAGTTGTTCGAGACGGCCACGCGAGAAGGCGAGGATCGCCGCGGGGATGTGGTGCACCCCGAGGCCGTCGCTGCCGTCGCGGAAGAAGAGCCCCGCCCCGGTCAGCACGGCGAACACCGTCAGGTTGACCACGTACCCCGAGGCGCCGACGATGCCGAACTGGAAGAGCTGGACCCAGTTCTCGGAGCGCCGCGCGCCGCGGCCGATCCTGCGGGCGGTATCCACGGGGCTCATCCGGTCGGCCTGCCGGGGCCGATGCCGAAGTGATCGAGGATGACCGGCGAGATGTCCCGGAGCGACCATTTCCGCTCCGCCGCGTCGTCGGGGCCGCAGCCGACCATCAGCAGCGGCGCCAGCGAGTCCTCGCGGCTGAGGGCGCCGTGGCTGCCGCCGCCGGCGTGGCTGACCCCGCCCCAGTCGATGCACTCGTAGCCATCACCGGCGGAGATCATGACGTCGCCGGCGTGGGGAGCGGTCAGCGCGGACCACAGGCGCGAGAGGCCGTCGGGGTACTCCCCTGCGTCGAAGAAGCCTTTCGTGATGTCGGCGCCGAGCGCCTCGGGCTCGCCCGAGACCTGCCACTTCGCGCCGCGCTCGTCGCGGAGCTGGCCGCCGGGGCGGAAGCTCAGCTCGTGCCCGTCGCGGACGACCACCGCGCGCACGTCGCCGTCAAGGTCGAGGCCGACGCCCTCGCGGCTGACGGGACTGCCGTCCTCGCAGGCGAGCCAGGCGTGAGGTCCACCCCTTCGAGCTCGCGCAGGTGCTCACGGACGCGCTGGTGGATGGTGGCGTGGCCCGAGCCCGACTCGAGGACGTAGACGGCTCCGGCGCGCGAGGTCGGGCTGACCGCGATCTCGGCGTCGTCGGGCTGGTCCTCGTTCGGCTGCAGCACGTGCCAGTCGCCGGCCAGCGAGTCCGCCAGTGGAAGGCCGTGCTCGACGTCGGACTGCGCGTGGTCGGCGGTGAGGATCACCGCGTTGTCGGCGAGGAAGGCGTCCATGCCGCCACCCGCCTCGACGATCCGCGAGAACGCGGTGTCGGCCTTGGCGATCGAGTCGCTCGTCGCGTCGGGCCCGAAGCGGTGCGAGTGGAAGTCGTTGTCCGGCAGGCTGAAGAGCATGAAGTCGTAGGCACCTTCGCGCACCAGCTCCTCGCCGACGCACGCCGAGTACTCGTCGCGGCTGCCGGGGCGGGTGAAGCTCGGGCCGCAGCCCGTCGAGCGGCTGGCGTAGAGGTCGCCGTAGAAGAACTCGTCGGGGCCCCAGACGGCGTGGCGGAAGTTGGCGGCGGCGGCGGCTCGCTTGGCGAGGCCCTCGAGGCCGAGCTCGTGGCGGCGGCGTCCTCGGTAGATCAGGAACGGTGTGCCGGCGGTCCGCACGCCCGCGTCGCCGAGGCGCTCGAAGACCGTCTCGGTCTCCCAGCTCAGGTGTTCGAGGTTCATGTTGTAGACGAGGTCGTACATCGCCCGGAACAGGCCGAAGGTCCGCGTCGCCTCGAACGAGGAGCCGTATTCGATGTAGCGGCGCTCGAGGCGGTGGAACCAGTTCATCCCCATCACGCCGTGGTGCCCGGGGCCGACCCCGGTCAGCATCTCCGAGCAGCAGACCGGGGTAACCGACGGGAAGCTCGAGACCATGTCGTCGATCAGGTTCCCGCGCTCGGCGAGGGCGGCGAAGGTCGGAGCGGCGCCCGACTCCATCGCGTCTCGGAGCCGGGCGGGATGCATGGCGTCGACGACCACCAGTACGAGCTTGCGCTTCACAGGGAGATCAACGGAGGACCCGAAGGCCCTCGTGCTTCTGCTCGGCACGGCGACGGCGCATCAGCCAGATCCAGGCCAGGGCCGTAAGGGCGACAAGCGAGAAGGGCGGTGCCACCAAGCTCAGGGCCGCGACGACGACCGCGGCGAGGACGACCAGGGCCGTCACCCCGAGCGGGGCTGACGCCTCTATCTCGGTCGCCCCACGGGCGCGGCGACCGGCTCCGGTGGCGACATCGCGGGCGACGACGGCAGCGAGGCCCGCTCCGAGCAGGCCGGCGATGAAGGCGGGCCAGATCGGCTCGTCCTCTCCGCTGAGGATGAACGCGCAGGCCACGATCCCGAGCGGAGCGGCGCCAGCGAGCACGCCCCACGTGGGCATGATCGGCGGGAGCACGACCCCGATTACGAGGCCCACTGCGATGGCCAAACCTAGGCCCTGACAAAGCGAGAGGAAGTCCATGATCGAGCGGGAGAAGGCTACAGACCCCACGGGGTCTCCCGGTGCGGGGCTCGGCCCGAGCTGCGGAGCCGTTCGGGTGGGGAGCGCCCGCGCGGCCCAACGCCTCTACGCAACACTGTCGCGATCAGCGAGCGCCACGGAAAAGACCCACGCCCGGGCAGCGGCGGCCGCGAGCCCCAGGTGCGCCCGCGCCGGCGTGCCCACACGACCTCGCGCGACCTCGAGCGCTACGCGGGCCTGTTCGCCAAGAGGACCCAGGTCATGCGCTCGTCTGCGATGCGCGACCTCATGGCGATCACCGCGCGCCCCGAGGTGATCTCGCTCGCCGGCGGGCTGCCCGACACCTCGGCGTTCCCACCCGAGGCCTTCGCGGCGCAGATGACGCGAATCGCGCACGAGTCCTCGGCGGAGGCGCTTCAGTACGGGCCGACCGAGGGCTTCGCCGAGACGAGGGAGTGCATCGTCGAGGTGATGGAGGCGGAGGGGATGTCGCCCGACCCCGAAGACCTGATCGTCACGACCGGCGGGCAGCAGGCGATCGACCTGGTCGCGAAGACGCTGATCGACCCGGGCGACCCCGTGATCTGCGAGGCCCCCACATACCCCGGCGCCGTCCCCACCTTCTGCAGCTACGAGGCCGACGTGATCCAGGTGACCACGGACGACGACGGCATGCGAGTCGACGAGCTCGAGTCCGTCCTCGACCGCCTCGCCCGTGAGGGGCGGCGGCCGAAGTTCATCTACTCGGTGCCGAGCTTCCAGAACCCCGCGGGGGTGACGCTCTCGGCCGAGCGCCGGGTGCGGCTCGTCGAGCTGGCCCGCGAGCACGAGGTCCTGGTGCTCGAGGACAACCCCTACGGCCTGCTGCGCTTCGAGGGCGAGCCGCAGCAGACTCTGTACGCGCTCGACGGTGGCGACTACGTGCTCTATCTCGGCACCTTCTCGAAGATCCTCTCGCCGGGGATCCGCGTCGGCTGGGTCGTGGCGCCGCCGCCCGTCCTGGAGAAGATCGGGCTGGGCAAGCAGGCCGCCGACCTCTGCACCTCGACCCTGACCCAGTACTTCGTCCGCGAGTACTTCGCCGAGGCTCGCTGGCGCGACTACATCTCCGACCTCATCGAGATCTACCGGGGGCGCCGCGACGCGATGCTGGAAGCGCTCGAGACCCACTTCCCCGAGCGGGCCGAGTGGACGACGCCCCAGGGCGGCCTGTTCGTATGGGCCACCCTTCCCGACTTCATCGACACGACCGACCTACTCGCAAAGGCGCTTCGCGAGAACGTCGCCTTCGTCCCCGGCCGAGCCGCATACGTGGACGGTCGCGGCGGCGCCTCGATGCGCCTCAACTTCTCGGGCTCGAACGAGGACGAGATCCGCGAGGGAATCCGTCGTATCGGCGCCGTCGTTGCGGAGCAGGTCGCGCTCTACGAAACCCTGACGCACGAGCACCGCGTGGTCGATGTGGAGCCCCCCGCCGAGGAACCTGGCGGCGACGTCGTGCCGATGCGCCGTCCCCGGAGGGATTCGTGAGGGTCGCTGTGCTGAAGGGCGGCAAGTCGCTCGAGCGGGGCGTCTCGCTGCGCTCGGCAGCGAGAGTCGAGGACGCGCTCGATTCGCTCGGTCACGAGTCGATCCCGCTCGACATCGGCGCCGGCATGGTCACGAGCCTGCGCGATGCGGAGCCCGAGGTGGTGTTCATCGCCCTGCACGGCCCCGGCGGCGAGGACGGCACCGTTCAGGAGTTGCTCGAGATCCTCGGCCTCCGCTACACCGGCCCCGGGGTCGCCTCCTGCGCCCTGTGCATGGACAAGGTCGCGGCCAAGCACGTCCTGCGCGCCTCCGGCAGCGCGACCCCCGACTGGGCCGCGTTCAACTCGACAGCCTTCCGCGAGCTCGGCGCCGCCGACACGCTCTCCGAGATCGAGGAGCGGCTCGGCTTCCCGCTGGTCGTGAAGCCGGCCAGCCAGGGCTCTTCACTCGGCGTCAAGTTCGCCGCCGACGCCGGCGAGGTCCCGGCTGCGCTGCTCGCCGCCTTCAGCTACGACGACCGCGTGCTGCTCGAGCGCTACGTCGAGGGCCGCGAGCTGGCGGTCGGCGTCCTCGGCTCCGACGCGCTGCCGGTAGTCGAGGCGATCCCGCGGCAGGGCGACCGCTACGACTTCGAGGCGCGTTACGAGATCGGGCGCACCGACTACGCCTGCCCCGCCGAGTTGCCCGACGACGTCACCGCCGCAGTCCAGGCCGGCGCCCTGGCCGCCTACGAGACGCTCGGCTGCAGCGGCTTCGCCCGCGTCGACCTGATGCTGGGCGACGACGGCCCGCAGCTGCTCGAGGTCAACGCGATCCCGGGATTGACGGATACGAGCCTGTTCCCGATGGCGGCGGAGGCGGCGGGGATCGGGTTCGACGAGCTGGTGGCGCGCCTGCTCGAGTTGGCGCTGGCGCCGCGAGCCGGCGCGACGCTCACACGAAACGCTTGACGAACGCCAGCGCCGTGTCGGCGACCTCCTGCCAGCCGCTGTCGATCGTCAGCGAATGGCCTCGGTTCGGGATCTTGACGATCTCGGTCACGTCCGGGTTGCGCTTCTGCTTCTTGTAGGCCGCGTTGGCGATCGCCCAGGGGACCGTGTGGTCCTTCTCGCCGGAGATGATCAGCATCGGCCCGCGGTCGGGGTTTTTGCTGTCGGCCTTCGCCTCGGTGAACGGGTTCACGTTCGCGTTAGCCATCTGCATCAGGGCCACGCCCGGCGCGGCCACGTGGTAGGTCTCGTAGAGTTGCTTCGCCTCGTCCTCGCTGAGCGCGTTCGCCCAGCCGTACTTGAACTGGTCGAGGGTCAGCGTGATTGCGCGGTTTCGGTTCAAAGGGTTCACGAGCACCGGCGCGGCGGACTTCAGCGCGGATAGCGGCAGCGGCAGGACGCCGCGGAAGGGTCCGGGGTCGATCGGAACCGAGACGGCCGCCAGCCCGCGCCCGGCGATCATGTAGGTGAGCAGGCCGCCGGTCGAGTGCCCCATCACCGCAGGCTTCTTATCGAGCTGCCCGATGACGTCGGCCGTGTGGTCGGCGATCTGGCCGAGCGTCTTCTTCGCGAAGACGTCGGGGTTGGCTCGCGCCTCCTCGACCGTGTCGGGATCGTCGGGCCAGACCGGCTGCACCGGGGCGTAGCCGGCCTCCTCGAAGTGGTTCGCCCAGTTGTCCCAGCTGCTCGGGATCAGCCAGAGGCCGTGGATGAAGACGACGGGCGTGCGGCCGCTCGCGTTCGCCTTCTCGATCTGCTGCGCTTCCCTGGGCGTGATCCCGGCCATGATCGGCTCCCTATCTTTCGTGGACGCGGGCAGCATAAGACGGGCGCGCTACCCGGCGCTTCGACCTCGCTCGGCGGGACCTGGGTCGCGCGACCTATCGGGGCTCGTCGCCCTCCGCGAAGTCCTCGGGCGAGACGTTGTCGAGGAACTCCTTGAACTTGTCCACGACCTCCTCGGTGTCCTCGGGTGCGGCACCGTCCTCGAACTCGATCGCGGACTCCTCGATCACGTCGTCGGCAGCGAAGATCGGAGCCGAGCAGCGAACCGCCAGGGCGAGGGCGTCTGACGGGCGCGAGTCGATTTCGAGCTCGGACCCGTTGGACGAGATCGTGATCGAGGCGTAAAAGGTGTTGTCACGCAGCTCGGTGACCGAGACCTTCTCGCACTTGGCGTCCATCGACTCCAGGACCTCGGAGAGCAGGTCGTGCGTCATCGGCCGCGGCGTCGAGGCCCCCTGGAGCTTCATCAGGATCGCCGCCGCCTCGGGATGCCCGATCCAGATCGGCAGAAACTTGTTGCCCTCGACGGTCTTCAGGAGCACGATCGGCTGCTTGCCGACCATGTCGAAGCTGACTCCGTAAATGCTCATGCGCTGCACAGCGGTCTCCCGGCTCGAAGCATGGGGCCGATTATAGGTCCGGCCCCCTCGGCCGCCGCCTCGCCGCGGCTTGTTCGATGGGCGATCCTGGATTCGAACCAGGGACCTCGTCCTTATCAGAGACGCGCTCTAACCAACTGAGCTAATCGCCCAACATCCAACGCCGGCTCCTCTGCTTCGCGTCCGGGGCCGGCTTCGGCCGGAAGTCTAGCTCGCGCCCTTGAGGCGCTCGGCCAGGGCATGGAGCTCGTCCAGGTCGTCGGCCGCGATCTCGGCGCGCAGGCCGTTGCCGGCCTTACGGACGCGTACGTCGGCGCCGAGCGCTTCGCCCAGGGCGTCCTCGGCGTCGGATATCGCGGCGCGCTCCTCGGCGCTGATCCGCCCGCCCTTCGCGGAGCGCTTCGAGCCCTTCGCTGCGGGGGCCCTGGTCTTGTTCTCGATCTCGCGCACCGACCAGCCCGCGGCGGCGGCCTGCTTGGCGAGCTTCGAGCGCTTCTCCTGGTCGTCGACCTGGAGAAGCGCGCGGCCGTGGCCTTCGGTGAGCTTCCCGCGCTCGAGGAGCGACTGGACATCGTCGGGTAGGTCGAGCAGGCGGACCAGGTTGGAGATCGCGGCGCGGCTGCGCCCGACCCGCCGGGCCAGCTCCTCCTTGGAGATGCCGAGATCGTCGACGAGGGCGGCACAGGCGCGCGCCTCGTCGACCGGGTTCAGGTCCTCGCGGACCATGTTCTCGATCAGCGCCGCCTGCAGTCGCTCGTCGGCGGGCGAGGTGCGAATCACGGCGGGCACCCGGTCGAGCCCGGCCTGCTGGGCCGCGCGCCAGCGGCGCTCGCCGGCGACGATCTCGAAGCGCCCATCATCGACGGGCCGCACGATCAGCGGCTGCAGGACCCCGGCCGAGGCGATCGAGCCCGCCAGGGCGTCGAGCGGGCCCTTGTCGAAGTGCTTGCGCGGCTGGTCGGGGTTGGGCTCGATCTGCGAGACCGACAGCTCGCGGAGCTCGGGGCCGCCAGCTCCCGATTCGGGCAGGATCGCCGCGAGGCCGCGGCCCATACCCCGCTTACGCTCGGCCATTCGCCACCTCCTCGGCCAGCGCGAGGTAGGCCTTGGCTCCGGATGAGCGCGGGTCGTGCTCGCCGACGGGGATCCCGTAGCTGGGCGCCTCGGCGACGCGGATGCTCCGCGGGATCACGGTCTCGAACACCTTCGCCGGCAGGTGCTGGCGGAGCTCGCGCTCGACGTCCCGGGCCAGCCGCGTGCGGTCGTCGTGCATCGTGATCACGACGCCGGCGATCTCGAGGCTCGGATTCAGCTCGCGGCGCACGAGCTTCAGGGTGTCCAGGAACTGGACCAGACCCTCCAGCGCCAGGTACTCGGCCTGGACGGGGACGATCACGCGGTCGGCCGCGACCAGCGCGTTGACGGTGACTGGCCCGAGCGACGGCGGGCAGTCGAGGAGCGTGTAGGCGAAGCGCTCGCGGACCGGCCCGAGGCCGTCGCGGAGGCGCAGCTCGAAGTGGTCGGTGCGCGGCAACTCGACGGAGGCGCCTGCGAGGTCGGCGTTGGCGGGCACGATCCAGAGGTTGTCGGGGCCGGCCGGCCGCGCGGCCTCGGCGACAGAGACATCACCGACGAGGCAATCGTAGGACGAAGGCTCCTGGTCGCGGTCGAGCCCGAGCGCCACCGTCGCGTTGCACTGTGCGTCGAGGTCGACGATCAGCGTCTGCTGGCCGTCGCGCGCGACGCAGGCGCCCATGTTGACCGTCGTCGTGGTCTTGCCGACCCCGCCCTTCTGGTTCGCGATCGCGTAGACGGTGCCCATCAGGGCTCCGTCTTGACGGTGTGAAGCGAGCCCATCAGCGGACCCGTTCGGAGTCGAATGGCTCGGGGACGAACTCGTGTGGATGGAGGCTGGGTGCGTTCATTCGTGTCCGAACGGTCGCTTCGCCGCCATGCCGGGCCGGCGGGGCAGGTCGTTCGGCGTCGGGCCATTCTTGCGGAGCAGGTGGATGTGACGGTCGCGGCTGCCCTCATACGGGGTGACTGAGCGGATATCGGCCGGCTCGACAGCCGTGCGGGGGACCGCGGCGGCGGCCCGGCGCTCGTCTTCGGGGTCCCTCGCGCCACGCCAGGCGACGAGCCATCCTCCGTCGCGAAGCAGCGGCGAGGCGAGCTCGGCCATCTCCGCCAGGCCCCCGACGGCGCGGGCGGTGACCGCGTCGTAGGCCTCGCGCCCGGGCTCCGCGCTCCCCCACTCCTCGGCCCGCTTGCAGACGACCGCGGCGTTCTCAAGCGCCATGCGCTCGATCGCCTCGCGCATGAACTCGCATTTGCGAGAGACCGACTCGATCAGGTCGACCTGGGCGCCGGGGAGCGAGGCGGCGATCACGAGGCCGGGCAGGCCCGCGCCGGAGCCGACGTCGGCGATGCGCCCGGCGCCCGCGCAGCTCGTCGAGCTCGAGGCCCGAGAGCGAGTCGCGGATGTGGACGTCGCGCGCGCGGCGGCCGCTCGCGCGCGAGACGGGGGCGTCGTCCCCGGCGAGCATCTCGAGCAGCGTGTCGAGTGCGGCCGGCCAGCGATCGGCGGCGGCGCGCTCGGTCAATCGGTGAGCAGCGGCGCGACGACCACGAAGCGATGGGGCTCGTCGCCCTCGCTGTAGGTCTCGACCTCGGTGCGGTCGCGAAGGTGCTCGTGCACGACGCGGCGCTCGTTCGAGTTCATCGACTCCATCTCGATCGCGCGCCCCTCGCGCGTGGCGTCCTCCGCGGCCAGGTCGGCCTGGCGCTTGAGGCTCTCGCCCTGGCGCTCGCGGTAGCCGGCGGCGTCGACGGTGACCCGCTTGCGGTCGGCGACTCCTGTGAAAGCGGCCTGGTAGCAGAGGAGCTGCAGCGCGTCGATCGTCTGGCCGTGGCGGCCGATCAGCAGGCCGACGTCCTCGCCGTCGACGCTGCCCCGGATCTCGTCGTCGTCCTCGTCGACCGCCACCTCGGCCTCGAGGTCGAGCTCGGTCACGACGCGCTCGAGGATCGCCCTGACGCGCTCGGCCGGCTCGTCGGGCAGGTCCTCGCGGTGTCCCCGACTTCGCTCACTTCCGGCGCTTGCGCTTGCGCGGGGGCGGCGGGCGGCGGCTTCGAGGCCTTGACCTCTTCCGGCGTCGGCTGCTTCTCGGGTGGGAAGAAGAGCTTGACCACGCCCTGCTGGCCCATCGTCCAGAAGTTGGTCGAGATCCAGTAGACGAGCAGACCCGCGGGGAAGCCGATCATGATCGGGGTGAAGAGGATGGGCAGCCCCATCGAAAGCATCCGCTGCTGGGTCGATGCGCTGCGGCCGGTCATGATCAGGCCCGCGATCACCGAGGTGCCGATGTAGAGCGCGAGCAGCACGATCAGGACCCCGCCCGTCGCCTTCTCGAGGATGTCGTGGATGAACAGCCATGCCTGCTGGCCCGACTCGATCACCTCGTTCTCGAAGTCGTCGCTCTGGAGCAGATAGAAGAGCGAGAGGAACACGGGCAGCTGCAGCAGCAGCGGCAGGCAGGAGGCGAACGGGTTGACGTTGTTCTTCTGGTACATCTCCATCATCTCGCGCTGCATGCGCTGGCGGTCGTCCTTGTATTTCTCCTGGACCTCCTTGATCTGCGGCGAGAGGGCCGAGAGGGCGCGCATCGAGCGGATCTGCTTGATCGAGAGCGGCAGGATCAGCGCGCGCGTGATGAAGGTGAGCAGGACGATCGCGGTCGCCGTAGACGAAACCGAGGTCGTGCAGGAACACGAGCACCGCGTTCGCGAGGTCGATCAGCGGCTGCAGCGGGTTGGCGATCAGGAAGCTCATCGAACGGCCTCCCCCGCGTCGGGATGCGAGTGGGTGTGGCCGCGGAACAGGGCGCGATCGCAGACGTCGTCGATGCCGCCGTCGCTGAAGGGGTTGCAGCGAAGCAGGCGCCAGCCGGCGACGATCGAGCCGCGGAGCGGGCCGAGCTCGCGGATCGCCTCGACCGCGTAGGCCGAGCAGGTCGGCTCGTAGCGGCAGCGCCGTGGGAAGGCCGGCGAGATGAAGCGCTGGTAGAAGGCGATCAGGGCGAGCAGCGGGGCGCTCAGGATCCGTTTCACGACAAACGCTCCTCGCCCGAATCGGGCGCTCATCAGCTCGGCAAGGCTCTCGCGGACGCCGGCCGCCCCCTCGCGCTCGACCAGGCCCTCGACGCCGGGGCGGGCGACGATCACGTAGTCGCTCGAGCCCGGCAGCTCAGCCGGCCAGCTCCCAGAAGGACTCGCGGACGGCGCGCTTCACCTTGTTGCGCTGCACGGCCTTGCCGATCCGCTTGCCGACCGAGATGCCGAGGCGCGGGGCGCGGTCGCCCTCGCCGTCGCTCGCCACGGGCGAAGGAGTAGAGGACGAGGAAGCGGTTGCCGCGCGAGGATCCCTCCCGGTAGACCCGGTCGAAGTCGCCGCTACGCGAAGAGGCGCGCGGCGGCGGCGAGCGTCGGAGCTGCCCTCATCGGCCAACGACTCAGGGGGTGAGGCGCTTGCGGCCCTTCTGCCGCCGGCGCTTGAGGATCGCTCGGCCCGAACGCGTGGCGTTGCGGGCCCGGAAGCCGTGGGTACGTGCGCGCTTGCGCTTCTTTGGCTGGTAGGTCCGCTTCATCTCGTAGAGCTCCGCGTGGGTGACTGCCGCCTGGGGCGGGATGTTCCGCAGTCGTCGGCGGGGACGGCAGTATAGGGCGTCGGTTTTCCCCGCGAATTGCACCGGCGGCCACGCTGCACCCCTTCGGCCACCTCCGGGCCGAGTCTATGATCGCGCCCGCCGGGGGCCCGGCTTCGAGCCGACCCGGACCACCGCCGAGACCACCGCCGAAAGACCATCGAGGAGGACGAAGTTCCGGGGCCGGGAGAAGACTCAGCACGCGACCAGCAGCTCGACGCCGTCTGGCGGCGGGTCCAGCTCCATCTCCGCGCCTCTGTCCCCGAGTCCACCTATCGCCTCTGGTTCGATCCGCTGCGCCCGGCGGGAGCGCGCGGCCCCACCATCTTCCTCACCGCGACGCCGCACGTCCGCCGCTGGGTCGGCCGCCGCTACCCGGAGCTGCTGCGCGCCGCGCTGAGCCGCGCCGACAGCGGCTTCACCGACGTCGAGTTCGTCGCCGAGCCGGGCGTTGAAGAACGCGCCTCCACAACCCCCGCGGAGGCGGCGGCCCGGATCGCCCTGAACCCCTCGTACACCTTCGAGCGGTTCGTGATCGGCCCGGGCAACCGCCTCGCCCACGGGGCGGCGCTCGCGGTGGCCGAGGCGCCCGGCCAGGCGTACAACCCCCTCTTCCTGCACGGCCCGCCGGGGCTCGGCAAGACCCACCTGCTCGGCGCGATCGCCAACTACCTCCACGACCGGAGCCCCGAGCCTCGACATCCACTACACGACGGCCGAGAGCTTCACCAACGAGTTCGTCGGCTGCCTGCGGTCGAAGGGGATCGACGCCTTCAAGGAGCGCTACCGCCGCGCGGACGTCCTGCTGATCGACGACGTCCAGTTCCTCCAGGGCAAGGCGCGCACCGCCGACGAGTTCTTCCACACCTTCAACGCGCTCCACCAGAACGGCGCCCAGATCGTGCTCACCGCCGACCGCATGCCGAGCGAGCTCACCGAGCTCGCCGAGCGCCTGCGCCAGCGATTCGAGTGGGGCATGACCGCCGAGATCGACCCGCCCGACCTCGTCGACGCGGCTGATCTTCCTCGGCAACCTCGTCCGAGAGCAGGGGATCGAGGTCGTCGCGCCCGAGGCGATCCGCGCTGATCGCGACGCGCGCGATCTCCAACCTGCGCGCGCTCGAGGGGGCCCTGACCCGGGTCCTCGCCGTCTCGTCCCTGACCGACGCGGGTGTCACCCCCGAGACGGTCGACGACGTGCTCCCGGGCGGGCGGCCATTCCGCGAGTCGCGGCCGCGCCGGCGAGCTCAGCGCCGACGAGATCCAGACGGCCGTCGCCGACGCGCCTCGAGGTCAGCCGCGACGAGCTCCTCTCCCCCGCGCGGACCATGCAGATCTCCCGCGCCCGCCAGCTCGCCATGTACCTGACCCGCGAGCTCACCGACCTGTCGCTCCCCGAGATCGCTCGCGCCTTCAACCGCCGCGACCACACCACCGTCATGCACGCCATCCGCCGCGTCGAGGAGCGGACGACCCGCGACCCGCTGCTCGCCCGCGACCTCGAGGAGCTCTCGAGCTCCCTCCGCTCGGACTCAATGGGTCGTGACCGAACCGAATGATTGAATCGGCTCTCCCGCTGAACGAACCACCTCACCGCTCCACATATCCACAGCCATCCACAACCCTTACTACTCCTAGCCACTCACTGACCATCGAATGAAGATCACAGCAACAAGGCAAGCACTGCTCGACTCCCTGCTGGTCGTCTCGCGGGCCGTCTCGGCGCGCGCTGCGCTCCAGGCCCTCTCCGGGATCCACATCTCCGCGGACGGTGAGCCGAAGCTGCGCGCCACCGACATGGAGCTCGGCCTCGAGGTCGGGCTCGACGGCAAGGTCGAGGGCGACGGCGCCGTCGTCATCCCGGGCCGGCTCCTGGTCGAGGTCGCGCGATCGCTGCCCGACGGCGAGGTCACCATCGAGCTGCGCGAGTCCGAGCGCGACGTCGAGATCACCGCCGGCTCCTCGCGCTTCCACCTGCGGACGCTGCCCGCCGACGACTTCCCGCGCTTCCCCGAGTCCGAGGGCGATCCGGTCGAGCTCCCGTCGCAGGCGCTGCAGGAGACGATCGCGCGAGTCGCCCGCGCGGCGTCGCGCGACGAGGCCCGCCCGGTCCTGACCGGCGTGCTCGTCACGGTGGAGGGCGAGGAGCTGACGATGGTCGCCACCGACTCCTACCGGCTCGCGGTCAAGCGCACCACGCTCGAGTCCGCCGTCGCCGAGAAGCTCGAGGCGAACATCCCGGCCCGGGCGCTGCGCGAGCTGGCGCGGCTGATCGAGGCCGCGGGCGAGGCGAGCCGCTGCGCGTCTGGCTCAGCCGCAACCAGGCGCTGTTCCGCGTCGGCGGGACCTCGCTCAGCTCGCGGCTGATCGACGGCCAGTTCCCGAACTACCGCCAGCTCCTCCCCGAGTCCTATGACCACGAGGTGAAGATGCCGCGCACCGAGCTGCTCGAGGTCGTGCGCCGCGTCTCCCAGCTCGCGCAGCGAAACGCCGCGCTTCGGATGTCGTTCGCCGAGGGCGAGCTCGTCGTCTCGGCCGAGACGCCGGACCTCGGCGACGCCCGCGAGGGCCTGCCGGCGCCGTACTCGGGCGAGCTCCTCGAGATCGGGTTCAACCCCGAGTTCGTCCGCGACGGCCTCGAGAGCATCGACGACGACGAGGTCGTCGTGAAGCTGATCTCGCCGCTGCGCCCGGGCCTGCTCGAGCCGGCCGAGCTCCGACGACTTCAGCTACCTCGTGATGCCGATCCGGCTGAACGTCTAGGTGTAGGCGGCGCCCCGTGCAGCTCGCCGCACTCGAGCCACGGGGCTTTCGCAACCTCGCCGACGCCCGCGTCGAGCTCGGGCCCGAGCTGGTCGTCCTGCACGGGCCGAACGGCGCCGGCAAGACCAACCTGCTCGAGGCCGTCTACTTCGGCCTCGCCAACCGGTCCTTTCGCACCGGCAACGACCGCGACCTGATCGCCTTCGATGAGCCCTCGGCGCGCGTCGAGCTCGAGCTGGAGCGACGACGGCGAGCGATCGACGCTGCTCTCGGCGCTCGAGCGCGGCGGCGAGCGGCGCCACCGCATCGACGGGCGAAAGCTCGAGGCCGGCGGCCCCGAGCGGCCCCTGGTGAGCGTCTTCCACCCCGACCGCCTCCAGCTCGTCAAGGGGCCGGCCGCCCACCGCCGCGCGCACCTCGACCGTCTCGTCGCTGCGCTGTGGCCGGCGCGGGCGGACCTGCGCTCGCGGTTCGGCCGCACCCTCGCGCAGCGCAACGCCCTGGTCTCCCGGATCCGCGCCGGCCTGCGCCGCGCCGAGCTCGCTGCCGGCCTGGGACGAGCGGCTCGCCGAGGAGGCCGAGCCGCTGATCGCCTCGCGCGCTGAGGCCCTCGCGACGCTTGCGGGCCCGTTCGCCGCGCTCGCTGCCGACCTCGGCCTCGAGGCGGCTGAGGTCTCCTACCGGCCCCGCCACGCCGCCGGCCGCGAGGAGCTCGCTGCCGAGCTCGCGGCGCGCCGTGGCGTCGACCTCGGTCGGGCCTACACCTCCTACGGCCCCCAGCTCGACGAGGTCGAGCTGCGCCTCGGCGGCCGCGCCCTGCGGCGCTTCGGCTCGCAGGGCCAGCAGCGCGCCGCCCTGCTCGCGCTGCTGTTCGCCGAGCGCGCGGCGCTGATCGACGCCGGCCGCCGCGCGCCGATCATGCTGCTCGACGACGTGATGAGCGAGCTCGACCCCGAGCGCCGCGAGCTGCTCGTCGCGCACCCTCGCGGGCGCCGGTCAGGCGCTGCTGACGGCGACCGAGGCAGAGCACGTGCCCGCGGTCGTGGAGCTGACGACGATCGCCGTCGATGCCGGGACGGCGACCGCGCGCGCCAGGGGCCCGGCGAGCGCGGCGAGGCGCGCTGGCCGAGGCCGCCTGATGGCGAAGCGCCGCGCGCCGCGCCCGGTCGCCGAGGCGCTCCGCCAGGCCGTCGAGCCGCTCGCTCCCGCGACGACCCTCGGCGCCGTGCAGTCCGTCTGGGCCGACGCGGTGGGCGAGGCGATCGCCGCCGAGGCGACCCCGGTGGCGGAGCGCGACGGCGTGATCACGGTCGCGTGCCGCTCCGCGACGTGGGCGCAGGAGCTCGACCTGCTCGGCGATCGGACGCTGAAAAAGCTCGCCTCCGAACTACCTGCGGGGGTCGAGGTGGCCTCGCTGCGCTTCACGGTCGGGGCCGAATCGCCTTGAACCCCGTTTTATTCGTGATTTGCAGGGATTTCGTTACAAATGCGCAGCCGTTCCGCGTCCGCCGGTTGGTAAACTTATGTGAACTTCCGTGAGGCCCCGACTTATTGGTCCGCTTGGCTCAAACCGCGCCGGATCACCAGGCCGAGGCTTCCTATGAGAGAACCGAAAGGAAGCTGAGTGGCGAAGCCCGCTAGCCGCAATGGTGCCGGCAACAAGAGCGCAGCGAAGCAGCCGAAGGCGGCTGCGAAGACCCCGACGAAGGGGAAGTCTTCGAGCTACGGCGCGAAGGACATCACCGTCCTCGAGGGCCTCGAGGCCGTCCGCAAGCGCCCCGGCATGTACATCGGCTCGACGGGCCCGCGCGGGCTGCACCACCTCGTCTACGAGGTGGTCGACAACTCCGTCGACGAGGCGATCGCCGGCCACGCCAAGAAGGTCATCGTCACCCTGCACCCCGACAACAGCTGCACCGTCGTCGACGACGGCCGCGGCATCCCCGTCGAGAAGCACCCGAAGCTGCGCAAGCCGGCCGCCGAGGTCGTGCTGACGACGCTGCACGCCGGCGGCAAGTTCGGCGACGGCGGCGGCTACAAGGTCTCGGGCGGCCTGCACGGCGTCGGGATCTCCGTCGTCAACGCGCTGTCGGAGGCGCTGCACCTCGAGATCTGGCGCGACGGCAACGTGTGGGAGCAGGAGTACGAGCGCGGCAAGCCGATGACGAAGTTCAAGAAGGGCCGCCCGGTCAAGACCACCGGCACCACGGTCACCTTCAAGCCCGACATGGAGATCTTCGGCGACGAGATCGAGTTCGACTTCGAGACCCTCGCCGAGCGCCTGCGCGAAACGGCGTTCCTGACGCGCGGCCTCAAGGTCGAGCTGATCGACGAGCGCGGCGCCGGCGAGAAGGTCGAGTTCCACTACAAGGGCGGCATCGCCGACTTCGTCAAGTACCTGAACGACTCCAAGGACCCGCTCCACCGCAAGATCGCCTTCTTCGAGGGCGAGACCAAGGAGGGCCAGGTCGAGGTCGCGATGCAGTGGAACGCCTCCTACCAGGAGTCGATCTTCAGCTTCGCCAACAACATCAACACCCACGAGGGCGGCACCCACCTCTCCGGCTTCCGCTCGGCGCTGACCCGGACGCTGAACGCGATCGCGCGCAGCAAGGGCCTGCTCAAGGACAAGGACGAGAACCTGACCGGCGAGGACGTCCGCGAGGGCCTCACCGCGGTGATCTCGGTCAAGCTCGCCGACCCACAGTTCGAGGGCCAGACCAAGACCAAGCTCGGCAACCCGCCGATCGAGGGCCTGGTCAAGGAGGTCGTCAACCGCAAGCTTGGCGAGTTCCTCGAGGAGAACCCCGGCGACGCACGACGGATCCTGACCAAGGCTGTCGACGCCGCCCGCGCACGCGATGCGGCGCGCAAGGCCCGCGACCTGACGCGGCGCAAGTCGGCGCTCGAGAACTCGACCCTGCCCGGCAAGCTCGCCGACTGCTCGGTCAAGGACCCCGCGCTGGCCGAGATCTTCATCGTCGAGGGCGACTCGGCTGGCGGCTCCGCGAAGCAGGGCCGCGATCGCAACACCCAGGCGGTGCTGCCGCTGCGCGGCAAGATCATCAACGTCGAGAAGAGCCGCATCGACAAGGTGCTCGCCAACAACGAGATCCAGGCGCTGATCACGGCGATCGGAACCGGGGTTCACGACGAGTTCAAGCTCGAGGACGCCCGCTACCACAAGGTCGTGCTGATGACCGACGCGGACGTCGACGGCGCCCACATCCGGACCCTGGTGCTGACCTTCCTCTACCGCCAGATGCCCGAGCTGATCGAGGCCGGCTACGTCTACATCGCGAAGCCGCCGCTCTACAAGTTCAAGCAGGGCAGCCGCGAGGTCTGGATCGAGCTCGAGTCCGAACTCGAGGACCTTCTGCTCCGTGACAAGCTCGAGAAGTTCGCGGTGATGGACGCCGACGGGAAGCAGCGCAAGCTCGGCAAGCGCCGCTGGCAGGACATCACCCGCCATTACAAGGCCTTCGAGGGATGGCTCTCGACGCTGCGCGCCGAGTTCGGCCACGAGGTGATCGACTTCATCGCGGAGTCCCATCTGCTCGAGTCCCAGGCCAAGACCCTGGCGGCCGCCGGGAAGCTGTTCAAGGCGAAGGACCCGAAGGATCGCGCCTACCAGACCCAGCTCGTCAGCTCGAACAAGGACGGCCTCGTGGTCAAGGGCACGCACCGCCGCAGCGGGCTCGCCCGCGAGCACAAGATGCCGAAGGAGCTGTTCGAGTCGACGGCCTACCGCGAGCTGATCGAGGCACACTCGAAGCTGACCGAGCAGGTCGGCCAGCCGCCGTTCGTGATCGCCCTCGGCGACACCGACAAGGAGGCCGAGGCGAACTCATTCGGCGAGTTGCGCCGCCAGGTGCTGGCCCTCGCGCGCGAGGGCGTCCAGCTCCAGCGCTTCAAGGGCCTCGGCGAGATGAACCCCGAGCAGCTCCGCGAGACGACGATGGACCCCGCCAGCCGCACCCTGCAGCAGGTCGAGATCGACGACGCCGCGGTCCTCGCCACCGAACAGACCTTCTCGGACCTGATGGGCGACAAGGTCGAGCCGCGCAAGGAGTTCATCGAAAGGCACGCAAGGGAGGTGAGGTTCCTCGATGTCTAGCCCTCCGCCGCCTGACGGCGACGACGCCTCCCTGGAGGCCCTGACCGGCAACGTCGAGTCCCGCGAGCTCGAGAAGGAGATGCGCTCGAGCTATCTCGATTACGCGATGAGCGTGATCGTCGGGCGCGCGCTGCCGGACGTGCGCGACGGGTTGAAGCCGGTCCACCGCCGGGTGCTCTACGCGATGCACGACCTCGGCCTGCAGCCGAACCGGCCCTACCGCAAGTGCGCCTTCATCGTCGGCGAGGTGATGGGCAAGTACCACCCGCACGGCGACTCGGCGATCTACGACACGCTGGTGCGGATGGCGCAGGAGTTCTCGCTGCGCTACCCGCTGGTCGACGGCCAGGGCAACTTCGGCTCGATCGACGGCGACACGGCGGCCGCCATGCGCTACACCGAGGCCCGTCTCGGCCCGCTCGCGACCCAGATGCTGCGCGACATCGACGCCGACACCGTCGAGTTCGGCCCCAACTACGACGAGCGCACGCAGGAGCCGCTGCTGCTCCCGGCGCGGTTCCCCAACCTTCTGGTCAACGGCGCCGCCGGCATCGCGGTCGGCATGGCGACCAACATCCCGCCGCACAACCTGCGCGAGGTCGCAGGCGCGGTCAATGCGTTCATCGACGACCCCGAGATCGACCTCAAGGGGCTGATGCAGCACGTGAAGGGCCCGGACTTCCCGGGCGGCGGCACCATCCTCGGCACCGAGGGAGTGCGCGACGCCTACGCCTCGGGGCGCGGCTCGGTGAAGGTGCGCGCAGAGGCGCACGTCGAGCCGATGAAGAACGGCAAGGAGTCGATCATCGTCACCGAGCTGCCGTTCCAGGTGAAGAAGGGCGGCGAGGGCGGCCTGATCGTGAAGATCGCCGACCTCGTACGCGAGAAGAAGATCACGGGCATCTCGGACCTGCGCGACGAGTCGGACCGCTCCGGCATGCGCGTCGTGATCGAGCTGAAGCGCGGCGGGGACCCCGCAAAGGTCGTTCTCAACCAGCTCTACAAGCGCACCCAGATGCAGCAGAGCTTCGGGATCAACATGGTCGCGCTGGTCGACGGCGTCCCGCGCACCCTGAGCCTGCTCGAGACGATCCGCCACTACGTCGTGCACCAGCGCGACGTGATCACCCGCCGCACCCAGCACCAGCTCACCCGCGCCGAGGCCCGCGCCCACATCCTCGAGGGGCTGCTGATCGCGCTCGACAACCTCGACGCCGTGATCAAGCTGATCCGCGCCTCGGCCGATCCCGACGCCGCCCGCGACGGGCTGATCGACAAGTTCGAGCTGAGCGCGCCCGCAGGCCCAGGCGATCCTGGACATGCGCCTGCAGCGCCTGACCGCGCTCGAGGCCGACAAGATCTCCGAGGAGCACGACGAGCTCGTCAAGCTGATCAAGAAGCTGCGCGCGATCCTCGCCGACGAGTCGAAGATCCTCGGCATCGTCAAGGACGAGCTCGCCGAGATCGCCGAGAACTACGGCGACGACCGGCGCACCAAGATCGCCGCCGCCGAGGGCGAGGTCGACATCGAGGACATGATCGCCGACCAGCAGATGGTGATCTCGATCACCTCCTCGGGCTACGCGAAGCGGCTTCCGCTCGCCACCTACCGTCAGCAGCGCCGCGGCGGGCGCGGGGTGATGGGGATGAACATGAAGGAGGGCGACTACATCGAGCACCTGCACGTCTGCTCGACGCACGACTTCCTGCTCTTCTTCACCAACCAGGGCAAGGTCTATCGCCTCAAGGTCTACGAGCTGCCCGAGGGCGGCCGGACCTCGAAGGGGCGCGCCCTGGTCAACCTGCTGCCGCTCCGCGAGGGCGAGAAGGTGATGGCCGTGATCCCCACGCGCGACTTCTCGGAAGGCCGCTACCTCGTCTTCGGAACGCGCAGGGGCATGGTCAAGAAAACCGAGTTCAAGGCTTACGACACGCCGATCAAGGCCGACGGCATCATCGCCATCAACATCAAGAAGGGCGACGAGCTCGTCGAGGTCCGCCAGACCTCGGGCAAGGACGACATCATCATGGTCTCCAAGTCAGGCCATGCAGCGCGCTTCAGCGAGAAGCAGGCGCGGCCGATGGGCCGCGGAACCGCCGGCGTCAAGGGGATGAACGTCTCGAAGAAGGGCAACGAGGTGCTCTCGCTCGAGGTCGCCCGCGACGAGGACGAGCTCTTCGTCGTCACCGAGAACGGCTACGGCAAGCGATCGCCGATGTCGGAGTACCCGGTCAAGAACCGCGGAACCCAGGGCGTGCTGACGATCAAGCTGACCGAGAAGAAGGGCGGGCTGGCCGGCGCGATGATCGTTCGCGACCACCAGGAGCTGATCTTCATCTCGCAGACCGGGATGGTCCAGCGCAACAGCGTCTCGGGTATCTCGATCATGGGCCGCTCAACGCAGGGGGTGCGCGTGATGAACCTGAAGCCCCGCGACAGGGTCAGCGCGGTCGCACTCGTCGTCGAGTCGGGCAACGGCGCGGCCGATGCCGCCGCCGAGGACGGCGACGTCCCGCCGACCGCCGAGGACATCGCGGCCGAGGAGGCCGCGGCCGAGGAGGCGGGCGAGGAGGCGGTCAAGGTCGAGCGCTCGTCGGGATCCGAGGCGGCCAAGCCTGCGGCGCCGAAGAAGCCCGCGCCGCGCAAGCCGCCGCCCAAGACGAAGGCGGCCGCGAGCAAGCCGGAGCCGAAGAAGCCTGCGCCCAAGAAGCCGCCCCCGAAGCGCAAGAAGTGACCCCTTCGGCGCTCGTCAGCGGCCTGCCTCGTCGAGAAATCTGACCACCTCTCGACCGCATCGCTCCGGCTCGTCCTCGAAGAGGAAATGCCTCACTCCCTCGAGCATCACGCAGCTCGGCGCCCGGAATCGCCGTAGCGAACCGGGACGCGAAATCAGCAGGGAGAAACTCGTCGTCCTGGCCCCACAGGATGAGCGTGGGCACCTCGAGTGCCGCGAGCTTCTGCTGGTAGGGCTCGAGCTCGTCGAGGTCGAAGGAACGATAGAGCTCGAGCATGCCGCGACGCCCCCCGAGCGTGGTGAACGCCTTCCAATACTCGTCGAGCGCCGCTTGGTCGAAAGCGCTGGAGGCGGCCCCGAGCAAGGTCGCGAATGCGTCGCGCGAGAGGCTGTCGACCAGCGCTTCGCCCTGGATCGGAGTGCGCATCGTCTCGGCGATCTCGATCCATCCGTGGTCCGGAAAGAAGCCCGTGTTGCTGATCACGAGGCCGCCCACGGCGTCTGGGTGATCGCACGCCCAACGCAGGCCGATGAGCCCGCCGGTGTCGTGAACGACCAGCACGACACGGTCGAGCCCTAACTGAAGACGAAAACGCTCTACCGCCTCGACCCTCCGCTCGAAGGTTCCCGGGGGATCGGGCGGAGAGTCGCCGAATCCGGCGAAGTCCGGTGCGAGCGCCCGGTGGCCGGCCGACGCGATGGTGGGGAGCAGATGACGCCACATGTACGAGCTCTGAGGCCACCCATGCAGGCAGAGCACAGGCAAGCGCTGCGAAGGATGCTCGGGAATCGACTGGCGATAGGCGACCTCGCCGGCCCTCTTGACGGCAGGCTGCGGCACTCACTCAACCTACATCGGCCGATGGGGCCTAGGCGGCCAGTAAGTACGACTCCCAAGCCGCGGGCGTGCGCGGCGCGGCGATGCGGATGAACACCGTCGGCCCGGGCGGACGCGGGTTGTTGCGCGGGTGCATGCGGATCTCGTGCGGCATGCGGTTGCCCTTGCGCCGGTTGCACGAGGCGCAGGCGGCGACGATGTTCTCCCAGACGGACTCGCCTCCGCGGCTGCGGGGGATCACGTGGTCGACGGTGAGGCCCGGCTTCTCGGAGCCGCAGTACTGGCACATCCAGTCGTCGCGGGCCAGGACGGCCTTGCGGGTGATCCGGCGCCGGTGGATGTCGCGCGGAACCCGAACGAAGCTGACCAGGCGGATCACCTCGGGCTGGTCGATGCGCATCGTCTCGGAGCGCAGCACGCCGTCGCCGTGCTCGAGCATCTCGGCCTTCTCCTTCAGCAACAGGACCAGCGCGCGCCTGACGCTGCAGACGTTGAGCGGCTCGTAGGTCGCGTTCAAGACCAGGACGCGCCCGCGCGCGAGCCGACGCAGCGCCCCGCCGTGACCGTTCTCAGTCGACCGGTCCCTGGCCGGCGCCGCAACGTCGCGCGAGTCGCGAACCGCAGTGCCCATCTCGGCGGCGATTCTAGACGACGGCCGCTACGGCTCGGGCGTTTCGGGCGCCGCCGGCTCCGCGGCGCTCCCGGGCACACCGGAGGTGCTGACGGGGTAGCTGCCGAGCACGCGCACCGACTCGGCCTTGGTGCGGAGGTCGTCGATCGCGGCCGACACGAGCTCGTCGTCCACCGGCCCCTCGACGTCGCAGAAGAACATGTAGCGCCCGAGACCCCTGCGCCTGGGCCGGGACTCGATCCGCGTCATGTTGACGCCGCGGTCGGAGAAGGCGCCGAGCGCCTCGACCAAGGCGCCCGGCTTGTCGGCACCGAGCTCGGCGAACACGAACGAGGTGCGCCAGGGCCCGTCACCGGAGGGATCGGGCTCCGTTCCCTCGGGTGCGATCCAGACGAAGCGAGTGACGTTGTCGGGCTCGTCCTCGACCCCGTCGCGAAGAACCTTCGCGCCGTAGAGCTCCGCCGCCGAGCGGGCGCCGAGCGCGGCCCAGGGCTCGTCGCTCTCGCTGACGATCCGAACGGCCTCAGCCGTGCTCGCCTCGGTGCGCACGTCGGCGCGCGGCAGCTGCTCGCGGATGAAGCGCGCGCACTGGGCCGTCCCCTGCGGATGCGAGATGACGACCTCGACCGCGTCGAGCGCCAGATCGGTGCGCGCGATCAGGCAGTGGCTGATGGCGAGGTCGTGCTCGCCGACGATGCTGACGCCCTCTGCGTCGAAGGCGAGCGTGTCGAGCGTCGAGCGGACGGATCCCTCGATCGAGTTCTCGAACGGGACGAACGCCCGCTCCGCCTCGCCCTCGACGACGGCGGCGATCGCCGCGTAGACCGATGGCACGGGTGTCGGTTCGAGCGAGTCGCTCGGTGCCCGCGGAGTCGAGCAGGGCGACCTCGGTGAAGGTGCCCCGCGGTCCCAGGTAGGCGACTCGCATGGGCTAGCCCGAGCCGAAGACGACCGTGTAGGAGGCCTGGTTGTTGTCCGAGACCTGCTCGCCGGGGACCGGCTCGACCAGGACGTCGATCTGGATCTCGGTCCCGGGCTGGGGGAGGGTGTCGAGCGGGAGGGCGGCCTCTTCGGTCGCACCGGGCTCGATCTGGGGGATCGGCTCTGAGATCTCCTCGTCGTCGACCGTGACGAGGACCTCGACCGCCCGTTCGGTCTCCTCGCCGCCGTTGTTGACCTGGACGAGGATCTCGCGCGCGTTGTCGGGGACCGTGGTCGTCGAGTCAGGGCTGAGCGTCGTGTCGCCGAGCTGGACCTGGACGAGCTCGAGGCCGCGGATGCCGCCGGTCGCGTCGTCGGCGCTGGCCCCGGTGATCAACGTGACGATCTCGCCCTCGTCGAGGTACTTGGTCGGGTCGTTCTCGGGCATGAAGTTGCCCGCCGGCAGCTCCGCCGCCTCGACCTGGTCCTCCTCCAGGACCTGACTGGATCTCGGGCGTTGCGAGCTGGGCCCAGAGGATGTCGCTCGCGTAGAGGGCCCCCATCTGCTGCGAGATCGTGTCGATCGCGTCCGCGGTCTCGGCGTCCGCCGTCGCGGCGCCGATGTTGGTCGTGATCAGCTCGAGCGCGTCGGCGCGGAGCCTCAGCGTCTGCGTCGTGGCGCTCTGCGCCTCGCGCATCTGGTCGGGGGTGCCGACGTTCTCGGCTCGGTCGAGCAGGCTGCTCGACGAGCTGCGTACGGCCGAGATCTGATCCTCGAGCTGCTGCTCGGTCAGGTTCTCGTCCTCGAGTGCGTCGAAGAACTCGGTCCCGCGCTGCTCGGACTCCTGCATGATCGTGCCGATCGACTGCGTGTAGTTGCGCAGCCCGCGATCCGACCGCGCCTCGAGACAGCCGCGGAAGCCGATCACGAGCAGGATCAGGAACCCGACGCCGATGGCGACGCCGATCAGCCTGCGAACCAGGAACTGCTGGCGCCGGCGCTCGGGCCTCGAAAGCTCACGCTCGCCACGCTCCGGGCGTCGCGGGCGCTCCGGCTCCTCCGGAGCTCCGGGATCTATCTTCCTCGTCGAGAAATGCCACGAACGGGGTGAGTATGACTGGGCCGTACGAAGGAACGCGCGCGACCGCGTGGAAGCTGGAATACGAGATGGTGGGCGAACTGATCCTGGGCAGGTTCCGCATCGAGCGGGCGATCGGCAGCGGAGGCTTCGGCACGGTCTATCGCGCCTGGGACGAGCGCCTCCAGCGGCCCGTCGCCGTCAAGGTGATCGACGGGTCCGATGCCGCTCCGCGGGTGGTCCGCGAGGCCCAGGCCGTCGCCCGGCTCGCCCATCGCAACATCGCGACCCTGTACGAGCTCTCGGGCGACGGCGACCGCGCCTTCCTGGTCTCGGAGCTGATCGAGGGAGACACCCTGCGCGCGCTCGGGCGCCGCGGCGAGCTGAACGACAGCCTGGTCGCCGAGATCGGCGCCGACGCGGCCGCGGCGCTCGCCCACGCGCACCGCAACGGCGTCGTGCACCGCGACGTGAAGCCCGAGAACATCCTCGTCGCGCGTGGGCGGGGAGGCGAAGCTCGTCGACTTCGGGATCGCCCGGGTCGCCGGCGAGCGCACGCTGACGGGCACCGGCGACGTCCTCGGCACCCTCGCCTACATGGCGCCCGAGCAGGCCGACGGCCAGCGGCCCGGTCCCGCCGCGGACGTCTACTCGCTGGCGCTGACCCTCTACGAATGCTTCTGCGGCGAGCACCCGCTGATTCGCGAGAACGCCGCGGCGACCGCGCGCGCGATCGGCGAGGAGGTGGCGCCGCTCGCCGACGTCCGGCCCGACCTTCCCGCCGCCGCTCACCGACGCGATCGACGCGTCGCTCGACCCCGACCCCGAGCTGCGCCCGCTCGCCTCGGAGCTCGAGGGAGCGCTCGCGGCCCACGCCTCAGAGCTCGACGGCGACGCCGCTGCCGGCCGTGCTGCGCCCGCTCGAGGAGGACGCCCCACACGCGCTGCGGCTGCCGGGCGGGCACTCGCTCGCGCGGCTCGCCCCGGCCCTCGCGACGGGTTCGCTCACCTTCGCCGCCCTGCTCGTCGCCGGCGGCTCGCCGGGCCCGGTCCTGCTGGCGGCTCCGCTCGCGGCGGTGCTGGCGCTCGGACGGCCCAAGGCCGGTCTCGCGGCCGGGGTGATCGCGCTCGTCGCCTGGCTCGCGATCGGCGCCGGCCAGCCCGGCGCGGCGCTGCTCGTATCGGTCCTCGCGCGCCGCTGGCTTTCGTCCCCGCTGCCGCAGGCCGCAGGCGTCGCGCTGCCCGGCCTCGCCCCGCTCCTCGGCGCGGCGGGGATCGCCGCTGCCTATCCGGCCTTCGCCGGGCTCGCCCTCGGCACGCGCTCGCGCCTTCTGCTCGGCGCGCTCGGCTATCTCTGGCTCGCGGCCTGGGAGCTCGGCTCGGGGTCGGACCTGCTGCTCGGGCCCCGAGGCGGCGGCACCCGACGGATGGGCCGCTTCGATCGGAACGACGATCAGCGACGTGATCGTGCCGCTGCTCGATCCCTCCGTGCTCATCGTCGCGGCGGTCTGGGCAGGCGCGGCGGCGGCCCTGCCGCTCCTCGTCAGGGGCCGATCGCCTGTCCTCGACCTGACCGGCGCCCTGATCTGGGCTGCGGCCCTGATCTCGGCGCACCGGCTCGTCGCGGGATCGGGCGGCGAGCCGACCGGGCTGCTGCTCGCAGCGGTGGCAGCGGCGTGCGTGGCGGCGTTCGCGGCACCACGCCTGAGAGAGGCGTCAGACAGGCGCCCCGTCGCCGTGGACGAGGCGAGTGGCGGCGCGACCGCCTAGGATTTCCGCTGTGCCGATCCGGCACGAGGCGTCCGTCCGCAGCATCACCCCAGGAGTCCCGACATCAGCGTTCTACGCAACCTTGAAGCCCGCATAGAGGGCCTCGTCGAAGGCGTTTTTCAGCCGCGCCTTCAGCTCCGGCGTGCAGCCGGTGGAGATCGCGCGCAAGCTCGCGAAGGAGATGGACGCGCACAAGACGGCGTCGGTCTCGCGCGTCTACGTCCCGAACGAGTACACGGTCTGGCTCGCGCCCGACGACTACGCGCGCTTCAAGGACTACGAGACCTCGCTGGCGCAGGAGCTCAGCGGCCACCTGCTCGAGCACGCGCGGCGAAACGAGTACGACCTGCTGACCCGCCCGGTCGTCGGCCTCGACCAGGACGACCGCCTGCGACTCGGGCGAGTTCGGGATCCAGACCCGCCTCGTCCGCCCGCCGCAGCGCCAGGGCGCCGAGCCCTCCCAGGGCGAGCAGGGCCACACGATGGTCTACTCGGCGACGCAGGCCGAGAAGGCGAAGTCCAAGCGCCGCCCCGACACCGCCTACGTCGACACCCGCGCGATCGTCTCGGTGGACGACCGCCGCTACGTGCTCGACGGCCCGAGCGCGACGCTCGGCCGCTCGAAGGAGTGCGACTGCGTGCTCGAGGACCCGAACATCTCGCGCAAGCACGCCGAGCTTCGGCGCTCCGGCCAGGGCGACTGGCAGATCGTCGACCTCGGCTCGACCAACGGCGTCAAGGTGAACGGCCGCCGCGTCTCGTCAGCCCGGCTCTCGCCCGGCGACGAAGTGACCCTCGGAACCCTCGTCTTCTCCTTCGACATCGAGCAGTGAGACCCCACCGGGGTCCTCCCACAGCTACGTTGGTCGACCTCGAACAGTTCGCAGGGAGCCCCCCGTGAGCGACCTCGAGCCCCTCGCGGTCGCGCTCAAGTTCGGCTTCCTCGCCGTGCTCTACCTCTTCCTGCTCTGGGTGACGCGCATGGCGCTCCGGGACCTCCGCGGGACGGCGTCGCCCGGGCTCGAGACCGGCTACCACGAGGTCCTGCCCGGCGAACCCAGCGTCGACCGACGCCTGGCTGGTCGTCGAAGAGGGCGGCGGGCTCACGCAGGGGCGAGCGCTTCGACCTGTTCGGCGGCATCTCGCTCGGGCGCTCGCCCGACGCGGACATCCGCCTCGACGACCGCTACGCCTCCGGGGTCCACGCGCGGGTCTTCAACCGCTCCGGCGCGTACTACGTTGAGGACATGGGCTCGACCAACGGGACGCTGCTCAACTCGGGCGAGCTCCACGGAGAGGCCGAGCTGAGTCCCGGGGACAAGATCCGGATCGGCGACACCGAGTTCACGTTCGAGGTCAGCTGAGCTCCATGCCGCTCGTCATCGCCGAAGAGGCCTACAAGACCGACACGGGCCGCCAGCGGAACGCCAACGAGGACTCCTACTTCGCGCGATCGCCGGTCTTCGCGGTCGCCGACGGGATGGGCGGCGCGCAGGCCGGCGAGGTCGCCTCGCGGATCGCCGCGACGGCCTTCGAGCGCAGCGAGATCGACGACGAGCCCGCCGAGACGCAGCTCGAGCAGATCGCGCCAGCGCCAACCAGGAGATCCACGACCTCGCCCAGCGCGACTCGACGCGGGCGGGGATGGGCACAACGCTCACCGCCGCGCTGTTCCGCGACGACGAGGTCGCGCTCGGCCACGTCGGCGACAGCCGTGCCTACGTCCTGCGAGACGGCGAGCTCAAGCGCCTCACCAAGGACCACTCGCTGGTCGAGGAGCTCCGCCGCCAAGGGCGCCTGACCGAGGAAGAGGCCGAGGAGCACCCGCAGCGCTCGATCATCACCCGGGCACTCGGGCCCGAGCCGAGGTCAAGGTCGACACGATGACCTTCCCGGCGAAGACCGGCGACATCTTCCTGCTCTGCAGCGACGGGCTGACGACGATGGTCCCCGACTCGGACATCCGCGACATCCTCGTGAACGCGCGCAGCCTGCGGAGCGCCGTCAACAAGCTGATCGACGCCGCCAACAGCGGCGGCGGGCGCGACAACATCACCGCCGTCGCCTTCCGCGTCGCCGAGGAGGGCGAGGAGGAGGTCGACGAGGGGGCCACGCTGATCTCGCGGACCGCCGACACCGCCGGCCTGACCGCCGAGCGCATGCGCCAGGCGGGCGACCGCCTGCGCGGCCAGGGCCCGATGCCGCTTCCGCACCGCCGGCGCCGCGGGCTCAAGATCGCCGCCGTGATCGCGCGTGATCCTGGCCGTGATCGCGGGCAGCGTCCTGCTCGCCCGCCAGGTCTACTTCCTCGGCACCGACGAGGCCGGCCGCGTCGCGCTCTTCCGCGGGCTGCCGTACGAGCTGCCGTTCGGGATCGACCTCTACTCCGAGCAGCTCTCGATCGGGGTGCAGGCGAGCTCGCTCTCCTCCGAGCGCCAGGACGTGGTGACCGAGCACAAGCTCCGCTCCGAGAGCGACGCGCGCGACATCGTCGACGACATCGAGGACCGCGAGGGGTCGGTGTCCGCTGACCCCGGCGACGCCCGAGCCGCAGGCGAACGAAGAAGAAGCAGCAGGACCCGGCAGCCGCGCCGCAGGCGGGCGCGCCCGCGAATTAGGCCGGCCCCTTGAGCGCGCGCACGCGCGAGCTGTTCGCGCTGATACCGGTCGCCCTGCTCGTCACCGCCGGGTTCACGGCGGTCCTGATCGTCGAGTCCGACCAGATCGGCGACCTCAGCGTCTTCTACGGCCTCTACTTCCTCGGCGTCTGCCTGGCGACCCACTTCGTGATCCGCGCGCGCCTGCCCGACGCCGACCCGTTCCTGTTCCCGCTGGTGGCGCTGCTGGCCGCGTTCGGCGTGGTGATGCTGTTCCGGCTCGACGAGGGGCTCGCTCGCGACCAGGCGACCTGGTTCGTGATCGGCCTCGCCCTGTTCTCGCTCACGATCATCTTCCTGCGCGACTACGAGGCGCTCGAGCGCTACCGCTACCTGATCGCCTTCCTGGGGATCACGCTGCTGCTGCTGCCGCGGCTGCCGGGGATCGGCGCGCAGACGAACGAGGCGCTACCTGAGCGTGAAGATCGGCTCGGTCGTCGTTCCAGCCGACCGAGCTGGCGAAGATCTGCATCGTCGTCTTCCTCGCCAGCTACCTGAACGACCGCCGCGAGGTGCTCGTGATCGGCGCGCGGAAGGTCGCGGGAGTCGTCCTGCCGCCGCTCAAGCACCTCGGGCCGCTGCTCGTGATCTGGGGCGCGGCGATGATCATGCTCGTCTTCATCCGCGACCTCGGCAGCTCGGTGATGTTCTTCGGCGCCTTCCTGGCGATGATCTACGTCGCCACCTCCCGGATCTCGTTCGTGCTCGTCGGGCTGTCGATGTTCTTCGTCGGCGCCTACTTCTTCGCCAACACCGTCGGCCACGTGCAGGAACGCTTCGACATCTGGCTCGACCCCTTCGACGACGCGGGCGCGAGCGGGTACCAGGTGGCGCAGTCCCTGTTCGCGCAGGCCGACGGCGGCCTCTTCGGCCGCGGCCTCGGTTCCTCGCTGATCGAGTTACCCGGCGCATCGCCGAATTGCATGGAGGAGTTCCCGAACTGCGGGTCGATCCTGCCGGCGCCCCACACCGACTTCATCTACGCGATCATCGTCAACGAGCTCGGCCTGTTCGGCGGCGGCGGCGGTGGTCCTGATCTACGCGCTGATCACCGAGCGCGGGTTCAAGACGGCGATCCTCGCCGATGACGGCTTCTCGAAGCTGCTGGCGACCGGGCTGACGACGATCATCGCGCTGCAGGCGTTCGTGATCATCGGCGGCGTCACGCGCGTGATCCCGCTGACGGGCGTCACGCTGCCGTTCATCAGCTACGGCGGCAGCTCGGTCGTGGCCAACTTCATCCTCCTCGCGCTGCTCCTGTCGGTCTCCGACAAGGCGCGGCGCCGCGTGCGGCGCGAGAACGAGGCGATCGAGGCGGAGTACGCATGAACGCCCCAGATCGTCAAGCTCTTCGGCCTCATCCTGGTGCTCTACGCGCTGCTCTTCGGCTTCACCTCGTACTGGTCGATCTTCGACGCCGAGGGGCTCGAGAACAACGTCGCCAACCAGCGGCCGCTGCTCGAGGAGCAGCGGATCGACCGCGGCGACATCCTCGCCTCGGACGGCTCGGTGATCGCCGACGTCGAACCCGGTCGGCAAGGGCTCGGACCGCACCTTCGTCCGCAACTACCCGGAGGGGGCGCTGTTCGGCAACCCGATCGGCTACAGCTTCGTCCAGCGAGGCCGGGTGGGCTTCGAGCTCTCCCACAACGACGAGCTCGTCGGCAACAAGACCGAGTTCCTCTCGATCCTCGACGAGCTCCGCGGCAGATCCGCAGGAGGGCTCCGACGTGCAGTCGTCGCTCGACCCCGATGCACAGCAGACCGCGATCGACGCGCTCGGCGGCCAGAACGGGTCGGTCGTCGCGATCGTCCCCGCGACCGGCGAGGTCCGGACGATGGTGAGCGTGCCCACCTACGACCCCAACGACGTCCCGGACCGATTCGCTGCAGTTCAACGAGAACGAGGACGCGCCGCTCTTCAACCGCGCGACGCAGGCCGGCTACCAGCCGGGATCGACGATGAAGGTCGTGACCGCGACGGCTGCCCTCGACAGCGGCGAGTTCGACTCCGACTCGGTCCTGAACGCCGACTCGCCGAAGGTGATCTCGGGGGTGCCGCTCGACAACTCCGGCGAACCAGAGCTTCGGCGACATCGACATGGAGACGGCGCTGACCAACTCGGTCAACACCTACTGGGCCCAGGTCGGCGAGGACCTCGGCACGGACACGATGTACAAGTACATGGACCGCTTCGGCTTCAACGAGCCGCCGCCGCTCGACTACCCCTCCTTCCAGCTCGCGACCTCCGGCGAGTTCGCGGACGGCAGGCTGCTCGAGGCCGGCTCCGACCAGATCGACGTCGGCCGCATGGCGATCGGCCAGGACAAGCTCAACGTGACCCCGCTGCAGATGGCGCAGGTCGCGGCCGCTGTCGCCAACGGCGGCGAGCTGATGGAGCCGCGGCTGTGGTCGAAGGTGATCGACACCGACGGCCGCGAGGAGAACCTCGACCCCGAGCGCCAGAGCCGGGTGATGAGCGAGGACACCGCCGAGACCCTGACCGCGATGATGACCGACGTCGTCAACGAGGGCACCGGCGGGGCCGCAGCCCTGGGCGAGATCCAGGTCGCCGGCAAGACCGGAACGGCGGAGATCGACATCGAGGGAGGCGTCAACCAGGCCTGGTTCATCGGCTTCGCTCCGGCAGACGATCCCGAGATCGCGATCGCGGCGACGGTCGAGCGCACCGAGCGGCCAGGGCGGCGACGGTCGCGGCGCCCGATCGCGCAGCAGGTGCTCGAGGTGCTGCTGGCGAACAGCGGGTCCGGCGAATGAACAGGGAGGAGGCAGCTAGATGGCCAAGGTGAGCAAGGGG
The DNA here is from genome assembly GCA_963820665.1 of uncultured Solirubrobacterales bacterium. Taxonomy (GTDB): domain Bacteria; phylum Actinomycetota; class Thermoleophilia; order Solirubrobacterales; family 70-9; genus CAVUAT01. The sequence continues at coordinate 607,424 of CAWGAL010000005.1, read as the reverse complement.
ACCGTGGTCGACGAGCGCTACGTGATCAAGGACAAGCTCGGCGCGGGAGGCATGGCCGACGTCTGGCTGGCGCACGACCACGAACTCGATCGCGACGTCGCGATCAAGATGCTGCACGACCGCTTCGCGCAGGACAAGGAGTTCGTCGAGCGCTTCCGCCGCGAGGCCCAGTCCGCGGCCGGCCTCCAGCACCCGAACGTCGTCAGCATCTTCGATCGCGGCGAGTTCGGCGACACCTACTTCATCGCGATGGAGTACGTCGACGGGCCGCAGCTGAAGCAGCTCGTCAAGGGTGGGATGACCTCCGAGGACGCGATCAACTTCACCCGCCAGATCCTGGGCGCAGCGCGCTTCGCCCATCGCAAGGGGATCGTCCACCGCGACCTGAAGCCGCAGAACGTCCTCATCGACGAGGACGGCCGCGCCCGCGTCGCGGACTTCGGGATCGCCCGGGCCGGCGCCTCCGACATCACGGGCACCGGCTCCGTCATGGGGACCGCCCAGTACCTCTCGCCCGGAGCAGGCCCAGGGCAAGGACACGACCGCGCGCTCGGACCTCTACTCGATCGGCGTGATCCTCTACGAGGCCCTGACCGGCCGCGTCCCCTTCGAGGGCGACAGCGCCGTCGCCGTGGCGCTGAAGCAGGTCTCCGAGCAGCCCCGGCGCCCCAGCGCGATCAACCCGAAGGTCCCTCCGGCGCTCGACGCCGTGGTCATGCGGGCCCTCGCCAAGGACCCCGAAGCGCGCTTCGTCGACGCGGACGCCTTCCTGAAGGCCCTGGACGCCGCCGAGCGCGCTCCCGACACCGCCCGCCCCGAGGACACAGCCGCCTTCGCGGCCGTCGCTCCCGACGGCACGCCGCTCGACGCCGAGGGCGAGGAGTGGGAGGACTACCGAGAGCGGAGGCGCCTGCCCTGGAAGTGGATCATCGCCGCGCTGCTCGCGATGGCAGTGGCCGGGGCCGTCGCGTTCTTCCTGACGAGGCCGGACGAGGTCGAGGTCCCGAGCGTGACCGGCCAGGAGGTCGGGGTTGCGACGACCCTGCTCGAGTCCCAGGGCTTCGACGTCGACATCGAAACGCGACCGAACGCGGCACCGCCCGACTCGGTCACCGAGCAGGACCCGATAGCCGGCGACAAGGTCGATGAAGGCTCGACGATCGTGCTCACGGTCAGCTCAGGGCCGTCGATCGTGGAGGTCCCGAACGTCGCGGGCCAGACCCTGCGTCAGGCGCGCACCGCCCTCGAGTCGGCCGGCCTGATCGTCAACCCCGCCTTTCGCTTCAACGACACCGTGCCGAAGGATCGAGTCATCGGCACCGAGCCGGCGGCCGGCACCCGTCTGCAGACCGGGGCCGGGATCACGCTGGTGGTCTCCAAGGGCACCAACCGGGTCGAGGTGCCGAACGTAGTCGGCCTCGACGACCAGGCTGCCCTCTCAGCGCTGAGCCAGGCCGACCTCGGCGGCAGCGTCGTGCAGCGCGACGACGACCGGCCCGCCGGGCAGGTGATCGGCCAGAGCCCGGGCCCGGGCCAGTCCGTCAAGCGCGGGTACGCAGGTCACCATCTTCGTCTCGAGCGGCGCGATCTCGGTGCCCGACGTGCTCGGTCAGGTCCGCAAGACAGCGGTGACGGCGCTGAAGAAGGCCGGGTTCACGCCGCAGATCACCGAGTCGCCCGACCGACGACCCGAGCCAGGTCGGCCGCATCACGGCGCAGTTCCCGCCCGCCGGGGCGCGCGGCCAGCGCGGCGACGTGGTGTCGATAACGGTCGGCACCGAGCCCCCAGTCCAAGTGGAGCCCTGAGCTTGAGGGTCGCCGTCCTCCGCGGCGGGCGCTCGAGCGAGCACGACGTCTCGCTGCGCTCGGGCGCCGCTGTCGGAGATGGCCTCCGCGAGGCGGGCCACGAGGTGATCGACGTCGTGATCGAGCGCGACGGCCGCTGGAACGCGAGCGACGAGCCCGTCAGCGTCACCCCGGCTGACGGACTGCTCGGCGCCGACGTCGCCTTCCCCGTCCTGCACGGTCCCGGAGGCGAGGACGGCAGCGTCCAGGGCCTGCTCGAGGTCGCCGGCATCCCCTACGTCGGCTCGGACGTCGAGTCGTCGGCGATCTGCCTCGACAAGCTCGCCTTCAAGCGCCTGCTCGCGGCCCACGCCCTCCCGCAGGTCGACTTCTGCGAGGCCGGCGCCCGTGATTGGCGCGAGCGCGCGGCGGGCCTCGGGCTGCCGCTCTGGGTCAAGCCGGCTCGGCTCGGCTCCAGCGTCGGCATCACCAAGGTCGACCGCGCTCGACGAGCCTCGACGCCGCGGTCGAGCACGCGCGCCGCCACGAGCCGCGCGTGATCATCGAGGCCTCGGGCCCCGGGGCGGAGGTCGAGTGCTCGGTGCTCGGGCACTCCGAGCCGATCGCGTCCGTCCCCGGCGAGATCGTCGCGAACGCCGACTGGTACGACTACGAGGCGAAGTACGAGGCGGGCGGCATGGAGCTCCGCGTCCCGGCGGGCATCAGCGATCAAGCGACCGAGCGCGTTCGCGCGCTCGCGCTCGAGGTGTTCGGCGTCTGCGGCTGCAGCGGGCCTCGCGCGCTGCGACTTCTTCGTCGACGGCGAGAGCGTGCTGGTCAACGAGCTGAACACGATCCCCGGGTTCACCGAGACGAGCGTCTACGGCAAGCTGCTCGAAGCCAGCGGCATCCCCTACGCGGAGCTCTGCGACCGCCTCGTCGGCTTCGCGATCGAGAAGCACGAGGACGCCGCGCGCTTACGAGTTCTAGGCGACCAGCCGCGCGTCGGAGATCTGCATTTGGAAGCGCCCGGGCTGCTCCTGGCTGCCGGGGAGCCTGGTGATCCAGATCAGGAAGGACGTGAGCGCTCCTCGCCGTTCAGGTCGATCGGTCTGCTTGGTGCCGCCGTCCGTGATCGTCGAGACCGGGCGCCCCCAGCCTTCGAGGTCCTCGGGCGGCTCGGAGCCCGGTCGAGGTGTAGATCTCGGCGTCCCATCCCGCTGTCGCCGCGCGGATGTCGATCGCAGTCGCGGCGACCGGCTCGCCCTCGGTCTGCACGATCAGCCCGACGCCGTCCTTGATGCCGCCGAAGTCCTCCGTGTCGTAGTGCTCGGTCGACCAGGCCGTCCCGGTCGGGTCGCCGTCGACCGCGAGCTTCGCCGTCTCGGTCTCCTGGCCGTCGCCGGGGGAGGGGTCGAACTCGGTACGCCCCTTCCTCCGAGAGCCGCACGGTCTCGCCGCCGCTGCTCGCGGGCTCCTCCTCTCCGATCGACTCGAACTGATCGCGCCCGAAGATCAGCGCCGCCGCCACCAACGCGATGCCGAGCACGGCCATCGCCACGCCCGGCGCCGGACACCCGCCGCCCGGCGAGCCGGCGGCGTGAGCGGGGCACCGAGTCGAGCACGGTCGTGGCCTCGCCGCCGCTGGTGCCGCCTCCGCGCGCCGCCTCGACCTCGAGCGTCGCCTCGAGGTCGCGCACCATCTCGCCGACGCGGTTGTAGCGGTCGCGCGGGTCCTTGGTGGTGGAGCGGTCGATCACGGATGCGACCGCGGCCGAGACCTCGGGCCGCTTGACCAGCACGTCGGGCAGCGGCTCGTTGACGTGCTTCATCGCCACGCCGACCTGGGTCTCGGCGCTGAAAGGGACGTCGCCGGTCAGCATCTCGTAGAGGACGACCCGAGCGAGTAGACGTCCGAGCGCTCGTCCACGTCCTCGCCCATCGCCTGCTCGGGCGAGACGTAGTCGGTGGTGCCGAGGACGCGGCCCGTCGCGGTCATTCCCTCGCCCTCGAGCGAGCGCGCGATCCCGAAGTCGGTCACCTTGGCGCGGCCGTCGGGGTCGATCAGGACGTTCTGCGGCTTGACGTCGCGGTGCACGAGCTTGCGGCCGTGCGCTGCGAGCAGTCCGCGGCCGATCTCGATCGCGTAGGCGACCGCCTCGTCGATCTCGAGCCGGCCTCGCTCGGTGATTCGCTGCTTCAGGGTCTGGCCCTCGACGTACTCGAAGACGATGTAGGGGCGCCCCTCGTCCTCGCCCGCGTCGATGACGCTGACCAGGTTGGGGTGCGAGAGTCGCGCGGCGGCGCGAGCCTCGCGGCGGAACCGCTCGAGCTGGTCGGCCTCCTCGGAGATCTCGCGGTGCATGAGCTTGACCGCGACGGGCCGGTCGAGCACCTCGTCCTGGGCGAGGTAGACGGTCGACATCCCACCGGATCCGAGCTTGGTCTCGATGCGGTAGCGGCCCGAGAGGACCGTTCCGCTTACGCTCGCCATTGTCGACCCTTCGGTGTCGTCACGTATCTCGCTATTTTCGCGCAGCCGGTGATCTCGCGTGCGAGTCCACGGCCACAATCATGCCTACCCGCGTCCGCGTCCACTCCGAGCTCGCCTGAATGCGAATCCTGCTGGTCACCCAGATGTGGCCGAGCGACCGCGAGCCCGACCTGGGGAGCTTTCTCGTGCCCCTCGTCGAGCGGTTCGAGCGAGCGGGGCACTCGGTCGAGGTCGCCGCGCTCAGTCGCCGCGGGGGACCGCCGACCAAGTACCTGGGGCTGCGACGCGACGCGATCCGAGCCGCGAAGCGGTTTCGCCCCGACGTCGTGTTCGCGCACTTCCTCTTCCCGGCGGGCCTCGCGGGCGCCTCGGCGGCGCGAGCGGCCGGCGCGCCTCTCGTGGTCATGGCTCACGGCCAGGACGTGGCCAACCTCGGACGCGTGCCGGGGATCACGGCCGCCACCAAGCGCGTCATCGCCGGTCGGCTGCGGTCATCGCGAATTCCTCATGGCTGGCCGAGCGCCTCTGCGAGCACATCCCCACGGCGCGCGAGAAGATCTCGATCGCGGACTGCGGCGTGGACCTCGATGCCTTCGCACCGATGGACGCCGCGACAGCGCGCCGTGAGCTCGGCTGGGGGGCGGAGGCGACGGGGGGGAGCGCGTATCTCTGCGTCGGCTCGCTGATCGACCGCAAGAACGTGGTCCGCCTCGCGGACGCCTTCGCGCGCCTGGGGGAGGGCGAGCTGGCTTTCGTCGGCGACGGCCCGTTGCGCGAGCAGCTCGAGGGCCGCGCGAACGTGAAGCTGGTGGGTCGCGTCCCGCAGTCCGAGGTGCCTCGGTGGGTCGCCGCGTGCGACGTCCTCTGTCAGCCCTCTCTGGTCGAGCCGTTCGGACAGGCCACGCTGGAGGCGATGGCGATGGAGCGAAGCGTGGTCGGCACGACCGTCGGCGGCCCGCCCGAGTTCGTCACGCCCGAGGCCGGCGTGCTCGTGGACCCGCACGACGACGCGGCCCTGCACGACCGCGATGCGCCGCGCCGCCGAGCTCCCGTCGCCCAACCGGGCCGCCCGCTCCGCCGCGGCCGAGCACGATGTCACCGAGATGGCCGCCCGCATGGCCGCGGTGCTCGAACGGGCGCGCGGAACCGTCAGGCCCTGACTCTCACACCCGAACGCTTCACGCCCGAACCACCTCACCGGCGTCAGCCGTCACCTCGCCGATCCGCGCGGCGCCCGGGGTGGTGGGCGCGCAGCACCTCGATCGCTTCCTCCTCGTGGCGGCGGTCGACGACGCAGCAGAAGCCGCAGCCCATGTTGAAGACGTCGTGCATCTCCTCGCCGCCGACTTCCCCGAGCTCGGCGATCAACTCGAACACCGGCGGTACCGGCAGGGGGGAATCGATCCTGTATCCGACCTCCGGGTTCTCGAGTCGGAGCAGGTTGTCGAGCCCGCCCGAGGTCAGGTGGGCGAGGCCGCGGACGTCGGCCTTGGAGCGGAGGAGGTCCATCACGGCCTTCACGTAGATCTCGGTCGGTTCCAGCAGGACGTCACCGAGCGGCCGGCCGAGGCGCTCGTCGTCGAGGCCGATCGACCCCAGCGCCTTGCGCGCGAGCGTGTAGCCGTTGGAGTGCAGCCCGGACGAGGGAAGCCCGATCACCGAGTCGCCGGGCTCGATCTTGGTCCCCGTGATCATCGCGTCGAGGTCGACGACGCCGATGCAGGCGCCGGCGAGGTCGAGGCCGCGGATCAGCTCGCCGAGCTGGGCGAGCTCGCCGCCGACGATCTCGATGCCCGCCAGCTCCGCCCCGCGGGCGAGGCCGATGCCGATCTGCCCGGCGATCCCGGCGTCCGCCTTTTCGACCGCGAGGTAGTCGACCATCGCGAGCGGCTCCGCGCCGACGCAGATCACGTCGTTGACGTTCATCGCGACGCAGTCGATCCCGACCGTGTCCCAGCGCCCCAGCTGCTCGGCGAGCACGAGCTTCGTGCCGACGCCGTCGGTGGTGATGGCGATCCCCGTCTCGACCCCGAGGCGGATTACGTTCGCGTAGTGGCCACTGGCGAGCACCTGGCGGCTCTCAGTGGGGGCGCTTGCCGCCAAGGCTGCGACCAGCGCGCCGACCGCGTCGTCGGCTTCGCTTTGGCTGACGCCGGCGCGGGCGTAGGCGTCGTCGGCCATCAGATCCCTTCCCCTTCCTGGGAGCGGGCGACCTTCTCGGCCGCACGGGCCGCGTTGGCGCCGGCCTCCTGGCTCGGCTTGCCGTTGCCGGCGACCACGGTCCGCGCCACGAGCTCGCGCTCCGTGCGCCGACGCCGTTCGAGCGTCGCGAGGACCACCGCGGCGAGGCCGGCGCGATAGGCCGAGTACGGCCACAGGGCGCTGTCGCGCTCGACCAGCCCGATCAGCGCCTGCGAGGCGAGGGTGGAGGCGAAGGAGGTGGCCGTGCCCGCGACGAAGGCGGGGCGGTGCTCGGGCGGAAGCCCGCGCTTGCGAAGCCGCGAGGCCTTGAGCACGGCTGCGCCGACGATCACGGGGAGGGCGACGGTGCGCGAGAGCATGTTCGCGTGCTGGCGGGTGAACCCGCGCCAGCGCGCCGCCGTCAGCGTGGCGCCGTTTCGCGACACCCCCGGAGCCAGTGCGGCGGCCTGGGCGATCCCGAGCGCGAGCCCATCGGTGGCGCCGGCGCGGGAGCGGTTTCGAAGCTGGGGGCCGCGGTCGGCGAGCGCCATCGCCGCCGCGCCGACGAGCAGCCCGATCGCCGTCGGGGCTGGGCCGCCGAGGCGCTCCTCGATCTGGCGCTCGAAGATGACGCCGATCGTCACCGGCGGCAGGAACGAGAGCGCGACCACCGCGCCCTTTCGCCGGTCGAAGCTCTTCAGCTCATCCGCGATCACGCGCCGCTGCCCGAGCAGGAGCGCCGCGGCGGCTCCTGCGTGAAGCGCGATCTCGAAGCTCTTTCGCAGTTCGGCGTCGTGCGTCTCCCAGTCCCAGTCGGCGAGCCAGGGGATCAGCGAGAGGTGGGCCGAGCTCGAGATCGGCAGCAGCTCGGCGGGTCCCTGCACCGCACCCAGCGCGATCGCGCGGGCGGGCGGGATCGGTGGGGCGCCCTCGTCGGCGGGCACCTGGCTCAGCCCTCGGGCATGGTCGCCGTGTCGCGTGCGCCCGCCGTGTCCCGCTCCGAGGAGGGTCCCGAACCGCCGCCCCGGCGCCACTTGACGAAGGCGTACACGGCGAGCCCGAGCAGCCCCACCGCGACGACGTAGTCGAAGTAGTGGAGCTTGTCCTTCCACTCCTCCCAGTTCTCGCCGACCTTGACGCCGATGAAGCCCAGCAGCAGCACCCAGGGGATGCAGCCTGCAGCGGTGTAGATGGTGAACTTGGCGAGGTTCATGTGCGCCGCGCCGGCCGGGGTGGAGATGAAGGTGCGGACGATCGGGAGCATTCTCGTGAAGAAGACCGTGGCGGCTCCGTAGCGCTCGAACCAGTCCTCGACGCGGGCCATCTGCTTCGGGCTCACGTGAAAGATCGGGTACTTCTCGAGGATGCCGGTGCGCCCGTAGTAGCCGATCGCGTAGCCGGCCCACGAGCCGACGACGTTGCCGAGCACGCCCGCGACGGTGATCCCGAGCAGCGTCAGCGTGCCCTCTTCGACCTGGAAACCGGCGAACAGCATCGTCGCCTCGCTGGGCATGGGGATGTTCGCGCTCTCGACGAGCATCAACAGGAAGATGCCGAGATAGCCGATCTCCCCGATCACGTCGACGCAGAAGTCGACGAGCGGGTCAACGATGAAGTCAGTCACGAGCGCAGCATGCTAGGCGAACGCAGGTTTCCAGGATGGAAGGGAATTCGACGTAGAATCCCGAGCCGCGTGCATAGATTTCGGCATCCCGTCTACAGGCATCGTGCGCTTCAGATCGCGGTCGACGCGGTCCTCGTGGCGTTCGCGTTCTATATGGCCTTCCGCCTGCGCTTCCTCGAGACCGAGGGGGGCGTGCCCGATCGCTACCGCGACATGCTCTGGGGCTCGATCGGGATCGTGGTCATCGGCAAGCTGGTCGTCTTCGGCGGGTTCGGCCTCTACGAGAAGTGGTGGCGGTACTTCCGCCTGCCCGACCTGTTCGGCGTCATGCGCGCCGTCGCGGCATCGAGCGCGATCCTCGCCGTCGCCTTCCTGCTGATCCAGCCCTTCGAGGACCCGATCCCGCGCTCGGTCGTCGTCACCGACTTCCTGCTGACGCTCGTCCTGGTCGGCGGGATCAGGCTGCTGACGCGAATGGCGATGGAGCGCCCCACGCGGCGCCGCGCAGCGGGCAAGGAGCGCCAGGTCCTGGTCGTGGGCGCCGGCTCCGGGGGCCAGATGGTGGTTCGCGAGCTCCAGCTGAACCCGAACCTCGCCACCACCGCGATCGGCTACCTCGACGACGACCCGCGCATGCAGGGATCGCGCCTGCACGGCGTCCGGGTGCTCGGCACGACCGACGAGATCGACCGCATCCTCGACGAGACGCTGCCAGACGAGGTCACGATCGCGATTCCGTCGGCACCCGGCGAGCTGCGCGGGAGGGTGGTCGCGGCCTGCCGCGAGCGCGAGATCACCGTGCGCACCCTGCCGACCGTGTTCGAGCTTCTCCGAGGCGGCGTCCAGCTCAACCGGCAGCTGCGCGAGGTGCAGGTCGAGGACGTGCTCGGGCGCGAGCCGATCCGCATGGAGCTCGATCGCGTGGGCGCGTACGTTCAGGACAAGGTGATCCTCGTCACCGGCGCGGGTGGCTCGATCGGGTCCGAGCTCGTGCGCCAGATCGCGCGCGTCGGCCCCAAGCTCGTCGTGATGCTCGACCACGCCGAGGACAACCTCTTCCGCATCGACCGCGAGATGACCGAGGAGCGCCACTTCACCCGGGTCGAGTCCGTGCTCGCCGACTGCAAGGAGCCCGACCGGATGCTCGAGGTGATGCAGCGCTTCCACCCCGACATCGTCTTCCACGCAGCCGCGTACAAGCACGTGCCGCTGATGGAGGCGAACCCGCTCGAGGCGGTTCGCAACAACGCGATCGCGACCAGGGTCACCGCCGAGACAGCCGCCGCGTCTGGCTGCGAGCGCTTCGTGCTGATCTCGACCGACAAGGCAGTCAACCCGCGCACGGTGATGGGAGCATCGAAGGCGATGGCGGAGTGGATCGTCGAAGCGGCTCGGCACAAGCACCCGCACACCCGCTTCATCACCGTCCGCTTCGGCAACGTCCTCGCGTCGTCGGGAAGCGTCGTGCCGATCTTCCGCAGCCAGATCGAGCGCGGCGGGCCGATCACGGTCACCGATGTCGAGATGACCCGCTACTTCATGACGATCCCCGAGGCCGTGCAGTTGGTGATCCGCGCCGGCGACCTGGGCGCCGGAACCGGTGAGGTGTTCGTGCTCGAGATGGGTGAGCCGGTGAGGATCGTCGACCTCGCCCACAACATGATCCGCCTCGCCGGGCTCGAGCCCGACACCGACATCGCGATCGAGTTCACCGGGCGCAGGCCGGGCGAGAAGCTCCACGAGGAGCTCTTCAACTCCGACGAGCGCCCGCAGGCGACCTCGGCGGAGAAGATCGTGCGCGCTGTCAGGCGCGCCCAGCTCGATCCCGAGTGGGTCAGGGGGGCCGTCGCGAGGCTCGAGCAGCTGGTTCGCGAGGGTGACGAGGCCCACCTGGCGGAGTCAACCGTCGATCTGGTGACCGAGCGCCGTCGCGCCGCCGAGGTCAGCCTCGACGCCTAGGCGCGACCGCCGCGCCCGGCGAGAGTCGCTGTCGAGGCTCGCCAACTAACATCCCGCGCCGCAAGCCCTATGGAAGTGATCAAGGAAGTAGGCGCATTCGCGGGGCTGGCCGCCTTCTTGGGGTTGGCAGTACTCGCACTCCTCTATTTCGCGCAGGCGCGAGACGTGCGACGCCTGCGCGAGAACGCCGAGTTCCTGGTCGAGGGCGACCCGATGCCGACCCACCCCGAGGACGTCGAGGCCGCCGCGGAGGACGCGGAAGCGCCCGAGGCTGGCAAGCCGCCGCCGAAGCAGCCCAAGGCGGCAGCCCGCGCCGCCGCGGCCTCAGCGCCGAACGACGCCGAGGCCTTCCGCCGCGCTGAGCTCGCGCGCCAGGCGGCCGAGCGGCGCCAGCGCTTCGAGACCCGCCGCCGCGAGGACGGCGACGGCCGGCGCATGCCCGCGCTTCCCTCGACCGCCGTGATGATCGTCGGCGCACTGATCCTGCTGGCCGGGATCGGATTCGGCGCCAGCCGCCTGCTCGGCGGGGATGACGCTTCCACCGACGGCGCCCAGAAGAGCAACGGTCAGGCCCTGGCGTGCCCGCCCGGCCAGACCAAGGTCGCGGTGCTCAACAGCACTCCCGAGGCGGGTCTCGCGGCCGGATTCGCGAAGGACCTGACGACCAAGGGCTATGACGTCGGCCCCGTCTCGAACACCGAGTCGCCGTTCGAAGCGAGCACGGTGATGTTCGCCGAGGGCAGCCAGGATTGCGCCCCCGAGGTCGCACCCGTCGTCGACATCGAGGGCAGCGAGCCGATGGACCAAGAGGTGCGGACCATCTCCGAGGGGGCCCAGGTCGCGGTCGTGCTCGGCGAGGACAAGGCACCGAGCGCATCGGCGACTGACTCAGCCGACAGCTCGACGACGGACGCGAGCTCGTCCGAGACGACGCTGGGCGACTGACCCGCCGACTCCGCAACCCCGCCGTGCTCGCCGCGATCTGCGTGGCGGCGCTGGTCGTCGGGACGGTGGCCGCGATGGCGCTGACCCAGAACCTGCGCAAGGAGGGGCCGATAGCCAGCGAGATCCGCTTCAAGGCGAAGGATGACGGCTACCGCGTCTGCTTCCGCATGCCGCGCGACGACGTCGTCGACGTCGAGATCGTCGAGAGCGGGTCGCGAGACGTCGTCAAGGTCCTCGCCGAGGCCGAGCCGCTCAGCGGCGGGCCGTCCGACGGCGACGGCGACGGCGAGCGCGACGACGTAAACGCCCACTGCTTCGACTGGGACGCGACCGACGAGTCGGGCGCGGCGGTCGGCACAGGCGTCTACCGGCTGCGGGTGACCTTGAACGAAGCGGATCGCAGCGGTGTCTCTGGAGAGCGCATCCGCATCGGCCCACCCACGGAGCCCCAGTGAGCGAGGCGCTCGAGGTCGCCGGCTCCATCGCGGCGACGGCTTCCCTGGCGGCGGCCCTGCTCGTCCGGGGCCGCAGGCCCCGCGCGGCGCTGTTGGTGACCGGCCTCGTGATCGCGCTGGCGCTCATCGTCGGCGAGGCCTGGGACGAGCTGGAGTCCCTGCGAGAGCGCCCCGCCGCGCTCGCCGCAGCCACGCTGGCCGCGGTGGGGGTGGTCGTCGCCCTGGCTCTGCTCCTTCGCCGGCGCCCCGCCGCGCTGCCGCTGCTGTTGATCGCGGCGCTGCCCTTCCGCGTCCCGATCGGCGTCGGCAGCGAGGACGCGAACCTGCTGCTGCCGCTCTACGTGGTCATCGGCGCGGGCGCGCTTGCGGCCGCGATCTCGGCCTACGAGCGGGGCGGCGAGCGGGAGCGCTTCGAGCCGCGGCCGCTTCTGATCGCCCTCGCGGCGGCGACGGTGCTCTACGCGCTGCAGTCGGCGTACTCCGAGCGACATCGGCTTCGCGGCGCGGAACGTCGCCTTCTTCCTCGTCCCCTTCGCGGCGATGTTCGTGATGCTCACCGACGTCGACTGGACCCCGCGCCTGCTCGGGCTCTCGCTCGGCGTGGTCGTCGCCGAGGCGCTGCTCTTCGCGGTCGTCGGCATCGGGCAGTACATCGCGGGCGAGATCTTCTGGAACCCTGCGCTCGAGCTCTCCAACGACTTCCACTTCTACTTCCGGGTCAACTCGCTGTTCTGGGATCCGAACATCTACGGGCGCTACCTGTCGCTCGTCGCCGTGATCGTCGCGGCCGTGGTGCTCTGGGCTCGCGAGCCGCGCCGGGTCGGGCAGGGCGCGGTCGTGCTGGCAGTGATCGCGGTCGGCCTGCTCTTCGGCCTCTCCCAGACGAGCTTCATCGCCCTGCTGGTCGGCATCGTGGTGCTCTGCGGCCTGCGCTACAGCGCGGTCTGGGCGGCCGCCGGCCTGCCGGTGCTCCTGGTCGTCGCCTTCGCCACGGTGCTCGTCGTCGGAGGCACCTCGGAGGCCGAGGACTCCTCGGAGGAGATCTCAAGCGGCCGCAGCACCCTGGTCGAGGGGGGCTTCGACCTGTTCAAGTCCCGGCCGCTCGCCGGCTACGGCTCGGCCTCGTTCTCGGACGCGTTCATCGAGCAGGAGGACGCGAACCCGAACAAGACGACGATCTCCCACAACGAGGCGGTCACCGTCGCCGCCGAGCAGGGGTTGCTCGGCCTGCTCGCGTACGCCGCGGTGGTGGTGACGGCGATCGTGGCGCTGCTCGCCGGCATGCGCCGCTTCGCGCCGGGGCTGGGCGCGCCCGCGGATGCGATCGGCGACCCCGCGCGCGGAGCCGGGGGCCAGGCTCGTGGCGAGGATCGCGCTCGCCGGGGCGTTCGCCGCGATGCTGGTCCACACGGTCGGCTACGGGGCCTTCCTGACCGACCCGCTCACCTGGGCGATTCTCGCGATCGGCGCCTCGCTCGCCTCCGTGAGCGGTTCGAGCCGCTCCGGGCCCCAGACTCCGTAACCGCATGACCGGCTACCTGCGCCGCCTGGCGACCACGGGAGCGGCATACACCGCGTCCAGCGTCCTCTCGAAGCTGATCGCGGTAGCGCTGCTGCCGCTCTACACGCGCTACCTCTCGCCGGCGGACTACGGCGCGGCCGAGGTGCTGATCACCGGCGTGATCGCGACGTCGATCGTCATCCGCCTCGGCGTGATCGAGGCGCTCCTGCGCTTCTACTACGAGCGCGACGAGGACCCCGCCAAGGTCGTCTCGACCGGGTTCGCGTCGCTCTTCTGGTCCACGACGATCGGCCTCGCGGTGCTGATGCCGCTCGCCGAGCCGATCTCGCAGCTCGTCCTCGACCGCTCCGATCCCGGGCTGGTGCGGATCGCGATCGCCGGGCTCTGGGTGTTCACGATGTTCGAGTTCCTGCTCGCGCTGTTCCGTCTCGACGAGCGCGCCAAGGCCTTCCTGGTGTTCACGGTCTCGAACGTCCTGGTGACGATCCCGCTCACCGTCTGGCTGGTGGTGATCGAGGAGAGGGGCGCCGAGGGGCTGCTGCTCGGGCAGTACGTGAGCGGAGCGCTCTTCCTGGCGGGGCTGCTGATCGCGCAGCGCCGGCGCCTGGCGCTCGTCCCCGACTTCGGCCTGCTGCGCCGGATGACCCGCTTCGGCCTGCCGACGATGCCGGCCGAGCTCTCGCTGTACTCCCTCAACTTCATCGACAGGCTCCTTCTGGTCCGGCTCGCGGGCCTCGGCGACGCGGGCCTCTACGCGCTCTCGGTCAAGTTCGCGCAGGCGGTGAACGTCCTCGTCAAGGGGTTCCAGCTCGCGTGGCCGCCGCTCGCCTATTCGATTCAAGACGACGACGAGGCGCGCAACGCCTACGCCGTGATCGTCACCTGGTTCGTGGCGGTCTGCGCCTTCGCGGTGACCGGCATCTGGCTCCTCTCGCGGTGGATCGTCCGCACCCTCGCCGCGCCCGAGTTCTTCGACTCGTACGAGGCGATAGGCCTGGTCTCGACGGGAGTGATGCTCTACGCGCTCTACCTCGTGCTGGTGGTGGTCCTCGGCCGCACCGGGCGCACCGAGTTCAACTTCCCGGCGACGGCGATCGGGACCATCGCCAACATCGGCCTCAACCTCTTCCTCATCCCCGAGTACGGGATCGTCGGCGCCGGTATCTCGCTGGTCGCCTCCTACGCCGTCGTGCTGGCGCTCATGTACTTCTTCACCCAGCGGCTATTCCCGGTGCCCTACGAGTGGCTGCGGCTGACTCAGCTGTTCGCGACAGGCGCGGTCATCGTCGCCGTGGGCGAGCTGCTGCTCCCGACGGACGGCTTCGCCGGGCTCGCGTCGCGCACCGCCCTGTGGATGCTCTATCCGCTGCTGCTCTATGCGACAGGCTTCCTCAGAGCGGAGGAGCGCCGGGCGTTGGCGGCCAACCTCTCACCCAGCGCGATCCGCGAGGCGATCCAGCGCTACCGCGACGCACCGCCCGAAGACCGGGAGGCCGGGGAGGACCCGAGCGGTCGCGGCCCGCGCCTGACGCGCGAGGCGCTCGAGGCCGAGCAGCGCGACGAGGACGCCCGCGGGCCCTAGACGTCGAGCCTGCGGTTGTAGGCCTCCGCCGCCTCGCGGATGCCCTCGCCGCGGGCCGGCTCGAGTGCCTGACGGGCGAGAGCGAGGAACCGCCGCGGCGAGCGGCCGGGCCTGACCGCGTTGACCGCGGCACGCACCAGATAAGGGAAGGCGATCACCGGCCGCAGCAGGAACGCCGAGGCGGCCCCGAGGTGCTTTCGCAGGTAGAGGTCGCGGTTGCGGCTGAACTCGACCAGGCGCCGGTCGGCGCCGCTCGAATCAGAGGCGAGCTGGTCATGGTGGATCGCCCGCGCGCCCGGCACGAAGAGGATCGTGTGGCCGGCGTCCCGCAGCCGCTTGCTGAAATCCGTCTCGTCGGAGTAGACGAAGAAGGCGGGGTCGAGGTAGCCGACCTCCTCCGCGGCCGAGCGGCGCACGAGCATGGCGCTCGATTGCACCCAGCCGACCTCGCGGGTGTGCTCGCCGCCGCTCTGCGTGACGAAGAGGCGGTGCAGGAAGAGCGCCGAGGCGACGCTCGAGCCCCACCCGGGCAGCCGCCAGGCGCACGGGACCGGCTCCCCCGAGGAGTCCAGGAGCTGCGCGCCGGCTGCCGCCGCGTCGGGATCGGCGTCCAGGGCGGCGATCAGGGCCGCGGTCGCCCCCGGGAGAAGCTCGGAATCCTCGTTCAGCAGCAGGGAGTACTCGCCGCGGGACTCGCGCAGCAGGCGGGAGTCGTTGGCGGCCTTCCCCTCGCGTCGCTCGAGCGCGATCAGACGCACGTCGCCGCCGCGCGAGCGCACGGCCTCAGCCGATCCGTCGCCCGAGGCGTTGTCCAGGACCAGGATCTCGGCCTCGACGCGCGAGGGCGCGGTGCGCTCGATCGCGTCGAGGCAGGCGAGAAGATCTTCCCGGCCGTCGGTGTTGACCACGCAATAGGACAGCTTCACGGCGAGAATGCTCCCCCATGCGCGTTCAGATCGTCGATCCGGCTGCCTACACGCCTCCCTATGACCACGCCCTGGCGGGCGCGCTCGCGCGCGCGGGCGCCGACGTCGAGCTAGTCACCTGCCGCTTCCCGCACGGCTCGGTGCCGGTGGGGGAGGGCTATGAGGTCACCGAGCTCTTCTACCGCCGAAGCTCCGCCTCGGGCGCGGCGAACGCGCGAGCGCGCCGCGCGATGCGGGCCGCCGAGCACGTCCCGGGCATGCTGCGCCACCGCCGCCACGCGCGGGGAGCCGACATCGTCCACTACCAGTGGCTGCCCGTTCCCCAGCTCGACCAGCGGCTGCTCGCCCCGGTCCATCCGAGGGTGTTCACGATGCACTGGCGCTTCCCCGAACGCGGAACGCGCATCGCTTCGACGCTCGGGCGGCTGCTCGCCCGCATGGACGGGATCGTCGCCCATTCCCGCCACGGCGCCGAGCGCCTCGCCTCGCAGTTCGGAGTCGACCCCGGGCGCATCGAGGTGATCCCGCACGGTGCCTTCGACTACCTGACGCGCCAGGCCGATGAGCAGCCGCTGCCGCCAGAGCTGGCTGCGGTCGAGGGGCCGGTGATCCTCGCGTTCGGCCTCATCCGGCCGTACAAGGGGACCGACGTGCTGCTCGAGGCGTTTCGCCGCCTCGGCACCAGCGCCGAGCTCTGGGTCGTCGGCCGGCCGATGGTCCCGATGGAGCCGCTCCGAGAGCTCGCGGCAGCCGCCCGCGGGCGGGTGCGCTTCATCGACCGCTTCGTCTCCGACGAGCAGATACCCGCCTTCATGCGGCGCGCCGACGTCGTCGCGCTGCCGTACCGCAACATCGAGCAGTCGGGCGTCCTCTACACGGCGCTCGCCTTCGGGCGGCCGTTGGTGCTGAGCGAGATCGGCGGCTTCCCCGAGGTCGCGGAGCTCGGAGCGGCCCGAACGGTGCCGCCCGGCGACCCCGAGGCGCTCGCGGAGGCCCTCCGGGAACTGCTCGACGACCCCGACGAGAGAGAGCGCCTCGGAGCGGGCGCGCTTGCGGCGGCGGCAAGCGAGTACTCGTGGGACGAGATCGGCCGCCGTACCCTCGCCTTCTACGAACGGCTGCTCGCCGGATAATCCCAACCTATGGTTTTTCTTGAAGTCTTTTTCTGGGGCGCGCTCGCCCTGATCGCCTACGCGCACGTCGGCTATCCGCTGCTGCTCGCGGTGCTGAGCCGCGTGTTCGGCGAGCGCAACGACGAGCGCGATGCGCTGGGCCCGGAGCCGCCAAGCGTGACCCTCGTGATCGCCGCCTACGACGAGGAGAAGGTGATCGCCGAGAAGGTCCGCAACGCGCTCGGGCTGGACTACCCGCGCGAGCGCCTCGAGGTCGTCGTCGCCTCCGACGGCTCGGCCGACCGTACGGTCGAGCTCGCCCGCGCCGCCGGCGCAGACCGTGTGCTCGACCTGCCGCGCGGCGGCAAGGTTCAGGCCCTGAACGCCGCGGTGCGCGAGGCCGACGGCGAGATCGTCGCCTTCTCCGACGCCAACAGCTTCTGGGAGCCGGACGCGATGCGGCGCCTCGTCGCGCGCTTCGCGGACGAGCGCGTCGGGTACGCCTGCGGCCAGGTCCGCTTCTCGGGCGGCGAGGGGGGCAACCAGGAGGGCCTCTACTGGCGCTACGAGATGGCGGTGCGAGAGATGGAGTCGGGGCTCGCCGGGATCACCGCCGGCAACGGCGGGATCTACGCCGTGCGCCGCGAGGCCTACGTCGAGCTCCACCCGAGCCGCGGCCAGGACATCGGCTTCCCGTTCGAGCTGACCAAGCGAGGCTGGCGCGCCGTCTACGAGCCGGCCGCTCTCGCAACCGAGCGCATGGCGCCGACGGTCGAGGGCGAGTTCAAGCGCAAGCGGCGGATGATGTGGGGCCTCTGGGACGTGATGCTGAAGTGGGGGATGCTGAGCCCTCGCGGCTACTCGCCCGCCTACGCGCTCGAGATCTACTCGCATCGCCTGCTGCGCTACCTGACTCCTTGGCTGCACCTGGTGGCGCTCGGTGCCAACGCGGCGCTGCTCGGCGAAGGGACCGTCTACGTCGTGACGATGGCGCTGCAGCTGGGCTTCCTCGCCGCCGCGCTGCTCGGCCGCTTCGTTCCCTTTCTGCCGCTGCGCATCGCCTACTACTACTTCACGGTGACCGCCTCGATCGCGGTCGGCCTGTTCGACCGCATCCGGGCCGGCGGCGTCCCGATCGGCTGGGAGAAGGTCGAGGGGACGCGATGAGGCCCGACCGCGCCGACGATCCGACCGCCGCACCCCGTCGCGGCCTGCCGCGCGCGGCTGATGTCGCGATCGCGGCCCTCGGGCTGCTGGTCGCCTCGCCAGTGCTGGCGATCGCCGCGGCGGCGATCAAGCTCGGCTCGCGCGGGCCCGTGATCTATCGCCAGCGCAGGGTGGGCCTGCACGGCGGCGAGTTCGAGATGTGGAAGCTCCGCACGATGCGCGCGGGATCAGACCCCGTCGGGGTGGGGACCGCCGTGGTCAGCGAGGACCCGCGTGTGACTCGCGCGGGGCGCGCTGCTGCGGCGCTTCTCGCTGGACGAGCTCCCGAACCTCGTCAACGTCCTGCGGGGCGAGATGGCGATCGTCGGGCCGCGGGCGACCCTGCCGGCGCAGGTCGCGCTCTACACGCCGCGCCAGCGCCGCCGCCTCGAGCTGAAGCCCGGCGTCACCGGCTGGGCCCAGATCAAGGGACGCGCCGAGCATTCCCTGGGAGCAGAGGATCGAGCTCGACGTCTGGTACGCGGAGCACCGCTCGCTGGGCCTCGACCTGAGGATCATCGCCTCGACGCCGATGGTGCTCGTGCGGGGGGTGGGAGTCGCCGCCGGCGATCCCTACGCCGGGTCGAACGAGGACTCGCCGCTTCGCCGAGCGGCCGAGGAGGAATCCACCGCCAGGGAATCCACGTCCAGCGACTAGGCTGGCCGCGAAATGGCCCGAGGAATCTCACTTCGCGAGTTCGAGCCCGGCGACGCGCCGGCGGTCCACCGCTGGTTCAACTCTCCCGGCGCGACCGCGAACCTGCTCGAGCACCGGGACTCGTTCACCGAGTCCGACGCCGAGGCCTGGGTCGAGCGCGCGATGAAGACCGACGGGGACGACCGCAAGTGGGCGGTCATGGTCGAGGGGATCGACGAGCCGGTCGGCTTCACCGCGCTCTACGGAGTCGGCGGCGCGGCCGCGCCCGAGCTCGGCGCGATCATGGGCGACGACCGCATCCGGGGGATGGGCGTCGGCCGCGAGGCGGAGCGCCTGACCAACAAGAAGGCATACGAGGAGTTCGGCGCCCACAAGGTCTACGGCCGCATCCCGGCTCCGAACGAGGCCGCGAAGAAGGCGGTCATCTACAACGGCTGGAAGCAGGAGGGCGTGTTGCGCGACCACATCCGGCACGAGGGCGAGCTGATCGACGTCGAGCTCTGGGGCGGGTTTCCCGCCGACCAGCCGCCCGAGCCAGAGGACTGAGGCCCCGCCGGTGAGGGCGCGGCTGATCGGAGACGCCGGCTCGGCGGCCGCCGAGCAGAGCCAGTTCTTCCGCTCACCCGAGTTCCTGGCGGCCGAGGGGGTGACCCACTCGCTGGCGGTCGGGCCCGAGGGAGAGGAGGCGGTGCTGCCCGTGATCGTGCGCGAGATCGACGACGCGGCGGGGTCGGACGCGATCTCTCCGTACGGCTATCCCGGCGCAAGCGGGGCTCTGGCCGTTCCGCCCGCGGACGTCGACTGGTCCGAGACGGGCCTCGTCAGCCTCTTCGTGCGCGACCGGATCGGGACCTCACCGAGCCTGCCGGGGGGCACGGTGCGCGCCGAGGTCCAGATCGCCGACCCCCGCCTCCCGAGCGGGCTGCGCAAGCGCCTGGACCAGCAGATCCGCCAGAACGAACGCCGCGGATGGCGCGTCGCAGCGGAGCCGGGGTCCGACGCGGACCCGTCCGACCGCGCGGCGTTCGAGCGCGCCTACGCCGAGACGATGGCGCGCACCGGAGCCTCCGAGCGCTACCTGTTCTCGAGCGAGTACTTCGAGCGGCTGCTGGCGGCCGAGCCCGCCTGGCTGTTTCTCGCGGGGCGCGAGGGGGAGGCGCCGTCGGCGGGCGCGATCGCGGTGCGCAGCGACGGCTACCTGCACTACTTCCTCGGCGGGACGGCCGACGCCGCTCTCGCCGACTCCCCGATGAAGAACCTGTTCGCGGCGATGACCTCCCTCGCAGGCGAGCTCGGCATCTCGCTCAACCTGGGCGGCGGCGTGAAGCCGGGCGACTCGCTCGACCGCTTCAAGCAGGGGTTCGCGAACGCGACCGCTCCGTTTCACACGCACGAGGTGGTCTGCGACCCCGAGGAATACGAGCGGCTGCGAATCGCCGCGTCGGCCGAGCCCGGCGGGTTCTTCCCGGCCTATAGAGCGGGCTGAGCCCCGCCTGAGCCGCGCTTCTTGCCCTTCTTCCGCTTTTTCTTCTTCCCGTTCTTGATCCGCTTCTGCACGGCGAGCTGGATCGAGGCGACCTGCGGCGCGAGGGTCGCGCCCGGGCACTCGGTGAGCCCCAGCGTGCCGTGGCCGACGACGCGCGGCACCGTGATCACGGTGCCCGCGGTGTAGCGGCTCTGCGATCCGCCGGCGGAGGTCATCGTCGTCGTCCCGGACACGGGCGTCGCTGCGCTCACCTTCATCTTCCAGGCCAGGAACTTGATGATCGCCCCGCGCGCCTTCTTGCTCAGCTTCGTCGACGTGTGCTCGCCGATCGAGGCGATCGACGTCGTCTGCGCGTTGAAGCCCTGCGCCTGCGCTCCGAGCACGGGGTACTCCAGCCCGCCCGCGCGCCCCTCGTAGAGCTTGCCGAAGCGATCGACGAGCGCGTTGTAGCCGATGTCGTTCCATCCGTTCGCGTTGACGTGGAAGCGGCAGATCCCGAGCACGATCCCGGGCGCCTCGGCGGCCGAGTAGTCGTTGGCGTTCACGGTGTGGTGGATGACCGCCGCCGAGACGCCGCCGTACTGGGCGGGCTCGCGGGGCGGGCAGCCGCCCTTCGGCGAGGTCCGCGCCCCAGGCCGCGCGGGTGACGATCTTCGGCTTGTTCGCGATCGCCTCGGCGACCGGGGTCGACGCGATCGAGATGAACGCCTCGCTGACCGCGCTGCGCGCGGAGTTCAGCAGCCGGTCGGCGAGCCCGCCGGCCGTGCCGCTGACGTTGACGAAGTGAAGGTCGCCCTCGGGCTCGAACGCGGCGCGCACCTGCGCCTCGTCGGCGCCGTCGACGTAGACGGGCGTGCCCTCGTGCTGGTGAACCCAGTCGCTCCACTCGCCGCCCGAGTCGCGGACCCGGATCTCGAGCTCGCGCATCTCGCGGGCGACTCCGACCAGGTCGAAGCGCTCGGGCGCGGTGACCGGAGGCGAGATCCACTGCGGCGGGCCGTGCCCGGTCGCCAGGGCGTCATCGTGGCGATGGCCGTGGAGGCGCTCCAGCTGGCTGGGCGCTCCCCGCTGCTGCAGGCGCTTGGCGTCGGGCAGCGAGGCCTCGAAGTCCTCGGCGGCGGGGATGTAGGGATGGAGCGACAGCGCCGGGGCCGCCACCCAGGCGCAGAAGAGGACGGCGCCGAGCGCCGCAGCGATTGTCAGCCTGCCTCGCATTCCTTACCTGGAACACCGTTGCACGCCGGGTGTTTTGGCTCCGCAAGGCGGCGTTCCTCGCCAAGCGGCCTACGGGCGCAGCTAGAAGTCGATCGGGAAGTTCTCGGGCCCGTTACCGCGATACGTGTCGCGGAAGTTGCGCAGCACGTCGAGCACGAGGGGGTCGTACTCGGGGCAGCCGACGGCGTTGGTCCAGGCGCTGAACGCGACCGCGTAGGGCAGGTCGGGGTCGGGCACCATGATCATGCCGCCCGGGTCCTCGTCGAAGACGCCCTTCAGGGCGAGCTGCTGGTCCTCGGGAAGATCTGGGTCGTAGCGAATCTCGACGCGGCCGTGCTCCATCGAGTGCACCAATCGCGACTCGGGGGGCATGGTGATGTACGCGCCGTCGGCGACGGCGCCGCTGCCCGCCTCGTTCGGCGTCCCCAGGTGGTCGCCCGAGGTCGGCGGCTGGGTCTTGTAGGTGCCCTGCGTCTCGTCGGTGAAGTGGTTGTTGCCCTCGTCGGGCAGGTCCAGCATCGGCGTGCACTTCGCCTGCGTGATGGACTCGTCGAGGTCTCCGAACTGGAGCTCGGGCGGCGGGGTGCCCTCGCGGTTGTCGCACTCGTAGTCGGTGAAGACGCCGATCTCCGCCTGGATCGCGGCGTTGTCGCAGCCCTCCTCGACCTGCACCTCGGTGCCATTCTCCTCGCCTCCGAAGAGGACGATCCCGAGCCCGGCGAGCACCGCGAGGCCGAGAATGCCCGCGACGAAGTAGCCGGCGATCAGCCTCGTCCGCTCGCTCGATCCCGCGCTCTGCTGGGCGGCGAGCCGCTCCTGGCGAAGGCGCTCGCGTTCTTCCTTGTTGCCGGCCATACGAGCGCGCGAATCTAGCGACTCTGCCTAAGCGGTGCCTCAGCCGCGGCCTTCGGCGCCCAGCCGGGGCCGGCGAGCCCGTTCCACACGTCGTCGAGGAACCCGCCGAGCTCGTCGTCGAGGCGCTTCGGGGTGATCCGCCACTCGACGATCGACGTCGCCTGTACGAGCCGGGCGTTGGGCAGCTCGCCCGCGAGCATCCCGGAGTCCGAGAACGCGTGGACGGGGTCGGCACGGTGGCCGATCACGAGGGTGGGCTGGCCCATCCTCACCCGCTCGTCGTGATGCGGAGCCGACGCACCGAGGAAGAGGCCCTCGAGCACCGCCGCCGAGGGGACGGGGTCCTGGCGGGCGGCGTCGAGCCAGAGGTCCACGAGCCCGACGGTGCGCGGAACCCGGCGAGCGACCGAGGCGACGCCCTTCAGCACGGGCGCGCCGAAGCGCAGCCCCGCCAGGATCGGGGTGAAGAAGGCGGTCGTCGCGAGCAGCGCGTTGTCGAGCACCGGCATCTCGATCATCATTCCCTTGACTCGTTGCGGGGCGTCGCGAGCGACCGTGAGGCTGGTGTTGGCGCCGAGGGAGGTGCCGCCGATCACCGCCTGTTCGAGTTCGAGGTGGTCGAGCAGCCCGATCACCTCCTGGCCGAAGAAGCGCATCGAGTAGTTGACCATCTCGGGCGGGCGATCCGAGTCCCCGTGGCCGAGCAGGTCGATCGTGATCACCCGGTTCCCGCGCTTGGCCATCGCCGGGCCGAGCCGGTCGAACATGTGCTTGTTGAGGAGCAGCCCGTGGATCAGCACGAGCGGGCGATCGCCCTCCCCGTAGGTCTCGTAAGAGATCCGCCTGCCCTTGTGCAGAAACTGCGCCACCGCTCGGGGGAGTCTATGTAGCGGGGAGCGCCAGAGGCTCCGCCGGAGCGCGGTCCCACGGCCGCGCGGCGCGAAGTGCGCCCAGGATCGCCTTGGTCGCGGGCCACTTGTTGAGCGCGTAGAAGTGGATCCCAGGCGCGCCGTGGGCGAGCAGGGCCGAGCACTGCTGCGCCGTGTAGGCGATCCCGAACTCGTACTCGGCGCGCTCGTCGTCGCCGATCGCTTCGAGCGCGGCGGACAGCGACTCGGGGATCGTCGCGTCGCACAGCTCACAGACCTTCTGGACCTGCTCGTAGCCGACGATCGGCACGATGCCGGCGATGATCGGCACGTCGATTCCCGCCGCGCGCGCCGCGGGCACGAAGTCGAAGTAGGCCTGGTTGTCGAAGAAGAGCTGCGTGATCAGAAAGCGCGCGCCGGCGTCGACCTTGGTCTTCAGGTAGGCGAGGTCGCTCGCCAGGTCGTCGGCCTCGGGGTGCACCTCGGGGAAGCAGGCGCCGCCGATCGCGAGCTCGGGGCGGGCGTCGCTGATCATCGCCGCCAGCTCGGCGGCGCTGCCGAGGCCGCCCTCGGGCTGAACGAAGTCCGGCTGGCCGCTCGGGGGGTCGCCCCGGAGTGCCAGGACGTTCTCGATCCCGCCATCGGCGATCTCGTCGACCACGGCACGCAGGCCCTCGGCGGTCTCGCCGACGCAGTTGAGGTGCGCCATGGTCTCGATCCCGTGCTCGTCGCGGATCGCCCGGGTGATCTCAAGGGTCTTGCGGCGGTCGTGGGTCGAGCCGCCCGCGCCGTACGTGACCGAGAAGAACGACGGGTCGAGCTCGCCGAGCACGCGAACCGTCTCGAACAGCTCGTCGCGCCCCTTGTCGGTCTTGTAGGGGAAGAACTCGACCGAGAAGCTCGGGTCGGGCTGCCGCAGGATCTCGTCGATGCGCATGGGAACAGATGGTAGAGCGGCCCGGCTCCCCACCTGCAGCGCGCATGTCGCATGGGCGCCTCACTATCTTGCGGGCGGAAGCGATGAGTTTTCGGCTCGCCGTCGGTTTCAACGGATGAACCACCACGACAACGACCAGCCGAAGGAGCGAGAACGTGAGTACCCAGGCAGCGACCACAGAGACTTCCGCACCCGCAACCAGCGCCGCCGACGAGCGCCGCCGCTGGTTGGCGCTCTACGTGCTCTGCACGGGAATGCTCATGATCGTCGTCGACGGCACGATCGTGAACGTCGCGCTGCCCTCGATCCAGGACGACCTCGGCTTCTCGCAGAGCAACCTCGCCTGGGTGGTCAACGCCTACATGATCCCGTTCGGCGGGCTCCTGCTGCTCGCCGGGCGCTTCGGCGACCTGATCGGCCAGCGCCGGATCTTCCTGTACGGCCTCGCGCTCTTCACCGTGGCCTCGGTGCTCTGCGCGCTCGCTCCGAGCCAGGGGATGCTGATCGGCGCGCGCTTCGTGCAGGGCGTCGGCGGCGCGCTCACCTCGGCGGTGATCCTGGGCATGATCGTGACGATGTTCCCCGAGCCGCGGGAGCAGGCGAAGGCGATCGGCGTCTTCGGGTTCGTCGCGTCCGCCGGAGGCTCGATCGGCCTGCTCGCGGGCGGCGCGCTGACCGAGGCGATCAACTGGCACTGGATCTTCTTCATCAACGTCCCGATCGGGATCGCCACCGCGCTCGCGGCGAAGCGCCTGGTCGACGATCACGAGGGGATCGGCCTGCGCGAGGGGGCTGACGTGCTCGGCGGCGCACTGCTCACCGCCGGCCTGATGCTGGGCGTCTACAACATCCTCCAGATCAGCGAGCAGGGCTGGGGCTCGCCCCAGACGCTCGTGCTCGGATTGGTCTCGCTCGGGCTGGTCGCCGCGTTCGTCTTGCGCCAGGCGCGCATCGAGAACCCGCTGATGCCGTTGCGGCTGTTTCGCTCGCGCAACGTCTCGGGCGCCAACATCGTGCAGGCCCTGACGGTTGCGGGCATGTTCGGCATGTTCTTCATGGGCGCGCTGTACATGCAGCGCATCCTCGGCTACGACCCGCTCCAGGTCGGCCTCGCGTTCCTGCCTGCCACGCTCGCGATGGGGACGATGTCGCTCAAGGTCTCCGACCGGGTCAACATGCGCTTCGGCCCGCGGTCGGTGCTGATCCCGGCGCTCGTCGCGCTGGGCGTCGGCCTGCTGCTCTTCGCCCGTACCCCGGTCGACGGCAGCTACTTCGTCGACCTGATGCCGCCGATGATCCTGCTCGGCCTGGGCGCGGGCCTCGCGTTCCCAGCGTTGATGATGCTGGCGATGTCAGGCGCCACGCAGAGGGACTCCGGGCTCGCCTCCGGCCTCGTCAACACGAGCGTCCAGGTCGGCGGAGCGATCGGCCTCGCGGTGCTGGCCACGCTCTCGACCGATCGCAGCGACTCGCTGCTCGCCGACGGGGAGTCCACCGCGTCGGCGCTCAACGCCGGCTACCACCTCGCCTACCTGGTCGGCGCCGTGCTCGTGGGAATCGCGATCGCGATCGCGGTCTTCGTGCTGCGCCCCGCCCCGATGCCCTCGATGGAGATGGGCGACGGTGACGCCGCGAACGCGAACGGCAACGGCAGCGAGCCCACAGGCAGCGGCGCCCCGGCGGCGGACCCGGCTCCCGAGCCCGCCTACTCCGAGCGCGCCTGAAGCACCTGGAGCGCACCGCCCGGCGAGGTGGCCTGGGCGTCGATGCCCGCGCGCGCAAGCGGCGCTGAGAGTGGAGCTAGCCGGGCTCGAACCGGCGACCTCCTGGGTGCGATCCAGGCGCTCTCCCAACTGAGCTATAGCCCCATGGGACATATGTTGCCGCGCGGGCGGGAAATCCCTCCGCAGCGCGGGGCCAAGGATACGCTGTCTCCGAGGTGAGCTTCGGACGGCGTCTTGCCCTCTTCTTCATCCTGATCGCTCTGGTGCCGACCCTCGCGCTGGTCGGGATGCTCCTGATCGTCAGCGAGGACTCGCGCCGCGGGAAGGCTGACGCGCGCCTCGCCTCGGGGCTCGAGACCGCGCTCGCGATATACGAGGGCGAGGTCGCGGATGCGGGCGAGGTCGCCGAGGGGCTGAGCGCCGACCCCGGCCTCGCGGCGGCGCTGACCGCGCCGGGAGGCCCGGACCAGGCCGCGCTGCAGGAGTTCGCGACGGATGCCGTGGACCGAGACCCGGACATCGAGGCCGTCGACGTGCTCTCGCCCGACGGCACCGTGCTCGCCACGGCGACCCCACCGACGCGATCGCGTTCGCGGAGACGCTTCTGACCAGCGACGGAGCCGAAAGCGGGACCCTGCGCGTGTCGACGACGACCGCCGACGATTTCTCGTCTCGAGGTGCGCCGGCTGACCAAGCGCGAGCTGGTGGTATCTCGCAACGGCGAGGCGCTCGTCGCGACCGTCAACCCACCGAGCGATCAGCCTGAGCCCGGCGAGACGGTCGACCTCGAGACCAGTGAGGGCGAGTTCCGTGCCCACCTGCTGGAGCTGGACAGCGAGGACGGCGAGAATCTGCTTCTGCTCGGCCCGGCGAAGGAAGGCGGCTTCCTGGCGATCGGGGGCCCCGCGGCCGCCCTGCTGCGTGGGCTTCCTGCTCCTGGGGGTGATCTTCGCATACGGGCTCTGCGCGGACTCTGACCGGCCTGCACACCCAGGTCGCACAGCAGGCGGTCGACGGATCCGCTCACCGGCCTCTGGAACCGCCGGCGCATGCTCGCAGATGCTCGAGGTCGAGCTCGTCCGTGCGCGGCGCTTCGAGCATGACATCTCGGTCTTGATCGTGGACATCGACAACTTCAAGTCGATCAACGACACGATGGGGCACCTCCAGGGGGACGCGGTACTGGAGGAGATCGCCCAGGTGGTCAGGCACACGACGCGCGCGATCGACGTCGGGGCGCGCTACGGCGGCGACGAGCTGGCTCTGGTGCTGCTGGAGACCGACGCCCCCGGTGCGCTGGTGCTCGCCGAGCGCCTGCGCGCCAACATCTCTGGCGCCGCGGTCTCGACGCGCGACGGCGACACGATGAACGTGACGGTCAGCATCGGAGCGGCCACCGCCACCGAGGCGGAGGAGGACGTCGAGGCGCTGATCGAGGCCGCCGACCAGGCGCTGCTGCGTGCGAAGCGCGCCGGCAAGAACCAGGTCCGCACCTCGAGTGACTGAGGCTCAGTGCGTGCCTGGTCGCCACGATGCAGAATCCGTGGCATCTACGGGTATCAAACTTGCTTCACGCCTCTAAGCTTTCGAACTCAACGCCTCGGAACGGCGCACGATGGGCATTCTTGACGACGCAATTCGCGAGCACCTGGACCTGAAGCGCCAGCACGGCGCCCGGGAGGAAGAGGTGCGCAGCCTCGAGGACGTCGGCGTTCGGGTCGGGCGATCGTCCCGACCCCTTCGGCGCCGGCGACCTCTTCGGCCAGTCGGCTCCCCCGGGGCCCGGCGAGCTCGGCTCAGAAGAGGTGCCCGGCCCAACGACGCCTCCGCCCGCGGGCCTCGGCGACGCCGGCAGCGAGGAGCCGACGCGCCTCGTCGAGCCCCAGGCCTCGGCGCCTGCGCCCCCGGCTGCTCCGCCCGCCGCTGACGAGTCGCCTGCCCCCGCTGACGAGGCGCCGCCCGCCGCCCCCGAGGACTCCGGCCCGGTCGACTTCGACGAGCCCTCGCCGTCGCCATCGGCCGCCGCCGACGTCGCACCGCCCGCGGTGCCCGAGGCGACGCAGCATCCGTCATCCGGGCCCCCCGAGGGCTCGTCTGCGCCCAGCGTTGAGGAAGACGACCTCCCGCCCGCCGAGTCCCTCGCCGACCTGATGGCCGAGGAGCCCGAGCCGCCGGCAGCCGCGCCTGAGCCGCCCCCGCCGCCTCCCGAGAGCGCCGAGGCCTCGCGCCCCGAGGAGGAGACGATGGTGCGGCCGCCCGAGCCCGCATCGGAGCCCGAGCCCGACCCGGTCGCCGAGGCGCCGCCCTCGGACGAGGTCGATCTCCTCCCCGAGCCCGAGCCCGAGCCCGAGCCGACGAGGCCGAGCTTCCCCCCGAGCCCGCCGGCGTGCCCGATCCTCCTCCGCCGCCGCCCGATGCGGGTTCGGAGCCGCCCGGCCGCGCCCGCGGGCGCGTTCACCACGCGACCGAGGAGCACCCCGCGCCCGAACCCCCCTCCCGCGAGATCGAGTTCGAGGAGGACCCACCCTCGTCCGAGCCGCTCGAGCCGGCCGGCGCCTCTAGCCCCCCCAGCGGGGTCTTCGACTTCGAGAGCGACGCGGGCGAGCCCGACATGCCGCTGCCGAGCGCGGCCGGTGAGCCCGACCTCGAGACGGAGGCGCCTCCTGCCGAGCCGAGCGACGAGTTCGACGAGCTCGGCCCGCCCACCGACGAGCAGACTTACCCGCCGCCGCCCGAAGACGACTTCGTCGACGACGACGTCTCCGACGAGCATCCTGCGACTGAGGTGCGTCCACCGGACACGAGCGAGGAGGAGGACCTCCTCTCGGGCTCGCCGGACTTCATCGAAGAGTCCGACGACGACGAGGACCTGTGGTTCGAGAAGGGCCCGCCGAAGGACTTCGACTTCGAGGACGACAAGTAGGCGCTAAACGGCGGCTAGGGGCTAGATGTAGCCGCGGGTGCGGCTCGCTTCGACGACTCGCTCGATTCCGACCAGATACGCGGCGTCGCGCAGGTAGAGCTTCTCCTCCTTGGCGCGGCCGCTGACGTCGCGGTAGGCCTTTCGCATCATCCCGCCGAGCTTGTCGTTGACCTCGCGCTCGGTCCACTGCATGTGCTGCATGTTCTGGACCCACTCGAAGTAGGAGGCGACGACGCCGCCGGCGTTCGCCATCACGTCGGGGATCACGTACACGCCATTGGCGTTCAGGATCTCGTCCGCCGCCGGAGTGGTCGGGCTGTTGGCGCCCTCGATGATCATCTTGGCCTTGATCCGGTCGGCGTTGCCCTCGTGGATCATGCCGCCGAGCGCCGCGGGAATCAGCACGTCGCACTCGAGTGCGACCAGGTCGTCGGGGCTGATCACCTCGGTCCCGGGGAACTCGGTCAGCTTGCCGCCGTCGGCGATGTGGTGGGCGAGGTCGTCGGCGTCGATGCCCGCCTCGCTCTGGATCGCGCCGGTGGCGTCGGAGGCGCCGACCATCTTCGAGCCGAGCTGCTGCATGATGCGCGCTCCCCAGGAGCCGACGTTGCCGTAGCCCTGGATGACGAAGGTCGATTCGGCGGGGCTGAGCCCGACCTGGGGGGCCGCCTCGCGGAACATGAAGACGCAGCCGCGGCCGGTGGCCTGTTCGCGGCCGAGCGAGCCCTCGAGCGAGATCGGCTTGCCGGTCACGATCCCCGGCGTGTGGCCGTGGAGCTTTCCGTACTCGTCCATCATCCAGGCCATCACCTGGGCGTCGGTGTTCACGTCCGGGGCGGGAATATCGCGGGTCGGTCCGAGGACCTTCTCGATCTTGTCCATGAACGAGCGCGCGATCGCCTGGACCTCGTTGCGCTCGAGCTTGTCGGCGGGGCAGTTGACCCCGCCCTTGGCGCCGCCGAAGGGAACGTTGGCGACGGCGGTCTTCCAGGTCATCAGCGATGCGAGCGCGCGTACCTCGTCGACGTCGACCTCGGGGTGGAAGCGGATGCCGCCCTTGTAGGGGCCGCGGGCGCCGTTGTGCTGGATCCGGTAGCCCGAGAAGGTGTGGACCCTGCCGTCGGAGAGCTTGACCGGGATCTGGACCGTGACCTCGCGGTAAGGGGTCCAGAACACCATCCGTAGGTCGTCTGGCAGCTCGAGGCGCTCAACGGCCCGGTCGAAGTAGAAGCGAACGATGTCGAGGTTCGACATCTCCGCCTGGCCTGCGCCGGCTTGCGCCTCACCCTTGCGGGCAGCCTCTTCCTTCTCTTCCTCGACGGCGGTCGGCGAGTGGTCCGTCGGCTCCTCGTTCGCCATTCTCCCTCCTTCAAGGGCTCCTCTCTGACAGCGGGAGGAGTCTGTCACAAGGCCTGGGTGGCGGCGACCTAGAATCCACCCCGTGGGGCCATAGCTCAGTTGGTAGAGCGCCGCGTTTGCAACGCGGAGGTCGCCGGTTCGAATCCGGCTGGCTCCATCAATACTTGGTTGCTTCGACCCGGAGACCTACACTCGCCCCGGCAATGAGCGACACGGTGAAAGCAAACCTCGCGCAGGTGCGCTGGGCACTCGAGTTGTGGAACGCGGAAGGCGTGGAGGCGAGCTTTGAGCACGTCTGGGCAGCGGACATCGTCTTCTACGAGGCGCCCGAGTTCCCCGATTCCGGCGTCTTTCGCGGCGCCGAGGCGCTTGCCGCCCGCTGCCGCGAGCTAATAGAGGACGTTGGCCACTTCAAGTGGAAGGTGCTCTCGCTTGAGGGACACGGCGACTACGTACTGGCGGCCTTGGAGTTGAGCGCCGAAGGCTCCAGTAGCGGCGCAGCGGTGAGAACGCCCTACTTTCACGTCGCTCGGGTCGGGGGCGGCCGAACGCTCGAGCTCCGGAGCTATCTCGACGGGGATCACGCCCGTCGCGACTATGAGCGCTTCAGTGAGCCAAGCGCCTGATCGTCCGAAGGCGACGATGCCATCCCCGGTTCGAAGTTGGCCGGCTAGCTCCATCGCGTAGTTGCTTGCTTAGCGGCTACTTCGACAGCCCGGCGGCTTCGAGGGCTTGCTCCTTGTCGCCGTAGTCGGTGAAGTGGGTCATCAGCCCGTTGCTGAAGCTCGCGACGACCGTGAAGGGCAGCTCCGTCTCTGCGCCGCTCAGCTTGCCGGTCATGCGAGCTGTGCCCAGCGCCAGCACCCGATCGCCAAGATCACGAACGTCGGGGCAGTCGATCTTCAAGGCACCGAGGTGCTCGGCAACGTCCTCGAAGAGGCCCTTCACACCATCGAGCCCCTTGTACGTCCCCTGGAGCTCTGTCAGCCGGTGGTCGAACTGGACCGTCGGATCCAGGTACCGCAGTACGCCTGGGATGTCCATCCGATTGAACGCCTCAATGCATTCCAGGAACAGATCGGCGTTGTCGCGCGACACGGCAGCCCACGGTACCGCTCAGTGCTTCAAGAGGGACGTGAGCCGGCTGACCAACCGAGGGTTCGAAAGTTCGTCCGGCTAACTCCATTCGTCTGAATACGATCCGCGCGTGGGAAACGACGGCCTCCCATTCCGGACGATCTCCGTGCTCGAATCGGACGGGATCCCGATCCAGGACGGAACGGTCGACTGGGTGCCGCTGCGACGCAGGCTGGGCATCGACGCGTTCGGGACGAACGTCTACCGCGCGGGCAAGGGCGGCCCGGTGATCGAGGATCACGTCGAGTCCCCGGGGCAGCAGGAGCTGTACGTAGTGCTCTCAGGCAGCGCGCGGTTCGTGGTCGGCGACCGGGAGATCGAGGCGCCGGCGGGAACGGCCCTGTTCGTTTCGGACCCGGACGCTCGCCGGCGCGGTGACGCGCTCGAGGACGACACGGTCGTGATGGCCGTCGGCGGTTGGCCCGACCAGCCCTACCGCTCGCTGCCATGGGAGCCGATCTACATGGCGCAGGAATCGATGCGGCGGGGAGACTGGGCCTCCGCGGCCGAGACTCTCGAACGCGAGGGGGGAGAGCATCTCGACACGGCGATCCTGCAGTTTCGCCTCGCCTGTTGCCACGCGCGCCTTGGGGAACACGATCGCGCGATCGAGGAGCTGCGCCGCGCGATCGAGATCAATCCCGAGATGCGGAAGCGCGCCTTGAACGAGGAGCATCTCTCATCGCTCAGGACACTCGAGGGCTGGTCCGCCGTGGTCGGCTGGCCCGGATCGCGGGCCCGTCCGGCGGATCCGAACGGGTCCGCTCCGTCTGCGTCTTAGCGGGGGCGGCCGACGACCGGGCGGCGGCGGCGGGTGCCGTCGCGGGGGAGGCCCTGGGCGATGCGGCTGGGCTTTGCGAGCTCTGCGAATCCGACTGCGAGTCCACCGAACATGACTTGCTCCTCTCATTGGAGGGTGCCTGCCGATACCAACGACCGTACGCCACGGCGCGCGCAACGGGTGTGACAGGCGGCACGCCCTCGGTGTGACACTCGGCACTTAGCCTCGACCAGGCCAACGTCGATATCGCGTCCTCTCTGGCACCCAAGCCGGGCGTCCCGAGATCGTCCCTCGGGGCGCCGGCTATCCCGTCGTGGCGAACCCCGCCCGCAGCAGCTGCGGTACCTGCCTGATCGGGTCCGCGGAGTCGAGCAGGACCACCCCGAGGTGCCGGTCGCCGAGGCGGGCGGTGGTGACGTAGCAGCGGCCGGCGCCGTTGGTGAGCCCGGTCTTGACGCCCGTCACCTGGGCTTTCGGCAGGCCCGCCATCCCGGTCTGGACGAAGTAGTGGTTGTTGGCGAGGCGAGAGCGTGCCGCCCTTGGTGGGGAACGGGACCTCCGCCGCGGGCCGCGACGTCACCGAGGCGACCCAGTCGTTGGCGAGGTCGGCGCGAGCCAGCGCGGCGATGTCGTACGCGCATGAGCTGTTGCCCGTGTCCTGCAGCCCCGCAGGCCCTGCGAAGCGCGAGCAGGTCGAGCCCGAGCTCGGCGGCGCGCCGGTTCATCCGCCTGACGAAGCGCGCCGACGCTGCCGGCGTCGTGCTCGGCGAGCGCCACGGCGGCGTCGTTGCCCGAAACCATCATCAGGCCCAGGAACAGGCCGCGCAGCGGCACCTCGCTGCCCGGCTTCAGCACGCCGATGCGCGAGCCCTCGACCCCCGGCGCCTTGGCGCTGATCGCCACCCGCTCGGCGGCGCGGTGATCTTCGGCGATGAGCAGCGCGGTCATCATCTTCGTCAGGCTCGCGATCGGCCGCTCGACCGTCGGCCGCCTCGCCCAGAGCACCTCGCCGGTATCGACGTCGAACAGCAGCCCGGCGCGCCGGCGGTCGCTTGAAACCCGGGTTGACCGCGTAGGGCGTCGCTCGCCTCCGTGACCGCGAACTCCCCGGCGACGGCGGGAGGCTCCTCGATCACCTCCGAGACCGTGGGCTCCGCGCTCCGGCTCAGGGGCAGCTACCTGGCCCTCCGATCCCGAGATCGTCGACCGCCGGCTCGGAGTCATCGTCCGAGGCCGGCCACAGGAGCAGGGCGCCGCCCGCGGTGAACGCGAGGCAGAACGCGACGAGCGCGACGGCGAGGCGCCTACGGTCATCCGGCGGCGGATTGCGAATCGCCCCGAACAACCCCGAGGCGATCATCGCGACGATGAAGAGCGAGATCACGGTGAAGACGTTGAAGCCCGAGTCGGCCGCAACCGCGATCGTCAGCGCGCCGAACAGCAGCGCAGAAGGTGAGGCCTGCGATCAGGATCGCTGTTCGGGTTCCCGGAGCCACGCAGCTCCTGCTAGGCGGCCGGGAGCTCGGGTTGGGACTCGGGCCGCTCGGCGAGCCAGCAGCTTGATCATCGCGAGGCCGAAGATGAACCCGCCGACGTGAGCGAAGTACGCGATCCCCTCGCCACCTCCGACCTCGGGCGTCGCGACCTGGCCCAGCGCCGGGACGAACTGGAGGACGAACCAGATCCCGAGCAGGATCAGCGCCGGGATCTCGACCAGGGTGACGAAGAAGATGATGAAGATCAGCGTCAGCACCCTCGCGGCGGGGTGCAAGAGCGCATAGGCGCCCAGTACTCCCGCCACCGCGCCGCTCGCGCCGATCGTCGGCACCGTCGAGTCGACGTCCAGGAGCCGCCTGCGAATAGACGGCGACGAGGCCGGCGGTGAGGTAGAAGGCCGCGAACTTGAAGCGTCCCAGCGAGTCCTCGATGTTGTTGCCGAAGACCCAGAGGAAGAGCATGTTTCCGGCGATGTGCAGGAAGCCCGCCGTGCATGAACATCGACGTGAACAGGGTCACGAACCACGGCAGCCTGCGCGAGCGGTTGCAGCTCGAGGCCCGTCGGATCGTCGGTGGCGGGGACGATCCCGGTTGCTGGGTCGACGCTCTCGCTCACCGATCAGCACAGCTTCGTCGTACTCCGGTGTCCCGGGGCAGACGACCCCGAGCTCGATCTCCCCGTCGGTTTCGACTGGACCGATCGCGCAGTCGGCCTTCTCGTCGGGGTGCGTGATCCGGTAGGGGATCGCTCCGTACTCGAGCGAGCTCTGGTCGATCGCTGCCGAGGTCGTACGGCGGTTCGCCGAGCTGGGGGTCCGTCGAGTAGGTCAGCTGCCAGATGAACACAAGCACGTTGATCGCGATGAACGCGACCGTGACCACCGGGAAGCGGTCGGTGGGGATGTTGTCCTTGAGCGGGATCATCTGAGAGCTTCCGGCGGCAGAGATTGTCGAGGATCCACCGCGGCGTCTCGTCGAGCTCGAGCTCGCCACTCAGAACATCGTCGGCGAAGGCGATCCCCTCCTCGGTCAGCTGCCCGTCCGGGGACTCCAGCGGGTCGCGTCGCGCGAAGATCGAGATCAGCCGCGTCGCCTGGCCGCCGCCGAAGGTGGCCGCGACCGACGATCCCGGCGAAGTGGCGAGCCTGGCCGATCGTGCCGTCGTCGAGGCGGGCGAGGAAGCCCTTGCCCGGGACCTCGTTGCTGCCGCCGCGGGCGAGGTCGCCGTAGGCGCGCGGCGGCGGCGCGGATGCCCGGCCACCTGCCGCCCGAAGGCGCGCAGGAACTCGACCGGACGCCAGCTCAGGCTCGCTGAAGCGCGAGCCCGGCGGCGATGCCCCGCGATCTGCCGGCACGCGCTGCCCTGGAACTCGTCGGTCAGCGCGGCGAGGTCGACCTCGTCATCGCGGTCGCTCCCAAGGGTCCAAGTACCAGACCGCGCCGGCCCCGGCCGCGACACGCAGCGCCAGCAAGCCCCAGCGCCAGGATCTTCACCGCGGCGCAGCTTACGGGCGGTCGGCTCCGCCGAGCGGCGGTATCTCGTAGCGCCTGCGCCGCGCAGCTTCGCCGAGCGCGGCTCGGGCAGCGCGCCGGAGCCTGGACGCGGCGACGGCCCCGCTCTTGGTCCAGCGCACCTTCAGCGGGGTGTGCGTGAGCAGCACGTTCCAGGTCGGCACGTCGATGCTGCCCGGTCTGGGCCAGGCCCTTGCGCAGCCTGCAGAGCCACCACGGCCGTGCGCGTCGGCGCCTCGAAGTAGCCGGTGACCGGCGTCGCGTAGCCGCCGCCGGCGAGCAGCTGCTGGGCCCAGGCGACGAGGTCGCCCTTCGACCCGAGCCTCAGGAACGGGATAGCTGTCGTAGGTCTGGTAGCCGGCGATCGGCGCGACCGGCGCGCTCGACCGCCTTCCACTGGCGCTTCGCGCGAGTGCTGCCACGACCACCAGCTGACCCCCTCCATCCCGTGGGCGGCCGCGAGGCGGCGGAAGCGCCGCACCTGGTTCGACTTCGGGTTCAGGTAGGTCTGCCCGGTCGGCAGGATCGGCGCGCCCGTAGGCGCGGTTGAAGACGTAGGTGTGGACGAAGGCGTCGTCGACCCGGTCGCCGATCGTCTTCCAGTAGAGCTGCGGCATGTTGTACTGAGCGGCGCCCGGCCCGAGGAAGACCGAGTAGGGGAAGGCCGGGTGGTAGTCGACGTAGGGGAAGGACGAGAGCCCGAGTGGGTAGTCTGCGCCGATGCGGGCACGCAGCGCGGCCATGTAGGTGGACGCCTCGGCGTACTCACCCTCGTAGTGGCCCTCGGCGTCGATCACGAGGCAGTCCGCACCGCGAGCGACCGACGCCGCTCCGACCCGCGCCTCGGCCTTCGGCTGGTCGCCGTAGACGAACTGCCAGGCGCAGACCTTGAGGCCCCGCGCCTGAAGCGCCGACACGAGCTGCGGGCTGAACTGCGACCAGTGCCTCCCGGCGTCGCCCGACTTGATCAGCACGACCTCGATGCCGCCTGCGCTTCGCCTTGGCGGCGATCCGCTTGGCGGTGCCTCCCGGACTTGCTCACGTACCAGATCCACATGCCGTCGCCGGCGAGAGGGTTGGACGCGGGAGCGGGAGCCGGCGCGCGGCGCTGGGTCGGGCGTCGTCGCCTGGCCGTGCGCATCGGCTGCGAGAGGGACCGCCGCCGCCAGGCAGGCGAGGGCCATGGCTGCGCCTGCGCGCGCCGCGCGGACGCTTCGCTCCATGTCCCGTCGTCATCCTCATTGAGGCTACGAACGCTTCAACACGCGCCCGCAGGAAAAGCTGCACCCAGGCGTTGCCCTAGGCGTCGCGCTCGGCTCGCCTCTTGACCGCGCCGAGCAGCCGGTTCGTGACCACCACGTGCCCGCGGCTGCCGATCACGAGCGTTTTGTAGACGGTCCCCTTGAACCCGGGGAACTCCGCGCGCGTCTCGGCCCGCAGCAGGGTCCGCTCGTCCTTGGTCGGCTCGAGGCTGAAGATCAGCCCGTAGCGCGAGTAGCGGTGCTGGCCCTCGAGCGCGAGCACCGCCGGCTCGATCACCCGCGTGACGAGGAACCCGGGGAAGGTCGAACCGATCATGTCGGGCTCGCCCGAGCGCCCGATCTCGTGGCAGCCGAGCAGCGCGCGCCGCTCGCGTCGCCGCCCGTCCCGAGAAGGCGCCCGGCACCGACGTCATCAGCGCCCGCCAGACCACCTCCTGGGGAGCGAGGACCAGGACCCCGTGCTCGTCGATGTGCGGAAGATGCTCAAGCGGCAAGTCGATCGTGCGCTTGGCCGCGGTCGATGCCATCGGCGTCAGCCCGCGCTCGCCGCCGCGGGCCTCGAGCGCCTCGCGGGCGCTCTCGTCTGCGTGGTAGCTGGAGCGCACCAGCGGGCCAGACGCGACCGACTCGAAGCCGATCTCGCGAGCCGCGCGCTCGAGCGCCTCGAACTCCTCGGGGTGCCAGTAGCGCACGACCGGCAGGTGATTCTCGGTCGGGCGCAGGTACTGGCCGACGGTGAGCACCTGGACCCCGTGCTCGCGGAGGATCTCGAAGGTCTCGACCATCTCGTCGAACTCCTCGCCGAGGCCGACCATCAGCCCCGACTTGGTCACGACCTCGTCGCCGCCCATCTCCTTGCGCCATCTTCAGGACCCGCGCCGAGCGCAGGAAGTCTGAGCCGCGCCGGGCGATCGGGTACAGGCGCGGGACGGTCTCGACGTTGTGGTTGAAGACGTCGGGCCGCTCGGCGATCACCTTGGCCAGCGGCATCTCCTGGCCGCGGAAGTCGGGCGTCAGGACCTCGACCTTGCAATCGGGGGCCATGCGGCGGATCGAGCGGATCACGCCGACGAAAGCGCCGGCGCCGTAGTCGGGAAGGTCGTCGCGATCGACCGAGGTGACGACGGCGTGCTTGAGTCCCATCTTCTTCACCTGGTTCGCGACTCGCAGCGGCTCGAGCGGGTCGTTCCAGGTCGGCTTGCCGGTCTGCACGTTGCAGAAGCCGCAGCGGCGGGTGCAGACGTCGCCGAGAATCATGAAGGTCGCCGTGCCCCGCTCCCAGCACTCGCCGACGTTCGGGCAATTTGCCTCCTCGCAGACGGTGTGCAGATTGTCGGCGGCGATCGTCGACTTCAGCCGGCGATAGTTGGGCCCCCCGGGCGCCGGGACCTTGAGCCACGAGGGCTTGCGCGAGCGGAAGGCGACCGTTCCCTCGGCCTCCGACGCGGTTCCGCCGGGCTTCGCGCGCGAGCGGGTGACGTGGACGCGGTCCGCGAGCGTTTCCTCGGGGGGAGCCATCTGCCTCCTAACCTACCGCCGCCGCCGCGCCGCTCGGGTCGAAGGGAGCGGCTTGGGCCAATGCTTCGAGCCCTTCGACGCGCGAGGCAAGCTCGGCCGGGCTGAGCGCGACGGGCTCGCGGTCGTAGATCGCACCGAAACGCTCGCTGACGATGTCCATCAGCGCCCCCATCTCGTAGGGGCCGCCCGTCTCCCGGCAGACCGAGGTCATCTGGCAGCCCTCGATCCCGCAGGGCACCACCCACTCGAAGGGCTGAAGGTCGTTGTTGACGTTGATCGCGAAGCCGTGCGTGGTGACGCTGCGGCTCACGTGCACGCCGATCGACCCGATCTTGCGAGTCGCGTCGTCGAACGCATCCGGGCCGGGCGGCGGCCCGGCGGTCCAGACCCCGGTCAGGCCCTCGATCACCTGGGCCTCGACGCCGGTCGCGCCGAGCGTCTCGATCATCAGCCGCTCGAGGCGCCGGACGTACTCGCTGACGTCGTCGTGGTAGGGGCGCAGCGAGACGATCGGATAGCCGACGAGCTGCCCGGGCCCGTGGTAGGTGACGCGCGCCGCCGCGATCGGCCTCGCAGACCTCGATGCCCTGCATCCGGTACCAGTCCTCGCCCATGCCGAGCTCCCGGGCTTGGTGCGGCGCCCCTTCGTGTAGACGGGCGGGTGCTCGAGCAGCAGCAGAACGTCACCGATCTCGTCGGCCTGACGCGCCGATTCGAGGCGCTTCTGCGCCTCGCGGCCCAATTCGTATGGCAACTGGCCGACGCGCACGCACAGCAGTTCGTCCACATCCACAGTCTTCCACGCCGCCCGCGCCGGCTCGGCGAGCACCTACGCGGCGGCGCGGGCGAGCGCCGAGTCCAGTCGTTGCGCCGCGATTTCGCGGCCGGCCGCCTGGGGTGTCGAGTCGGTCGCCTCCGCCAGGTCGAAGACGCGCTCCATCAGGCTCTCGATCCCGTCGACCGCATCGGCGACGTGCGCTGGGCCGTCACCGCTCTGCTCAGCGCCGACCGCAATCAGGCCGCCCGCGTTGGCGATGAAGTCGGGCGCGTAGAGCACTCCCGCGGCCTCTCAGCACCTCGGCCAGCGCGTCGTCGGCGAGCACGTTGTTGGCAGATCCGCAGACGATCGCGGCGCGCAGTGCGTCCAGCGTTGGCCGGCGGTCAGCGCACCTCCGAGCGCGCACGGAGCGAGGACGTCGCATTCGTGGTCCAGGGCGGCGCTCGGGGTCGACCCAGCGGCGCCGAGCGACTCGGCGAGCTCGCGCTTGGCTTCCGACGACGTCGGTGACCGTCAGCTCCGGCGCCCGGCGCGCCGTGAGGCGCGCGGCGAGTCGAGAGCCCGACGTGGCCGAGGCCGACACGCAGATGCGCCGACCCGCGATCGAGGGGTCACCGAGGCGGCGAGCCAGCGACGCGCGAATCGCGGCCTCGACGCCCCGGGCGGTCCAGCGGGCTCGGGTCGCCCGCTGCCACCGAGCTCGACGGGCAGCCCGACGACGTGATCGGTGCGCTCGGCAGATCGCGACCATGTCCTCGGGCGAGGTGCCCACGTCCTCGGCGGTCACGTAGCGGCCGTCGAGCGACTCGACCGCCTCGCCGAGGTCGAGCCATCAGCAGGCGACGCCGCTCGGGCCCGAGTCGTCCGTCGGCGCAGATCACGCACTTGCCGCCGCCGAGGTCGAGCCCGGCGGCGGCCGCCTTGAGCGTCATCGCGCGCCGAGAGTCGCAGCGCGTCGGTGACCCCGTCCCAGCGGGTCTCGTAGCGCCAGAGCCGGGCGCCGCCCAGCGCCGGTCCGAGCGCCGTCGAGTGGATCGCGACGATCACGTAGATGCCCGTGCGCTCGCCGCGGCGAACGTGGAGCTCCTCGTGCTCGAGGCCGGCCATCATTCGGCTCTCGACCCCCTCGAGAGAGGCCTTGACCTCGCCGAGGAAGCGCGCCGCCTCGGCGCCGTCGAGAGCGCGGTGGTCCCACGACATGCAGAGGTTGGTCATCGGCCGGATCGCGATCGAGTCCCCACCGGCGTCCCTCGACGACGACCGGCCGCTTGACGACGGCCTCGAGGTCGAGGATCGCCACCTGCGGCTGGTTGATGATCGGGGTCGCGAGCACGGCCCCGAACTGCCCCGGGTTGGTGATCGTGAACGTGCCGCCCGCCACGTCGTCGGGCTGCAGCTCCCCGGCCGCGCGCGCGGGCGGCCAGATCCCCGATCTCGGCGGCCAGCCCCTCGAGGCTGAGCCGCTGCGCGCGCTGGATCACCGGAACGATCAGGCCCGTCTCGAGCGCGACAGCGATCCCGAGGTTGACGTCGTCGTGGTAGACGATCTCCTCCCCCTCGACCGACGCGTTCAGGATCGGGGTGGCGCTGCAGCGCCGCGACCGTCGCCTCCGCGACGAACGCGAGATAGGTGAGCGATACGCCGCGGGCCGCCATCTCCTCGCGCCGAGCGGCTCGCGCGGCGACAACTCCGGCAAGGTCGACCTCGACGATCGTCGTGCAGTGCGCCGAGGTGCGGCGGCTCTCGATCATGTGATCGGCGATCAGCCGCCGCATCGGCGTCATCGGCTCTCGGCGGAGCCTGCGGTCGGCGCCGGGACCCCGTCGGGCTCCGGCTCGGGCCTGTAGGGAGACTCGGTGTGCAGCGGCCGGCCCTCGCGCTGGCCGCCGTTCGTCGCCCTCGGCGATAGCGGCGAGCAGGTCGCGTCTTCCGCACCCGGCCGCCGATCCCGGTGCCGGTCGACTTGCTCGAGGTCGATGCCGTGCTCGTCTGCGATCCTCCGGACGACGGGCGAATAGAACCTGGAGCGGTCCGGCGCGTCGTCCGGGGCGGCCGCTGGGGGCGCCGCCGTGCGAGTCCGTGCTCCTCCTCGCGATGGGCCTCGCCCGGGCGGGCGCCCGTCGTCGATCGCGGCGAGCGGCGTCCCCACCGCGACGGTGTCGCCCGGCCTCGACCAGGATTCGCTCGAGCCTGCCGCTCGCGGGCGAGGGGATCTCGACGTCGACCTTGTCGGTGGTCACGACGCAGACGACCTCGTCGGATTCGACCCAGTCGCCGGGCCGCTTGCGCCATTCGACGATCGTGCCCTCGGCGACCGAGACGCCCATCTGCGGCATCGCCACCTCGATGCTGCCCGGCGCGGCGTCGCGGTCAGTAAGCGATGAGCTCACGGCAGGCCTCCTTCATCTGCTCGAGCTGCGGCAGCGTCGCCTGCTCGAGCGGCGGGCTGAACGGGATCGGCGACGTCGGGCGCGGTCAATCGCCTCACGGGAGCGTCGAGCTGCTCGAAGGCGCGCTCGCCGATCAGCGCCGCGACCTCGGCGCCGACTCCGCAGGATCGCGTCGCCTCGTGGGCGATCAGGACCTTGCCGGTTCGCGCCACGCTCTCGAGGATCGCGTCCTCGTCGAGCGGAGCGAGCGAGCGCAGGTCGAGCACCTCGATCTCCTCCCCGAGCTCGTCGGCGGCCTCGCATCGCGAGGTGCACGCTCGAGCCGTAGGCGATCACCGTCATCTCGCCGCCCTCGCGAGCGACCCGCGCCTCGCCGATGGGCACGGCGTACTCCCCGGCGGGGACCTCGTCGCGCACGTGGCGGTACAGGCCCTTGTGCTCGAGGAAGCAGACCGGGTTGGGGTCGCGGATGGCGCTCACCAGCAGGCCCTTGGCGTCCGCAGCCGTCGCGGGCGCGACGACCTTCAGGCCGGGCGACTGCAGGAACCAGGCCTCGGGGTTCTGCGAGTGGAACGGCCCGCCCGAGAAGCCGCCGCCCGAGGGCAGCCGGACCACGATCGGGACC
Organism: uncultured Solirubrobacterales bacterium; assembly: GCA_963820665.1. Taxonomy (GTDB): domain Bacteria; phylum Actinomycetota; class Thermoleophilia; order Solirubrobacterales; family 70-9; genus CAVUAT01. Next base: position 566,106 of record CAWGAL010000005.1, on the reverse strand, counting down.
GCGATCCCCTGGCGGTAGTGAAGCTTCGCCGCGACGTTGACCAGCTGGTCGAACCCGCAGGCGATGAAGTCGGCGAACTGCATCTCGCAGACGACCTTCATTCCCTCGATCGCCGCGCCCGTGGCCGCGCCGAGGATCACGTTCTCGGCGAGCGGCGTGTCGATCACGCGCTCGGGGCCGAACTCGTCGAGGAACCCGTCGGTGACCTTGAAGGCGCCGCCGAACGCGGCGATGTCCTCGCCCAGGCAGATGACCGACTCGTCGGCGCGCATCTCGTCGCGCAGGCCCGACGAGATCGCCTCGAGGTAGGTCATCTCCTCGCCGGAACTGGCCGCTTCCTTCGCTGGGCCGTCTCGGTGCGCGCTCATGCCGCGCTCCTCTCCGCCGCCTCGGCCGTCCATCGCGACCACGGCGCTCGGCCGTCGCCGAGCGGCTCGAACGCGTCGGCGTAGACGCCCTCGCGGGCGAGTGCGGGATCGGGCATCGGTGACGCGAGCGCTCGCTCGGCCGCCTCGGCGACCTCGCGCTCGACGTCGGCCTCGATCTCCGCGAGCTCCTGCTCGCTGAAGCCGTGCTCCGCGGCGAGACGATCGCGGTGCAGCTCGATCGGATCGCGCGAGCGCCACTCCTCGAACAGCTCGTCGGGGACGTAGCTCATGTCGTCGTGGGCGCCGTGGCCGTGCATGCGCATCGTGTGGCACTCGATCAGCGTCGGCCCGTCGCCGGCGCGAGCCCTGTCGGCCGCCTGCCGCGCGGCTTCGAACACCGCCTCGACGTCGTTCCCATCGACGCTGACCCCCGGGAAGCCGTATCCGGCCGCGCGCTCCACCGGGTCGACCGCGTACTCGAGCTCAGTCGGGGTCGAGTAGGCGAATCGGTTGTTCTCGAGCAGGAAGACGACCGGCAGCTGATGCACGCCGGCGAAGTTCATCGCCTCGTGCCACTGGCCGTTCGCGGTCGAGCCCTCGCCGAAGAACGTCATCGCGACCCGCGGCTCGGATCGCAGCTTGTAGGCGAGCGCGAGCCCCGTGGCGACGGGCGCCATGTCGGGCAGCATCGAGACCATCCCGACGCAGCCGAGGCTGGGGTCGCCGAAGTGCATGTTGCCGTCCTTGCCGCCGGTGACGCCGCCCGAGCGGCCCATGTAGTTGGCCAGGTAGCGCTCGGGAGTCACCCCGCGCACGAAGTGCGCGCCGAGGTCGCGGTGCAGGATGCAGAGGCGGTCTCGCGGCGACAGCACGAATGACGCGCCCACCGAGATCGCCTCCTGGCCGCGGCCGTCGTAGAAGGAGCCGGGCACCTTTCCCTGCTTGTAGAGGGTGAGCCCCCGTTCCTCGGAGACCCGCATCAGCAGCATGAACCGGAGCAGCAGGGCGCGGTCGTCGCGCGTCAGGTGCTCGCCTGAATCGCCGCTCGCGCTCGGGGCGCTGGGACGAGCGTTCACGAGCAGGGCTCGCACTCTCGAGCTTCATTCGCGGTCCGCCTTTCGTTTGGCCGCGCCTTCGGGATCGCCTCCGGCTCGGCCGTTCCGCGGGGCCGGGATTTGCCGGCTGCTCCGCGCTTACGGACATCCGGGAAACCGAGGGATTCGCCTCGATCTCCCTATGTGTGTTGCATACAGGATACCCCCGGCGCCGGGGAGAAAACAAGGCGAAAAACTTGGGCTAGAGCGCCAAGCCGATCGGCTCCTCGAGCAGCTCGCGGACCCGCTTCAGGAACACGGCCCCGTCGGCGCCGTAGAGGATGCGGTGATCGCAGGCGAGGGTGACGCCCATCAGATCGCGGGGGACGATCTCCCCGTCGACGACCGCCGGCTTCGCCCGCAGCTCCCCGACCGCGAGGATCCCCGCCTGGGGCGTGTTGATCACCGCGCTGAAGTTCGAAACCCCGAACATCCCGAGGTTCGAGACGGTGAAGGTGCCGCCGGAGAGCTCGGGAGGGGTGATCGAGCCCTCGCGGACCTTGGCCGCAAGAGCCTTGGTGTCGGCTGAGATCCGCCGCAGCCCCTTGAGGTCGGCGTCGAAGACGGTGGGCACCACAAGAGCGTCCTGCGCCGCGACCGCGACCCCGACGTTGACCCGCGAATAGAGCTCGATGTGGCCGTCGCGGTAGGCACCGTTCGCCCGGGGCATCTCGCGCAGCGCGATCGCGCAGGCCTTGACGACCATGTCGTTGAAGGTGGGCACGACGTCGCCCTCGGAGGCCATCTGCTTCAGCCGCACGCGAGCGGCCACGGCGGAGCTCATGTCGATCTCGGCCTGGAGATAGAAGTGAGGCGCCGTCGCCTTCGACTCGGACATGCGGCGGGCGACGGTTTGCTGCAGCTTGGTGAGCTCGACGACTTCGGTCGAGCCCTTGGCGGTCTCGACGGCGGACGCCGGGCCTGCCGCCGGTGGCGGCCCCGGGATCGGAGCATCAGGAGAAGCAGTTCCTGAAACAGCAACAGGACCGCCCCCGGGGCCGCCCCCGGCACCCGGCCCAGCGTCCGCGGCGCGCTCGACGTCGGCCTTGACGATGCGCCCACCAGGGCCCGACCCTGAGAGCGCGTGGAGGTCGATGCCCTTCTCCTGAGGCGATGCGCTTCGCGATCGGGGAGGCCTTGACGCGGGCGCCGGGCTCGGAGGAAGACGGGCTGGGTGAGGAGGTGACTGGATCGGACGGGGCGGCAGCCGGTGCTGATGGTGCTGCCGGTGGGTCGGGCGCCGGCGGTGGTGTGGTGGCGGGGGCCGGCTCAGAGCGCTCCCGCTTTGTGACGTCCGGCGCCGCTTGGTCCTCGGACGGCCCCCCGCCATTGCCGCCGGATGTGCGATCTGAGTCGGCCCCCGCCGCCGCGCCGCCGTCGTCACCCGAGCCGCCACCGCCAACGTCGTCACCGACCCGCGCGATCACCTCGCCGATCGGCAACGTGTCCCCCTCCTGCGCGAGGATCTCGCTGAGGACTCCCGCCGCATCCGACTCGTAGACCATGTTCGCCTTGTCCGTCTCGATCTCGACGAGCTCCTCCCCCACCGCGACCTCGTCCCCGACGGACTTCAGCCACTTCAGGACGGTCCCCTCCTCCATCGAGTCCGAGAGGCGGGGCATCACGAGGTCGGCCATCAGAGGCTGCCCTCGAGAGTCGCGAGCGCGGCGCTGACGACGTGCTCGGCGTGTGGGATCGCCGACTGCTCGAGCCGCTTCGAGTAGGGCATCGGCACGTCGGCTCCGGTGACCCGCTCGACCGGGGCGTCGAGGTGGTCGAAGGCCTGCTCGGTGATCAAGGTGGCGAGGTTCGCGCCGACGCCGCCGTGCGGCCAGCCCTCCTCGACGATCACCGCGCGGTTCGTCTTGCGGACGGACTCGACGATCGTGTCGAGGTCGAGCGGGCGAAGGGTGCGCGGGTCGATCACCTCGGCCTCGACCCCGTGCTCGTTCGCGAGCGTCGTCGCGGCCTCCTCGGCGATCTCGGCCATGCGAAGGATCGCGACGATGGTCACGTCGCCGCCCTCGCGGCGGATCGCGGCCTCGCCGAAGTTGACGATGTGGTCATCGTCATCGGGGACGTCGCCGCGCGAGCCGTAGAGGGACTCGTGCTCGATGAAGATGACCGGGTTGTCGTCCCGGATCGCGGCCTTCAGCAGGCCCTTTCCGTCGGCCGGGGTCGAGGGGCAGGCGACGAGCAGGCCAGGCACCTGCAGGAACAGCGCCTCGAAGCTGTGTGAGTGGGTCGGGCCGAGCTGGTGGCCTCCGCCGCCGGGCATGCGGATCACCATCGGCACCCGGACCTGCCCGCCGAACATGTAGGGGATCGCCGCGGCGTGGTTGACGATCATGTCCATCGCCAACAGGGCGAAGTTGACGGTCATGATCTCGACGACGGGTCGCAGTCCCGTCATCGCGGCCCCGACGCCCATCCCGACGATCGTGTTCTCGGAGATCGGTGTGTCCCGGACGCGCCTCTCGCCGAACTCGTCGAGCAGGCCCTCGGTCACCTTGAACGCCCCTTGGAAGACGGCGACGTCCTCACCCATCACGAAGACCGTCTCATCGCGCTGCATCTCCTCACGCATCGCTGCGTTGAGGGACTCGCGCATGCGCATCGTCGCCATCAGTCGCCCTCGATGTCCTCGAGCGCCCTGCCCTCCTGGGAGCCGATCTCGCGTGGGGCCTCGCCCGGGCCCGCGTAGGCGGCGCCCTGGCGGCGCAGCTCGTCGGCGCGCGCCGGCGCGTCGCGCTCGTCCTCGCCCGGGTGCGGATCGGGCGAGCGCTCGTCGACTGCGTACCAGCCCGGGACCTGGCTGCCGACGACGTAGAGGTGGTCGTATAGGGAGTCGAGCTCTGGCTCGGGCGAGGCGTCGGCGAACTCGACGGCCTCGAGCACGATGCGCTCCGCCTCGGCCTTGCATCTCCTCGACGTCCTCTTCGCTCAGCACGCTCTCGGCGACGAGCAGCGAGGCGAACGTCTCGACCGGGTCCTTCTCCTGCCACTCCTGGACCTCCTCCTTGTCACGGTATACCTCGGGGTCGGCCGCGGAGTGGCCGCGGTAGCGGTAGGTGAAGGCCTCGACCAGGGTCGGCTTGCGGTCCTCGCGCGCCATCCGGATGTGCTCGGCGACCGTCTCTCGGACAGCGAGTACGTCCATGCCGTCGACGCGGACGCCGGGGACGCCGTAGCCCTCCGCCTTGCGCGAGAGGTCCGTGACCGCCGAGTGGCGCTCGATCGAGGTTCCCATCCCGTAGAGGTTGTTCTCGACCAGGAAGACGACCGGCAGCGACCACAGCGCGGCCAGGTTCATCGTCTCGCCGAAGTTGCCGGTGTTGGATGCGCCATCGCCGAACATGCAGACCGTGACGTTGTCCTGGCCCGAGGTAGTCGGCCGTGAGGCCCATGCCGGCGGCGAGCGGCAGGGTGCCGCCGACGATTCCGTAGCCGCCCATGAACCGCCGCTCGAGGTCGAAGATGTGCATCGAGCCGCCGCGGCCTCCCGAGGTGCCGTCGACGCGGCCCATGATCTCGGCCATGACCCGCTTCGGGTCGGTGCCCCTGGCGATCGCGTGGCCGTGGGTCCGATAGGTCCCGATCAGGTAGTCGTCGTCGCGCATGACCGAGGTCGTGCCGACGATCGTCGCCTCCTCGCCGATCGCGAGGTGCAGGAACCCTCCGGCCTTGGCCTTCTGGTACTGGCGCCCCGCCTCCTCCTCGAAGCGGCGGATCGTCGCCATCTTCGTCAGCAGCTCGCGGCACTCGTCGTGCGGGGGCAGCTGCGGCGCCTTCTGGCGGCTCCGGCCTGGACTTCGGCCTTGCTCTTCGCCTCCGCGGTCTTGCTCTGGGCCACGGCCTCAGCCTACCTTTCGCCAGCCGCCGCCTTCGTAGGCCGCGACGGCATCCTCGAGGCGGTCATCGCCCCAGAACAGCTCGCCGCCCACGGCGACGGTGGGGACGCCGGTGACCCCGAGCTCGATCGCCTCCCCCGTCGACCTCCTTGAGCCGGTCAGCCACCGATCGTGTCTCGATCCCCTTCAAGACCGCCCGTGGGTGCAGCTCGCAGGCCGCGGCGGCGATCAGCACGTTGTCGACGTTCGACAGGTCGCGGCCCGCTGCGAAGCGCTGGCGCAAGCGCCGCCTGCGAGAACGAGACGATGCGTCCCGACTCCTTGGCGAAGATCGCGGCCCGAAGCGGGATCAGGCTGTAGGACTCCGAGGGCCAGCCGGGGTCGTAGCGAACCTCCGGCAGCCCGCGCTCGGCCGCGCGCCGCGCGATCTCGTCGAGGTCGGCCTGGTCGGGGCCGGCTGGCTGCAGCGACCACGGCGTGCGGCCGCGTCGCCTTCAGGACGTGGCCGAACGAGATCGGCTGCCACTCTGGCTGCTCCACCTTCGCCTCGGCGAACAGGCCGCTGATCCGCTCGGCCGCCAGATAGGCGTAGGGCGAGCTGAAGTCGTAATAGAAAGTCGCCCTGGTCTGCAAGCTAGGCGTGCGTCGCCCAGCCGTCGACGGCGCGCGCGGCGTCGAGCACGGCCTCGGACATCGTCGGATGCGGATGGACGATGCGGGCGAGCTCCTGATAGCCGCCCTCGAGCGCCATCGTGTTGACGAGCTCGGCGATCATGTCGCAGGCGATGTTGCCGACGATGTGGGCGCCGAGGATCTCGCCGTAGGTGGGGTCGCCGACGATCTTGACCAGCCCAGCCCGGTCGTCATAGACCACCGACGCGCCCGCGCCGCCGAGCTTGAACTTGCCGACCTTGATCTCTACGCCGGCCTCTCTTGCTTGGTCCTCGGTCATCCCGACGCTCGCGACCTGCGGGTGGCAGAAAGTGGCGCCGGCGATCAGGTCGATGTCGACGGGGTGAGTCTCGGCGCCGCCCGCGTGCTCGACTGCGACGACGCCCTCCTCGGAGGCCTTGTGGGCCAGGGCGGGGCCGCGGACCAGGTCGCCGATCGCGTAGATGCCCTTCGCTGAAGTCTGCTGGTAGTCGTCGATCTCGATCCGGCCGTCCTCGGCGAGCTTGACGCCGGCCGCGTCCAGGCCCAGGGCCTCGACGTCGGGCTTGCGGCCTCCCGCGATCACCAGGTAGTCGGCCTTGACCTCGGTGTCGCCGAGGGTGACCTTGACGCCGCTCTTTAGCTCTTCGACGGATTCAACCTTCGTCTGAGTCTTGAGGTCGATGCCGTCCTTCTTGAACTGGCGCTCGACGACGCGCGCCATGTCCTTGTCCTCGGCCGGGAGGATCTGTTCGAGCATCTCGACCAGCGTCACCTCGACCCCGAGTCGGGCGTAGCCGGAGGCGATCTCGCAGCCCGACGCTCCGGCCCCCACGACGACAAGTGACTTCGGAAGCTTCTCGAATGACCAGCCGCCCCAGGTGTCGACAACGCGGTCGGAGAACTCGACGCCCGGGATCGCCATCGCGACCGAGCCGGTCGCGAGCACGATCGCCTTCGCGTCGTGCGTTTCGCCATCGACCTCGACCTTGCCGTCTCCCGCGAGCTTGCCCTCACCGACCAGGAAGTCGATCTTGTTCTTCTTCCAGAGCATCTGTACGCCGCCGGCGAGCGTCTCGGAGACCGATGCGCGGCGCTTTTGGACCGCGGGCCAGTCGATCCCGACCCCGCTGGCCTTGATGCCGAGCTCGGCCCCCTGCTCGGATACGGTCGAGAAGACCTCGGCAGTGTGCAGGACGGTCTTGGCGGGAATGCAGGCGTAGTTGAGGCAGCGCCCGCCGGGCTTGTCGCGCTCGACGACCGCGGTCTTCTGCCCGAGCTGGGCTGCGCGGATCGCCGCGACGTAGCCGCCGGGGCCTCCGCCGATCACGATCGTGTCGTAACTAGCCATCGCTCTTCGACTCTAGCGGCGACGACCGGTATCGCGCCGTCATCGATCCCCCGGCCGGTCGGGCATCTGGATCCTCGCCATCGCGCGGATCGTGAAGTAGAAGAGGGTCCCCGCGCCGCCGAGCAGGGTCAGCGAGGCGACCACCTGCGGGATGGTCGAGACCTGGACGAGGCCGAGGGCGCTGCTGATGATCACGAGCAGCAGCAGCATCTGGAGGCCGAGCACCGCCCAGTACCGCGCCTTCCACAGGCCGTATGTCATCAGCCAAAGGGCGGCTGCGATCGCGATCAGGGGAGCCGGCGAGGGCTCGCTGCCGTCGATCTCGACGCCGCCGACGAGGGCGATCACGGCCGAGGCGGTGAAGACCACCGACAGGATCGCAGCGACCACAGCACCGACGGTGACGGCTCCGGGTCGTTCCCCCTCGGAGAGCGGCTCGAGGCTCGCGCGGACCTCGGCGTTGCGCGCCTCGGAGCGCTTAGCCATCCGCTCCTGGAAGGACTCCTCCGGGGCCTCGGCCTGGACGGCCTCGTAGGCATCGGCTCGGCGGCCCGCGGCCTGCGGCTGGGCCGTCGCCTCGACCGGCGAGCCGTCGCGGCCGGCCGCACGCCGCTTGCGCTTGCTGCGATCGGCCCGCTTGCGCTCGCGGCTGCCCATCAGGCGCCCGGGGCGTCCCGCTCTGCCTTGACCGCTTCGTCGACCGGGGCGACCAGCGCCGAGGCCGCCTCGGCGGGGTCGTCGGCCTCGCGGATCGCGCGCACCACGCAGATGCGGCGGGCGCCGGCGTTCACCACCTGCTCGACGTTCGAGGTGTCGATGCCGCCGATCGCGAACCAGGGCAGCTGGGAGGCCTCGGCTGCGGCGGAGATCAGCTCGAGGCCCGTCGCTGGACGGCCCTCCTTCGTCGGCGTCTCCCAGATCGGCCCGACGCTGATGTAGTCGACCGGCTCGGACTGCGCCGCGCGCACCTGCTCGATCGAATGGGTCGAGAGCCCGATGATCGCGTCGGGGCCGACGATCTCGCGCGCCTCGGTGGGCGGCATGTCGTCCTGTCCGACGTGGACGCCGTCGGCGGCGAGCTCGTTGGCGAGGTTCGGGTCGTCGTTGACGATGAAGAGCGCGCTGTAGGTGTCGGCGAGGCGGCGGTAGGTGGCCCCGGAGCGATCGAGCACCACGGGCGGTTGTTCGCGGTCGCGCAGCTCGACCATCCCAGCTCCACCCGACATCGCCGCGCGCAGCACCAGCTCGGGGTCGTCGCCATAGGGGAGCGCGTCGCAGACGAAGTACAGCCGCGCCCAGTGCAGCCGCTCCCTGCGCAGCCCGCCGATTCCCTCCGGCGGGCCGAGGCGGGTGGGTCGTGGTGTGGGGTCGGGGCTCATCTCTGCTTGAAGCCTAATCCGCGGGGGTATCCTGCAGATGAACACGGGAGCCCACCAAGGCTGAGAGGGCGGCGACGGCGCCGCCGACCGTAGGAACCTGATCCGGGTAATGCCGGTGCAGGGAAGGAGGACGCAGATGGCAGAACGAGACGAAGTGCTGATCGCCGGCGGCGGCGTCATCGGGCTCGCCTGCGCCTGGCGTGCCGCCCAGCGCGGCCTCTCGGTGCGCGTCCTGGAGCGATCCGACGCCCTCGCCGCGGGCGCGACGGGAGTCGCCGCCGGGATGCTGGCCCCCGTCGGCGAGGCGTTCTGGGGCGAGGAGTCGCTGCTGGAACTAGGGCTGCACTCGATGCGGCTCTGGGACGACTTCGCGGCCGAGCTCAGCGACCGAAGCGGGGAGCCCGCCGGCTACGGCCGCATCGGCGCCCTGCACGTGGCACTCGATCGCGACGAGGCCGCCGACCTTCGCCGCCGCCACGACCTTCACAGCCGCCTCGAGCTCGATTCGCACTGGCTGCGCCCCAGCGAGTGTCGCGAGCTCGAGCCCGGTCTCGCGACCAAGGTCACCGCCGGCCTGCACGCGCCCCACGAAGGGGCTGCCGACCCGGTCGCTCTCGCATCAGCGCTCGCCGCCGCCATTGCGCGCCTCGGCGGCTCGATCGAGCTCGGTGCCGAGGTGAGCGAGGCGCGCTTCGACGGCGATGGAATCGAGGTCGGTCTCGTGGACGGCCGCCAGTTCGGTGGGGAGCGGCTCGGTCGTCGCCACCGGCTGCTGGAGCGGATCAGCCGAATGGCTGCCCGCGCGAGCTGCGCCCTCCGGTGCGGCCCGTCAAGGGCGAGATCCTCACACTCCGCGGGGCGGGCGAGCCGGTGTGCGATCGCATCGTCGCCGGCGAGCGCGTCTACATCGTGCCGCGCTCCGACGGGCGGCTGCTCGTGGGCGCCACGGTCGAAGAGCGCGGGTTCGAGACCGCCGTCACCGCGGGCGGCGTGCACGAGCTGCTGCGAGAGGCCTACCGCGTCCTGCCGGACATCGCCGAGCTGGAGCTGCTCGAAGCCCGGGCCGGCCTTCGCCCCGGGACGCCCGACAACGCCCCGCTGATCGGAGTCGCCGAGAGCCATCCGGCTGTCGTGTTCGCCACCGGCCACTACCGAAACGGCGTGCTTCTCGCCCCGGTCACGGCGGCCGCCGTCGCGGCGCTGCTCGCGGGCGATCCGCCGCCGCTCGATCTAGAGCAGATTCGCCCCCGGCCGCTTCAGCTCGTCCGGCACGGCCCCCTCTCCCTCGAAGGCGGTGGCTTGAGGCGATGAGGATCGAGCTGAACGGCACCGGCGCCATCGTCCCCGACGGGGCCACGGTCGCCGCTGCGATCGAGGCCTCCGGGGCGAACGGCGGCCCGCGCGGGGTCGCAGTCGCAGTCGACGGCGAGGTCGTCCCGGCAGCCGAGTGGGAGACGACTTCGCTGGCCGAGGGCCAGAGCGTCGAGGTCGTCGCAGCGATCCAGGGCGGCGCGCCCGAGTCCGGCCCGCCTGAGCCCCTTCGAGCTCGGCGGCCGCAACTGGGGCTCGCGCCTGATCGTCGGCAGCGGCGGATTCCGCTCGCTGGAGCAGATGGAGCAGGCGCTGATCGCCTCGGGGACCGAGATCGTCACGGTCGCCCTGCGCCGCGTCGACCCCGACGGCGAGGGGTCGGTGCTGGACCTGATCGACCGGCTCGGGCTGTTCACGCTGCCGAACACCGCCGGATGCTTCACGGCCCGCGACGCCGTCCGGACCGCCAGGCTCGCCCGCGAGGCCTTCGAGACCGACTGGCTGAAGCTCGAGGTGATCGGCGACGACCGCACGCTGCTGCCCGACGCCGTCGAGCTGCTGAGCGCCGCCGAGACCCTGGTCGACGAGGGCTTCACGGTGCTGCCCTACACGAACGACGACCCGATCCTCGCCCGCCGCCTCGAGGACGTCGGCTGCGCCGCGGTGATGCCGCTCGGCTCGCCGATCGGCTCTGGAGCTGGGATTCGAAACCCCTACAACCTGCAGATCATCACCGAGCGCGCCGGGGTCCCGGTGATCTGCGACGCGGGCATCGGCACCGCCTCGGATGCCGCCGCTCGCGATGGAGCTCGGCTGCGACGGTGTGCTGCTCGCGAGCTCGGTGTCGCGCGCCGAGGACCCGGCCGGCATGGCCGTCGCGATGCGGCACGCGGTCGAAGCGGGCCACGCCGCGCGTCTCGCGGGACGGATCCCGCCGCGCCTGCACGCCGAGGCCTCCACCCCGGTCGAGGGACGGCCCGAGCTCTAGTCGGCCGGGTCGTCCATGCGCTGGGCGGCGACTCCGGTCGACGGCCTCGCCGACCGACCCCAGCACCCAGCCGACGCCCGTGGGCGGCGCGGCCGAGCAGGGACTCGTCGAGCGGTGAGGCCGCGAGGTCGGGTGACTCTCCGATCGAGATCGCGGCCTTGCGGGTCGCTCTCACCTTGGGCCGGATAGCAGCCTCCCACTCCCGGCAGAACGCGGCGAGCCTCTCATCCGAGCGCGCCCTCGCGAGCGCGCCGAGGTGGCCGAGCAGAGTCGTCACGTGTTCGATGTCGAGCACGGCCAGGCGCATCACCATGCCGGTGTCGACCGAGCGGTCGGTCACCGCGCCGCGCACGTCGGCGAGCCGCGCCCCGAGCCCCTGCGCCGCGACGCCCGCCGTGCAGCCCGTAGGCCGCGGTAGTCGGGCCGAGGGCAGTGAGCAGCTGCTCGACCCGGTTCCGGCCTCGCTCCAGCACCTCTGCGTAGGGAGTCCCCTCGAGCGCCCGGCAGAGCCGGTCCCAGCGGTTGACCAGATGCCGAGCGGTGACGTAGAGCTCGCGATAGGCCCGGTGCTCGGCCGGGTGCAGCTCGTTCGTAGAGAGCGGTTCGTCCATCGTGCGCAGTATCGCCTGACTGGATCCGGACTGGATTGCCGCCGTCACGGTGTGCGAACATACGTTCGTGTGCGTTGGAGTGAGCAGAGCGCTCGAAACGAGGCCGAGCGGACCCTTCCCGGGTCTCGAGACCGAGCGCGTCCGCACCTTCGACGCGCCCGAGGCCGCTCGGCATCCGCTTCCACGAGGTCCGCGGCCAAGTCGGCGCTGAACAAGGTGCCCGGCAGCTACCTGCCGTTCAACTGGACGGTCAATGCCTTTCGCGGTTGTACGCATGCCTGTCTCTTACTGCTTCGCTCGTAACACCCACACCTACCTCGACCTCAACGCCGGCCGCGACTTCGAGCGCGAGATCATCGTCAAGGTCAACGTGCCGGAGCTGCTGCAGGCCGAGCTGCGCAAGCCGAGCTGGAAGCGCGAGCTGGTCGCGTTCGGGACGAACACCGATCCGTACCAGTGGGCGGAGGGCCGCTACCGGCTGATGCCGCCGATGCTCGAGGCGCTGCGCGAGACCGAGACGCCGGCGTCCGTGCTGACGAAGTCATCTCTTGCGATGCGCGACCTCGACCTGTTCAAGGCAGCTCGCCGAGGTGGCCGAGGTCAGCGTCAACTTCTCCGTGCCGACCCTCGACGAGAAGGCCTGGCGCGAGACCGAGCCCCACACTCCCCACCCGCGCAAGCGGCTCGAGGCGGTGGCGGCGTTGAACGAGGCGGGGATCCCGTCGGGGGTTCTGGTGGCGCCGCTGATGCCGGGGATCAACGACTCGCCCGAGCAGGTGGACGAGATCGTCTCGATCGCCGAGGAGGCGGGGGCCACGTTCGTCAACGGGATCGCGCTTCACCTGCGCCCCGGGGTCAAGGAGGTGTTCATGTCCTGGCTCGCGGACGCGCATCCGGAGCTGGTCAAGCGCTACCAAGGCCTCTACGCCGGCGGCGCCTACGCACCGCCCGCGGAGCGGAAGCGCATAGGCAAGCTCGTGCGCTCGTCGAACCGCTCGGGCGACCCGCGGTTCAGCAGGAGGGAGCGCCTCGCACGGCAGCGCGCCGAGCTTCGCGAGCTGCGCGAACGGGAGGCGGCGCCGCGCCAGATCGGCCTCTTCTGAGCCGAGGCACGCGCGGATTCAGATCTCGGCGCAGGGGTACACGGACAGCGCACTTGCAACCGCGTAAAGGAGCGGAGATGCCACCGCGAGGGACGAAGAAGGGCACGAAGCGCGCGCGCCAGTACGAGCACATCAAGAAGGGCCTGAAGAAGAAGGGCCGCTCCGAGGACGCGGCGGAGGAGATCGCCGCGAGGACCGTCAACAAGGAGCGGGCCCGCGCCGGCGAGTCGCGCCAGGCCTCGCGCACCTCGACGGACGACATCTCATCCGGGCGCCGGGGCGGGCTGCGGTCGAGCCACAAGGGACCCCGTGGCCGCACCCGCGAGCAGCTCTATGAAGAGGCGAAGGACAAGAACATCGAGGGCCGCTCGAAGATGAACAAGAAGCAGCTCGAGCGGGCCGTCGGGCGCTAGCCCGCGGGATTCCCGGGGAGGCCCGATCGTGAGGCCATTTCCCCTTATCCAGTGGGGAAATACCTCAATCCGACAGGTTTCCAACCTTTCCAAGTCGGAACGTGGGGATAGCTGCTACCTTGCGGCGCTCGCTTTGTGTACTAACCCACTCAGAAAAGGCTAAAAGGACAAGATGACTCAGAAGGAGAACAACCGCTGGGCGCGCATCGCCACCCGGCTCGGGATCGCGGGAGTCGCCCTTGCGGCGACGCTCGGGATCGCGGCATGTGGCGGAGATGACGACGACGACACCGGCACCGGTGGTTCCGGCGGTGGCGGCGAGGTCGCCCTCGTCGCCTACTCGACCCCGCAGCAGGCTTTCGAGGAGGGCATCATCCCCGCCTTCCAGGACACCGACGCGGGCACCGACGTCGACTTCTCGACCTCGTTCGGCTCTTCGGGCGATCAGCGTCGCGCAGTCGAGGCCGGCCAGCCGGCTGACTTCGTCGACTTCTCGCTCGAGCCCGACATGCTGAGCCTCGTCGAGGCCGGCCTGGTCGCACGAGGACTGGAACGCCGGTCCGACCAAGGGCATCATCACGGAGCTCCGTCGTGACTCTCGTCCGTCCGCGAGGGCAACCCCGAGGGCATCGAGAGCTTCGACGACCTGCTGACCGAGGACGTCGAGATCATCACGCCGAACCCGGCGACGTCCGGCGGCGCGAAGTGGAACATCATGGCCGTCTACGGCTCGCAGATCGAGGCCGGCAAGTCCGAGCAGGAGGCTCTCGACGCCGTCGCGACGGTGATCGAGCAAGACCTCCGTGCTCGACGACTCAGCCCGCGACTCGCTGCAGACGTTCGCCAGCGGCAAGGGCGACGTGCTGATCGGCTACGAGAACGAGGCCATCCAGGCCCAGGACGAGGGAATCGAGCTCGAGTACGTGATCCCGCCGTCGACGATCCTGATCGAGAACCCCGCCGCGGTCACGACCGAGGCGTGCCAACCCCGAGGCGGCCCAGGGCCTGCTCGACTTCATCCTCACGGATGAGGGTCAGCAGATCTTCGCCGACTACGGCTACCGCCCGGTGACGGAGTCCGTGCTCGCAGAGAACACGGACAAGTTCCCGGAGGTCCCCGGCCAGTTCACGATCGCCGACTTCGGCGGTTGGGCCACGGTCGACGAGGAGTTCTTCAACGACGAGACGGGCAAGGTCACGGACATCCTCCGTGAGCCAGGGCGCCCCGCTCGAGTAGAGGGACTGACGAGCATCTGAATGACGCCACCACCGGCTGACACAGCGGTAGCGACCCCGCCGAAGGAGAGGCTCAGCCTCCCCTTCGGCGGGGAGATGCTCACCCGCGGCGTCGTCCTCACCTGGCTCAGCATCATCGTGCTGATCCCGCTGGGGGCCGTCGTCTTTCGCTCGTTCGACGAGGGCCTCGGCGCCTTCTGGGACGCGATCTCCGAGCCCGAGGCCGTGGCCGCGATCAAGCTCACCGTTGATCGCGTCGCTGATCATCATCGCTGATCAACGCGGTGATGGGGACGATGATCGCCTGGGTGCTCGTCCGCGACGACTTCCGCGGCAAGAAGATCGTCAACTCGATCATCGACCTGCCGTTCGCGCTGCCGACGATCGTCGCCGGCCTGACGCTGCTGGCGCTGTACGGCAACGACAGCCCGATCGGCGTCAACATCACCTACACCAAGATCGCGGTCGGCCTCGCGCTGCTGTTCGTCACGCTGCCCGTTCGTCGTCCGGGCGGTCCAGCCCGTGCTGCACGAGCTCGACGAGGAGATGGAGGAGGCGGCGGCCTCCCTCGGGGCGAGCAACTTCCGGATCTTCCGCAGCATCGTGCTGCCCAACCTGACCCCGGCGATCATCGCCGGCGGCGCGCTCGCCTTCGCGCGCGCGATCGGCGAGTTCGGCTCCCTGGTGCTGATCACCGGCAACATCCCCTTCGACACCCAGGTCGCTTCGGTCTACATCTTCGGCCGCATCGAGAGCGACAACGACGGCCGCCGCGGCAGCGGTCGTCCGTCTTCCTGCTTCTCATCGCGGTCGCGATCCTGTTCGCGCTGAACCTGTTCGGACGCTGGAGGAGCCGCCATGAGCGAGCCTAGTCCGGTCGCCCGCTACGGGATGCGCTTCCTGGCGCTCTTCTACCTCGCGTTCCTGCTGGCGATCCCGCTGGTGATGATCTTCTACGAGACGTTCAAGGACGGGATCCAGCCGCCGATCGACGCGGTCACGAGCGAGGAGGGCCTGCACGCGTTCTACCTGACCCTGGTCTGCGTCGGGATCGCCGTACCGCTGAACACGATCTTCGGGATCCTCTGCGCGCTGATGCTCGTCCGGGACAAGTTCCCCGGCAAGGCCGTCATCAACTCGCTGATCGACCTCCCGTTCGCCGTCTCCCCGGTCGTGATCGGGCTGGCCCTTTTCCTCGTCTACGGGAAGAACGGGTTCATCGGCGGCCCGCTCGACGACATGGGGATCCAGATCATCTTCCGCACGCCCGGCCTGGTCCTCGCCACGATCTTCGTCTCGCTCCCGTTCGTGGTGCGCGAGGTCATGCCCGTGCTCCAGGAGATCGGCGACGATCAGGAGCAGGCCGCATCGACGCTCGGCGCGAACGGGTGGCAGACGTTCTGGAAGGTCACGCTGCCCGTCGATCAGCTGGGGCGTCACCTACGGCGTCGTCCTGGCCAGCGCGCGCGCTCTCGGTGAGTTCGGCGCGGTGGCCGTGCGTCTCCGGCCGCATCTCCGGCCAGACCGAGACGCTCCCCCTCCTCGTCCAGAACGAGTACGACAACTTCAACGTCGCCGGCGCCTATGCGGCGGCGATCGTCCTCGCGATCCTGGCCGTGCTGATCCTTCTGTCCATGAACCTGCTCCGTCGCCGTTCGTCCGGCGACGACGATGAGGAGCTTGGGCTCCAGGTCGTCGCCCAACCGGCCAAGGAGGCCTGAACATGACTCCCGCAACTGCTGATTTCGCCGAAGCCGCCGCAAAGGCGAGCGCAGGCATCGTCGTCAAGAACGTGACCAAGAAGTTCGGTGACTTCGTCGCACTCGAGGACGTTTCGATCGACGTCCCCGACGGCGGCTTGACCGCCTTGCTCGGCCCCAGCGGCTCGGGTAAGTCCACACTGCTGCGCGTCATCGCCGGCCTCGAGCAGCCCGACGAGGGCGAGGTCCTGATCTCGGGCGAGAACACCACCCACACCCGAGTGCAGGACCGCAACGTCGGCTTCGTCTTCCAGCACTACGCCGCCTTCAAGCACATGACGGTGTTCGACAACATCGCCTTCGGCCTCAAGATCCGCGGCGAGGGCACCGGCAAGATCCGCGAGCGGGTCAAGCAGCTGATCGAGCTCGTGCACCTCGAGGGCTTCGAGAAGCGCTACCCGAACCAGCTCTCGGGCGGGCAGCGGCAGCGCATGGCGCTCGCCCGGGCCCTCGCGGTCGAGCCGAAGGTGCTGCTGCTCGACGAGCCGTTCGGCGCCCTCGACGCGAAGGTGCGCCAGGAGCTGCGCACCTGGCTGCGCCGCCTCCACGACGACGTGCACGTGACGACGATCTTCGTCACCCACGACCAGGAGGAGGCGATGGAGGTCGCCGAGCAGATCATCGTGATGAGCGACGGCAAGGTCGAGCAGTCCGGCGGCCCCCGCGACCTCTACGAGCACCCGGCGTCGGAGTTCGTGATGGGCTTCGTCGGGCCGGCGCACCGCCTCGGCGACGCGTGGGTCCGCCCGCACGACGTCGAGGTCCGCCACGAGCCGAACGGCAAGACGATCGAGGCCCTGATCGACCGCATCGTGCACCTCGGGTTCGAGGTCCGGGTGGAGCTGACGCTCCAGGACGGCGATCAGTTCTCGGTCCAGCTCACCCGCGAGCAGGTCGACGAGCTCGAGCTGAAGGAAGGCGCGATCGTCTTCCTGCGGCCGAAGACCGAGCGGGTCTTCGACGGAGCACCAGAGGCTGCCCAGCTTAGCGAGGTGCTGAGCGAGCCGGCGAGCCGCCAAGTGGTTCGCGTCGCCGAGGACGACGGCTAACGCGGACTCCAGGCTTCTGCCGGCTCGCTCAACTCCCGTACCGCCTTCGGCAGTTCGTCGCGACGATATCGGCGATCGTGGTGCCGTCGAGCACGGCTCTGAGGTTCGCGCGCAGGGCGATCCACACGGTCTGAAGCGGCTTCGCGCCCCCCTTGTACTCGAGCGACTCGGCTCCCTCGCCGCGCACGCTCGCCAGCGGCCCCTCGACCGCGCGGAAGATGTCACCCACCGTCACCTCACCCGGGTCCTTGGCGAGCCAATATCCGCCGTGCGCCCCGCGCCTGCTCTGCACGATCCCCGAATGCTTCAGCTCCCCCAGGATGTTCTCGAGGAACTTCAGCGGGATGTCCTGCGCCTCCGAGATGTCGTCGCCCTTCATCGGCTCATCGCCGGCATGCGCGAGCTCGAGCGTCGCGCGCACCGCGTAGTCGACTTTGGCCGAGATCCTCAAGGCCCCCGCTCACTCCTCACATCGATGGACGAACCGAGAGCTTATGCCCCCCCCGGGACTCGAACCCGGACCGCCGGCTTAAAAGGCCGGAACTCTGACCAGTTGAGTTAGGGGGGCAGCCGGATTCTGGCAGCCCTTCCCTGGCCGACCGCCCGGCTAGTGCCTGAAGTGCCGGCGCTTCGTGAACACCATCGGCACGCCGGCGGCGTCGCACGCCTCGATCACCTCGGCGTCGCGCTTGGAGCCGCCGGGCTGGATGACCGAGGTGGCGCCCGCGTCGATCCCTGATTGCGGGGCCGTCGGCGAAGGGGAAGAACGCGTCAGAGGCCATCGCCGAGCCGCCGAGGTAGGTCTCGGCGTCGGGGCCGCGGGCGTCGCGGGCCTTGTCGACGGCGAGGCGGACCGAGTCGACGCGGGACATCTGGCCGGCGCCGATCCCGAGGGTGGCTCCCGCCTTTGCGAGGACGATCGCGTTGGAGCGCACGTGGCGCACGACGCGCCAGGCGAACAGCAGGTCGTCCCACTGCTCGTCGGTCGGCTGTGTCTCGGTCGCGACCTCCATCAACTCGCGCGGCTCGGGCGTGCCGTCGGGGTCCTGGACGAGGATCCCGCCGCGCACCCGCTTCATGTCGGGCTCGATCTGGTGGACGCGCCGTTCGGTGTCCTCGAGGATGCGAATCGACTCCTTCTGCTGCAGGACCTCGAGCGCGCCGTGCTCGTACTGGGGCGCGATCAGCACCTCGATGAACTGCTCGTGCAGGCGCTCGGCCAACTCGCGCGAGACCGGCTGGTTGAAGGCGATCACCCCGCCGAACGCCGACAGCGGGTCGCAAGCGAAAGCGCCCTCGTAGGCGTCCAGCAGCGAGTCGGCCTCCGCCACCCCGCAGGGGTTGTTGTGCTTCACGATCACGCAGCCCGCCCCCTCCATGTCCGAGCAGAGCTTGCGGGCCGAGTCGAGGTCGAGCACGTTGTTGAACGAGAGCGCCTTGCCGTGCAGCTTCGCGACGCGCGAAAGCACATGGGAGCGCGCTCCGGTCTCGACGTAGAGCCCGGCCCGCTGGTGCGGGTTCTCGCCGTAGGCGAGGTCGAGTTCCTTCTCCCACGAGGTGACCAGATGCTGGGGCATCTGCTCGTAGCGGCGGCCGAACCAGCGGCTGATCGCCGCGTCGTAGCGGGCGGTGGTCGCAAATGCCTCGTTGGCGAGCCAGTGGCGGGTGGCGGCCGAGAGCTCGCCCGTCTCCTCCAGCTCGCCGAGCACCGCGTCGTAGCTCGCGGGCTGCACGACGACGGCGAGGAAACGGTGGTTCTTGGCGGCGGCGCGGATCATCGTCGGCCCCCCGACGTCGATGTTCTCGATCGCCTCCTCCTCGGGCACGTCGCGCCGCGCGACCGTGCGCTCGAAGGGATAGAGGTTGACGCAGACCAGGTCGATCGGCTCGATCTCGCGCTCGCGCATCGTCTCGGCGTGGTCGGGGTTGTCACGCACGGCGAGCAGCGCCGCGTGCAGATGGGGATGAAGGGTCTTGACCCGCCCGTCGAGGATCTCGGGGAAGCCCGTCAACTCCTCGACGCCGCGAACATCGACGCCGGCCTCGGCGATCACCGACTGCGTGCCCCCGGTGGAGACGATCTCGACGCCGAGCTTGGCCAGCCCCTTCGCGAAGTCGCCGACACCGGTCTTGTCGGCGACCGAGATCAGCGCTCGTCGGATCGGCAGCGCGTCGCCGGCGGGCTCGGGGATGCTCTCGGAGGCGGGAATGGTCGTCACTGCGGCCCGCAGTCTATGACGCGGGGTCGATCCTCACCAGCCTGGGGTTGGCGGGGTCGACGCTCACCCGGCCGGCGGCCAGCAGGCGGATCGCTTCGGGCAGCAGCGCGTGCTCGGTGCGGTGGATCGTCTCCTCCAGCTCGTCGCGGTCTCGGCCCGGCGGGACGGGCACCGGGCGCTGCAGGATGATCGGCCCGGAGTCGACACCCTCGTCGACGAAGTGCACCGTCACCCCGGTGATCAGCACCCCGTGCTCGAGCGCCTGCCCCACGGCGTCCAGTCCCGGAAACGAAGGAAGCAGCGCCGGGTGCACATTGACGATCCGGTTCGGGAAGCGGGCGATGAACGCCGCCGAGAGCAGCTGCATGTAGCCCGCGAGGACGACGAGGTCGACGTCGTGCTCCTCGAGCCAGTCGGCGATCGCGCCGTCGCGGGCCGGACGGTCGTCGTAGTCGGTGGAGGCGAAGGTGCCCGTGGCGATCCCGCATCTTCTCGGCCCTTTCGAGCGCCATGGCCCCCGGCTTGTCGGACGCGACCGCGGCCACCTCGACCTCATTCCCATGGACCTGGTCGAGGATCGCCTGCAGGTTGGTGCCGGTGCCGGAGGCGAGGACGGCTATGCGGAATGCGTCGCTCATCCGCGGCATCCTCGCCGATTACGGGACCGGAGAGGCGGCCAGCGCGCGAGCTCCCTCGATCGGTCCCGACGAAAGCGAGCGCGCTCCAATCTCGCCGGCCAGAGCCGTGACGTCATCGGGTCCCGCCAGGACCACCTGATGCGAGCCTGCGAGCTGCTTCAGCTGCGCCGCCTCGCGTTCGATCCGGATCGCCGCCATGGACGAGATCACGATCGCGTCCGGGTCAAGCGTCGCCGCCGCCTGACCGATCGTCTCCGTCGGCGTATTGCCGCCCAAGTAGGTGATCCGCCACCCGAGTCCCCGCAGGACGAGGCCGAACACGATCAGGCCCAGGTCGTGCTGCTCATCGGGAGGACAGGCGAGGATCGCGTGCTTCGCGCCCACTCCGCCCCATCCGCGCGACAGCGAGAGCAGGCGGGCCCTGATCAGGTTGGAGGCGAAGTGCTCGTCGGCGATGCTCATCTCGCCCCGGTCGCAACGCGCGCCGATCTCGCGCAGCGCGGGAAGCACCAGCAGGGCCGCGGCGGATTCGAACGTGAGCGCGGCGAAGGCCCGGTCGAGGATCGCGTGAGCCGCGGGCTCGTCCAGCCGCACCATCGCGTCCACCAGGCGGTTCGCCTCGCCGGACCCGAACGAGCCGGAGGCGACGGGCCCGCCGGCCGCGGTCTGAGCGGATGCGGCGGCCTGTGCGGCAGAGAGCCCCGAGGCGATCAACTCGCTGATCCGCCGCACCCGCGCCTCATCGTCGGGCCCGTAGAGCCGGAACCCGCCCTCGGAGCGACTCGGCTCCAGTGCCCCGTATCTGCGCTCCCACGCGCGCAGCGTGTCGACGCCGACGCCGGTGCGGCGGCTCAGCTCCCCGATTCGGATTCGGGCTTCGCGGATGTCGGTGAGGTTCTCGGCAGACACTGGACAATCCCTTGACAGAGCGCAGCCTAGCTGCTACAACCTAGGCATGCAAACTTTTGACGAACCTTCTACAAAGACTGTAGCCCCCGCCTCGGCGGGAGTCAGCGGCCGCCTCCGGGCGCAGCTCGTCGACTCGGCTGGCCGAGACCGAGTCGCGCGGGCGATGCTCGTCGTGGCCGCGGCGCTCTCCTTCGTGCTCTCGGTGACGCTCTACTTCACCGGCGAGGAGCAGGCCGGCATCTTCGTCGGCATCTGGGTCCCGTCGATCCTCGCGCTGGGCGCGCTCTTCGTTCCGCGAATCCCCGCCGACCGCCAAGGACGCTGAGCCCCGTGCTCGGGATCTTCATCTACGGGTGCTTCGTGTTCGCCATCGTCCTCACCGCCGTCGGCCTGATCGGCTGGGGCATTCGAGCCGAGCGTCGTGACCGCCAGATGCTCGGTGCCGAGTTGGCCGCTGAGCCAGCGACCGAGGCGATGGCTTCGCGCGCGGCCGGGGACGTCAACGTCCGGCGCGCCCCCCGCCCCGGCTTCTAACGCGAGACGGGAACGACGGCGATCTCCTCGAGCGCGAACTTCCCGTTCGCGGACTCGTGGTCGCCGAGCGGGTAGTCGCCCGTAAAGCAGGCGTCGCAGTGCTTCTCGCGCGGTGAGCCGACCGCTCCATAGACGCCGTCGAGGCTCAGGTAGGCGAGCGAGTCGGCGCCGAGCTCAGCCGCGATCTCGTCGACGGTGCGCTCGTGCGCGACCATCTCCTCGCGCGTCGACATGTCGACGCCGTAGTGGCAGGGATTGCGGATCGGCGGCGAGGAGATTCGCAGGTGGACTTCCTTCGCGCCGGCGTCCTTCAGCATCGCGACGATCTGGCGCGTCGTGTTCCCGCGGACGATCGAGTCGTCGACCACCACCACCCTCTTGCCGGCGACGATCTCGGGCAGGGGGTTGAACTTCATGCGCAGGCCGTGCTTGCGCAGCTCCTGGCCCGGCTGGATGAACGTGCGGGCGACGTAGCGGTTCTTGATCAGCCCGTCGTCCTGCGGCAGCCCCGAGGCCCGCGC
This sequence comes from uncultured Solirubrobacterales bacterium, assembly GCA_963820665.1. Taxonomy (GTDB): domain Bacteria; phylum Actinomycetota; class Thermoleophilia; order Solirubrobacterales; family 70-9; genus CAVUAT01. Next base: position 544,120 of record CAWGAL010000005.1, on the reverse strand, counting down.
GAAGCCGTTGGCCGCAGGGTTGCCCGAGTCGGGCACGGAGATCACGAGATCGGCGTCGACCGGCGCCTCCTTCCACAGCTGCTCGCCCATCTTGCCTCGGACGCTCTGCAGAACCTTGCCCTCGAGGCGCGAGTCGGGGCGCGAGAAGTAGATGTGCTCGAACACGCAATGTGCCGGGCGCTCACCCGAGATCACCTGCTTCATCTCCAGCCCGCCCTCGGTCAGCGAGACCATCTCGCCAGGCTGGACCTCGCGGATCAGCCGGGCGCCGATGATGTCGAAGGCGCAGCTCTCGGAGGCGACGACGAAGCACTCTGGGTTGCCGTCGGCCGCCTTCATCTTCCCGAGCGAGAGGGGCCGCACGCCGTGGGGGTCACGGAAGGCCACGACCGCGTGCTTGGTCATGACCACGGTCGAGAACGCTCCCTCGAGCCGGGGCATGACCTCGGCCACGGCATCCTCGATCCAGTCGTTGCCCTCGCCCGCGCGCCTCGAGAGCAGCGCCGCGATGATCTCCGAGTCCGAGGTGCCGCGAAGCTCGACTCCCGCGTCGCGAAGCTCATTGTGAAGCTCGACCGCGTTGGTCAGGTTGCCGTTGTGCGCAAGCGCCAGCTCGCGGCCGTCGTCGCGCCAGACCGGCTGTGCGTTCTCCCATGCCCCACCGCCCGTCGTCGAGTAGCGGACGTGGCCGATGCCCATGCTCCCCGTGAGCGCGCGAAGCTTCTGCTCGTCGAAGACCTGGGAGACCAGTCCCAGCTCGCGGAGCGTCGTGATGTGGCCGCCCTCGCAGGTGGCGATGCCCGCCGATTCCTGCCCGCGGTGCTGGAGCGCGTACAGCGCGAAGTAGGCGAGACGCGAGACGTCGCGCCCGGGTGCGTACACGCCGAAGACCCCGCATTCATCGCGCGGGCCATCGCGATCCGAATAGTCGAACGGCCGGTCGTTCAAGATGGGAAGAGGTGTCTCAACCTCTGGAGATAGGGGGCGTCGGGCAGGACCCCAGCCCGAGAACGCAGAGTAGCAGCGGCTCCTACTTCTTCTTTTTCTTCTTGTTCTTCACCAGCGTGATCTCGCGCTTGACCGGGTTGGCCACGCCCGAGACGCCGGCGGGGATGAAGGTCACGAACACCTTGACCTTCGCCTTGCCCTTCTTCTTCAGGGCCTTCGCCGCCTTGCCCTTCGGCTTCACCGGCAGGGTGAACGAGCCGCCCGCGCCCAGCGTCAGGCCGACGGTCTTCACAGTCGGGGCCGCGGCACTGGCGGTCGCGGGCGTATTCGCCACCTGGACCTGGCCGGGCCCCGAGACCTTGCCCGTGAGCTTGGCCGTCCCCTTCTTCTTGTTGCGGCTCGTCGTCCCGAAGGTGACTTTGTTCGATGGCGCGGCGGCGACGAGACACACCCCGGTGGGGCCCGAGACGAATCCCGGGTTCGACCCGGTCCCGCTTGAGATTGGCTCGGCCGATCGCCGACGGCGGGTGTTGCCCCAGAAGATGTACTGAGGGTTGACCGCGACCCCGCACGGGATCGCCCGGCTGACGCGGCCGGGATGAAGCTGTTGTTGGCCCCGGTACCGCCGATCGCCGCCCTGCCGATCGAGCTGGCATCCGAGCCCCAGTAGACGAAGTTGGCGATCGACGGCGACTCCGCAGTTGCTCGTTGATCCCGGTGATGAAGTTGGGGTTCGAGCTCGACGTTGGTCCCGGTCGCACGGCCGATCCTGTTGCCACCGGCATCGTCAGCCAATAGACGAAGTTCGCGTCGACCGCGAGGCCGCAGATCGATCCCGGCGCGGCGATGAAGTTCGAGACCGGGCCGCTGCCGTCGAGGCCGGCGCGTCCGATCGTTGCCGCGGCGTTGGACCAGAACAGGCGGAGCTCGTCACCGCCACTCCGAACGGGACTGTCGACGCCGGCGGAATGCGGGATGAAGCTCGGGTTGGCGCCGCTGCCGTCGAGGTTGGCGCGGCCGATCGAGCCGGTCGCCGCGTTCCCCTGGGACCAGTAGATGTACTTCGAGTCGACGGCGATCCCGTGGGGGTCGTTGAGGCCCGCGATGAAGCTGTTGTTGATCCCGGTGCCGTTCAGCTTCGCCCTGCCGATCGTCGTCCCGCCCTGGTTGGTCCAGTAGACGAAGTTGGCCTCAGCCACCGCCGGGACCGTGCACACGGCCACCGCGAAGAGCAGAGCCAGCCGGACGAGACTGGTCTTGGGGCGAGCGATCGGGTTCAGAGCCTGAAGGCTATACCTGGTGGCTTGAGGTCCGCCACCGCGATCCGCACCGTGAACGGCGTGCAGTAGAGCACCACGGTGCCGTAGCGCTTCAGGTCCGCGTCGGCAGGTATCTCGTACTGCTGGTCGCCCACGTTGCCCTTCAGGTCCCCGAGGTCGACCCGGTCCGCCGTCTCGTTCGGGGCCGGTGGTGAGCCAGACCTCGACCGCCGCTCCGGGGTCGACGTCGAAGTCCGTGAAGGTGAGCACGCGACCGCCGCTCGCCTGCTCGATCACGGTCGCGGTGCCGCTGCCGTCATGGCCGTCCTCGCCCGTGAACGATCCGGTCGCGACCGCGACGTTCACGGGTTCCGACGCCGGCGAGGCCGCCTTCGAGGCCTTCGCGCCGCCCGGTGCCGGCGCGCTCGCCATGACGACGTCCTCATCGACCTCGTCATCGCGGACGGAGAACCAGTAGTAGCTGCCGCCGGCTATCACAGCGCCCACGGCGAGGCCCGCCGAGAACGGGCCGAAGCATGCCGCGAGCTCGGGCGTAGAGCAGGAACCCGAGGCCGACCAGACCCGCCCAGGCGGCGCTGAGCAGCAAGGGCGGCCGTGATCGTGGAGGCGATCTCGCGCTGCAGGATCACCGAGCCCGACGCCGATCAGCGCGAGCATCAGCCCGACGACGATCACCGTGTTGCCCTTGACGCGCTCGCCTCGGTCCACTTGATCCTCCTCCGCTCGCTCGAAGCGGATCGTGAACGGCGGGACTAAGCCTGCGCTAAGGCTCTAGTCGTGCATGACCGCGGCGAGCGAGCGCCACGCGGCGGCCGCGTCGGCGACGAGCACCGACGCCTCTCGCTCGGCGGCGGAGATCTCGAGCCGGTCGCCACCCGCTGTCCCGAGCAGGACCGCGTCGACGCCGGCCGCCTCGGCGCGGCTTGCGAGACCTCGCCGGCCACCGAGCCCGCGAGCAGCACGCCGCCCGGGCCCTCGCCGAACAGCGCCGTCTCGCCAGAGCAGCCGCGAAGCTCGACGAAGGGATCGAGGTCGATCTCGGCGCCGATGTCGCCGGCGATCGCCATCTCGGCCAGGGCGGTTGCGAGGCCGCCGTCGCTGACGTCGTGGGCCGCGCCGGCGAGGCCCTCGCGGACGAGCTCGCGCACGAGAGCGAGGGCCTCGGCGACCGGGCGCGATCTCGGTCGCGGGCAGCCCGGCGTCGAGCTCGCCCCGCAGCTTGACCAGCTCGGAGCCCGCCAGCGAAGGGGCGAAGGGGCCGACGAGCACGATCTCGTCGCCTTCGCTCAGCGCCGAGCCGGGCGCGCGCCCGGGGTCGGGGAGCTCGCCGACCATGCCGACGACGGGCGTGGGGTAGATCGGGCCCTGCGCCGTCTCGTTGTAGAGCGAGACGTTGCCGCCGACCACCGGGACCCCGAGCGCGTTGCAGGCGTCGGCCAGCCCCGTTACGGAGCGGTCGAGCTGCCACGCGACGGCCGGCTTCTCGGGGTTGCCGAAGTTCAGGCAGTTGGTCAACCCCAGCGGCTCGGCGCCGACGCAGGCGAGGTTCTGGGCGCACTCGAGCACCGCCTCGATCGTGCCGGCGTGCGGGTCGCACGCGACGCGCCGGCCGTTCCCGTCGATCGAGATGGCGATCGCGCGGTCGGACTCGGGGATCATCAGCACCGCGGCGTCCGCGGCCTCTGGGCGCCGCACCGTGCGCGAGCCGACGACGGCGTCGTACTGCTCGAAGGCCCAGCGCTTCGAGGCGATGTTGGGCGAGCCGAGCAGCGCCGAGCAGGATCGACGAGGGGTCCTCGGGGTCGGCGGAGCTCCCGGCCGCCAGGGCGACCCTCTCGCCGAGCGTCGCCTCGTTGCCGTAGATCCAGGCCACGGGCTCCGCCGGCTCGAGGTCGTAGAGCGGGCATTCGTCGACCAGCGCGGTGACGGGGACGTCGCCGACCTCGACGCCGTCGTCCAGGACGCGAAGGTGGCCGCTGTCGGTGACCTCGCCGATCGCATTGGCGTTCGTCTGCCAGCGCTCGCAGAGCGCGATCACCTCATCGACGCGCGAGGGCTCGACGACCGCGAGCATCCGCTCCTGGGACTCCGAGACCATCACCTCGAAGGGCTCGATGTCGGGCTCGCGCTTGGGCACGCGCGCGACGTCGATGTCGATTCCGACGCCGCCTGCGGATGCCATCTCGCCCGCCGACGAGGTGAGCCCGGCCGCACCGAGGTCCTGGAGCGAGACGAGCAGCTCGCGGTCGAGCAGCTCAAGGCACACCTCGAGCAGCTTCGACTCCTCGAACGGGTCGCCGATCTGGACGGTGGGCCGCTTCGAGTCGTCGCCGGCCTCGAGCTCGGCCGAAGCGAGGACCGAGGCTCCGCCGATCCCGTCGCGGCCGGTCGCGGCGCCGATCAGGACGATCACGTTGCCGGGCCCAGCTGCGGCGGCGCGGATCATCCGCTCCGTCCTCGCGAGCCCGACGCACATCGCGTTGACGAGGCAGTTCTGCTCGTAGGGCGGCTCGAAGTAGACCTCGCCGCCGACGTTGGGGACGCCGATCGAGTTGCCGTAGTGGCCGATGCCGGCGACGGCTCCCTCGAAGAGATACCGCGAGCGCTCGGAGCTCGGCTCGCCGAAGCGGAGGCTGTCGAGCACGGCGATCGGCCGGGCGCCGATCGCGAACACGTCTCGCATGATCCCCCCGATGCCGGTCGCGGCGCCCTGGAAGGGCTCGACGGCGCTCGGGTGGTTGTGGGACTCGACCTTGAAGGCGACGGAGTGCCCGCCGCCGATGTCGACCGCACCGGCATTCTCGCCTGGTCCCATGACGACCCGCGGCCCCTCGGTCGGCAGCCGCCCCAGCAGCTTCTTGGAGTGCTTGTAGGCGCAGTGCTCGGACCAGAGCAGCGAGAACATGGCTAGCTCGACCCGGTTCGGCTCGCGGCCCATCAGCTCGCAGATGCGCTCGTACTCGAAGTCGGTGAGCCCGAGTACCACATGAGGAACGGCCGGCTCCTCAGCTTCGCTTCCGGGGCCGGCCGGTTGCGACGCGGGCGTTGGGGCAGGAAAGGACACCCTCGGCTACGCCGGCGAGCGCGCGGTTGCCAGGGCGCGGAACAGGGCGAGGCCGTCCTCGGATCCCGTCAGCGGGTCGACCGCGTGCTCGGGGTGGGGCATCAGGCCCAGGACGTTGCCCGCCTCGTTGGTGACGCCGGCGATGTCGCGCACCGACCCGTTCGGGTTCTGCCCCTCCGCGTACCGGAAGGCCACCTGGCCCCCGGCCTCGAGCGAGTCGAGGACGTCGTCCGGGGCGAAGTAGCGGCCGCTCATGTGCTTGACCGGGACCGAGAGCGTCGAGCCGGCCTCGAGCATCTCGCCGAAGGGCCCGCCGATCTCGCCCAGCGACCAGGTCGACCTGGCGGAAGATGAAGCGCAGCCGCTCGTTCGGGAGCAGAGCGCCGGGCAGGAGGCCCGCCTCGCAGAGCACCTGGAAGCCGTTGCAGATGCCGAGCACCGGCCCGCCGTCCGCGGCGAACCGCGCCACCGCCTCCATCGCGGGCGAGAAGCGGGCGATCGCCCCGGCGCGGAGGTAGTCGCCGTAGGAGAAGCCGCCAGGGATGACGATCGCGTCGAGGCCGCAGAGGTCGGACTCCTCGTGCCAGACGAGCCTCGCCTCGCCGACCCGCTCGCAGGCCGCGACGGCGTCGCGCTCGTCGCAGGAGCCCGGGAACTGGAAGACCCCGATCAACCCTGTTCGTCCTCCAGCTGAACTTCGAAGTCTTCGATCAGCGGGTTGGCCAGAAGCTTCTCGCAGAGCGAGTCGAGCTGGCTCGGGTCGTCGGTCTCGAGCTCGACCAGGCGGCCGACCCTGACGTCGAGACGCCCTCGAAGCCGAGGGCCGGGAGCGCGCGCTCGACGGCCTTGCCCTGGGGGTCGAGGATGCCCTCCTTCGGCCGGATCAGCACCTTCGCCTTCACGATTCCAGCCTACTGGCGGGCTCAGGCGTCGAGCTGGCGCTCGGTGATGAGCTCGTAGGCCTCGACGTACTTGGCCCGGGTGCTCTCGACCACCTCGTCGGGCAGCTCCGGGCCGGGCGCGGTCTTGTCCCAGCCGAGCGAGCTCGCGTAGTCGCGGACGTACTGCTTGTCGAAGGACGGGACGCTCTTGCCGGGCTCCCAGGTGTCGGCCGGCCAGAAGCGCGAGGAGTCCGGCGTGAGCACCTCGTCGCCGAGCACCACCTCGCACCCGGGGCTGCGAGCCGAACTCGAACTTGGTGTCGGCGAGGATGATCCCTCGCTCGGCAGCGTGGTCGGCGCCGCGCTGGTAGATCTCGATCGAGACGCGCCGCAGCTCCTCCATCAGGGGCGCGGTCGCCGATCAGCTCGGCCGCGCGCTCGAAGTCGATGTTCTCGTCGTGCTCGCCGAGCTCGGCCTTGGTCGCCGGGGTGAAGATCGGCTCGGGCAGCTTGTCGGACTCCGAAGCCCCCCTGGGAGCTCGATCCCGCACACGGCACCGGACTCCTGGTACTCCTTCCAGCCCGAGCCGGTGATGTAGCCGCGGACGACGCACTCGACCGGGAACATCTCGAGCTTGCGGACGCGCATCCCCCTGCCCTCGGCCTCGGCGGGGACGTCCTCGGAGATGAAGTGGTTGGGCACGATGTCACCGGTCAGCTCGAACCAGAAGAGCGACATCTTGTTGAGCACCTTCCCCTTGTCGGGGATCTCGGTGGGCAGGATCACGTCGTAGACCGAGATCCGGTCAGACGCGACCATCACGAGGTCGTCGCCGTCCTCGTAGATCTCCCGGACCTTGCCGGAGGAGTGAAGCTTCAGGTCTTGGAGTGCGTCCGTCACGGCTGCCGACTTTAGCCCAGGGCGGGCGCGGCCACGCGGCCACTTTTCCGCTCTTTGCGGAGTAGATTCGACGCATGGCCCTCCCTCCAGGCCCCTCGCTGCCGCCTCCGCTGCAGAGCGCCCGCTTCATCGCGCGCCCTGTCCCGATGATGGAGCGCTGCCGGCGCGAATTCGGCGGCACCTTCACCCTGCGGGTCCTGCCCGTCGGCGAGGTCGTCTTCATCACCGACCCGCCCTCGCTGAAGGCGCTGTTCTCTGCCGACCGGGTCAACACCATCGCCGCCGGCCGGAACGTGATCCTGGCCCCGCTGCTCGGGGACCGCTCGCTGCTCCTGCTCGAGGGGGCCGAACACCTCGAGCGCCGCAGGCTGATGCTCCCCCCGTTCCACGGCGAGCGCATGCGCGCCTACGAGCGGGTGATGGAGGAGGCGACCGAGCGCGAGGTCGACTCGTGGCCGCTCGGTCCCGCCTTCCCCCTTCACGCCTGCGATGCAGGCGATCACGCTCGAGGTGATCATGCGCGCGGTCTTCGGGGTGGCCGAGACCCGCCGCGAGCCGCTGCGCCAGGGCCTGCTCGACATCCTCGCGGCGACCCGCTCGCCCGCGACCATCGGGATCACGATTCCCTGGGTGCGGCGCCTGCCGAACTTCCGCGCGCTGCGCCGCCGGATCGAGGCGACCGACGTGCTGCTCGCGGCCGAGATCGCCGAGCACCGCGCGGCCCCGGACATCTACCAGCGCGAGGACATCCTCTCGCTGCTGATCAGCGCCAGGGACGAGGAGGGCGCCGGGATGGACGACCGCGAGCTTCGCGACCAGCTGATGACCCTGCTGACGGCGGGCCACGAGACGACCGCGACGGCGTTGGCCTGGGCCTTCGACCTGCTGTTCCGCCGCCCCGACGCGCTCGAGCGCCTGCGCGAGGAGGTCGAGGAGGGCACCGAGACCACCTACATGGACGCGGTCGTCGAAGAGGCGCTGCGGCTGCGGCCGGTCGTCCCGTTCGTCGGCCGCGAGCTAGGCCGCGCGGCCACGCTGGGCGGCAACGAGCTGCCGGCCGGGACCACCGTGATGCCCTCGATCTACCTCGCCCACACCGACCCCGAGACCTTCCCCGACCCCTACGCCTTCAGGCCCGAGCGCTTCCTCGGCGAGGGGCCCGAGACCTACAGCTGGATCCCATTCGGCGGCGGCACGCGACGGTGCATCGGGGCGGCGTTCGCCCAGCTCGAGATGCGCGTGGTCCTGCGCACGGTGCTGCGGCGAGCGGTGCTCGAGCCCGCGACCGGAGAGCCCGAGGGCATCGTCCGCCGCAACGTCACCCTCTCTCCGCGCAACGGCACCCCGGCGAGACTGCGCAGCCGGGCTCCGAGCCCGAGCCCGTCCCGGCCTAGGCGCTTCCCTGCTGCGACTGCGGGTGCTCGCGCGCCCAGCGCGCTATGTGGCTGGAGCCCGAGATCACCTCGCCGTCGTCGAGCACGAGGATCGGCACCTCGTTGGTCCCGCTCAACCGCTTCACCTCGGTGCGGTCCTCGGCGCGGCTGCCCCAGGTCCAGGGCATCAGCCGGTAGCTGCCGACCTTCTTCAGCTCGTAGGTGTACCCGGCCTTGTCGAGCGCCGTGACCGCGGTCGAGCAGGGATGCAGGATGGTCGGGCCCTGTGCCGCCCATTCCGCAGGTGTAGAGGACCACGCGCGGGACCCTAGTCCAGCTCGTCGAGGCGCGCGAGGACCTCGGGGACGTGGGTCAGGTAGGCGTCGTAGTCGAAGACGGCATCGGCGTCGAGGTCGGGTGCGGCGGCGGTGATCAGCGCGCGGAAGTCGGTTCGCTCGTCCCAGGCTCGCTGAGCGCTCTCCTGCACCAGGCGGTAGGCGTCGTCGCGCTTCATCCCCGAGTCGACGAGCGCGGTCAGCGCGCGCTGGCTGAACAGGGCGCCGTAGGTCAGATCCAGGTTCTCGCGCATGCGGTCGGCGCGGACCGTCATCCCCTCGACCGTGCGCGTGGCGAGGTGCTGCATGTAGTCGATCCCGATCGTCGCGTCGGGGAGGACGACCCGCTCGGCCCCCGAGTGCGAGATGTCGCGCTCGTGCCACAGCGCGATGTTCTCGAAGCCGACCTGAGCGTACCCGCGCAGTACCCGCGCGAGGCCGGTGATGCGCTCGGTGGTGATCGGGTTGCGCTTGTGCGGCATCGCCGATGAGCCCTTCTGGCCTGCCCCGAACGGCTCCTCGACCTCGCGCACCTCGGTGCGCTGGAGGTTTCGGATCTCGGTCGCGAAGCGCTCGAGCCCGGCCCCCGCGATCGCGATCCGGGCGAGGATCACCGCGTGGCGGTCGCGCGGCACGACCTGGGTCGAGACGTCCTCGCGGCGCAGGCCGAGTCCTTCCATCACTCGCGCCTCGACGCCCGGCGGCAGCGAGGCGTACGTCCCGACGGCGCCCGACATCTTCCCGACGCGGGCCTGCTCGAAGGCGTCCGATAGACGCACGTAGTTGCGGTGGGCCTCGAAGGCGAAGCCCGCCAGCCGCAGGCCGAAGGTGGTGGGCTCCGCGTGGACGCCGTGGGTGCGCCCGACGCAGATCGTCCCGGCGTGCTCGCGCGCCCTGACGATCAGGGCGTCGCGAAAGGCCCGCGCGCCGGCGACCACGATCTCGCCGGCGGCCGCGAGCTGCAGACCGAGCGCGGTGTCGAGCACGTCCGAGGAGGTGAGCCCGTAGTGCAGCCAGCGTCCCGGCTCGCCGATCGACTCCGAGACGACGTCGACGAATGCCGCGACGTCGTGGTTGGTCGTGCGCTCGCGCTCGTTCACGGCCTCGACGGTGAACGACGCCTTCTTGCGGCAGGCCGCTGGCGTCCTCGGCGGGGACGATCCCCTCTTCCACCAGTGCATCCGTCGCCGCCAGCTCGACCTCGAGCCAGGTGTCGAGCTTTCGCTGCTGCGTCCAGACAGCGCCGATCTCGTCTCGGGTGTACCTGGGAATCAAGCGTTGATTATGCGAATCGCCAAGAGGCCCGCGTTCTTCGCGCCGTCGATCGCGACGCAGGCGACCGGCACGCCGGGCGGCATCTGCACGGCCGAGAGCAGCGCGTCGAGTCCGCCCAGCGACTTGCCCAGGATGGGAACGCCGATCACCGGCAGGTCGCTCTTCGAGGCGGCGAAGCCGGGCAGCGCCGCCGACATCCCGGCTCCGGCGATGATCACCTTGAGGCCGCGCATGCGAGCGTTGGCGCAGTAGTCGGCGGTCGGCTCGGGGTCGCGGTGAGCGCTCAGCACGCGCACCTCGTAGCTGATGCCGTGCTCGTGGAGGACCTGCCCAGCGGGCTGCATCTTGGGCTTGTCGTTCTTCGAGCCCATGATGATCCCGACCAGCGGAGCGTCGACCTCGACCTCCTCGAAGGCGGCTTCGACCTCGGTCTGCGTGTCGACGATCGGGTCGGGGGCGGGGGTGGCGCTGCCGGTTTCCGGTTCTGCTGTCTCCATTGCTTCCTCTCGCTCAGGCGGCGGTGACGCGATCGACCGCGCGGGCAGCGATGTCCCGGCGGATCTGCGCACCGTCGAAGTTGATCCGATCGGCGGCATCGTAGGCGCGACGGCGGGCGTCTGCGGGGTTGGGCCCGAGCCCCGTCACGTTCAGCACCCGTCCACCTGCCGTGACGATGTCTCCGGCCGGGTTGAGCGCGGTGCCGGCGTGGGTGACCTCGACGCCCTCGACGGCCGCGGCCTCGTCAAGCCCGGTGATCACGTCCCCCTTCGAAGATGACTCCGGGTAGCCGGCCGAGGCCAGCACCAGCGTCACGGCCCAGTCGTCGCTGAACTCCGTGCGCACGCCGGCGAGCCCGCCGGTCTCGCGCGAGGCGGCGCAGAGCTCGACCAGGTCCGAGCGCAACCTCGGCAGCACCGCCTGGGTCTCGGGGTCGCCGAAGCGGCAGTTGAACTCGAGCACCTTGGTGCCGGCCGAGCCGATCATCAACCCCGCGTAGAGGACCCCGCGGTAGGGCGTCCCGCGCCGTGCCATCGCGTCGACGACGGGGCGGTGGATCGCCTCGACGAGCTGGTCGACCTCGTCGGGATCGAAGCCGGGGACGGGCGAGTAGCTGCCCATGCCGCCGGTGTTCGGGCCCTCGTCGCCGTCGCCGATCCGCTTGTAGTCCTGCGCGGGCGCCAGCGGCACCACGTTCTCGCCGTCGCAGACGGCGAGCAGCGAGAGCTCCTCGCCGTCGAGGAACTCCTCGAGCACGACCTCCGTGGCGCCGAAGCGCTCCTCCTCGAAGAACACCGCGGCGGCATCGCGCGCCTCGCTCGGAGCTCCGGCAGATGATCACTCCCTTGCCCGCCGCGAGCCCGTCGGCCTTCAGCACCGCTGGATAGGAGGCGCCGGCGATCTGCTCGAGGGCCTCCTCGTGCGAGCGCAACACCGTGTGGGCGGCGGTCGGGACGCCGGCCTCGTCCATCAGCTCCTTCGCGAAGAGCTTCGAGCCCTCTATCCGCGCGGCCTCGCCGCTCGGCCCGAAGGCCGGGATGCCGGCGGCCTCGAGCTCGTCGACGACGCCCTCGACGAGCGGGGCCTCGGGGCCGACGACGACCAGGTCGACGCCCTCGTCGCGGGCGGCCGTGACGATCGCCGGCACGTCCTCGGCGCCCGCGTCGAGGCAGCGCGCGTCGGCGGCGATCCCGGCGTTGCCGGGAGTGCAGAGGACCTCGGGGCTCTGGGCCGAGCGGGCGAGGGCGCGGACGATCGCGTGCTCGCGGCCCCCACCGCCTGTGACGAGGATCCTCAAGCTCAGAGGGCCTTCGCCAGGTCTCCCGAGGGGAGCGCGGCCATCGTCTGGCTGGTCATCGTCCCGCGCGAGCCGAGCTCGACGGAGACCTTGGCCATCGTCTTGTCGTCGGGCGCCTCGATGATCGTGATGAAGTCGTACTGGCCGAGGGTTGCCCACTGCTCCTTGACGGTGACGCCGAGCTGCTCGACCTCCTTGTTGACCTCCTGCACCCTCGTCGGGTTGTTCTTCAGCGTCTGCACGCCCTCGGGCGTCAGGTTGGTGAGCATCACGTAGGTGGGCATCGCGTCTCCTCTGTTCGGGATTGCCGTCGCCACTCATATCATCACCTCGATGGCCGAGACGGCGCCCGAGCATCCGATCTTCGCCCGTGTCTATGAGCGGATGATCGAGGGCGCGGAGAAGGCCGGCCTCGCGGACATGCGCGCCGGCCTGCTCTCCCGCGCGAGCGGCCGCACGCTCGAGATCGGCGCGGGCACCGGCCTCAACCTCCCTCTCTACCCCGACTCGGTCACCGAGCTGGTGATGAGCGAGCCGGATCCGCACATGGCCAAGAGGCTGCGAAAGCGCCTCGCCGACCAGGGCGCTCCCGGCGGGCATCGACGTCAGTGTCGTGGAGGCCGGAGCCGAGGAGCTCCCCTTCGAGGATGAGAGCTTCGACACCGTCGTCTCGACGCTCGTGCTCTGCACGGTCTCGAGCCCCGAGCGCTCACTCGCCGAGGCGCGGAGGGTGCTGGCCCCCGGCGGGGCGCTGCTCTACCTCGAGCACGTCCGCGCCGAAGGCCGCGCGACCGCGTGGTGGCAGGATCGTCTCGAGCGGCCCTGGGGCTGGTTCGCCGGGGGCTGCCACCCGAACCGAGCCACGCCCGACGCCCTGGCCAGCGCCGGCCTTCGGATCGAGCTGATGGACCGCACCGAGATGCCCAAGGCCCCGCCGTGGATGAAGCCGATGATCAGCGGAGTCGCGCGCCGGCCCGCCGCCGAACGCGCCTGAGTCAGACCGTCTCGAAGATCTTCGCGATCTGCTCGACGCGGTAGTCGAAGATCTTCGCCAGGTCGCGAACGACCAGCCGGTCGTGAACCACCTCGCCGATCGGCCCCGCGCGCATCGCGTAGCGGACCGTGTCGCGCATCAACGTGCCGCCCGAGTCGGGCTCGAAGTCGTGCGTGTGGTGCCAGTAGCGGTAGGGGCCCTTCAGCTGCAGGTCGACGAAGCGCCGCGCCGGCTGCCACTGCTCGATCCGCGTCAGCCAGCGCACGGGCACCCCATGCAGCCTGATCCTGTAGCGGAGCAATGTGCCGGTCCCCATCTCGGCGGGCTCCTGGCTCAGCACCCTGAAGTGCAGGAACGGAGGAGTGATCTGCCCGAGATTGCGCGCCTCGGCGAAGAAGGGAAAGACCTCATCGGGCGGCGAGCGGAAGGCGCTGCTCGCGCTCCAGGACATGGAACTTCATGCCCTGCTGTCTAGCGGATCGGCCCCGCGGGCCCTAGCTGTCGAACCCAGCGTGGATGTGGTCGCAGTGGTCGGCGGCCGCGAACGCGGGGCCGGGGCCGTCGGCGTCGAAGCAGAAGATCAGCTCGGTCGGCTTCAGCTCGGCCGGCAGGGTGGTGAGTGAGCGCACCATCTCGCCGCAGGGGCTGTCGACCGCCGTCACCGTGCAGGGCACGCCGTCGATCGAGGCGATGTCCATGGCGCGGCCGAAGTAGTGGTTGGAGACGTTCCCGCTCGTGGTGTTCATCGAGTGGTCGGAGCGAAGCGATGAGATCCGCAGCGTGTGCTCCTGGCTGATCGCGGCGATCAGGGTCAGGATCCGAGCATCGACCATCCCCTGCTGGATGTCCCACAGCTCGAGGGAGTTCGAGAGCTCGACGTTCTCCCAGTTGATCGGCACCGATGTCGGCCCCGGCAGGGCGATCGCGTAGGCGACCGTGCGGACCCGGCACTTGCCGGCGATCGGCTCGGCCTCGTCGAGGACCTCCTGCACGTACCAAGCGGCCTGGTTGTGCTTGAAGATCCCGGCGCGGAGGCTGCCCGACGCCCAGATCATCCGGGCAAGAGTCGAGGCGGAGTCGCCGACGCTCTCGCGCTTGATCTCGCCGTCGCCGTCGCCGTCGACGCGGAAGGCGTCCCAGTTGTAGTCGGAGATGCCGAGCGGGCCGGTGGCCTCGAGCTCGGACGGTGTCATGCCGCGGCCGTAGTCGGACTCGAGCCGCGCGACCGCGGCCAGCGCCCAGACGCCGTCCTCGCCGACGTCGTAGTCGCCGGCGGCGTTCTGGAACGCCTGCAGGTAGCCCTCGGGGATCTTGCCGGCGTCCTCGCTCGGCGAGCAGATCAGCTGCTGGCGCTTCGGGATCAGCGAGAGCCCGCCGAGGGCGCCGCTGCCGATCCCGCCGAAGCAGGCCGCGCGCGCGAGGACGTCAGCGACGTACCAGTCGGCGTGGTTGTAGGCGAAGATCGCGCCCTCGGGGTCCTCCGGCATACCGCCCGCCTTCAGGTAGCGGGCGGCCGCGTGGATGGCGTCCTCGGGGTCCGCGGGGTCGCGAACCCCGTCGCCGTTGGCATCCACCCCGTAAGCGGCCCAGGTGGCGGGCATGAACTGCATCCAGCCGACGGCGCCTGCTGACGACGGCCCCTGGTTGACGCCGAACCCGGTCTCGATCTCGTTGATCGCCGCCAGGATCGAAGGGCCGGCGTGGCCGAGGCCGTACTCCTTCGAAGCGGCCTGGTAGATCGGGATCAGGAAGGCGGGAATCGACGTGTCGCCGCACGAGGCGGGAGCCGGCAGCGGCATCTCCGCGGCGGCGATCTGGTCGGGGTCGTCCGTCCCCTGCTCGCTGTCCGGAGCGGTGCCGCCCGTGTCCGCTGGGTCGGGGGCCTCGGCCTTCGGTGGCTTCGAGGGCTTCGAAGGCTTCGAGGGCTTGGAGGGCTTCGGCTTCGGCGCGGGGGCGGGCTTCGGAGCAGGGGCCGGCGGGGTCACCGGTGGGGGTGTCGGGACGGTCGGAGTGGTGGGGGTGGTGACCGGCTCGGTTGACGTCTGGGCCACGGCGGCCTGCGCGGCGATCGCCGCGCCGAGAACGGAGGCGGCGAGCACCGCGCGAAAGCGCCGCATCAGCCTCTGACCCCGACCACCTGCCACCCCTCGGGGTAGGCCTGAAGGGTGAGTCGCAGCTCGCTGGCGGCCTGCAGGCGCACGAGCGAGACGCTGGCCTCGACCTGCTTGCCGTCAGGCTCCGAGAGGACGACGTTCATCACACGCGCCTCCGGTACGTCGGTGCCGGCCGGCAGTCGCGGCGGGTCCTGCTCGAGCGACTGCGCGAGCGGCTTCTCCGCGACTGCGGCGAAGGTCGCGGCGGTGCTCTCGTCGACCTCACCGACCTCATAGCGAACGAAGGCTTCAGCGAAGGCCGCGGCCACCTCGGTGGGCGGAGCGCCGGGCTGCGGAACGGCGATCGGCGCCCGCGTCTTGCCGGCTGCGGCGCCCGCGGCGGGCTTAGCGGGAACAGCGGCTTGCTTGGACCCTGAGACAAAGTCGGGAGTTACGCCCTGGAGCGTCTCCTGGATCGGCGCGGCCGCGAAGGTCGACGATGCCTCGGCGACCTTGGCCTGCGGCGCGGCCGAGGGGTTCTCACTCGCGAGCATCATTCCGCCGGCCGTACCGGTCGCGGCCACCGCCGCGATGGCCGCGGTTGCGATCGAGGTGCGCATCACCGTTCCGCCGTCGCGCCACGCGTCGGCCACCGGCCACGCGAGCTTGGTCTGGATCACGCGCTGCAGAGGCTCGCTGCCGGCGAGCGCTCGCTCGCCGGCCTGGCGGGCGGCGTCGGTCCCGCGCCACAGCACCCGCTCCTCGACGTCCCACGCCGCCTCGCGAATGCCCCAGCGCACCGACCAGCGCGCGTCCTCGGCTGTCTGCCTGATTCCCACCTTGTTTCAATCGTCGGCTCGCCCGCAGAGCCGAATACCCACAAATCAGGCGATTGCGTCGCGCAACGCCGCCTGCAGCGCGCTATCAGGCCGCAGCGGCCCCATCGGCGGCGGGGGCTGAGCCTGCTGAGGCGCGCTTCTCGAAGGTGAGCTTGCCGTCGCCGGCGTCGACCCCGACCGAGTCGCCCTCGCCGATCTCGCCCTCGAGCAGCTTCAGGGCCAGCACGTCCACCAGCTGCTTTTGGATCACGCGCTTCAGCGGGCGAGCCCCATAGGTCGGGTCGAACCCCAGGTTGCCGAGCAGCTCGCGGGCCTTGCCGGTCAGCTCGATCTCGATGCCGCGCTCGGCCAGGCGGCCGGCGAGCTGGCGGACCTGGATCTGGACGATCTGCCCGAGGTCTTCCTTCGAGAGGCGATGGAAGATGACCACGTCGTCGATCCGGTTCAGGAACTCAGGCGGGAAGGTCTGGGTCAGCGCCTCGGTCACCTGTTCACGCGCGTTCTCCTCGAGGGTCTCGGCTGCGATGTACTGCGAACCGACGTTGGAGGTCATGATCAGCACGGTGTTCTTGAAGTCCACGGTGCGGCCCTGGCCGTCGGTGAGTCGGCCGTCGTCCATGATCTGAAGCAGGGTGTTGAAGACGTCTGGGTGGGCCTTCTCGATCTCGTCGAGGAGGATCACCGAGTAGGGCCGGCGGCGGACCGCCTCGGTGAGCTGGCCGCCCTCCTCATAGCCGACGTAGCCGGGGGGCGCTCCGATCAGCCGCGCGATGGCGTGCTTCTCCATGTACTCCGACATGTCGATGCGGACCATCGCCTGCTCGGAGTCGAACATGAACTCGGCGAGCGCACGCGCCAGCTCCGTCTTGCCGACGCCGGTCGGGCCGCAGAACAGGAACGAGCCGATCGGCCGGTTGGGGTCGGAGAGCCCCGCGCGCGAGCGGCGCAGCGCGGAGGCGACCGCTTCGACGGCCTCGTCCTGGCCGATCACCCGATCGTGAAGGCGATCCTCCATCGCGATCAGCTTCTCGACCTCGCCCTCCATCAGGCGGCTGACGGGGATGCCGGTCCACTTGCCGACGACCTCGGCGATGTCCTCCTCGGTGACCTCCTCCTTCAGCATTGAGCCACCGGATCGCTGCAGCTCGGCGAGCTTGCCCTCAGCCTCGGTGATGGACTTCTCGAGCTCGGGGATGCGCCCGTAGCGCAGCTCGGCTGCGCGCTCGAGGTCGGCCGCGCGCTCGGCGCGCTCAGCCTCGCGCTGGACCTCCTCGAGCTCGGACTTCGCGGCCTTGATCTCGTCGATCGCCGCCTTCTCGTTCTGCCAGCGGGCCTTCATCTCGGAGGACCGCTCGCCGAGCTCGGCGAGCTCGGCCTCGATCGCCTCCCGGCGCTCCTTGGAGGCGTCGTCCACCTCCTTCTTGAGAGCTTGACGCTCGATCTCGAGCTGCTGGATGCGCCGCTCGAGGACGTCGATCTCGGTCGGCATCGAGTCGATCTCGATCTTCAGCCGCGACGCGGCCTCGTCGATCAGGTCGATCGCCTTGTCGGGCAGGAAGCGGTCGGCGATATAGCGGGATGAGAGCGTCGCCGCGGCGACGATCGCGGAGTCGGTGATCCGGACCCCGTGGTGGACCTCATAGCGCTCCTTGAGACCGCGGAGGATGGCGATCGTGGCCTCCTCGTCGGGCTCGCCGACGTAGATCGGCTGGAAGCGGCGCTCCAGGGCGGCGTCCTTCTCGATGTGCTTTCGGTACTCGTCGAGCGTGGTCGCGCCGACCGCGCGCAGCTCTCCTCGTGCGAGCATCGGCTTCAAGAGGTTGGATGCGTCAACGGCGCCCTCGGCCGCTCCGGCCCCGACGATCGTGTGGAGCTCGTCGAGAAAGAGAACGATGCGGCCCTCGGCGGACTGCACCTCCTTGAGCACGGCCTTGAGCCGCTCCTCGAACTCGCCGCGGTACTTGGACCCAGCCAGCAGCGAGCCGATGTCGAGCGCGATCACCCGCCGGTCGCGCAGGCTCTCAGGGATGTCGCCCGAGACGATCCGCTGGGCGAGGCCCTCGACGATCGCGGTCTTGCCGACTCCGGGGTCGCCGATCAGGACGGGGTTGTTCTTGGTGCGCCGCGAGAGGACCTGGATCACGCGGCGGATCTCCTCGTCGCGCCCGATCACCGGGTCGAGCTTGCCGCTCTCGGCCTCGGCGGTGAGGTCGCGGCCGTACTTCTCGAGGGCGCCGTAGCTGTCTTCCGGAGTCGGGGAGGTGACGCGATGCGGGCCGCGGACCTCGGAGATCGCCGCCAACAGCTCGGCGCGGTCCGGCAGGAGCTCGGAAACCCCGGACTTCGCGTCGGCGAGGGCCAGCAGGAAGTGCTCGGTGGAGATGTACTCGTCGGAGAGGCCGCTCGCCTCCTTCTCGGCCTGCTGCAGGACCCAGACGAACTCCTTCGAGGGCCGTATGTCGGGGATCGTGTTGCCGCTCAGGCTCGGGAGCTTCTCGATCGCATCGCCGGCCTGGGCGCGCACGGTGGCGGAGTCGAGGCCGAGGCGCTGCAGCACGGGCACGACCACGCCGTCCTCCTGCTCGAGCAGGGCGGCGAGCAGGTGCGCCGGCGCGACCTCGGGGTTGGAGCTCTCGGAGGCGATCCGCTGGGCGGCCGCGACGGCCTCCTGGGACTTCACTGTGAAGCGGTCTTGCTGCATCAGCTGACGATCCTAACGGGTTGATGGATGATAGGCAAAAAATCTAAGTGTGTACGACTCATATTGTAGCTGGGCGACGCGCCTGGCTAGGATTTCGCGCATGACCGAGTCCAACGTGGAGATCTTCCGGCAGATCATCGCCGCTTTCAACGAATCGGGGATGGACGCGGTGCTGCGGTTCTTCGACGAGGAGATCGAGCTCTACGACCCCGATCTGCCCGCGGGCGAGCCGATCCGCGGACGCGCCGCGCTCTCTCAGGCCCTGGCCCCGATGCTGGACGCCTGGGAGTCGATCGCCGTCCGGGACTACGAGTTCATCCCGGCGGGCGACAGGGTCGTGGCCATGGTCCACACGGCGGGCCAGGGCAGCGGGGTGCGCGG
The DNA here is from genome assembly GCA_963820665.1 of uncultured Solirubrobacterales bacterium. Taxonomy (GTDB): domain Bacteria; phylum Actinomycetota; class Thermoleophilia; order Solirubrobacterales; family 70-9; genus CAVUAT01. The sequence continues at coordinate 525,260 of CAWGAL010000005.1, read as the reverse complement.
CGAGATGGAGGTCGAGTTCCGTGATGCCCACACGATGACCTTCCGCGACGGCAAGGTCATCTACTGGAGGCTCTACCTGGACCGCCGCGAGGCGCTGGCCGACGCGGGCCTCGACCCCGGCCTCGCCGACGAGACGGCATAGGCGCCCGGGCGCTTGGCCGGAAGCGCTCCCAGCCGCCACGCGACCCAGAGGCCGGCGGCGGCGGCCGGCAGCGCGCCCGCGATTCCTCGCAGCGCCGCGCCCCTGATTCCATCCTCGCCGGCCGCAAGCGCGCCCGAGAGTGCGAGAGCGTCCCCGGCGTCGACGGCGGCGTTGGCGAGGCTGGCCTGCGCGAGGCGGTCGGGGTCGCCCCCCGCCAGCAGCGTCTGCACACCCATCGCGATGTCACGCCCGCCGGCGATCCTTGCGACCGCGACCGTCGAGGGCGATGAGTCCGCGAAGCCGAGCGCGCCGAGGGCCTGCCGCGGAGCAAGCGCGAGCCCGACTCCGATCGCGATTCGGCCCGCGCCCGAGGCGAGCGTGAAGGCGCGGACATCGGGCGCCGATAGCGCGGCGAGGCGAGGATCGGTGAGAGGATTCCGGCGTAGAAGACCCATGAGCGTCAGGCGATCGTATTGGGGTCCGCTCGCGGGCCGGCTGGGGCTCGCCGCCGCGGCGGCGGCATTGCTCTGGCCCGCGATCACGGGGACCGCCCCGGCGGCGGCGCCCGGCGCGAGCTGGCCCCGGGACCCCTACCCCGAATCCAAGCGCGTGCGCCAGGCCCGGGCCCTCGCTGAGGCCAGCAGCGGGACCGTGGCGTTCGCCGTGCTCGACTCCGACGGCGGCCTGCGGGGGTACGACTTAGACAACGCGTTCAGCTCTGCGAGCGCGTCGAAGTCCCTGCTGCTCGCCGCCGAGCTGAGGCGCCTGCGGGAGCAGGGCGAGCCGCTCGACGACGGCACGCGCTCGCTGCTGGAACCGATGATCACCTACTCCGACAACGACGCTGCCAGCGCGATCTACGCGCGGGTCGGCGACAGCGGCATGACCGAGGTCGCGCAGCGCGCGGGTATGCGCAGCTTCAGCGTCGACCCCGGCTACTGGGGCGGAGCCCAGGTGACGGCCGGAGACCTCGCGCGCTTCTACTCGGGGCTCGACCGCAACCTCGTCGGACCCCACCACGACTACGCGAAGCGCCTGCTCGCCGACATCACCTCCACGCAGCGCTGGGGCATCCCCTCGGCGGTCGGGCCGGAGTGGACCGTCTACTTCAAGGGCGGCTGGCGCCCCGCCGGAACGGAGGGGACGACCGGCGCGGTCACCCACCAGGGCGCCCTGCTCGAGCACAGCTCGGGACGGCGGGTGGCGATCGCGGTCCTGACTGACCTCTCACCGGGGACGACCAGCTACGGGGTGCTCGAGGGCATCACGCGACGCCTGCTCGCCGAGCCGCCCGCGGCGGCCAGCTGGCCCGCGAACTAGCTGCTCGACCCCTTCTTGGCGGCGTGCTTGCGGACGGGGACGCGAACGACGTCGCCTTCCCTGTCGCCGACCGTCGGCGTCAACTGCGCGCTGTAGGCGCCGTAGGGGACGAGCTCTCCCCCGCCGAGCTGCGCAGCCGCTCGAGCTCCTCGCTCATCCGCTTCTCCATCTCGGTCGCGCGCTTTCGCACCCGCGCCATCTCGGTGCGCATCCGTTCAAGCGCCGCCTCCATCTCGAGCACCGTCTCGACGCCAGCGAGGTTGAGCCCCTCGTCGTTGGTCATCTGCTGGATCCGCCGCAGGCGCTCGACGTCGGCCTGCGAGTAAAGGCGAGTGTTCTTCGGCGAGCGCTTGGGGGCGATCAGTCCGCGCGCCTCGTACATGCGAAGAGTCTGCGGGTGCATCTCGGCGAGCTCGGCGGCGACCGAAATCATGAACACGCCGCGCTCGGCGTCGAGGCGGGCCTCCGTGCGCACCCTGGTGGCGCGTGCCATCAGCTCACTCTCCACCCTGGGCCGGACGGGGAGCCTGCCTCAGCAGCGACTCCCGGGGGTCCTGCCCGTTGAAGCTGTCCGCCAGCTTCTCGACGGCGTCGCGCTGCTCGTCGTTCAGCTTGCGCGGTACGTCGAGCTGGACGCGGTAGTGGATGTCGCCGCGCCCGGTTCCCTTGGTCCGCGGCGGCCCCTCGCCGCGCAGGCGCTGGGTCGTTCCGTGCTGGGTCCCGGCCGGGATGCGGATCTTCTTGGACCCGTTCAGCGTGGGGACCTCGATCGTCGCTCCCTGGATCGCCTCGGTCACGCTCACCGGCAGGTCGACGTCGAGGTTGCCGTCGGGTCGCTGGCGGAAGACCGGGGACGGCGTGACCCTCGTGGTGACGTAGAGGTCGCCGCGGGGCCCCCCGCGGAAGCCGGCCTCGCCCTTGCCGGCGAGGCGGATCCGGCTGCCGTCGTGGACGCCGGCGGGGACGTTGACCCGGTAGCGCTTTGTCTGCTCGGTGATGCCCGCGCCATGGCAGGTCTCGCACGGGTCGTCGATGATCTGGCCCTGGCCCCCGCACTCCGGGCACGGCTGCTGGATCGAGAAGAAGCCCTGGCTCTCGGAGTCGACGCCGCGGCCGCCGCAGCGCGGGCAGACGCGAGGGGACGTGCCGGGCTTCGCACCCGTGCCCGAGCAGGTCGGGCACGTCTCGGTGGTCGGCACCGCGACGGTGATCTGGGCGCCGTTCATCGCCTGGTCGAATGTGAGCTGGACCTCTGCCTCGAGGTCGCGGCCGGGCTGGGCGCGCCCGCCGCCGGGCTCGGCCCCTCCGCGCGTGAAGATCGTCGAGAAGATGCCGCCGAGGTCCGAGGCGAAGCCGCCGGGGAAGCCTCCCGCCCCGCCGCCCCCGCGTCCGGCGCCGCCGAAGCCCCCGAACCCGCCGAAGGCCCCGCCCGAGTCGTACTCCTTGCGCTTGTCGTCGTCCGAGAGCGTGTCGTAGGCCTGCTGGATCTCCTTGAAGCGCTCCTCGGCGTCGGGGTCGTCGTGGTTTCGGTCCGGGTGCCACTTGCGCGCCAAATCGCGGTAGGACTTCTTGATCTCGTCGGCCGAGGCGTTCTTCGAGACGCCCAGCACCTCGTAGAAGTCGCGATTGGGAGCCATCGCCCGGCCTACTCGCTGACGACTACGCGCGCCGCGCGCAGCACCTGGTCGGAGAGCCGGTAGCCCGGCTCGATCGTCTCGACGACCGTCCCGGGGGCCACCCCCTCCTGCGCGCGCGTCGAGATCGCCTCGTGCAGGTTCGGGTCGAACGGCTCGCCAGACGGGTCGTATGACTCGAGGCCGACCCTGCCGAGTGCGGAGCGCAGCTCGCTGTGGACCAGCCCGACGCCCTTGGCGAGCGCCGCGGGGTCCGAGCTCGCCTCGCCCGCCGCGATCGCCCGCTCGAGGTTGTCGATGACGGGGATCAGCTCCTTCGCGAGGTCGAGCTTGCCGCGCGCGCAATGCGTCGCTGGCGTCCTTGGCGACACGCTTTCGGTAGTTGTCGAAGTCGGCGCGGGTGCGCTGCGCGAGCTCGAGGTACTCGTCCCGCTCCTTGCGAGCCGCGGCCAGGGCATCCAGATCGTCAGATACCTGCTCGGCGGCAGCCTCGGCGCCGTCCTGCGGGGCGTGTTCCTCCGCCGCAGGCTGAGGGGGCGGGCTCTCGCCCACCCCCTGCTCCTGCTCGTCGTTCGTCAGCTGCTCTTCTCTGGGTGTCATCGCGACCTACTTGTTCGAGGGCTCGTCGTCGACCACCTCGGCGTCGACGACCTCCTCGTCGCTCTCGCTCGTGCCGCCGCCGTTGCCCGCGGGGGCGCCGTCGCCGGCAGCCTGCTGCTCGGCCGCAGCCGCCTGGTAGATCTGCTCGGAGACCTGCTGGAAGGCCGTCTGCAGGGCATCGGTCTTGGTCTTGATCTCGTTCGCGTCGTCGGAGCCGAGCGACTCGCGCAGGTCCTTGATCGCGGCCTCGATCTGCTCCTTCGCCGACGCGTCGACCTTGTCGCCGAGGTCAGTCAGCTGCTTCTCGGCCTGGTAGGCGGCGTTCTCGCCGACGTTGCGCGCCTCGGCGAGCTCGCGCTGCGCGCGGTCGTCTTCGGCGTGGGACTCGGCGTCCTTGATCATCTGCTCGACCTCGGACTCGTCGAGCCCGGAGCCGCCCTTGATCTCGATCGTCTGCTCCTTGCCGGTGCCGAGGTCCTTGGCCGACACGCTGAGGATGCCGTTTGCGTCGATGTCGAACGTGACCTCGATCTGCGGCATGCCGCGGGGCGCCGGCGGGATGCCGGTGAGCTGGAACTTGCCCAGGCTCTTGTTGCCCGACGCCATCTCGCGCTCACCCTGGAGCACGTGCACCTCGACCGAGGGCTGGTTGTCCTCGGCGGTCGAGAACGTCTCGGACTTCTTCGACGGGATCGTCGTGTTGCGCTCGATCAGCTTCGTCATCACGCCGCCCTTGGTCTCGATGCCGAGGGTGAGCGGGGTGACGTCGAGCAGCAGCACGTCCTTGACGTCTCCGGCCAGGACTCCGGCCTGGATCGCTGCGCCGATGGCGACGACCTCGTCGGGGTTGACCCCCTGGTGGGGGTCCTTGCCGGTCAGCTCGGAGACCTTCTCCTGCACGGCCGGCATCCGGGTCATGCCTCCGACCAGGATCACGTGGTCGACGACGCCACCCGCATCCTCCAGGGCCTGCTTGACCGGGCCGACCACGCGGTCGACCAGGTCCGAGGTGAGCTCGTTCAGCTTGGCGCGGTTGAGCTTCATCTCGAGGTGCTTGGGCTCGCCGTCCACCGCGGTGATGAAGGGCAGCGAGATCTGCGTCTCCTGAGCAGCCGAGAGCTCGATCTTCGCCTTCTCGGCGGCCTCGTAGAGGCGCTGCAGGGCACGCTTGTCGGCCGCGAGGTCGACGCCCTGGTCCTTCTTGAACTCGGCGACGATCCACTCGACGATCGCCTTGTCCCAGTTGTCGCCGCCGAGGTGGTTGTCACCCGAGGTGGCCTTGACCTCGAAGACGCCGTCGCCGATCTCCAGCACCGAGACGTCGAACGTCCCGCCGCCGAGGTCGAAGACGAGGACCTTCTCGTCGGCCGACGCTCTCCTTGTCGAGTCCGTAGGCCAGCGCGGCCGCGGTCGGCTCGTTGATGATGCGCTTGACGTCGAGGCCGGCGATCTTGCCGGCGTCCTTGGTCGCCTGGCGCTGGTCGTCGTTGAAGTACGCCGGCACTGTGATCACGGCGCCGTCGACGGGCTCGCCGAGCTTCGCCTCCGCGTCGGCCTTGAGCTTCTGGAGGATCATCGCCGAGATCTCCGGCGGCGAGTACTGCTTGCCGTCGACCTCGATGCGGACGTCGCCATTCGGGCCGGCGACGACCTTGTAGGGGACGATCGTCTCCTCCTCCTTGACCTCTGCCTCCTTGCGGCCCATGAAGCGCTTGATCGAGAAGATCGTGCGCTCGGGGTTCATCACCGCCTGGCGCTTGGCCACGGTGCCGACGAGTCGCTCGTCGCCGTCGCTGAACGCGACGACGGAGGGAGTCGTGCGACCGCCCTCCGCGTTCTCGAGCACCGTCGGATCGCCGCCTTCCATCACGGCGACGCAGGAGTTGGTCGTGCCCAGATCGATGCCTATGGTCTTGCCCATTGTCTCTAGTCCTTCCGAAGTGGTGTGGGGAAATCTAAGTCTGTTTGTGATAGATCCGTGGTCACAAGTTAGCAAGGCGAGATTCCCACCGCTTGGAGGGCTCGGACCGCAGTTATGGCTCGGCTAGCGGTCGCCGGCTACTTGCGCGACGAACTCGGAGACTTCCACTGCCTGGGGGCCGGTGAGGATGCCCTGCGGCATCCGGCCGGCGATGCCGTTCAGAACCGCTGCCTCGACCCGGGGGTAGATCGTCTCGGGGTCGGGCGGCGTCGGGCTCGGCGGGGCGAGCAGCTCGTCGAGGTTGGGGCCGACGACGCCGTCGGTGCCCGCCTTGTAGAGCGTGTGGCACGAGCCGCAGTTGGTGACGAACAGCTCCTTGCCCTGCTCCTGGTCGGCCTCGACGTTCTGGGGCGAGGCCTCCTCGCCACCCTCGCGGCTGATCGCCCACGCGGGTAGCAGCACGGCGCAGCCGATGGCGACGATTCCGAACAAGACGAGAGTGCTGCGCTTCATTGGGGCGGGAGCATATCGACGGAGGACCTCGGGCTCAGGCGTTCTCGCGGTACCAGACGCACATCCGGCGCAGGTCGCACTCGCCGCAGCGCGGCCGCGGGCGGCAGACGGCGCGGCCGTGGTGGATGAGGTTGACGTGGAGCTCGTACTGCGTCCTCCGGCGGCGTGATCGCGAGCATCTCGTCGTGGGCCTCGTCGAAGGAAGCGTTCGGGCGAAACAACCCGAGCCTTCCGCCGACCCGGTGCACGTGGGTGTCGACCGGGATCTCGGGGCGGTCGAAGGTGAAGATCATCACGCAGGCCGCCGTCTTCCGGCCGACCCCGGGCAGGTCGACCAGGTAGGCGAGTGCCTCGTCGCGCGGGGCCGTCGCGAGCCAGTCGAGATCGGGCTGCGGGCCCGAGCTGGCGGAGGATGTGCTGGATTCGCGGCGCCTTCGTCTGCTGCAGCCCGCCGGGGCGCAGCGCCTCCTCGAGCTCGGCGACCGGGGCGTCTCGGACCTGCTCCCAGGTCGGGAACCGCTCGCGCATCCGGGTGTAGGCGACGTCGCGGTTGCGGTCGTTGGTGTTCTGCGAGAGCACCGTCCGCACGAGCTCCGCGATCGGGATGTCCGTGGGGCTCGTTGACCTTCGGGCCGTAGATCTCGCGCAGCCGGTCGCGGATTGCGAGCACGCGCCGTCGCGACGGCCGCTTCCACCCTGGCGTTCGCTTGGGAATGCGCCGGCGGGGCTCCTCGGGGGCGGGCGGGAACTCCCGGGGTCGCTCGTCGACGCTGTAGCGGCTTGGGAGCGGCATCAGGCCGTGGATATTGTCAGCCCCGTGAGCTCCGCCGATCGAGACCGGGACCGTCCTCGTCGACGGGGTCAAGACCTTCTATCGGCGGACGGAGGGCGAGGGGCCGCCGGCCCTGCTCGTGCACGGCGTCCCCACGCACTCCGAGGACTGGGTCGAGGTGATGGAGACGATGAGCGGCCCGGCGTTCGCGCTCGACCTGCCGGGCTTCGGGCGCACGGAGCGGCCGCCGCCCGGGCGCTTCGACTACTCGATGCAGACCCAGGCGGACTTCGTCTGGCGCTTCCTCGACGAGATGGGTGTGGGCGAGTACTCGCTCGGGGTCCACGACTGGGGCGTTCTCGCCCTTATCACCGCGCAGCGCGAGCCATCTCGCGTCCGCAGGCTCGTGGTCGTCAACGCGGTGCCGCTGCTGCCGGGCTACCGCTGGCATCGCACCGCGCGCATGTGGAGAACACCGGTGTTCGGCGAGCTCTCGAACCGCATCTGGAGCCGCGGCGCGCTCGACCTCGCGCTGCGTGAGTCGCGCGGGGACTGGAGCCGGCACTCGCCCGAGTTCGTGGACATGATCTGGGACCACCTCGACCGCGGCACCTTCGACGCGATCCTGCGTCTCTATCGCTCGGCCGACCCCGACGTCCTCGAGCGCGCCGGGCGCGACCTCGGATCGCTCGAGTGCCCCGCACTCGTCGTCTGGGGGACCCCCGACCGCTACCTGCCGACGCGCTTCGCACGGGCCTACGCGGATGTTCTACCGAACGCCGAAATGCTCGAGATCGACGGCGCCGGTCACTGGCCGTGGCGCGTTCAGCCGTCCCTGATCCCGCAAATCGCGCGGTTCCTCCAGGCGTGATCGCACGCACGGAAAATGTGAACATGCGGTGACTACAATCCCCGGGTCATGCCGGGTTTCGCCAAAACCATCCGCGAATACGCACCGAGCCTGCCCAACGGCTGGGTCGACGCCGTCCGGCAGGTCGGCCTGTTCGTGCTCGCTGACCTCTCCTACGAGACCGTCCGAGGGGTCGCTGAGGGCAACGCCAACCAGGCCTTCGCCAACGGCAACGCGGTGATCGACTTCGAGCGCGCCACCGGCACGTTCTTCGAGGAAGGCCTGCAGGACCTGGTGCTCGGGACGTGGATCCTCGACCTGGCGAACTTCGCGTACCTGAACTCCCACTTCGTGGTCACGTCGGTGTTCCTGATCTGGCTCTACCTCTATCGCAACAATCACTTCTACTTCGTGCGCAACATGTTCATGGTCGCGATGGGCCTCGCGTTGGTCGGCTACACGCTGGTCCCGACCGCGCCGCCGAGGTTCTTCGAAGAGCTCGGCTTCGCCGACACCCTCGACATGGTCTCGGTCAACCACGACTCGGCCTTGGTGCAGACGTTCGTCAATCCCTACGCGGCGATCCCCAGCATGCACTGCGCCTTCGCCCTGATGATCGGCGCGACCGGCGCCCTTATCTCGCGCCATACGATCCCCCGAGTGCTCTGGTGCGCATATCCCGTCTTCGTCTTCTTCGTAGTCGTCGTCACCGGCAACCACTTCTGGGCTCGACGCCGCGATCGGCTGGATGGTCGCGGGCCTCGCAGCCCTCGGGGCGATGCAGCTCGCACGGGTACGCCCGGCGGCGTGGTCTTGGCGACAGCACGCCACCGCGTGATCCCCCGCGCCTCAGGCGCACTGGATTCGAGCGCCCTTCGCCGTTACGCGGAGCCGGCGCTGGTCGCGGCGATCCTCGGAGTCGATCTACCTGATCGTCGCGCCGCTGAGCGCCGACCACGCCGCCCAGGTCTTCCGCTCGGGCCTGTTCGAGAGCGAGGGAATCTCGACCTGGAACAACCTCTGGTTCGGCGGCCATCACACCCCCGGCTACAGCGTCCTCTTCCCCTTCCTCGCGTCCGTCATCGGCCCGCGGCTGGTCGGCGTGCTCGCAGTTATCGCTGCCGCGATGCTCTTCTCGGGGATCGCGTACCGGGAGTGGGGCGAGCGCGCGCGCCTCGGCGTCATCTGGTTCGCAGCGGGCGCCTCGATCAGCCTCTTCAGCGGCCGCCTGTCCTTCGCGCTCGGCATCGCGATCGCCCTCGCCGCGGTGTTCGCCTCGCAGCGCGGCTGGCGGCCCGCCGCGATCGTCCTGGCGATCCGCTGCCCGCTCGCGAGCCCGGTCGCCGCGCTCTTCCTCGCGTGCGGCGCGGTCGCCCACGCGGTCGCCGAGCGCAGCCGGGTGGGGCTCGAGCTCGGCGCCGCGGCCCTCGGTGCCGCCGTGCTGATCACATTCGCCTTTCCCGAGGGCGGCACCGAGCCGTTCGTCTACTCGAGCTTCCAGCCCGCGATCCTGATCGCGATCGCGGTCTTCATCGCGATCCCGAGGGAGGAGAAGCTGCTGCGCTACGGCGTCGCCGCGTACGCCGCGGCGCTCGCAGGAGCGTTCCTGATCGACAGCCCGATGGGTGGCAACGCGACCCGGATGGGCGCCCTCTTCCTGGGGCCCGCGCTCGCCTTCGGCCTCTGGCGGCGCCAGCGGCTCGTCCTGATGCTCCTGGCCCCGCTGCTCCTCTACTGGCAGTTCTCACCGGTCGTCCGCGACTTCGAGAGGGTGCACGCCCAGCCGTCGGTCAAGTCCGACTACTACGCGCCGGTGCGCGACTTCCTGCGAGGCGACATGGCGCGGACCGGCCGCGCGCACCGCGTCGAGGTCGTGCCGGTCGAGCACCACTGGGAGTCGGCACACATCCCCAAGGGCATCTACATCGCGCGCGGGTGGGAGCGGCAGCTCGACCGCAAGCTGAACGGCCTCTTCTACGAGGACGAGGACGGGCCGCTGACGGCCGACAGCTACCGCGACTGGCTCGACGACCTGGCGGTCGGCTACGTCGCGGTTCCGCACTCGGCGCTCGACTACGCCGGCGAGGCCGAGGCCCGGCTGATCGCGAGCGGCCTCCCCTATCTGGTGAAGGCTTTCGAGAACCCCGACTGGACCGTGTTCCGGGTCGTCGAACCCGGAGCCGCTCGCGCTCGGCGCCGGTGACCTCGTGAAGCTGAAGCCCCAGGGCTTCGTCGTCGAGGCGGACGCCGCGGGGAGCATCCTCGTGCGCGTGCGCTGGACGCCCTACTGGTCGATCTCGGAGGGAACCGGCTGCGTCGAGGAGTCGCCCGACGGGCTTCACGCGGGTGACGGTGCCCGAGTCCGGACGGCCGAAGATCGGCGTCGACTTCTCGCCGCTCCGCGCGCTGAGCGGCGGCAAGCGCTGCGCCACCAACCCGCCTCCCACTTCAGCGGGTGGGAGGAAGCGGTTCGAGACACCGGTACGTGAGCGCGCCTCGGCTTCGCGAGCGCTTCCTCTCGCGCGGCCCGCTCGACCTGGTCATTCAGTTGGTGGTGCTCGCGGCGGCCTACACCGCCTGGAGATACGCGCGCGGCGCGGTCGCGCCCGACTCGCTCGACTCCGCCTTCGCGAACGCCCGCGACCTGGTCTCGATCGAGCGCTCGCTGCACACGCTGATCGAGGTCGACGTTCAGAGCTGGGCCATCGACGCCGGATGGCCGGCCGAGGTGGCGCGCTGGGGCTACGCGAACCTGCACTTCAAGGGAAGCTGCCTCGCGCTGGCCGTCACCTTCTTCTGCTTCCGCGGCAGCTTCGGGTTCGTCCGCAACACGGTTCTCGTCGCGATGGCGCTTTCCGTGATCTTCTATGCGCTCTACCCGACGGCGCCGCCGCGCTTCCTGCCGGAGCTCGGCCTCGACGGCGCCACGTCGGTGACCGGCAACAACCCGTTGACCAGCGACCCCGGAAACCCCCTGTTCAACCCCGTCGCGGCGGTGCCGTCGATGCACGCCGGCCTGGCGACGATCTTCGCGGTCTCGCTCGGGCTGCTGGTCAAGCCCCTCTGGCTCAAGATCCCGCTCTTCGCCTATCCGCTGTTCATGACCTACATCGTCGTCGCGACCGGCAATCACTACTGGATCGACGCTTTGTTCGGGGCGATGACGGCCGCCGCCGCGGCGGGAATCGCCATCCTCTCGGCAGGGCCCATCCCGACTGGGCCTTCCGGGCGGGCCGGACAGCGCGCTGGACCGCCGCGCGGCCGAGCCCGAGGTCAAGGTCGCAGCGGCTTGAAGTGCGGGAGGATGACGTCGTGAACGAACGCCCCGAACGCCCCGTCGCGAACGCCGCCGAGGAGTTCTCCTCCGTGGTTCGCAACCGCCTGATCGAGTCCCGGCTGACCCCGAACGCGATCTCGATGGTCGGCCTGGTCGGCAACCTCGCCGCCGCCGTCCTGATCTGGGAGGGGTACTACTTCCTCGGCGGGGTCGCGTTCATCATCGGGTCGATCATGGACACGCTCGACGGCCGCTACGCGCGCGCCTCGGGCAAGGGGACGCTGTTCGGCGCATTCCTCGACTCCACGCTCGACCGCGTCGAGGAGGGCATCGTGCTCACCGCCGTCGCCTATCGATTCGCCCTCGCGGGCGAGGAATTCGCCGCCGCGATGTGCGTGGTGGTCGTGCTCGGCTCGCTGATGGTGTCCTACACACGGGCTCGCGCCGAGGCGCTCGGGGTCGAGTGCAAAGTGGGGATCGCTACGAGACCGGTTAGAGTGGTCATCCTGTCCATTGGCCTGGTCTTCGCAAAAGGGGCCGGAGTCTTCGACATCGAGTTGCTGGCCCCCGCGATCTACGTGATGGCCGGCCTCACAGCCTTCACGGTCGTGCAGCGTGTGATGCACGTTCGGAACTCCCTGAGGGCACTCGAGAGGACGGATCGGGCCCCTGACGGGGCAGCCGGCGCAACGGCGGATGTGTAACCGCGGCGCCCCGTGAGTGTGAATTCAACCTTGAGCAGCCGCATCCAGGAGGAACTCTAAGAAATGAGCACCGTGAACGGAAGAACGAACGGAAAGACCGTGGCCACCAACGGCGGCCGCGACAAGAAGGTCCGGGTCGCCATCGTCGGCGTCGGCAACTGCGCGAGCTCCTTCGTGCAGGGCGTCCAGTACTACAAGGACGCTGACCCCACCGAGCAGGTACCGGGCCTGATGCACGTCGACCTCGGCGGCTACCACGTGAACGACATCGAGTTCACCGCCGCCTTCGACATCGACGTGGAGAAGGTCGGCAAGGACCTCTCCGAGGCGATCTTCTCGGGCCAGAACAACACGATGAAGTTCTCAGACGTCCCGAAGCTGGGCGTCAAGGTCCATCGAGGCATGACGCATGACGGCCTCGGCAAGTACCTGAAGGAGAAGATCACCAAGGCTCCGGGCGAGACCGCCGACATCGTCGGGATCCTGCAGGACACACAGACGGACGTGCTCGTCTGCTACCTGCCGGTCGGTTCCGAGCAGGCCACCAAGTGGTACGTCGAGCAGGCTCTCGCCGCCGGCGTCGGCTTCGTCAACTGCCTGCCCGTGTTCATCGCCCGCGAGGACTACTGGGACAAGCGCTTCAAGGATGCCGGCCTGCCGATCATCGGCGACGACATCAAGTCCCAGGTCGGCGCCACGATCGTCCACCGCCAGCTGGCGAGGCTGTTCGCCGATCGCGGCGTGCGCATGGAGCGCACCTCGCAGCTCAACGTCGGCGGCAACATGGACTTCTACAACATGCTCGAGCGCGAGCGCCTGGAGTCGAAGAAGATCTCGAAGACGAACGCGGTCACCTCGATCATGGACCACGAGCTGCCGGCCGAGGACGTCTACATCGGCCCGTCGGACTACGTCCCGTGGCTGACCGACCGCAAGTGGGCGCACATCCGCGTCGAGGGCCGGTCCTTCGGCGACGTGCCCCTGAATCTCGAGCTGAAGCTCGAGGTCTGGGACTCGCCCAACTCCGCGGGCATCGTCATCGACGCCGTCCGGACGATCAAGCTGGCCCTGAACAACGGCATCTCCGGTCAGCTCGACGGCCCGTCCAGCTACCTGATGAAGTCGCCCCACAACCAGCGGCCCGATTCCGAGGCCCGCGAGTTGACCGAGGCGTTCATCGACAAGTACGGAACCGGCGAGCGCGGCACGTCCGCCTCGACCCCGAGCGAGAAGCGCAAGAAGGACAAGGACAGCAAGAAGGCCAAGAAGAAGGCCAAGGCCAAGTCCTAGCGCTCCGCTTCGAACGCAGCGCTTTTTGAAAGGGCGCGCTCCGCACGGGGCGCGCCCTTTTCTTTGCTGCATGCCCCGGCGCGGCGCGGCGCGCCGGCCCGCATATCCTGGGAACAGTGAATCGCCCCGATGCGCTCGCGATCGCCCAGGTGAGCCCACGGCCCTGGGGATCGCGGCACGAGATAGACGAGTTCGTCGCCCGCACCTCGGGGGAGCTCGCCGAGCGCGGGCATCGGGTCGTGGTCGCGGCGCCGTCGGACTCGCGCACCGCGATTCGCGATTCGCGCAGGGCGATTCGCGCCGCCGAGGAGGATCCCGCGTCGATGTTCACGGCCGAGAACCCGCGGGTGCTCGCGATCGGCCAGCGCATCCCGCTGCCGAGCGGGCCGCGTCGACGCCCCGCACCGATCCCGGTGGACGTCAGCCGCAGCCTCGAGCAGCTGTTCGAGGCCGTGCCGTTCGACCTCGTCCACGTGCACGAGCCGTTCGCGCCGAGCGCGGGGTCAGCGGCGCTCCGCCACTCGCTCTCGCTGAACGTCGCCACCTTCCACGAGCCGGCCGAGACGCGTGCTCTCGACCCAGGTCGCTCGGCATGCTCGTCGAGATGTTCTTCGGTCGCATCGACGCGCGCACCGCCAGCAGCGAGACAACGGGCGAGCTGATCGAGCGCTTCTTTCCCGGCGCCTACGAGCTGATCCGCCCCGGCGCCGACGTCGCCGAGCCGGCGCTGCCCCCGCCTCCCGCGGGTCGGATCCGAATCGTTCACAGCGCCGAGGAGGAGCGCGGGGCGCTGCGCCTGTTCCTGCGCGCGCTTCGCAAGCTTCCCGAGGATCTCGACTGGGAGGCGGTGATCTGGTTCGACGGGCCCACCGACCCCCTCGCGAGGGTGAGCCGCCGGATGCGCGAGAGGCTGCAGCTCGTCGGGCCGCGGGACGGCGCTCCTGCCGAGTACCTGGCGGGCGCCGACATCGTCTGTCCTCGCCTCCGGGGGAGTGCGCCCGGCCCCGCGGGTCGCTCGCGAGGCGATCGCGGCGGGAGTCGTGCCGATCGTCTCGCACCTCGAGCTCTACCAGGAGGTAGTCGGGGACGGCGAGCAGGGGCTGATCTTCCCCGTCGGGGACACGCTCACCCTGGCGGCCCAGATCGAGCGGCTCGCCACCGACCCGAAGCTGCGTGACCGGCTCGTCGCGAACGCCGCGTCCTCGGGCGAGGCCCGCGCCGTGGTCCGCCGTCACCGACGACATCGAGGCGGTCTACGAGCGCCTGGTCGCGCGGCGCCAGGACCCGGACGGAAACCCCGCGGCGCGAAAGCGCCTCAAGGGCCGCCCGCACATCCACTGCGACCTGCACATGCACACCGACCACTCGCCGGACTGCGCGACGCCGGTCAGGGTGCTGTTGGAGACCGCGGTCGAGCAGGGGCTCGGAGCGATCGCGATCACCGACCACAACGAGATCTCGGGTGCGCTCGAGGCCCGTGAGATCGCCGACGAGGTCGGGATCAAGATCATCGTCGCCGAGGAGGTGAAGACCGCTCACCAGGGCGAGGTGATCGGCCTCTTCATCGAGGAGAAGATCGAGCGCGGCATGTCGCTGGCCGAGACGATCGCCGAGATCCGCCGGCAGGGCGGCCTCGTGTACGTCCCGCATCCGTTCGACCGGATGCACTCGGTGCCCGACTACGAGCACCTGCTCGACGTCGTCGAGGACATCGACATCCTCGAGGTCTTCAACCCGCGGATCGCCGTCAACTCGTTCAACGAGGAGGCCGTCCGCTTCGCGCGCAAGTACGGGATCGTCCCCGGAGCCGGCTCCGACAGCCACGTCGCCCAGGGACTCGGCAGCGTGATGATCCGGCTGCAGGACTTCGACGGGCCGGAGGAGTTCCTGGAGTCGATGCGCGCCGCCGACATCGTCCGCAAGCACAAGAACCTCGTCTACGTGCAGACGCTGAAGTTCCTCCAGACGAGCGGCGGCCGGGGCGGAGCAGTCCCTGAGCCGAGCGTCGATAACGCCAGCAAGAGCTGATGCACCCGCAAGGAGCCGGGCCCGGCCCGAAGAACAAGACGCGCAGCCGTGCCGCCGACCACTGACGACGAGATCCGCGAGAAGTACCTCGAGCGAGCGATCCGCGAGCTCAACGACCTGGGCCACGACCTCTCGGCGTGCGCGCGACTGCCCGCGCGGCAACGTGATGCCGGTTCAGGGCTCCGGCCATCCGCAGGCCGACATCTTCATGCTCAAGTACCGCGCCACCCCGTCGGAGATCGAGGAGGGCGTCGCCTTCTACGGTCGTGCCGGCAACGCGCTGATGAAGAGCTTCAAGCGGCTCTCGATCGACCCGATCGTCGTCTTCGGCACCCTCTGCGTCAAGTGCCCGCTGATCGACGCGGACGGCGGCCTCGGAGGAGTGCGTCGAGCGCCTCGTCGAGGAGATCGCGATCGTCCAGCCCCGGATCGTCGTCGTCATGGGCGAGGATGCGCTCGACGACCCTGAACCGCCTCGACCTGCCCCTCGCCGACGAGATCGACGCGCTCGAGGGCGAGATCCAGCGCCTCACGCCGACGATCGACGCGCTCTACGTTCCCGACATCGACGAGTCGCTCGACGAGGTCGGCGCCAAGCAGCGCTTCTGGTCGTCGTTCCGCGCGCTCGGCGACGTGGTACGACCAGCTGCCGCCGTACTAGCCGACGCGACTCAGGCTTCGACGCGGTATGCGCGCTTGACCTCGCAGCTTCGCGAACGCCGACGGTCTTGCGACCGCTTGACGCTTCGACCGCGCGAGTAGGCGCCCGCCTTGGCGAAGCTGCGGCAGACCCGCGCCTTGCCGCGGGCGTTGGTGCGCTTCGCGACGCCGCCGATCCGGACGCGCGCGCCTCGCAGGCGGGAGCCCTGACGGGTCTTCACCGAGGCGCGGAAGCACGTGGTCTCCCCGACGAGCGCCAGTGTCGGTCGCAGCTTCAGGCGCAGCTTCGCGCGAGCGGCGTCCGCCACGGCGCAGTCGGGGCCCGAGACAGGGGCGCTGCCCGGCCGCTTGATCGACACCGAGACCTCGCTTGACGCCGCGGCAGGACGACGACCCGGAGCAGGCGCGCGTTCGGGCCGGAGGCGATGCCGCCGCCGGCGACGTCGACCTCGTAGCCGCCTGGGAAGTGGCGCTCGGGGACGAAGACCTCGGTCTGCGGGGTCGAGGCGGGGACGGGGCCCTTGCCGCGCGGCGGCAGATAGGAGGAGCCGGCTGGGCCGGTGGTCGAAAAGCGCAGGTCGAACGTCTTCGCGGCCGGGTCGAAGTCGTAGCCGAGCGGGGTGCCCGCGACGAGCTGCGGGTAGGGCCGGGAGAGCACGTCGAGCTTCGCCTCGCTTGACGTTCGCGCCGCGCGGGCGGCTGGTCGGCGTCGAAGACGACGCGCCTGGACGCCGGGCCCCGAGGTGGTCGGGTCGTCGCAGTCGCAGTAGTGCCAGTACTGCCACGAGACCATGTGCGCCTCGGCCTGCTCGACGTTGCGCGCGGATCGACCTCGAGGTCGTCGGTGGCGCCGAACTCGCTCAGGAGCAGGGCGTCGCCGGTCTCCGCCGACTGCTTGTCGGCGTTGTCGAAGACGATGCTCCTCGAGCTGGCTCGCAGGCCGAGGTCGCGATGCCGGGGACGCCGAAGGCGCCCGGCAGGCAGTAGACGTGGAAGCTGAAGCCGGTGCGCGGGTCGCCGGTCGGCGGGTGGCTGCGAGTCGGCGCCGAAGTTGAAGAGCACGTTCGGCTCGTACCAGACGAGCTTCTGCGGCTCGACCGCGCGGATCGCGGTCGAGCACGCTGTCGTGGAACGGCGGCGAGGGTGTTCTGGTCGAAGGCCGGGCAGCCGGCGGCGTTGAGCGCAGCGTCGCGCCACGGCCGGTGCCCGGCCAGGGCTCGTTCAGCAGGTCGTAGCCGATGCGTGTGGTGCGGTCGCGCGAAGCCGCTCGGCGACCTGGCGGCAGGCCGCCGCGTAGCGGTCCTGGAGCCCGACGCCGCCGGGCCGCGGCGTCGTTGGCCCAGAAGTTGTCGAAGGCGCGGTTCAGGCCCGGCATCGACGAAGTAGTTGTCGGGGAAGCCCGTGCTGCGGCTCGGCCGGCAGGCCGTCGTCGATGCGACTGCCCAGTCGGGCCAGCCCTCGCCCTGGAAGCGCTCGTTGTAGAGGTCCTGGTGGAAGTCGAGCTGGCGTGAAGATCCCGCGCTGGGCGAGCAGCGCCTCGGTGCGCCGCGATGCTGCGTCGAGGTAGGCGCTCGTCGTAGGCGCCCGGGCGGCGGGCTCGACCCCTGCGTAGATGAGCCCGAGCCGGACCGTGTTGAAGCCGTTGGCGGCGAGGAAGTCGGCGTCGTCGGCCGTCGAAGCCCGCGGCCGCGGGGCGGTAGGGAGGCCGCTTGTAGACCATGTTGACGCCGTGCAGGATCACGACGCGGCCGGTGGCGTCGGTGATCCAGCGGCCCGCGTGGCCGAGCGGCGCGCGTCGGCTCGGCCGCGTGCGGCGGCGCGGCGCGAGCAGCGCGGCCGACGAGCGGCCGCGATCGCAGCGACGCGCCTCGATCGCCCGGGCGCGGCGGCCTCGGCGACGGCGCCCATGTCCTCGACGGTGGCGCTGGCCAGCCCGCGCACGACGACGGTGTCGAGCGCCGCGTAAGCGGCTGAGCTCGGTCTGGGCCTCGCCCGCGTTCTGCGGCGGCGACGCCGACGGTGCCCTCGGGCTCGCCGAGGCGGTCGAAGTGGTTGCGGTAGCCGTCGTGGAGGTCGCGGTAGAAGGACTCCTCCTTGGCGAGCCGCTCCTCGGCGTCGGCGCCGACGGCGGTGCGCACGTAGCCGAACACCGGCGGCGTCGTCGCGGCCGGCGTCGGCGGCGCCCCGCTCGACGTGCTCGCGCGCCTCGGCGGCGAACTCCGGGGTCATCCAGTTGAAGAAGGCGCCGTCGTAGCTCGGCGCCGGCGAGCGCGCACATCTTCGGGCCCATCGCCGCGAGCACGAGCCGGACGCCCGGCAGCGCCTCGCGCAGCTCGGGCAGGGCCTCGCGCATCGTCGTCAGCGGCTTCTTCGTGAAGCCGGCGCCGACGCCGAGCCAGAGCCGCTCGCGGTCGAGCCCGAGGCGCTCGATGTCGGCGGCGATCTCGTCGGGGCCGTGGCGGTCGAGCGCGATCACGGCGACGCCCGAGGTCGATCCGGTCGGCGCCCTCGGCGAAGTCGGCCAGCGTCTCGAGGCCCTTGGCGCCGGGGTGGTCGTTCGACCACATCGACGCGTAGCCGAGCTCCTGGCAGCGAGCGGCGAGCGGGCGAGGCGACCGTTCGGGTCGAGGCCGGCGGCGACGCCGAAGGCCCGCGGCCATCAGTCCTTCTCCAGCAGCGCCACGCACTCGATGTGCGGCGTCTGGGGGAACATGTCGACCGGCTTCACGCGGCGCAGCCTATATCCGGCCTCGGCGAGCTGGGCGGCGTTCGGCGCGAGCGTCGTCGGGTTGCAGGAGACGTAGACGATCCGCGGCGCCTCGCACTCGATCACCCGGCGGACGATCTTCGCCGAGAGGCCGGCGCGCGGCGGGTCGACGACGACGACGTCGGGGCGTCCGGCCTCCTCGAGCAGCGGGCGGATCGCGGTGCGCGCGTCGCCCGCGCGGAACTGCGCGTTGGCGATCCCGTTGATGCGCGGCGTTCTCCTCGGCGTCGACGATCGCGTCGGGGACCACCTCGATGCCCCAGACCTCGCCGGCGCGCGAGCGCCATCGAGAGGCCGATGGTGCCGATCCCGCAGAAGAGGTCGAAGAGCGCGCTCGCTGCCCGTCAGCGCCGGCGAACTCGGCGGCGATCGCCGTAGAGGCGCTCGGCCATCTCGGTGTTGGTCTGGAAGAAGGCGCGGTGCGAGATGCGGAAGCGAAGGCCGCAGAGCTCCTCCTCGAGGTACTCCGCGCCGAGCGCGCCCGTCGGGCCGTCGGTGCCGCTGCCGGGCCCGTCGATCACCGTGTGCAGGTCGACGGGCGGCTTCGGGATCTCGGCGGCCGAGGTGACCAGGCGGGTCTGCACCTGCACCGGTGCGCCGGCCCTCGCGGACGACGAGGTTGCGCAGCACGCCCGCCTCCGCGCGGCGGTCGTAGGGCGGGATGGCCCTCGTCGCTGGGCCCAGGCGCGGATGTCGTTGCGAGCCGCGTTGTTTCGCTCCGAGGCGAGCTGGCAGTCCTCGGCGTCGACCACCTGGTCCCAGCGCCCGCGCGCGTGGAAGCCGAGCACGAGCGCCGTCGTCGCCGCGCGCCGAAGGAGTACTCGAGCTTGTTGCGGTAGCGCCACTGCTCGACCGCCGGCTCGATCGGCTCCAGCTCGAAGCCGTCGAGGCCGCCGATGCGCCGCAGCGCGTCGTCGACCTGCTCCGACTTGTGGCGAAGCTGCTCGCTCGTAGGGGAGGCCCTGCCAGGGCGCACCCGGGCACGGCTCGCCGCCGTGGTCGCAGCGGTCGGGGACGCGGTCGGGGCTGGGGCGAAGCAGCTCGACCACGCGGGCCTCCGCGAAGCGGCGCTTGCTCTTGGTGACCGCGGCGCGGACGCGTGTCGCCGGGCAGGGCGCCGCTGACGAAGACGACGTAGCCGTCGCGGCGGGCGACGCCGCGGCCGCCGTGGGCGAGGCCGGTGATCTCCAGCTCGAGCTCCTCGCGGGGGCGCGGGCGGGGAGTCGCTGTCGTCTGCTCGGGCCCGGCCATGGGGTGAGGCTAGCGTCGGCCCGTGGGGCTATAGGCTTTTCCCGCAATTTGCGGAAAACGACGAGAGGTGTGAGATGGAGTCGAGTGGGAGTGGAAGTGGGAGCGAAAGCGGAAGTGACGGAGGCCTGCGGGACAACGTCCAGAAGGCGATCGACGACCTGCGGACCGCCGGTGAGAAGGCGACGGGCGACGTGCGCTCGAGCATCGACTCCGCCGTGGCGCGGCTGCGCGACGTCTCGGGCGACGCGACCTCGAAGGCGACCGATCAGGTCTCGGCCTTCCGGTCGACCGCTCGAGAACGCGACCGAGGACGTGCGCAAGGAGCTCGGCAAGCTCGCCGTTCGTGCGCAGACCTCGCTCGAGTCGGTCGACGAGCTCGCGAAGGAGCTCGACGAGCGCCGCAAGAGCCTCGGCAGCGGCGGGAGCAAGGAGTCCAGCCCGACGGGCTGATCAGGCTCTGAGCTTGCGGTCGAGCGAGCGCAGCAGGCTCTTTCGGGCCTTGTGGGCCTGCTCGTAGTCGCGGACCTTCCGCAGCTCGTCGGGCGTGAGGTCGCGCGAGCCGCGTGTCGATCTGGCGGACCGACAGCTGGTCGTAGGCGCTGATCGGCAGGCCCGGGACGCGCGCCTTGCGCTTGACGCGGTCGGCGCTCGCGAGCGGCTGGTCGACGGCGGCGACGGTGCGCTTGCGCGCCTCTCTCGGCGCGCGTCTCGACCTCCTGGCGGGCGCGCTCGGTGGCGTCCTCGAGCTCGCGGCGCGCGCGGCCGGCGGCCCGGCTCGCGGTCCGGCGCGGCTGGGCGGCGGCTTCGGTACCGGCGTCGCGCAGCTGCTGAGACCACCGCGTCGAGCTGGCCGATGATGTCGTCGGCCTGCTCGCGGCCCCGCGTGACGAAGCGGCCGACGAGCTCCTCGGCGTCGCCTCGCGTCATGCGCCCGCGCGCGCACGGCGTCGTCGACGACCTCCTGAAGCCGCTCGCGCGAGATCGTGACGCTCTTGTCGAGCGCGTCGCGGAAAGCCTGGACGCTCTGCTCGGCTCGGGACTCCTCGGCTGCCGCCGAGCTCTGCTTGGCGGTGGCGCTCTTGGGCTTCGCGGCCATCGGACGCGAGTCTAGACGCGAACCGTCATGCTCGACCGGGGCGTGATCGGAGAGCCGAAGGGCGAGGCCGTCGTCCTGCGGAAGCTCTCTTTCGCTCCGGGGGCCAGGCGCGGGCGGCCTCGGTCACCTCGACGTTGCGGACGAGCAGGTGGTCGATCGAATCCTCGGCCGTGATGCCCGTGAGGCCGAAGTCGCGCTCGAGCTCGCCTGAAGACGTCGCTGCGTAGGGCGCGGACGTTGAAGTCGCCGCCGAAGACGAGCGGGGCGTCGTCGCCGGCCCACTCGATCGCCTTGGCGGCGGCCATGTCGAGCTCGCCCTCGGCTCGGGGAGGGCTGGTGGTGGCGTGCAGGTAGGTGACGCAGAGGCCAGAGCTGAGCCTGGCGAAGGCCATCGTGCGGCGCTCGGGCTTTCGCTCCTGGATCGCGATGTCCGCGGCTCTCGGAGATCGCGCCGGCGTCGCCCCGCGCCAGGATCAGGTTCGAGCCGCCCTCTCCGGAGCCGATCAGGTCCGGCCACCCGCGCGCGATCGCCCAGCTGAGGTTCGCGAGCCAGTTGCGCGATGTCAGCGAGCGGTAGGAGTCGGCCCCGCACTCGCGCGCGAACCCCGGCTGCCAGCGCGGCGGGCACTCCTGCAGCAGTGCCACGTCCCACTCGGCGGCGCAGAGCATGTCGGTGTACTCGCGCCAGAGGTCGCGGTTGACCTGCACGTGGGTCGCGTTCGCTGGGTGCGGCGGGTCCACTCGGCCCGCCGCGTGTAGAGGGCCTTGTCGGGCGGGCCGTCGCGGCCGTGGAAGATGTTCCAGCAGAAGACGGTGAGCTCCATGCAGCGGGCATTCTTACCGCGCCGTAAGATCGTCGGCTTCGATGGCTCCCAACTTCCTCACCGGAGAAGAGCTCGATCGCGCCGGTCTGATGGCGCTTCGTCGACCGCGCCGTGGAGCTGAAGGACGGGCGCGCCGAGGGCGAGGGCGGCGACGCGCTGGCTGGGCGATCGCTCGCGCTGATCTTCGAGCGGCCCTCGACGCGCACGCGGATCTCGTTCGAGGTCGGGGTCTCGGAGCTCGGCGGCCACGCCGTGGTCCTGCGCGGCGACGAGCTTCAGCTGAGCCGCGGCGAGTCCGTCGCTGACACCGGGCGCGTGATGTCGCGCTTCGTCGCGGGCGATCGTGATTCGCTCCGGGTCGCGACGAGGCGGTGGTCGAGCTCGCGGCGACCTCGGACGTGCCGGTCGTCAACGGTCTGACGCCGCTGCACCACCCCTGCCAGGCGCTCGCCGACATGCTGACCTTGCGCGAGCGCTTCGGCTAGCTCGAGGGCCTCCGCCTCGCCTACGTCGGGGACGGCAACAACTGCGCTCGCTCGCTCGCGATCCTCGGCCGCATCGCGGGCATCGAGGTGGTCGTCGCGGCGCCCGAGGGCTACCGGCTCGAGGACGGCCTCTGCGAGCAGACCGACGACCCCGCTCGCCGCCGCCGCGGGCGCCGACGCCCTCTACACCGACGTCTGGGTGAGCATGGGCGACGAGCACGAAGGCGAGCGCCGCACGGTCAGACCTGGCGCCGTTCCAGCTGAACGAGGAGCTGCTCGCCGCCGCCTCGGACCGCGCGATCGTCATGCACTGCCTCCCGGCCCACCCCGGCGAGGAGATCACCGAGGGAGTCCTCTACGGGGACCGCTCGATCGTCTGGGACCAGGCCGAGAACCGCCTGCACGCGCAGAAGGCGCTGCTGGAGAGCGCTGGTCGCGGACTGACCGGAGCTAGACCTTCGGCGCGTCACAATGGCGCGACATTTGGCCCCGTGGTCCAGCGGTGAGGATTCCGGCTTTTCAAGCCGAGAGGCGCCGGTTCGAATCCGGTCGGGGCTACTTCTTCTTCCCGCCTTCGTCCGCGGCGTTCACCAGCCGCCTACGGCACTCCCGCACCGCGTTGGCGATCCCGCGAGCCCGCGCTGAATACCCGACACCGGTGGGGTGCACGCCGTCGTCACCGAACCACTGCTGGTTGCGACCGGCCATCCGCGACCAGTTGAAGACCACGAGGTTGCGGCGCTTGGCGGCGAGGCGGCGCAGGACCGAGTTGTAGCCCGCGTAGGTGCGTCCGCCGACCGGTGGGCGGACGATGTTCGGCCACACGACGCAGCCGCGCTTGCCGACGGCGCGCAGCGCGACGCGGACGGAGTGGTCGAAGCTCGAGACCGCGCCCGGGTCGTCGTTCGTTCCGAGGCTGGCGACCACGACCGGGGGCAGGCTGCGGGCGCCCCGGCGCCCGAGCTCGGAGGCGCCTTCGGGGGCGTGCTTGGAGATCGAGACCGAATGGCCGACGCGCCAGCCGCGGAGCGCCCTGACGAGATACGGCCTCGTGCCGACGGCGAGCGAGTCGCCCACGACGAAGGTGCGCTTCGTGACGTCACGGCCCTCTCCCTTCCCGCCGCCGGCCGCCGCCGCGTCGTCGCCAGTCTGCGCCGCGACCCCGGTTCCCACAGCGACCGCCGCCGCAACGGACGCCGCGAAGATCGTGGGGCCCGCCGCCCTCATCCCCTAGTCCCCGATCGCTCCGAACGAGCCGCATCCCTGTACGGCCTGAGCGATCGCGCGCCCCCGCGCCGCGTAGCCGCTCGGCGTCGCGTGGACGCCGTCGGCCGCGAGCAGGCTCGGGTCGGCGGCGACGATCCCGGCCCAATCGACCACGACCAGGTTCGGGCTCGCCGCGTAGAGGCGCGCGAGCGCCCTGTTGTAACCGCTGTAGCTGACCCCGTTGTAGGGAGGCCGCACGATGTTGGGCCACACGACGCACCCGGTTGGCCCGGCCGCATCGAGGACGGCCTGCACGTATCCGGCGAAGCTGTCCACCGCGCGCGGGGTCGTCGTTGGTCCCGAGGCTGGCGACGATCACCGGCGGCAGCGAGCCGCCGCGACCGGTGATCTCGGCGACGCCCTCGTCCGCGTGCTTGCCGGTTCGGGCCGAGGTCTCGATCTCCCAGCCGGGCAAGGCCTGCTTGAGGTGCGGCGCGGCGCCGACGGCGAGTGAGTCGCCGACCACCAGCGCGCTTCGAGGGCCGCGGCTCGCGGAGGCACCGGTCCCCTCGGACTCGGTCACCAGCGGCACCCCGTCGCTCGCCGGCGGCGCTGCGGCCGTCGGCTCGCTCGTCGCCGATACCCCTGCGAGCAGGGAGAGCATGAGCAGGATGAGCGTCTCCACGCGAGCAGAACACTACGCTGCCGTTCGACTTGCAGCCGGAAATCGAACTCGGACCGCTCACCCTGCAGACCTTCGGGCTCTGCCTCGCGCTCGCTGTTCCTCGCGGCGCGGCTACCTCTGTCGGAAGCGCCTCGAGGAGATCGGCAAGCCCGTCGACTGGGCCTACGAGGGCTGCTTCGCGGCCCTGGCTCGGCGGCCTGATCGGCTCGCGCCTCGACTGGGTCCTGCAGAACTGCGACGAGGTCTCCGACGACCTCCTGGGCAACATCTTCTCCGGTTCCGGCCTCGTCTGGTTCGGCGGCCTCGTCGGCGGCGCGATCGGCGTCTGCCTCTGGGCGTACTGGCGTGGCTTCCTCGGAACCGCGCTGCTCGATCTCGCCGCCCCGGCGCTCGCCCTCGGATACGCCATCGGGCGCATCGGCTGCCAGCTCGCCGGCGACGGCGACTACGGCAAGCCGTGGGACGGGCCCTGGGCCATGGCCTACCCCGACGGCACGGTGCCGACCACCGACGAGGTCCACCCGACCCCGGTCTACGAGACGATCACGATGCTCGGGGTCGCCTACGTCCTCTGGCGCCTGCGAGACCGGCTCACGGGCGGCCTGCTGTTCGCCCTCTACCTCGTGCTCGCCGGCACCGAGCGCCTGCTGGTCGAGTTCGTCCGCCGCAACGACGACGTCGCGTTGGGGCTGACCCAGCCGCAGCTGATCAGCGTCGGGATGATCGTCGCGGGCGGCCTCTGGCTGGCGCTGGCTAGCCGGAGCCGACCGGTTGCCCGTTCGCAGTCAGCGTGACGTCGATGTTGCCCCTGGTGGCGTTCGAGTAAGGGCAGACCTTGTGGGCAGCCTCGACCAGCTCGAGGGCCTTCGCGTCGTCGAGCGATGGCAGGTTCACGTCCATTTCACGGCCAGGTCGAAGCCGCGGTTCTCGTTCGTCACGAGCGAGACCTTCGAGGCGACCTCGGCGTCGTCGGAGTCGAGCTTCATCCGCCGCCCGACCGTCTTGATGGCGCTGTTGAAACAGGACGCGTAGCCGATCGCGAACAGCTGCTCCGGGTTGGTTCCCTCGCCCGGGCCGCCGAGCTCGGGGGGGATCCGGATCTCGAGCTCGAGCTTGCCGTCCGAGCTGCGGGCCTTGCCCTCATCGCGTCCGCCGGTGACTTCGGCGCCCGCTGTGTAGATGACCTTTCCCACGGCCTGAACCCTATTCCCCAGCCCGCCTAGGCGCCGCGCAGCAGCCCGCCGTCGAGCGGGATCACCGTGCCCGTCAGGTAGGCCGCGCGATCGGAGCAGATGAACGCGACCAGGTCGCCGTATTCCTCCGGCGTTCCGAGCCGCCCGGCGGGCACCCGCTCTCGCGCGTTCTCCTCGGCCCCCTCGAGCGAGCCGTAGCTGGACGCGAGCCGGTCGGTTGCGAACTGCCCGGTGGCCACGGTGTTGACGGTGATCCCGTCGCCGGCGACCTCGGTCGGCGAGCGTCTTGAACAGGCCCACGGTGGCCATCCGGTGCGCGTTCGAAAGGGCGAGGCCCGGGATCGGCTCGCGCACCGAGCTCGACGCGACGTTGACGATCCGCCCCCAGCCGCGCTCGCGCATGCCGGGGATCACGGCCTCGACGAGCGCGCGCGGCGCCAGGACGAGCGAGCGGTACGCCGCCTCCCACTCCTCCCGCCGATGCTCGAGCGCTCCACCCGGCGGCGGACCGCCCGTATTGGTGACCAGGATCTCGACCGGGCCAAGCTCCTCGGCGACCTCCGCCGGCAGCGAGGCCATGCGATCGAGGTCGTCCGTGTCGGCCGCGAACACAGCGGTCTCGCCCTGGACCTTCGCCGCGGCCTCGGCGAGCGCCGTCCTCGGAGCGCGAGGAGATCGCGACCCTGGCCCCCTCGCGCGCCAGCGCCATGGCGACCCCGAGGCCGATCCCCTTGCTCGCGCCCAGCACGAGCGCCACCTTGCCGTCGATGCCCAGGTTCACGCCGTCGCCGCCTCGCCCCCGGCCGCCAGCCGCGCGCACCACGCCGCGAACAACGCCACCGCGAGCACGACGCCGAGCCAGTGAACCCCCGCCACCACCGCGAGCGCGCTCGGGATGCCCGCGAGGAGCGCGCCGAGCAGCACCGAGCCGCGCGGCAGTCCGAGCACCGTCGCGGTCAGCGCCGCGCAGGCGAGCCACGCCGCGGGCCCCGAGAGCCAACCCCAGTCGTCGAAGAAGGACTCCGGCAGCGCCAGGCCCAGAGCCAGCGAGAGCACCGCCACGAAAGCCGTCTGCAGCAGGGCCGAGCGCCAGAGGACCGAGGGGTCCACCGCTGCGCCCGCTAGTCGCCTGTGAGTTCGGCGAGGTAGGCGGCGTCGTCGGGCGGCAGCCCGGGAATCGCCTGCCCGTCCCAGGTGATCCCGTCCGACATCGCCTCGAACAGGCCCTTGCGCTCCTTCAGGCTCATGCGCTCGTGGTGGGCGAAGGCGAGGAAGGAGTAGAGCTGCGGCATCGCGTCGTGCCAGCCGCTGTCGGTGCCCTTGACGGTCGCGAGGTCGTGAATCGAGTTGGGCGCCTCCTTGAGCGGCTCGCGGAAGATCTGCCCGAGGACGGCGAAGTCGAGCTGCTCGGTGCGTCCCGGCTCGATCTGAAGCGTCTCGATCGTCGGCGCCAGCAGCCCGCGCTCGAGCTCGGAGGCGGTCATCAGCAGCAAGCCGTCGGTCGGCCGCGGGTTGCACTCGATCATCATCAGGCCGCTCTCGGAATCGACGAAGTCGAGCGACATCTGGCCGTCCCAGGAAAGGTCGCTCGCCAGCTGTTCGACGGTCGGCAGGGTGTCCGAGGCATCGACCGAGAGGAACTGGATCCCGGTCGAGTGCTCCCACTGGCGCGGCGCGCGATACGACATGTGGGTCGCGACCTCGCCGTCGTGGATGCAGCTGTAGGTGCAGTGCATCGGCCCCGAGACGAACTCCTGGATCAGCCACGGGTTCTGCTCGGTCGGGTGGCAGTCCTCGGGCGCGAGGTGGCCGGCGAGGGGCCCGGTGTTCGTCAACAGGCCAACGCCGCCGCGCGAGAAGGCGGCGCGGCCGAAGTAGTGGGGGAAGCGCTCGATCGCGGCCTTCAGCTCGTCGAGGTCGTGGCAGACGACGGTCTGCGGGGTGCGGATCCCGAGCTTGTCGCAGAGTTCCTGGAACGTGCCCTTGTCGTGGACCTGCGCCAGAGTTCGGAACGGCGGCGCGTACACCCGCGTCACCCTCGACAGGCGCTCGTGCTGCGCAGCGAGGTAGAAGATCTCCTCGAACATCGGAATCACGACCTCGATCTCGTTCTCCCGCGCGAATGCCTCCACCGAGTCGACGAACCGCGGCTGGGTCGTCGGTCGCCGACGGCGTCGTGAAATGACCCGTCACGTGCTTGGAGTGGCTGCCGGGCGCGGCCTTGTAGCTGTCGCAGGCGTAGATCTCGTGCCCTCGCTCGCCCAGCTTGCGGATCGCGTCGAGCGCGAACGGCATCCGGGAGCTCGTGATCAGGACCTTCATGCGCGCGCGACGCTACTAGATCGGCGTTCCGCCACAATCCCCGGTGGGCGGTTAGCTCAGTTGGGAGAGCGCCTCGTTTACACCGAGGAGGTCGCTGGTTCGAGACCAGTACCGCCCATGTCTCGTCGAAGCGCCGTGCGGCTCAGGAGCCGCTGGGTCTGTCTTCGGGCGGCTGGTTGTTCTCGACGAGAGCGCCCGGCTTGAAGCGGTTGCCCCGGGTCAGCTCGTCCAGCTCGTCGTCGCCCGGGATGAGGCCGCGCTGCAGGTCGTGCGCGTCGAAGATGTCGTCGAGGTCCTCTCGGGTCAGGGTCTCGCGCTCGAGGGCGTTGGTGGCGAGGTCGTCGAGGCACTCGCGGTTCATCTGCATCAGCTGGCGCGCCCGGGCGTAGGCCATGTGCGCGAGCTCCTGGGCGTTGGTGTCGACGTCGCGGCGGGTGCGGTCGGAGAGCGCGTAGTCGCTGATGGGCAGGGCGAGCGGCGCGCTGTCGGGCGGCCCCTTGGCGACCGTCATCCCGAACTCGGTCACCATCTGGACGCAGATGCGGTGCACGCGCGCGAGGTCGTCGGCGGCGCCGGAGTAGGCCTCGTCGAAGACCTCCTCCTCGGCAGCGCGCCCGCCGAGGAGAACGACGATCTCGTCGAGCAGGTCCTTGCGTGAGCTCAGGTAGCGGTCCTCGGCGGGGGAGTGGGCGACGAAGCCGAGCGCGGGCCCGCGGGGGACGATGCTGAGGATCTCGGGCGGGTCGAGGCCGACGAGACGGCGGCAGAGTGCGTGGCCGGCCTCGTGGTAGGCGACGATCCGGCGCTCGGTGTCGTTCAGGCGCCGCGCCTGCTGGGAGCCGACCGACTGGCGCAGGAGCGCCTCGTCGAGGTCTCCGCGCTCGATCGAGGTCTTGCCGAGGCGCCCGGCGATGATCGCTGCCTCGTTCAGCGCGTTCGCGAGCTGGGCTCCGGTCATCCCGGTCGTCTTGCGGGCGACGTCGCGCAGGTCGATCTCCTCGGCCAGCGCCTTGCCCTTCGAGTGCGAGCGCAGGATCGCCTCGCGGCCGTCGCGGTCCGGCGGCGACGACGAGCACCTGGCGGTCGAAGCGGCCCGGCCGCAGCAGCGCCTTGTCGAGCTTGTCGACGTAGTTGGAGGCTGCGAGGACGATCACGGTGCCGGGGTCGCGCTCGAAGCCGTCGAGCTCGACGAGGAGCTGGTTCAGGGCCTGCTCGCGCTCGCCGCTGCCACCGTCGCCGCCGGGGCCGCGCTGGCCGCCGACCGCGTCGATCTCGTCGATGAAGACGACGGCGCGCCCCGACGCGCGCGCCTCCTTGAACAGGCGCCGGATTCGCGCGGCGCCGCGCCCGACGAACATCTCGACGAAGCTCGAGCCCGATGCCGCGAAGAAGTCGACGCCGGCGTGAGCGGCGACCGCGCGCGCGAGCATCGTCTTCCCGGTGCCCGGGGGCCCGTAGAGCAGCACGCCCCGCGGCGCGCGGGCGCCGAGCCCCTCGAAGCGCTTCGGGTCCTTGAGCCACTCCGCGACGTCGACCAGCTCCTCCTTGGCGGCGTCCACGCCCTGAACCTCGTCCCACAGAACCGGCTCGGTGTGGCTCGCCTTCACCGTCTCCGGCTTGGTCGAGCCCATCGTCGAGCGCAGCAGCATCACGAAGATGATCAGGAGCCCGAGCGAGAAGACGACCCCGAAGACGGGGTACCACTCGAAGATGAAGTCGCTCACCGACTGGGCAAGGATGAGCGGTGTCTGCAGTGCGGGCACCGGTTTCGTATCGGCAGCGCGCGCCGAAAGCTGGAATCTGGCGACGCCTGAGCTGGGCGTCGGCGAGGCGCTTGGCTACGCTGCGCGCGCATGAGCAACGGGGTGAAGGCGCTTATCGCGGGGATCGTGCTGTTCGCGGTGTACTTGGCCGCGGGCCTCTACGTCGCGACCAACTTCGTTTTCGACACGGCCAACGACGCGCTCGATGAGGCCACCCCCCTTATCGAGGACGCGGGCGCGGCGCTCGAGAACGCGAACGAGGCCAACGAGGCACGCCAGCAGGCTCTTGCGGAGTGCCTCGAGAAGGCAGACGGCAGCGCCAAGAGGATCAGGGCCTGCGACGAGGCCGCAGGCTCCTTTCCCTAGTCGGCGAGCCCGAACAGCAGCGCCTGGCTCTTGTCGTCGGGATCGACCTTGACCTCGAAGCGCTTGCCCTCGGCGTAGTGGCCGGAGTTGATCGCGTCGTCGGTCAGGTTCTGCAGGATCGTCGTGTCGTAGGCGTCGCCCGCCTCGAGCTCGATCGCGACCTCGATCGCGTATTGCTTGTTGACCCCGGCGTCGACCTTGCCGGTCTCGCCGATCGACTTCACGGTTGCGACCCCCGGCAGCCCGCTGGTCGCGACCTTCTGCGCGAGCTGTGCGTATGCCATGTCTCCCGCGTCCGGCATCCCGGCGCTCATCGTCCCGCCGCCGCCCTGCGCAGCCGCCTGCTGGGCCTGCTGCGCCATCTCCTGCGCCTTCTTGATGTCGTCCATCATTCCCATGGTCGTCCCCTCGCTGGTGGTCGGTTGGCGCGGCGGACTCTATCCGCGATCGGCTAGCTTGCCGACGACGGCGGGAGCGAGAGACGCAACGACGAGGAGGGGCAGATGGACACCACGCAGCTGAAGCGGATTCCGATATTCGCGGACGCTTCTGACGAGGAGCTGAAGCAGGTCGCCGCCTTTGCCGACTCGAAGGAGGTCGACGAGGGGACCGAGGTCGTCAGCGAGGGCGGCTTCTCTCGCGAGCTGCTCGCGATCGAGGACGGCACCGCCGAGGTCACCCGCGACGGCGAGCACATCGCCGACCTCGGGCCGGGCGAGCTGTTCGGAGAGGCCGGCATGCTCGACGACGACATGCGAAGCGCCACGGTAGTCGCGACCTCGCGCCTGAAGCTGATCAGCATGGGCCACTTCGAGGTGAAGCGCCTGAAGAAGGACGCGCCGGGCGTCTACGCGTCGATCGAAAAGCTCGTCGAGGAGCGGAAGGGCTCCTAGCGGGGCGCCCCGGCGCTCACTGGAACTTCCCGAGGCACGCAAATATCTCGTCGGGGTTCTCACCGGCGGCCTCGATGCACTCGTTCAGCTTCTGCGCCTGCGAGACCCCCGCCGGAATCGGCGTCCCACCGCCGCCCTCGTCGCGGACGTTCGAACCATCGGCGTCCGCCCGAAACAGCAGGTTCCGCCCGCCTCCCTCGGCGTTGATCGTCCACTCGAGCTTTCGCGAGCCGGCCGGGATGGAGCGCTCGAGGGAGACGACGATCGGCTTGAAGTCGCCAGCGCCGCTCTGACTCTCGGCGGTGTCGAGCATCCGATCGACCGCTCCGGCGTCGATGCCGTCGAGCGCGAAGGCGAAGTCGTCGAGCGTCGCGGTCCCCGAGATCGTGATCGTCGCGTCCTCCCGGACGAGCTCTCCGGTGTCGACACGGACGCTGTAGGCCTCGGCCTCGTCGTCGCCGGCCAGGAGGATGAACTGGGTCTGTACGTCGTTGATGAACAGGCGCGTGAGCTCGCGTCCCGGGCCCGCCGCTTCCCGCACGTCCTTCAGCGCCGCCTCGAACCCGGCGCTGGTGAAGGGATCGCCGTTGGCGACGTCGGTGTCCTCGCCGCCGATCGTCGTCTCGGAGATGCTCGTGCTCTCGAGCGTCGTAGTCGACTCGTCGCCTAGCGTCTCGAGGTCGGGCAGGTCCGGCAGGTCGATCCCGTCGCCTCCGGCGAGGGCGTACGCCCCGACACCGATCAGCCCCGCGACGAGCACCACGAGGGCGGCCTTGACCACCCCGCCCGAGATGATCGGGTCCTCCTTCACCTCGCGATCCTGGTCTCGAGGCTCCCCAGGGTGGGGGACGAGATCACGATCTCGTCGCCGGGCTGGAGCCAGACCCGCGGCTGGCGGGCGCTGCCGACTCCCGATGGAGTCCCGGTCGAGACGATGTCTCCGGGCTCCAGGGTCATCCAGCGCGAGAGGTGCGAGACGAGCTCTGCTACCCCGAAGATCAGGTCGGCGGTCGAGGCTTCCTGCATCACCTCGCCGTTCAGCTCGAGGCGGAACTCGATCCCGTCGGGTGGTCCCGCCTCGTCGGGAGTGACGAGCGCGGGACCGCAGGGCGCGGCCCCGTCGAAGACCTTGCCCGGCATCCACTGCGGGGTGGCGAACTGGAGGTCGCGGGCGGAGAGGTCGTTCAGGAGCATGTAGCCGGCGACGTGGTCGAGGGCCGCCGAAAGTTCGACGTCTCTGGCGGGGCTCCCGATCACGAACGCGACCTCGGCCTCGTAGTCGACCTTCTCGCTCGCTGCCGGCAGTGTCACCTCGTAGCCCGCAGGGGCGAGCGCGTTACGGAACTTGGCGAAGATCGTGGGGAGCGCCGGCGGGTCGATGCCCGCCTCGGCGGCGTGTTCGCCGTAGTTGAGCCCGATGCAGACGATCTTCTCGGGGTCGGGAATGGGCGGGCGCAACTCGATCTCGCTCCACGGGATCGGGAAGGCGCCGGCGTTCGCGGTCTCGGCCAGCTCCTCGAGGCGGCTGCTCGCGAGCAGCTCACGGACCCCGACCGCATCGCCGCCCAGCAGAGCCCCCGCGTCGAGGACTCCACCGTCGGTCTGGACCCCGGCGCGATCTGCTCCCTCGTTGTCGCGGTACGTCAGGACTCGCATCGAGTCGGGGACCCTATAAGCGAGCCCCGCCAGGGATGCGCGCACGCGCGCGGTTCGGTACTTTCCGCGGCGTTGTGGGGGCCTACCCCAAGAAGCGTGTGTGAAGGAGCAAAGGTGCGAAGCACCTCCTCGCGCACAGGAAATGCCGAGGAGGCATAGCGATGGCAGATGGCACCGTGAAGTGGTTCAGCAACGAGAAGGGGTACGGCTTCATCACTCCCGAGGACGGCAGCAAGGACCTGTTCGTCCACTTCTCCTCGATCAGCGGCGACGGCTACCGATCGCTCAACGACGGAGCGAAGGTGACCTATGAGGCCGAGGACGGCCCGAAGGGCCCGGTGGCGGTCAACGTCCAGGAGCTCGCTGCTGAGTAGCCTGTAGCGAGCAAGCGCCCGGGGGCGTAGCTCAGCTGGTTAGAGCGCCGGCCTGTCACGCCGGAGGCCGCGGGTTCGAGTCCCGTCGCTCCCGTCCTCGCAAGCAGCGCTACGCCCTCAACCCGGCGGCTTCGAAGGCTTCGTTCTCTTCGTGGACCAAGAAGGTGTCCAGGTGGGTGGCAAGGCCTTCCTCGTCCAGCGTCCAGACAGCCCAACTCTCATACGGCCAACTCAATCCCGCTCCCTGCGCCGCGGCCCCGCGTGACTTGGCGGACCAAGACCTTGTCGCCGTTGGTGCGGAAGTCAATGGGCTCGATCCGTTGATCCTCAATCGCATCCGGCTCCATCCACGCCCGGAAATCCCCAGCGCCCCTAACTCGCGGTTGACCTCCCGCGCGGACGAACTCAATCTCAGGGTGGGCGATCTCGATCGCGGTATCGAAGTCGCCTCGACTGAACGCTTCATACGCGCGGCGCAGCGTCTCAACGTTCTCCAATGACATCGCTACGCAAGTATCTCGCCCGAAACGGGCTTTGCCAACAGGGTCGTTACACCGAAGCCGCGCCCGCTCGTCAACCGGCGCCGAGCGGCGCCCGGGCCGTGACGGCCCAGGTCGAAGCCGACGCCACCACCGAGCCGTCGTCGACGACGAAGTCCGACAGGGCGGCGCGCATGTCGGCGGCGATCTTCGGCCTGATCTCGTCGACGCGGTCGCCCCACATGCGGAGCACCTCGGCCGCGGGGCCGAGCGCCATGTTGAAGGCGACGGCCTGGTCGAGGTCATCTCCGATCTTGTAGGGCAGGTCCTGCCGGGCGAGCGCGATGTCCTCGTAGCCGGCGCCCATGAGGACGTCGGTGACGGTGTCCGCGTTCGCCATCGAGAACGGGCCGGGCCCGCAACGCGGAGACTCGGGATCCTCGGGCTCGTCGAGATACTCGGCGACGACGAGCTCCGCCCGGTGCATGCACTCGTTGTCGATCTTGCGCCGCCAGACCACCATGTTCAGGAGGCCGCCGGGGACCAGCGACTCCCGGACCGTTGCGAAGGCGCGGCGACGGGGTTCGCGAAGAACATCGTGCCCATGCGCGAGAACGCGTAGTCGAAGGTCCGGTCGAGCGTCGTCGTCTCGACGTCGAGACGGCTGAAGCTGACGTTCTCGAGCCCGGCAGTCGAGGCCTCGTCGATGGCCATCTCGATCATCCGCTCGGCGACGTCCACCCCGTGAGCGCTGCCGCTCGGCCCGACCAGGCTCGCGAGCCCGACGGTCGTGTCGCCGAGCCCGCAGCCGATGTCGAGCACGCGATCCCCCGCCTGCGGAGGGTTCGCCGCGATCGCCCGGTCGCTGTGGTTGCCCAGGCCCTCGGCGACGACGTCGCGGTACTTGACCCAGACGTCGAAGAGAGGGCCGTTCCAGGCCTCGGTCGCCTCGACGTTGTCCTCGACTATCCGGGTAGCGTCTCCCATATGCCGTGAGTGTAGCCCGTCGTCCCGAGTCGCGTGCGCCGTGTTCACCTCGCTGGCGTTCGTCACGCTGCTGGTTGTCGTGGCTCCGGGAACTGCGCTCGGCGCCGCCGACCCGGCTGACCAGCCGCCGTTCGGCGGCGAGCCCGTACCGCCGCTGGTCGATCCCGGCGGCCTCGACGCACAACCCGAGGGCTTTTCGCTTTACGTCCACGACGCGCTCGACCGCGCCGAACGCAACCGAGGAGGCTCGCGGGTTCTTCGGCGACGCGGGCGGAAGCGAGGGCGTCGACGTCTCGATCGCCACGCGCGGCTCCGACCTCTGGGAGGTCCGCTACCGGCTCGACGGCGAGATCAAGGCCCTCGTCATCGTCGACGACCCATCCGGCGAGGTGGTCGAGGCCTGGACGGGCAGCCAGGTCGAGACCAAGCTCGCCCGCGGTTACGAGGACGCCGTCGCGGGCGACCTCAACGAGTGGTGGCTGTGGCTGCCGCTCTGCCTGGTGTTCTTCGCGCCGTTCTTCGACCCCAGGCGGCCGTTCCGACTGCTGTCCACCTCGACCTGCTTGCGCTGCTCGGCTTCAGCGCCTCGCTCTTCTTCTTCAACAAGGGCGAGATCGGGGTCTCGGCGCCGCTGGTCTACCCGGTGCTGGGCTACCTGCTGGTGCGAATGCTGATCGTGGGCTTCAGGCCGGACGACCGGCCCCGGGCCGACCGCGAGCCGCTTCTCGCGTGGGCGCGTCCCAGGTGGCTGCTCGCAGGCGTGGCCCTGCTCGCCTGCGTCCACGTCTACTACGCGGTCGATCAGGCGAAGGTGATCGACGTGGGGGTCGCCGGAGTCGTCGGCGCCGACCGGCTGCTCGACGGAGAGGACATATACAGCGAGGACTTCTCGAGCGAGCTCCCCGAGAACGGGGACGTGCGCGGCGATGTGTACGGGCCCGTCAACTACCTCGCCTACGTCCCGGCGGAGCAGGCGTTCCCGTGGTCCGACGAATGGGACGACGTCCCCGCGGCGCGCTACTCGGCCCTCGCCTTCGACCTGCTGACCGCGCTCGCGCTCTTCTTCTTGGGCCGGCGCCTGCGCCGTGGCGGTGACCGAGAGGACGACGACGGCGACGCCCTCGGCATCGCGCTCGCCTTCGCCTGGCTCGCCTACCCGTTCACGCTGTACACCCTCGGATCGAGCTTCAACGACTCGTTGGTCGCGCTCGGCGTCGTCGGTTGCATGCTCGCGCTCTCATCCCCGCCCGGCAGGGGCGCCGTCGCGGCGCTCTCGGCGCTCACGAAGTTCGGGACCTTGGCGCTGGTGCCGTTGTTCGCCGCGGGCACGGGCCAGCGGCGGCCGCGCACCCTGCTCGCGTTCGCCGCGGCGTTCGCGGCGGTCGCAGTCGTGGTCACGGTTCCGGTGCTGCCCGATGGGGGCCCGCGCGAGCTGTATGACCGTTCGCTCGGCTATCAGGCGTCGCGCGGGTCGCCGCTCAGCCTGTGGGGACAGGCGCCGTCGCTCGACGCGCTGCAGACGCTGAGCAAGGTGTTCGCTGTGGCGCTTGCGGTTGCGGTCTTCTTCGTGCCGCGCACCCGAACGCCGGTCCAGGTCGCCGCGCTCGCGGCCGCAGTTCTGATCGCGGTCCAGGTCACCGCCAACCACTGGTTCTATCCCTACGCGGTCTGGTTCGCTCCCCTCGTGCTTGCAGCGGTTTTCGCCGCTTGCTGGACACCCGGGCGAGCAAGTTCGGACACCCGTACAAGCTGATTCAGCCTCCCCGCGTCGAAAATTCCGGTTGCACGGTCAACCGGGAACGGAGGCGGAGGTGAGTGGAAAAATGAAGCAGATAGTCGCGTTCGGAGGCGGCGGTTTCTCGATGGAGTCGGGCAACCCGCTGCTCGACGATTACGTCATGGGGCTGACTGGCTCGGCCGAGCCGAAGGTCTGCTTCCTGCCGACGGCGAGCGGCGACGCCGACCACTACCTGGTGCGGTTCTACAACGCCTTTCGCGAGCGCGCGAAGCCGTCCCATGTGTCGCTGTTCCGCCGCGAGCGCGGCGTCTCGGACGTGCGCTCGCACCTGCTCTCACAGGACATGATCTACGTCGGCGGCGGCAGCCTGCTCAGCCTGCTCGGGGTCTGGCGCGCCCACGGCATCGACGAGATCCTGCGCGAGGCGTGGGAGTCGGGCGTCGTGCTCTGCGGGCTGAGCGCGGGCTCGCTGTGCTGGTTCACCGAAGCGGTCAGCGGCTACCACGGCGAGGTGAACCGGGTCGAGGCACTCGGTTTCCTGCCGCACACGAACGCCGTCCACTACTGCGAGGGTGAGCGGCGAGCGGCCTTCCACAAGCACCTGCTGAACGGCATGCCCTCGGGGTACGGAGCCGAGGACGGCGCCGCGCTGCGCTTCGTCGGGGACGAGCTCGTCGAGGTCGTTTCCTCCCGGCTCGAGGCGAGGGCCTATCGGCTCGAGCGCCGCGCGAACCTGGTCCGCGAGACGCGGCTCGCGACGCGGTATCTCGGCGCGGACTCCCCGTCCGTGGTGCCGCTCGCGTTCGAGCGGCGTGCCACCGCTTAGCCCGAAGTGAACCCCGCCGCCCGGATCCTGGTCCTAGGCGGCCACGAGTTCAACCGGCGCAGCGGCAACGACGCGATCGTCGAGGCGGTCGTCGAGCTCGCGGACTCCTCGCGGCCGCGCGTCTGCCTGCTGCCGACGGCGAGCGGCGACCCCGAGGACCAGATCGCGAGCTTCCGGCGCTCGTTCGGCGACCGCGGCTGCGTGCCGAGCTCGATCTCGCTGTTTCGCCTCGGGATCGACCGAATCGACGTGCGCCAGCACCTGATGGCCCAGGACGTGATCTACGCCGGCGGGGGGAGCATGGTCAACCTGGTCGCGATCTGGCGCGCGCACGGGCTCGACCGCATCCTGCGCGAGTGCTGGGAGGAGGGGATCCTGATCTGCGGGCAGAGCGCAGGCGCGATGTGCTGGTTCGAGCACGGCATCACGTCGTCGTCGGGAGAGCCCGCCGCCGCCGAGGGGCTCGGCCTGCTGCCCGGCAGCGCCTGCGTCCACTACCTGTCGGAGCCGGTGCGCCGGTCGGCGTTCCTGCGAGAGGTCGGTTCAGGCGCGATGCCGCCCGGGCTCGGGATGGAGGACCAGACCGGCGCCCTGTTCGAGGGCCGGCGCCTGGCGGAGACGATCGTCGCTCGCGAGGACGCGGCGGTCTGGCGCGTGGAGCCGGCCGCCGATGGCGAGGGTGTGGGCGACACGGGAGCCCGCGAGGAGCCGCTCGACTCTCGACGCGTCGTCGACGAGCGCCCGGCGATCGACGTCCGCAGCTCCGAGATCCTCGAGTTCCGCGAGACGCTTGCTGCTCGCACGGCGTCGCGGCGAGCGCGGCGCGGGGTGGGAAGGCTCGACTGACACACAGAGGGCGCGGCGCCCCGGAACGTCGCGGGCCTAGACCTCGCCGCCGGCGGCGGTCGGCGCGGAGGCGTCTCCGCCCTCGTCGCCGATCGTCTCGCGCGCGAGGTACTCCTCTCCGTGGAGCGGGTCGTCCTTCGCGCGCTCGACGACGCGCAGGAGGTCGGTCATCGAGGCGACCTCCTCAACCTGCTCCTTGATGAACCACTGCAGGAACTGCTCGCCCTGGAAGTACTGGACCTCGCGGGCGATCCTGAAGAGCTCGTCGATCTCGGCCCCGACCTGCCTCTCCTGCTCGAGAGCCATCGCCACGGGCGCGACGATGTCGGCGAAGTCGGCTTCGGGCAGCTCGACCGCGGGGATGACCGGCTTCTCGTTCGTGTCGAGCAGGAACTGGACCATCATCATCGCGTGGTTGCGCTCCTCGAGTGCCTGGCGATAGAAGAACGCGGCGAGCTGCGGGAGGGTCTCGCCGTCGTACCAGACGGCTGCCGCCATGTACTGCTGCGCAGCGTTGAGCTCGTTGCCGATCTGCTTGTTGAGCGCCTTGACGAAGTCCTCGTTGGCCATCGGCGAGAACCCTACTTACTCGCCCCAGCGGAAGCCGACAGCCGATGTCTGCGGCTCCAGGGGGCTGGTGGGGTGCCCGGGCTCGGTGCCTGCCGTGTTGTAGGCCGACGGGGCGACGTCGTTGGGGGTGTCGGGGTGGAAGATCGACGCCAGGTACTGGATGTGGCCCCGGCCGGGCCCGAGCTCCCACTGGCCGCCCCCGTATGCCCCGATTCCGTTTGCCTCGCAGTGGTCGTAGCCGGCGAAGAGCTCGCTGAGCGGGCCGAAGCGCGACGGCTTGATGTTGACCATCTTCGGGGTCCACTCGCGGTCGGTGATGTCGGCGACCGAGTGGATGGGCGCGTCCCACGTCACGCGATCGGCCACGGGCTCCAGGACGCGATGGGTCTCGTCGTTGACGTCCGGGTCCTCGAGCCACGCATCCGGAAAGGCCTCGATCAGCTTCGAGTAGAGCTCTGGGTCGGTGTCGACGTCCACGGGGGTTCCCTTGTACTGGCCCTTCAGGTCCAGGGAGTCGACCGCGCCGGTCTCGACGAGCTGGGCGATCAGCTCGTCGTCCCAGTCGTTCGTCGGGTCGAGCTTGAAGCGCAGGCCCGGGTAGACGGCGAGGCGCTCGCGAACCGGATCGATCGTCGAGGGATCCGCCTCTTCCCCCTCGGCGGGAATCGGCGCCAGCCGCATGGAGACGACGAACGTGACGGGCCTCGGCTCGAGGCCCAGGTGGGCGTGGAGGGTGGTGCCGGCCTGGCGGAGCGCCAGGTCGAGCGCGGCGCTCTCGAACGCCCAGCGACGGTAGTTGACCGAGACCTCGCGCTCGGGCGGCTCGGGGAAGACGCCCTGTGCTTCGAGCGCCTTCGAGAAGGAGTCGATCGTGTGGTCGCCGGCGAGGTCGAGCACCGGGCCCGCGTCCTGGAACGCGACGTGGTCGAGTGCGTCGTAGACGACGTCCTCACCGACCCCCTCGTGTCCGGCGCCCTTCAGGTGGATGACCGTCGAAAGCCGGTCGAAGCCCGGGGCCTTGAACTCGAGGCCCTCCAGCTCGTAGCCCTCGACCGTCAGCGGAAGATCGGCGACCTGCTCGTACGTGCTCACGCCCCGGACCCTAGAGAAGCTGTCAAGCGGGCTAGGCCGACGCGAGGTGCTTCAGGCCGGGACCCACGGCCACTTCGGCGTCGCGGGCGCCAACATCTTCGCCGCAGGCCTCGCAGCGCAGGGCGGTGCGGACCTCGCCGCCGCAGCCGCGGTGGCTGACGACGATGGGGGCGCCCTCGGGTGCCATGTGCTTGTCGCCCCACTCGCGAAGCGCCATCAGCACGGGGTAGAGGTCGAGCCCCTTCTCTGTGAGCCGGTACTCCTCGCGGGTTCGGACCTCGTCCTTGTACGGCTCGCGGCGCAGGATGCCGGCCTCGACGAGCTTGCCGAGGCGGTCCGAAAGCAGGGACCGCGAGATTCCGAGCTGCGCCTGGAAGTCCTCGAAGCGGCGGGTCCGGGAGAAAGCCTGACGCAGGATCACGAGCGTCCAGCGGTCGCCGAGCAGGGAGGCGGGCCTCGCGATCGAGCAGCGCTGGTCGATCAGCTCGGCGGCCCTCATCTCTTCCACCATACCGGGCTTGCGTTCGGAAAAGAAACCCAATAGGGTGGCCGCTGCGTTCGCAATCCGAACCCAAGCCGAAGCTCACCCGACCAAGGAGCCGACCATGCCGATGATGGAGTTGACGATCCCCGAGGGCGCGCTGTCCGACGACGCGAAGGCGAAGCTGCCGAGCGAGATGGCGGCCTGCCTGCTGCGCTGGGAGAATGCCCCCGACACCGAGTTCTTCCGCTCGATCTCGTGGACCCACGTGCACGAGTTGCCCGCCGGGGCGATGCACACCGCCGACGGCGTCGCCGAGCTGCCTCAGGTCGTGGTCAAGGTCACGACTCCGGAGGGAGCGCTGAGCGACCGCCGCCGCGCCGAGCTCACAAAGGAGCTGACCAGGATGATCCTCGACGCGACAGGTTGGGACGACGACGCGGCGCTGCGCATCTGGATCCTCAACCGCGAGATCGACGAGGGCTCGTGGGGCGCCGGCGGCAACGTGATCCAGTTCGAGCAGCTCCGCGCCGCTGCGAAGACCGAGCGCGAGAAGGCCGAGGCCGCCGAGCCGACCCCGGCATGAGGGCGCTGACGTTCGCCGGCAAGGACCAGATCGAGTGGCGCGAAGCGCCCGACGCGAAGCTGCAGGGCGACGGCGAGGCGCTGGTGCGCCCGGTCGCGGTCGCGACGTGCGATCTCGACCAGCTGATCGTCCGCGGCATGATCCCGTTCGAGGAGCCGTTTCCGCTCGGCCACGAGTGCGTCGCCGAGGTGACCGAGGTCGGCGACGGCGTCGAGGGGTTCGCGCCGGGCGATCTCGTCAGCGTCCCGTTCCAGATCTCCTGCGGCGAGTGCGACCGTTGCCGGCGCGGCAACACCGGCAACTGCGAGCGGGTCGAGCGCATGGCGATGTACGGGCTGCCGATGGGGACGAACTACGGCGGCTTCCTGAGCGACTCCGCGCGCGTCCCGTTCGCCGACTCGATGCTGGTCGGGGTCGACGAGGGAATCGATCCCGCGGCGATCGCGAGCCTGTCCGACAACATCCCCGACGCCTGGCGCACGGTCGGGCCGCAGCTCGCCGAGCGTCC
Organism: uncultured Solirubrobacterales bacterium; assembly: GCA_963820665.1. Taxonomy (GTDB): domain Bacteria; phylum Actinomycetota; class Thermoleophilia; order Solirubrobacterales; family 70-9; genus CAVUAT01. Next base: position 484,555 of record CAWGAL010000005.1, on the reverse strand, counting down.
CGGAGCGCCGGTGCTGATCTGCGGCGGCGGCGCCTCGATCGCTCTCTACGCGGCGCAGATCGCGCTCGCGCTGGGCGCAGAGCGCGTCGACTTCGCCGGCGGCAACTCCTACATCCGCGGCAAGGCCGAGGAGATCGGCGCCACGATGCTCGACCAGGAGTTCCCGAAGCGCCTCGGCCCGTACCCGATCACCGTCGACGCCAGCGCGGACCCCGCCGGGTTGCACTGCGCGCTGCGTTCGACCGACGGGGATGGCATCTGCACCAGCATCGGCATCTACTTCGAGGACGTCGCGCTGCCGCTGCTCGAGATGTACACGAAGAACACCCGCTTCGACACCGGCCGCTGCCACGCGCGCCCGGCGATGGAGCCGCTGCTCGACCTCGTGCGCTCCGGGAAGTTCCACCCCGAGCAGGTGACGGCCGAGACCGCGACGTGGGACGACGCGGCCGAGGCCGTCGCCGGCCACCGCGGCAAGCTCGTGATCAGCCGGTAGAGAGCGCTACTTCTTGGGCTTCGGCCCGATGCCGCCGGTTGCGGCGGCTGCGGAGGGGCGCAGCGATGCGATCTCGGGGCGCTGGAAGAGGAGGCGCATCGAGTCGTCGGAGGCGAAGAAGAAGAACGCGCCGCCTCCCCGCTTGAGCCCGGCGCGGGCGCATGCCGCGGCGGTGGCGGCAGAGGTCTTGGTGATCGCCATCCCGGCGCCGGGGTTCGGCGTGTCGCTGAAGGAGATCTGGGTCGCGAGGTTGGCCAGAAGCGGCTTGGCCTGCGGCTTCAGCTTGATCCGCTTCTTGATCTTCCTCTTCTTCCCCTTGACCTTCTTGAACTCGATGATCGTCTTGAACTTGTACTGGTCGAATAGCCCCTTCAAGCGCGAACTGAAGGCCGAGGCGCCGCCGTTCGCGCACGAGTCCTGGGTCTGGACGCTCAGCGGGCCGATGTGCGGCGCTCCGAGGCGGCGGTTCTTCTTGTCGATGTCCTGGGCGATCTGCCCGTAGTTCCAGGTTCCGTCGAAGATCGGGACCAGGCCCGAGCGCTGGCCCGCCGACAGCGAGCTGCCGGCAAGGGTCCCAGCCAGGCGGCCGTTCCAGGCCTTGATCCGCGGGAACGCGACCTTGAAGGCCTGGTTCCACGGCGGGCGGCCGGGGTCGGTCGAGCGGGTGCCGTTCCAGTCCATCGCCTCGAAGTCCGTCATCAGCGAGTAGACGGAGGGGTTGCCGGCGAGCGAGAAGGCATAGCCGGGCGCGGCCGGGTTGAGGCCGAGCCCGGTGAGACCGATGATCCTGTTGCACGGAAAGGCGGCGCGCAGGCCGCTGGCCAGCTGTGCCGCGACCGTGGGTGTGGTCGTCTCGAACCGGGTGTTGATCACGAAGATGTCCTGGGGGCGGACGTAGCCGCCGAGCCCTCCCGTGGCCGTGTCGAAATTGGTGTAGGTGTTGACGTTCACCTGCTGGTTGATCCGGATCATCATCGTGAAGCGGGTCGGCCCCGGCCCGTCCGGCGCGAGACCGGCCGGCTGCGGGGCACACGTCTGCGCGAATGCCCCGTCCGGCGCGACGGCCGCCCGCCCGCCGATGAGCATCAGGGCGAGCGCGAGCGCCGCAACCAGGATCATCGGCGCGGTGGTGCGGATGCCCGTCGCCGGGCGTGTGTGTTCGATTCCCGCCATCAAGTTCGGACGAAGCGGCCTGCCCGATTGAAGCTAGCCGCCGCTTATCCCCGAACACGGTCGAGGCCTTGCAGTAGCGGCGCGGGGCGCGTTCAGATGGAACCGAGCTGCCGGCTCGCGAGCAGGCCAAAGGCCTCGATCGCGGTGACGAGGTCGAGCTCGGGCGTGTCCTCGCGGGGCGAATGGCTGATTCCCCCGGTCGAGGGTGCGAAGACCATCGTCACCGGGCGGCGGCGCGCGACCTCGGCGGCGTCGTGCAGGGCGCCGCTCGCGATTCTCAGCGGCTCGCCCGCCATCTCGCCGCAGCATTCCGCGGCCCGCTCGACCATCGCCTCGTCGAACGCGATCGGCTCGATGCTCCATACCGGGGTCTCGGCGAGATCGCAGCCGCGCGCCGCCGCGCGCTCGGCCGCCGCGGCGCGGATCTGGGAGTGCATCGAGGCAAGCTGGGCCGCCTGCGGGTGGCGGATGTCGACCGAGATCTCAGCCTCGCCCGGGATCACCGTCAGCGCGCCAGGGTCGAGGCGGACCTCGCCGACCGTCCCGACTCCCCCCGCCGCGGCCGCGATCCGCTCCACCTCGAGCGCCGCCTCGGCCGCCGCGAGGCCGGCGTCGCTGCGCATGTCCATCGGCGTGGTGCCCGCGTGCGACGCGGCCCCCTCGAAGCGCAGCCTGAACCGCTCGAGGCCGGCGCAGCCCGTGACCGCCGCGGCGGCAGTCCCTCGCTGAGCGAGCACGGGCCCCTGCTCGATGTGAAGCTCGATGTAGTCGCCGATTCGCTCGAGCCGCTCGGCTGCATCTGTCATGCGCTCCGGCTCGACCCCGCGCTCGCGCAGGACGTCGGAGGCCGGGCGCCCCTCGCGGTCGCGCGCGGCGGTGAGCGTCGGGGGGTCGAGCGTGCCGCAGACCGCCGCGCTGCCGAGCAGGCTGCGGCCGAACGCGCCCTCCTCGTCCGCCCAGTCGACCAGGGCGATGCCGCGGGCCGGAAGAGCTCCCGACCCGGCCCAGGCGCGGAGCACGCCCAGCGCCGCCATCACCCCGAGCGCTCCGTCGAGCCAGCCACCGCTCGGGACCGAGTCGAGGTGGGAGCCGATGGCGAGCGAGGGCGCTCCCTCGTCCGCCCCGGGCAGATAGGCCCATGCGTTGCCGGCCTGGTCGACCTCGTGGTAGAGATCGATCTCCGCGAGCAGCTCAGCGAGGAGGTCCCGCGCCTTTGCCCAACCCGGCGTCCAACAGACGCGCTGGGCGCCCTCCGGCCCCGCGGTCCGGGACTCGAGCTCGCGCAGGTCCGCGATCACGCGCTCGGCGTCGATCGCCGGTGCGTTCGCCGGCGCCGAGCTCATCCCAAACGGTCGCGGCGAAGCGGCTGCGCCAGGCAGTGCGCGCCGCCGCCGCCGAGCGTGAACATCGAGAGCTCGGGGTCGTAGACGGTGATCCCGAGGCCGCGAAGCGCGTCGTTCAGGCCGCTCGCCCCGGCAGCCGAGAGCACGCGCTCGTCGCCGAGCGAGATCGCGTTCACCCCGAGGCCGAAGGCCTGCTCGGCCGAGACCTCGATCAGCTCGAACCCCTTGCCGCGGAGCCACTCGACCGTCGGGCCCGCAAGGACCTCGGTGCACACGGCGGCGACCTTGTCGGCGAGCACCGAGACGAGCACGTCGATGTGCACGTAGCGCGAGGGGATCGGCTCGATCCGAGCCTCCCAGCCGTCCTCCTCGAACCAGCCGGCGAGCTGGCGCGCGGCGGCTTCCTCGGTGCGGCTTTCGCCGTTGCCGATCAGCACCGTGCCCGGCTCGAGGATGACGACGTCGCCGCCCTCGAGCGAGCCCGCGGTGACCATTGCGCGGATCGGGATCTCGCTGCGCCGGTAGAAGGCGATCGCCGCCGCGTACTCGCCGCGGCGAACCGACTGGCTCATCTGGGTGATCACCGCACCATTCGGGCCCATCGCGCTCGAGTCGCGTGCGAACACCTGGTAGGGCAGCACCGGGTCGGGCTCGAGCCAGTGGCAGGTAACGCCCGCCTGCTCGTACGCCTGGACCATCTCGCGGTGCTGGGTCGCGGCCGCCTCGGCGTCGAAGGTGAGGTCGCTCGCGAGCGTCGCCTTCGAGATCGCGCTCGTCGGGCCCCAGCGGAAGTTCTCGGGCGAGCAGAGCAGAACGTCGCGCAGCGCGCCGTGCTCGGAGTCGATCCCCCAGCGGTCTGAGGTCACTCCACGACTACCCGGATCGTCGCGAGCGAGCGGTCGCTGGCGCCGCGGACGAGGCCGCCGTGAGCGAGGGAGTCGGCGATGTAGGCGAGGGTCGGGGCGGTCAGCCGCTCTCCGGGGAGAACATTGGGCACGCCGGGCGGGTAGGCGGCCAGGGACTCGGCCGAGATGCGTCCCTCTCCCTGTTCGAAGGGGATGACCTCCTGCGCGCCGAGGAACGCGTCGCGGGGCGAGAGCTCGAGCGGCCCCCACGGCGGTGGCTCGGCGAACGCGCGCCGCTCCTCGAGGTCGGAGTCCTCCACCGCCTCGACCGCGTGGCGGAGCGCGCCCACCAGCGCTTCGGCGTCCGGCCCCGCATTCGGGCCGACTCCGAAGGTCGCGACGATCACGTTCTCCGAGAACAGCTCGAGGATCACGTCGTCGCGCTCGCGCATCAGCTCGGCGATCCGGTGGCCGGTTGCGCCGGTGGCGCGCACGTCGACCGACAGCCGCAGCGGGTCCCAGGCGGCGACGCTGGTGCGGCCGGCGAGACGCTCGTCGAGTACGTCGAGGCCCTCGATCTCACGGATCTCCTCCCTCGTGCGCGCCAGCGTCTCGAGCGTCTCGGTCAGCAGCTCCGGCCCATCGACCGCTGCGTGGCGCCGCGCGGCGTCCAGCGACGCCGTCAGCAGGGCGTTCGGGCTGGTCGACTCGATAAGGGTCACCGAGCGGTCGAGCAGCCCTTCGTCGACGAGCTCTCCCGAGCCGAGGTGCAGGATCGCCGACTGGGTGAGGCTGCCGACGATCTTGTGGGTGCTCGACAGCACCACGTCCGCCCCCTGGCGCAGGGCGCCCGTGGGCAGGTCGGGGTGAAAGTACAGGTGGGCGCCCCACGCCTCGTCGACGACGAGCGGGACCCCTCTCGCATGGGCTACCTCGGCCAGCTCCGCGATGCGCGCCGTGGCGCCGAAGTACGTGGGCGAGACGACCATCGCCGCGATCGCGCCCGGCGTGGCCTCCAGCGCCGCGTCGAGCGACTCGGGCAGGACGCAGTGCGCGACGCCGAGCTCCGGGTCGATCTCCGGCGCCACGAAGGCGGGCCGGAGCCCGGACAACACGAACCCGTCAATGATCGAGGAATGGACGTTCCGCTGGACGACGACCGGCCCGCGGTCGGGAGGCCCCTCACGCGTCTCGCCGACGGCGTGCGCGAGCGCCAGGCAGATCGCGTGGTTCCCCCCGGATGCGCCGTTCAGCAGGAACCAGCTGCGCTGGGCCCCCCAGGCCTCGGCCGCGAGCCGTTGCGCGCGCTGGAAGGGGGTGGGCTCGGGGCCGACGTCGATCCCCTCGATCCCGCCGGGGACGTCGTGAAGGATCGCCGCGTCGCCCAGCACCCTCGCGAGCTCGGGGTCTACCCCGGTTCCCTTGTGGCCCGGGATGTGTAGGCGGGAGGGACCCCGCGCGACGTAGGCCGCGACGGCATCGAGGTAGGGCGTTTCTCGCTGGTCGGCCGGCATTGGGCGAGTCTAGGCCGAGGATGGGGTCGCGGAGCGCCAGCAACGTGCACTTAGACGGCCTATGGACCCCCAAACTGCAGGTTCGTCCGGCCTAGGCTCCGTGCGAAGGGCTCTCGCCGCCGCCGGAGTACTCGGAGTAGGGGTACCACCACTCCTTGCGAGCGACCTCCGACTCGATGTGCACGTGCTTGGTCTCCTGGAAGGCCTCGAGTCCCTCCTGGCCCAGTTCGCGGCCGAGGCCCGATTGCTTGAAGCCGCCGAACGGGCCGGCGTCGTTGTCGGTCAATGGGTCGTTGAACCAGACGGTCCCGGCCTTGATCTCGCGCATGCAGCGCAGGATCGTCTTGAAGTCCTGGGTGTAGATGTTCGCCCCTAGCCCGAAGCGGGTGGAGTTGGCGAGCTCGATCGCCTCGTCGAGGCTGCTGACCGGGACGATCGGCGCGACCGGTCCGAAGGTCTCCTCGCTCAGCAGCGCAGTCGCGGCCGGAGCCCCGGTCACCACCGCGGGGGCGAAGAAGTGGCCGTTGGCCTGCCCCCCGTTGCCGCCTCCGGTGAGTACCTCGGCGCCGTCCGCCACGGCCGACTCGACCTGCGCGGCGACCTTGGCGCGCTGGGTCGCCGACACCATGGGGCCTATGTCGGTATCGCTGAGCATCGGGTCGCCGATCACGAGGCTGTCGGTGAAGTCCGTGAACGCCTGCAGGTAGTCGTCGTAGACGTCGGTGTGCACGTAGAAGCGCTCCGCCGAGGTGCAGACCTGGCCGGCGTTCAGGAATGCCGCCCAGGCGCCGCCCCGCGCGGCGACGTCGATCTTGTCCGCGACGTCCGCGCAGACGATGAAGGGGTCCTTGCCGCCCATCTCGAGGTTGACGCGGGCGACGCGGTCCATGCAGGCGTGGCCGACCTTCTTGCCCGTCTCGACGGACCCGGTGAACGCGACGCCATCCACGCGCGGGTCGGCGGTGATCGCGGCGCCGACCTCGCCCGCGCCGGCGACGATGTTGACGACGCCGGGCGGCAGGTGGTCGAAGCAGCCGGCGAGGGCGAGAGTCGAGAGCGGCGTCACCTCCGAGGGCTTGCAGACGACCGCGTTCCCGGCCGCGAGCGCCGGCGCCAGCTTCCACGCCAGCAGCAGCAGCGGGTAGTTCCAAGGCACGATCAGGCCCCAGACACCATGGGGCTCTTTCAGCACCATCGCCAGCTGGGTCGACTCGATCGACGGGATCACCCGGCCCGCGGAATCGCGGCCGATCTCGGCGTAGTAGTCGAAGCACGCCGTCACCCAGCTGATCTCGTCGGAGTTCTCGAGCAGCGGCTTGCCGCCCTCGAGCGTCATCACCTCGGCGAGCTCGTCGGTCCGAGCCTTGATCCGGTCCGCCGCCTCGTGCAGCAACTCGCCGCGGTCGACGGCCGGCGTCGCGGCCCAGCCCCGCGAGGCCTCTCGAGCAGCAGCGATCGCGGCGTCCAGTTGCTCGTCGCTCGTCGCTCCGACGGTCGCGACGGTCTCCTCCGTGAACGGGTTCTCCACGGCGATCGCCTCACCGTTTCCGGCGACCTGCTCCCCGCCGATCAGCGACCTTGTCTCGAGCTCCGCCACGGGTCGGATCGTATTCGCTGGGCCGTCCCGGGCGCGTGTTTAGAGGCCGGGGGCAGGGGTACCAATTACTTGAGTCGAGGCAGCGGGCGGGCGTTCGGAGACCCCCTACTCCGGCGCCCGCCCACAAATTCACAGAGCCTCGTCTTCGCCGGGCCTTATGCCTCGGCGCAGGCGGGCGGTTAGGACGGCCGGTTCCTTCTCCCCCTGGTCGTCCTACCCCGCCGCGTCCCGGACGAGAGCCCTAGCTGCTCAGCTCGGCGCTCAGGACCTCGACCCTGTCGGGCGCGCAGACCTCGGTTGCATCGGGGTCCGGGGTGACGCGAAGCGCGATCATGCAGAGGTCGTCGGCGAGCCTGCCGCCGCTGAAGGCCTGCACCTCATCGCGAACCTCGTTGAGCACGTCGGTGCTGGGGCTGCCGTTGAGGCGCGAGAGCGCGGCGGCGATCCGCCTCTCCCCGAACAGCTCGAATCCGTCGAACGAGCCGTCGCTCTCGCCTCGCCGCGCCTCCGTGAGGCCGTCGGTGTAGAGCAGCAAGCCCCCGTTGGCCTCGAGCCTGGCCGTCGAGGTTCCGCATCCGACCCTCTCGGCAACGCCCAGCGGGAGGCCCGACCGGCCCTCGCCGCGCAGGCGATCGCCCGAGTCGAGCCGCATCGGGCCGTCGTGGCCTGCCAGCGCCCAATCGACGCTGCCGTCGGTGTGAAACAGCACGCAGGCGACCGTGACGAAAGGGGCGTCGAAGCCGGAGTCGTCGACCAAGGCCCGGTTCGCCCGCTCCAGGACGGTCGACGGGTCGGTCGTGATGTCGGCGGAGCTGAGCAGGAGTGTCCGCACGTACCACGCGCGCTTCGCGGCCTCGAGGCCGCGGCCCGCGACGTCCCCGACGGCGATCAGGGTCGAGCCGTCGGCTGCCGGCACGACGACGTGGAAGTCGCCCGACACGCCCTGCTCGGCGGCGATGTAGCAAGTCGCCAACTCCAGCGCGGGCCGCTCCGGTGGCTCGGATGGAGCGAGTGCGTCCTGCAGCGTCCGCAGCTCCTCGAGCTCGAGCTCGCGGCGGAGCAGCTGGCGCTCGAGGCCGACGCGGCTCTCGGAGAGCACGCCGACGACGTAGCCGAGCCCGGCGTAGACGACGCCGCGCATCAGCTCGCCGAACAGGGTCGGGTCCGGGCTATCGTCGCCGCTCAGATCCAGCGTGACCCGGACGAGCACCGCGGTGACGAGCCCGGCGGCGAACCCGGCCCAGCGCCCGAGCCAGAGCGCGGCCATCACGACGGGAATCAGGTAGAGCGGGCCGGTCTGGCTCTCGATGCATGCGGAGCCCCGTGATCGCGACGATCAGGATGATCACCGAAGCGACCTGCACGCGCTTGTCCTTGAAGTCGATCATCGAGGCACCCGCAGGACAGTATCCCGCACCCGTCTTGGGTCTCGTTTGCCGCTTCGCCCGATGGCTAGAATTGTGGGAGGGAGACTCTCCACGCGCCCTGCCGGACCGGCAGCTTGTTTGAATGCGGGGAGCACTGCGGCGGTGGCCATCAGTACGGCGATGCCGCAACCCATGACTGACTCTCCCTCTACTCCCGACAGCACCACGCAGCCCTCCCCGGGCTCGGACGAGCAACTCGCCGACGAGAAGGCGCTGCTCCGCCGCTACGCGAAGGATCGCTCCCCCGTGGTGCGCGAGGAGCTCGCCGAGCGCTTCATGCCGCTGGCGCGCCGCCTGGCCTCGCGCTACGCGGGCGGGGCCGAGCCCTTCGACGACCTCGTTCAGGTCGCGAGCGTCGGCCTCGTCAAGTCGATCGACCGTTTCGACCCGGCGCGCGGCACGGCGTTTTCGACCTTCGCCGTCCCGACGATCCTCGGCGAGCTGAAGCGCCACTTCCGCGACCGCGGCTGGTCGGTCCACGTGCCCCGCGACGTGCAGGAGCGCATCCTCAAGGTCGAGCGGGCGCTCTCGGAGCTGCCCTCCCGGCTCGGGCGAGCGCCGACGGTCGCCGACATCGCCGACGCGGCTCGAGGTAAGCGAGGAGCAGGTGCTCGAGGCGATGCACGCCTCCCAGGGGCACCACTCGGTCTCGCTCGACGCGTCGGGCTCGATGCCGGACGGCGAGGAGCCGGCGCCGCTGCGCGAGCGGCTCGGCGAGGTGGACATCGGCTTTGACACGGTCGAGTACGGCGTCGCCATCGGCTCGACCCTGGCCGACATCTCCGAGCGCGACCGCGACGATCCTGCACCTGCGGTTCGCCGAGGACCTGACGCAGAGCGAGATCGCCGAGCGCGTCGGGGTCTCGCAGATGCACGTCTCGCGGATCCTGCGCGCCGACGCTCGAGCGGCTGCGCGAGGCCGTGCGCGACGACGAGCAACCAGCGCCTAGCCGGCGACCTCGATCACGAGGAACTCGCCGGTCTCTCCATCGCCCGCCTCACCCCTTGTGACCTCCATCGACTGGGCCAGGGAGCGGAGCGAGCCTCTCGCCCGGCAGGTCCATCTCCGAGAGCAGGCGCTCACCGCCGCCCTCGACCAGGGGGCCGACGCGAACGTCGAGGGTGCCCGCGTCGTCGCGGATCGCGACGGACACCCTGCCGCCCGAGAAGTCCTCCGACTGAGCGGGCCGAGACCGCGTCACCGAGCAGCACCGTGTCGGAGAGGCGCTCGACCGAGAAGTCGGCCCGTGCGGCGAGCGCCCCGATCACCCTGGCCAGAACGGGGCGGACGATCGCGCCTGGGGCCATTTCCATTGCGAGCGCCTCGGGCGCACTTGTCGAACCTCCCTCCGGCAGCGGGTCGTGCTCGTTGTCGTTGAGCGAGAAGCAGGATCTTCGTCTCCGTGCCCTGACCCGCGCGGCCGCTGATCTCGAAGCCGTCCGAGAGCGAGGCGATCAGGGGCAGCCCGAGCCCGAGCGATGCCCTCGCCGACCTCGGCGCGCGGCCGGAAGCCCGTCGGCCCCGGTCGGTGACCGTCACCTCGACCTCGTCGGCGCTCGAGCTCGGCGCTGACCTCGAGCGGCCCGCCCTCGCCGTCGTAGGCGTGGACGACGACGTTGTTGCAGGCCTCGGTTACGACGGTCTTCAGGTCGTCGACCCGCTGGCCGGGGAGTCCCAGCGCCTCGCCGAGGCCGGCCACGGCCTGGCGAACGACGATCACGTTCTCTGGCACGCGCGGGGAGCGAGAGCTGCAGGGCCGGCTCAGCCACCGTCTCTGTTTCCTGCGGAGGCCTGCGCCTCCGCCTGCTCCTGCGTGTCGTGGACGGGCAGCTCGGCCTTGAGCCCCGTGATCTCGAGCACCCTGCCGACGGCCTCGGCTCCGTCAGGTGCGTGTGCGACGGCGAAGCCGCGCCCGGTATCGCCAGCGCGGCGCCGGGCGTCGAGGATGACCCCGAGGATCGAGGAGTCGACGAAGGTCGCGGGGGAGAGGTCGACGACGATCGCCTCGATCGCCGTCGATCAACTCGGTCAGCTGCGAGCGAAGCTTCGGAGCGGTATTGAGGTCGTGCTCCCCGCTGATCGTAAGCACCGCCAATCCTCGATCGTCTTCGCGATCGATTTGCTCAAGCGCGATATCCCCCGTGCGCACAGTTCCGAAACTACCGCTTCTGCGCGACGCTCAAACCTCTTCGTCCGGCCGAACGGCGGCCATCCTCTCCGCGCGCCGCTGCTGCCAGAGCACGAGGGTGATCGCGACGACCGTGACGGCGAACAGCATCGTCGCGAGCACGTTGACCTGCACGGGGATGCCCCGCAGGCTCGCGCCGTAGATGTAGAGGGGGAAGGTCGTGGTCGGACCGGAGTTGAGGTTCGAGATCACGAAGTCGTCCAGCGAGAGCGCGAAGGCCAGCAGGGCGGCCGCGACGATCCCCGGGGCGAGCAGCGGCAGGGTGACGGTGCGGAAGGTCGTCAGCGGCGTCGAGCCGAGGTCGGCCGCCGCCTCCTCGAGGCTGCGGTCGAAGCCGATCAGCCGTGAGCGTACGACGACGACCACGAAGCTGATCGAGAACATGATGTGCGCCACGGCGAGCGTCTGGAAGCCGAGGTCGAAGACGTTGCTGAACGGGGGCAGCACGAACATCGAGAGCAGCGCCGCGCCGATGACGATCTCGGGCGTGGCCATCGGCAGCACGATCAGCAGGTTGGTCGCCCGGCGACCGAAGAACTCGTAGCGGACGAGCGCCATCGCCATCAGGGTCCCGATCGCCGTCGCGGCGATCGTCGACACGGCTGCCAGCTGCAGGCTCGTGATCATCGAGTCGTTGACGTCCTTGTTCGCGAAGGCGTCCTTCCAGTACTCGAGCGTGAACCCGTTGAAGGCGAAGTCCAGCTCGCCGCTGTCGGTCGTGTCGAACGAGAACAGCGCGATCACCAGGATCGGGATCAGCATGTAGGCGACGGCGAGCCCCGCGAAGATCAGCAGCGCATTGCGGCGCAGCCACGCCCAGGCCCGCCCGGGCACCGAGCGGCCGCGCGGGACGGTGGGCTCCACGGTCGCGGCTTCCATCAGGTATCTAGGCCCTCTCGTCCTCGTCGCCCATGAACGCGCCCGTGCCCGCGAGCCGCAGGTAGATCAGGACCACTCCGAGGATCGCGGCCATCATCACGAACGAGAGCGCGGCCGCCTCGGGGTAGAGGCGCTCCTCGAGATAGAGCGACTGGATCACGTTGCCGATCATCGAGGTGCCGGTACCGCCGAGGATCTCGGCGTTGATGTAGTCGCCCACCGCGGGGATGAAGGTGAGCAGCACACCGGCCACGATGCCGGGGGCCGTGATCGGCAGCGTCACCCGCAGGAAGGTCTGGGTCGCCGACGCGTAGAGGTCCTTGCCGGCCTCGATCAGGCTGGTGTCGATCCGCTCCAGGCTGGCGTAGATCGGCAGGATCATGAACGGCAGGAAGTTGTAGGTGAGCCCCGCGATCACCGCGGCCGGGGTGGCGAGCACGCGGCCGTCCTCGGGGACGAGCGCCATGAACTGGAGCACGCTGACCAGCGGGCTGTCGTCGGCGAGGATCGTCTTCCAGGCGATCGTGCGGATCAGGTACGTCGTGAAGAACGGAGCCACGACCGCGAACAGCAGCAGCAGCTTGTAGCGCCCCGCCCGCAGCGCGATCGCGTAGGCCAGCGGGTACGCGATCAGCAGGGCGATCAACGTCGCCACGCTGGAATAGATGAACGAGCGGATCAGCTGCTCGGTGTTGCCCGAGAGGGCGTCGGAGTAGTTCGAGATCTCGAACGCCGAGGTGAATCCGGAGTTGAACGAGGTGCCCGAGTAGAGCGAGAGCTTCCCCATGAAGTACATGGGGACGACGAAGAACAGCGCCAGCCAGATCGCTCCGGGGAGAAGCAGCCAGTAGGGCGTCAGGCGCCCACGGGAGCTCATCGATCCATCGATGCTCTCGCCGTGGGCGCCATCCGCCTCGGTCCCCCTAGCCCGTCACTACGTCCTGGAAGGCCGAGGTGACCTCCTGGACGTCCGCGTCATCGCCGGGCGGGTTCGGCTGCGTCGAGCAGTTCGCCGTGAACTCCTCGGTCGGGAACACCAGCTGGTCGTCGGCCAGCTCGGGCAGCACCTTGTCGACGCCCTGTAACCGGCGTCACGTAGCGGGTGTAGTCCGCGATCGGCGCCTGGACCTCCGGGTCGTAGACGAAGTCCGCCCACGCCAGCGCAGCCGGCGTGTTCGGCGCTCCGACCGGGATCACCATGTTGTCCGACCAGATGATGCAGCCCTCGGTCGGCATCCTCCAGTTGACGTCCTCGTTGTCGATCAGCTCGACGTCGCCCGACCAGCCGATCGACGCGACGACGTTGCCGTTCGTCAGGTCCTGCACGTAGTCGTTGCCCGTGAAGCGGCGCAGCTGCCCGGAGTCGACGGCCTCCTGCAGCCTCTCGATCTGCGCGAGCCAGTCCTCCTTGGTCGCATCGGCCGGGTCGATGCCCTCCGCCTTCAGCAGCAGCGGCACGGTGTCGCGCATCTCGGTCAGCACGGTGACCTTGCCCTTGTACTGCGGGTCGAATATGTCGTTGACCGACTCGATGCCGGGCGCCCGCTTCTCGTCGACCAGCAGGCCGGTCATGCCGGTCTGCCACGGAACCGAGAACTCGCGGTTCGGGTCGAAGTCCGGGCTGCGCAGGTCGTCGCGCAGGTTGGCCTCGACGTTCGGCAGGTCGGCGTAGTCGATCGCCTCCAGGTACCCGAGGTCGTTCATCTGCTTCGCCATCCAGTCGGTGACGACCATCATGCTGCGGCCGCCCGATTCGCCCTGGTCGAGCAGGGGCTGGACCTTGCCGAAGAACTCCTGGTTGTCGTTGACGTCCTCGGTGTAGTTGACCGTCGTGCCGGGGTACTGCTGCTTCGAACTTGGCGATCGTGCTGCCGTCGCCCTTGTCGATGTAGCCGACCCAGTTCGAGATGTTGAACTCGCCGGTGACGTCACCGGTCGTCGCGGTCACGGCCTCGTTGTCGCTGGCCCCGCCCACATCGCTGCCGCCATCGTCGTCGCCGCCGCACGCTGCCAGCGCGATCGACGCCGCGAGCGCGAGACTCGCGATCAGCGCTGCCCTGACGTGGTCTGCCTCTCACTTCGTCACTCTCCTTGTAGTCACTTTCAAGCCGCCTGTTCTGAGACCAAGTGCATGTGCTCGGGCTCCCACGAGAGGTTCACCCTGGCGCCGCCGCCCGGGAGCTTCTGCCTCTCGGCCTCGTCCACGTTCGGGACCAGCACGGTCAGCCGCACGTCGTCGTCGAGCTTCACGATCAGCTGGGTCGAGGTCCCCAGATAGAGCGAGCTCTCGACCAAGCCCTCGATCCTCGGGTCGTCGCGGGTGCCGTCGCCGAGCTTCAGCTTCTCGGGCCGCACCACCGCGTGGCAGCGGTCGCCCTTCGTGAACCCGTTGACCGCGGCCGCCACGGTGACGCCGCTGTCGAGCAGGATCTCGCCGTTGGCGCCGTCGCTCTTGATCACGCCGGGCATCAGGTTCGAGACGCCGATGAAGCCGGCGACGAAGGTGCTGGCCGGCTTGTCGTAGACCTGCTCGGGGTCGGCGACCTGCTCGATGTGGCCGGCGTTCATGACCGCGATCCGGTCGGACATCGTCAACGCCTCCTCCTGGTCGTGGGTCACGTAGACGAACGTGATCCCGACGTCGCGCTGGATCTGCTTGAGCTGCACCTGGAGGCCCTTCCGCAGCTTCAGGTCGAGCGCGCCGAGGGGCTCGTCGAGAAGGAGCACCTTGGGGAGGTTGACGAGGGCCCGCGCCAGCGCCACTCGCTGCTGCTGGCCTCCCGAGAGCTGCGCCGGGCGACGGTTGGCCTCCTTCGGCATGCCGACGCGCTCGAGCTCGGTGGCGACCCGCTTGTCGATCTCGGCCTTGTCGACCTTCTGGCGCTTGAGGCCGAAGGCGACGTTCTCGGCGACGGTCATATGCGGGAACAACGCGTAGCTCTGGAACACGGTGTTCGTCGGGCGCTTGTAGGGCGGCAGCCCGACCTGGTCGGCGCCCTCGATCATCACCTTGCCGGCCGTCGGCTCCTCGAAGCCGGCGATCATCCGCAGCGTCGTCGTCTTGCCGCAGCCGCTCGGGCCGAGCATCGTGAAGAACTCGCCCTCGCCGATCTCGAGGTCGATGTCGTCGACGGCCGTGAACTCGCCGAACTTCTTGCTGACCGACTGCAGCGTGACGCTCGCCTGCCCGGATATCTTCGTTTCGGCCATGGTTACTCGGAGCCTCCTGCGATCGCGGGCTTGTCGATGTTATCCAGCAGCGTCGGATCCGCGACCTCGCGCTTGCGCTTGAAGAACGGCTCGCGCTTGTAGAGCCGCCAGCCGAACAGGAGCACGACGCCCAGGAGCAGCATCCCGACTCCGATCACCGCAGGCGGCGCGAAGCCGAGCCACTCGCTGGTCGAGTAGGAGTTCTCGATGTCCGAGAAGTTGAAGAGAGCCTTGACGAACACGTACGTCAGGATCACGGCTCCGATCAGCGGCGCCAGCCCGATGAAGACGAAGTTCCGCCAGTGTCTTGCGGATCTCGCGCCGGTAGTAGATGACGCAGGCGAACCCCGTCAGCGCGTAGTAGAAGGCGATCATCAGGCCGAGGGCCGTCAGCGAGTCGAACAGGAACGACTTGTTGATGAGCTTGCCCGGCACGTACCAGGCGACCGCCAGTACGCCGACGGCGACGGTCGCGAATACGGGCGTGAAGAAGCGCTTCGACACCTCGCCGAACGCGTTCGGGATCGCCTCGTGGCGCGCCATCGACAGGGCCGTCCGCGAGGCCGGCAGGATCGTCGTCTGCGTCGAGGCGAGGGCGGAGACGATCACGGCGAGCAGGACCAGTTGGCCGAGCGTGTCGCCGAGGGCGCCCTCGGCGTACTTGGCGAGGATCCCCGGCTTGTCGTCGAACGCGGCCGCTCCCCCGATCCCGTGCCAGGCGAGGACCGCCGTCGCCACGCCGACGTAGGTGATCAGCAGGATCGTCGTCGAGATCAGGCCGGCGAGGCCCGGGCTGGTGACGTCGCCCTCGGTTTCCTCGTTCAGGTTGACCGCGCTCTCCCAACCCCAGAAGATGAAGACGCCGAGCAGCATCGCCTGTATGAGACCCCCGGATTCCGCGCTGAACGGGTTGAGGTTGCCGACTTCGATGTTCAGCGGGTTGAACCATGAGAGGTTCGGCTCGAACGAGCTACCGGGGCCGTCGCCGCTGTACACCTTGACCAGGATCACCACGATGAACAGGAGCAGCGGGATGATCTGCAGCGCCATCAGGACCTTCTGCAGGCGGGCGGAGGCCTCGGTGCCGATCACGCAGACCGTGGTCATCGCGGCGATCAGCAGGACGGCGCCGATCACGATCGCGGCCTTCGAAGGCTCCACCCCGATGAGATTGAAGAAGAAGAGGACGGCGACGTCGGCGAGCGAGCCGATCACGAGGATTCCTGTCATGCAGACCGCCCAGCCGGCGATCCAGCCGGTATTGGGGCCCATCGCCCGCGTCACCCACGAGAAGGTCGTCCCGCAATCCTGGTCGGCCTTGTTGAGCCAGTAGAACGCCGCCGCGATGAAGAACATCGGGACGAAGGCCACGAGGATCGACGCCGGCGCGTAGAAGCCGACCGCGACGACGATCGAGCCGATCACCGCCGCGAGCGAATACGCGGGAGCGGTGGACGAGAGCGCGACGACGAGCCCGTCGGTGAAGCTGATCGCGCCCGACTTCAGCCCGTGCTCGCTCGTCTGGACCGACCTGTCGGTGCCCTTCGCGGTGGAACTTTCCAAGAGGCTCTCCTCCTCCGTTGTGTCGTACGAACCCCGAGCCAATGCTCAAACTCGTCGGCGTGGCGAGGACCCTACGGGAAAGCGCGACCGTGCGACAACGGGCGGATGCCCAAAAAGCAACGGCTCTGGTTGTACGATCGGTACAACCCCGAATCGCAAGCTTGACCTAAATCTGACTTGCGGCTTGTCCCTCGCGGCCTTACGTTTGTGCAACGCGTCGAAGAGAGTGAGGAGGTGGACGAGATGGCAGCAACCCCCCAGACGGTCCCGCCGGAGGCCCCGCAGTCCGATTCGGCGAAGAGCGACACCGCGAATTCAGGCCTGCAGGAGGCCGCGCGAGCGCATCTGTGGATGCACTTCTCGCGTATGGGCGGCTACGACTCCGAGCATCCGATCCCGATCATCGAGCGCGGCGAGGGCGTCTACCTCTACGACACGGAGGGCAAGCGCTACCTCGACGGCCTCTCGGCGCTCTTCTGCGTCAACGCTGGCCACGGCCGCACCGAGATCGGCGACGCGATGGCCGAACAGGTCCGCGAGCTCGACTTCGTCACCAACTGGAGCTACGCCCACCCCAGGGCGATCGAGCTGGCCGAGCGCATCGCCGGGCTCGCCCCCGGAGACCTGAACCACATCTTCTTCACCAACAGCGGCTCCGAGGCGGTCGAATCAGCGCTGAAGGTCGCGCGCAACTATCACCGGCTGACCGGGAACGGGCAGAAGACAAAGCTGATCGCCCGCGAGATCGCCTACCACGGGACCACGATGGGGGCCCTGTCTGCGACGGGCATCCCGCCGCTCCGCACCCAGTTCGAGCCCCTCACCCCCGGCGGCTGCCACGTCCCGAACACCAACAGCTATCGCTGGCCCGAGGATCGTGACCCGCTCTGGGCGGCCGAGAAGATCGCTGAGCGGATCGAGTTCGAGGACCCCGACACGGTCGCGTGCGTGATCCTCGAGCCGCTGCAGAACGCCGGCGGCTGCATCCCGCCGCAGGACGGCTACTTCCAGCGGGTCCGCGAGATCTGCGACGCCCACGACGTGCTGCTGATCTCCGACGAGGTGATCTGCTCGTGGGGCCGGCTCGGCCACTACTTCGGCTGCGAGCGCTACGGCTACCAGCCCGACATCATCACGACGGCCAAGGCGCTGACCTCGGCGTACGCGCCGATGGGGGCGATGATCGCCTCCGACAAGGTCTACGAGCCGTTCTCGAAGGGCACGGAGTCCTTCGCCCACGGCTCGACGTTCGCCGGCCACCCGGTCGCGGCGGCCGCGGCGATGGCCAACCTCGACATCTACGAGCGCGAGGACCTCTGCGGCCACGTCCGCGCCAAGGAGGGCGAGTTCCGCTCCAAGCTCGAAACGCTGCATGACCTGCCGATCGTCGGCGACATCCGCGGCGACGGCTTCTTCCACGCGATCGAGCTTGTCCGCGACAAGGAGACAAAGGAGACGTTCAACGACGAGGAGTCCGAGAGCCTGCTGCGCGGATTCCTGTCGGGCGAGCTCTACAAGCGAGGCCTGATCTGCCGCGCCGACGATCGCGGCGACCCCGTGATCCAGCTCGCTCCGCCCCTGATCTCCGACACCGAGCACTTCGACGAGATCCTCGGCGTTCTGCGCCCAGTGCTCGAGGAGGCCTCGGAGCGCCTCTAGGGCGCCGTCGAGGCGGGCGCACCGAATGCTCACCGTCGAGAGCCTGACCAGCGAGCTGGGGCTGAAGCTCGCCGCCGGCGCGGAGCAGGCTGCCGAGCGCGAGATTCGCTGGGTCCACATCTCAGAGCTCCAAGACCCGACTCCGTGGCTGTCGGGCGGTGAGCTGCTCCTGACCACGGGGATCCAGCTCGAGGATGCCGACCGCCAGTCCGAGCTCGTGCGCCTGCTCGCGGGGCGCGACGTGGCGGGCCTCGGCTTCGGCACCGGCTTCAACCACGCGAAGCTGCCGAAGGCCATGGTCAAGGAGGCCGGCGAGTGGGGGCTGCCGCTGTTCGAGGTCCCGTACAAGATGCCCTTCATCCAGATCACCGAGGTCGCAGCGAACCACCTCGTCAACGAGCAGTACGACGTGCTCTCGCGGGGGATCGCGGTCAACGAGCGCCTCGAGCGCCTCGTCCTCGAGGGTGGGGGGCTGGACGAGATCGCGCGCGAGATCGCCGCGGCCGTCGGCGGCAGCTCCGTCGTGCTCGACGCACGCGGTGAGCCTCTTGCCCACGGCGGCCGACGCCTCGGCGCCGAGATCAGCGAGGCGATCCGAAACGAGGTCCAGAGCCGCGGCTCCGCCGCCGCCCCATTCGTCCCGGTCCAGGCCGACCTGCGGGGGCGCACGCTCGCCCACCCGGTTTCTCCGCGCGGCGGGGACGCCGAGGCGTGGCTCGTCGTGGTCCGCCGCTCCGGCGAGCTCGGGGACTTCGAGCGCCTCTGCGTGCAGCAGGCCGCGGTCGTCGTCGCGCTCGAGTTGATGCGCGAGCGCGTGGCCCGCGACACCGAGCGCAGGCTCTCGGGCGAGGTCCTGGCCGCTGCGCTATCGGGCCGCCTCGCCGCCGGTGACGTGCGCGACCGGCTCGCTCCGTTCGGAATCGGCGAGAGCGCGGGGATGCTGGTCTTCGACTGTCCCGACGCCGAGGGTGCGCAGGCGACGCTCGAACACCACTTCCACGCGGCGGGGCTGCCCGCCCTGGTCGCGACCCAGAAGGCCGGGCGCCTCGAGCTCGTCTGCGCCGTCATCGACGCCGACGAGGGGTCCGACCCCATCAAGGTCGCGGCTTCGGCGCGGACCGCCGTCGAAGCCGCCCACGGAACGACGCGCGCGGCGGCGAGCCGCCCGGCTTCGAGCGACGCGCTGCGCCATTCCTTCCACGAGGCCCGCTGCGCGCTCGAGGCGACCCGCTTCGCAAACGGCTTGGCACCCGATGTCGCCTCCTACCGCGACCTCGGTGCCTTCACCCTGCTGCTCTCGGTCCAGGACACCGAGGCGCTCCGCCTCTACTGCGAGAGCGTGCTCGGCCCGATCGAGGACTCCGACGAACGCTACGCGGGCGAGCTGCTGCGCTCGCTCGAGGCGTACATCGACCGCAACGGTCACTGGGAACGGGCCGCGGGCGACTGCTACTGCCACCGCCACACGCTGCGCTACCGGATCAAGCGCATCGAGGAGCTGACCGGGCGCGACCTCAGCCGGGCCAACGACCGCGTCGAGCTCTGGCTCGCGCTGCGAGCGAAGGAGCTGATCGCGTGAGGCCCTACCGGGTCCTCATCCGACTACGCCCGTCCCCGCGGGAGATGTCTCGATGAGCAGGGTTGCCGTTCTCGGAGCTGGGGGACGATCGCCCCCGCGATCGTCCGCGACCTCGCCGCCTCCGAGGAGGTCGTGGCGATGCGACTGCTCGACCTCGACCTGCGCCGCGCCGAGGCCGTCGCGATCGAGCACGGCGGCGGCAAGGCCGAGGCCTACGAGGTCGATGCGACATCTGGCCTGGCCGAGCAGCTCGGCGGGCATCGACGTGCTCGTGAACTCCGCGGCCTACCGCATCAACCTCGACGTGATGGAGGCGTGCCTCGAGGCCGGCGTGCACTACATGGACCTCGGCGGGCTCTACCACGTGACGGCCAAGCAACTCGAGCTCTCGTCCCGGTTCGAGCAGCGCGGCCTGCTCGCCCTGCTCGGGATCGGCTCAGCCCCCGGCAAGACCAACCTGCTCGCCGTGCGCGCGTGCCGCGAGCTCGGCGTCGACCCCGAGTCCATCTCGGTCGCAGCGGCCGGCCGCGACCTCGACCCGCCCGACGGCATCAGCTTCCCCTACGCGCTGCGGACCCTGCTCGACGAGATCACGCTGCCGCCGATGGCCCTGATCAATGGCCGCCCCGAGGAGATGGAGCCGCTCGCCCCCGGCCCGACCCTCGACTTCGGCGAGCCGATCGGCGAGGCCGAGACGATCTTCACCCTGCACTCCGAGGTGCTGACCTTCGGCGACAGCTTCGGCGCGGACAACGTCACGTTCGCGCTCTCGCTGTCGCCCAAGGTGCTCGAGACGCTCCGCGGCCTCGCCGACGCGAGCGACGAGCGCATCGCCGAGGTCGCGGCGTCGGCCGTCCCCTCCTCGCCGCAGACCGTCTCGGTCCACCTCGTGATCGCCGAGGGCGCAGGCAAGCGCGTCAGCGCGCGCAGCGTGACCATGCCCCACGCCGAATGGGGCCTCGGCGGCGGCATCCTCTCGACCGCATCCCCCGCCGCCGCAGCGGTGCGCCTGCTCGCCCGCGGCGAGATCAAGGCGACGGGAGCCCTCCCGCCAGAGGCCTGCATAGACCCGGACGCGATGTTCGCGGAGCTGGAGACGCGAGGCGTCCGCTTCGAGACGACGAGCACGGATACGGGCCCCATGAGGGAGGTAGCGCGATGAGGGTTGGGGTTCCTACGGAGATCAAGCCCGACGAGTACCGCGTCGCGCTCACCGCTGCCGGCGTCCGCGAGCTCGTCGATCGCGACCACGAGGTCCTGATCCAGGCCGGCGCCGGCGAGGGGAGCGCGATCGACGACGACGCGTTCGTCGCGCAGGGCGCGCGGATCGTGCCGGACGCGGCCGCGGTCTTCGAGGAGGCCGAGATGGTGATGAAGGTCAAGGAGCCCCAGCCCCCGGAGGTCGAGATGCTCCGCGAGGGCCAGCTGCTCTTCACCTACCTGCACCTGGCCCCAGACCCGGAGCTGACGAGGGGCCTGCAGGCATCCGGCGCGACCTGCGTCGCCTACGAGACCGTCGAGGACCACCACAACCGGCTGCCGCTGCTCGCGCCGATGAGCGAGGTCGCCGGCAAGATCGCGGCGCAGGCCGGCGCCTTCTTCCTCGAGAAGCCCTTCGGCGGCCGGGGGATCCTGCTCGGGGGCGTGCCCGGCGTGGCCGCCGCGAACGTGATGGTGATCGGAGGCGGCGCGGTCGGCTTCAACGCAGCCTCGATCGCGATCGGCATGGAGGCCGACGTGTTCGTCTTCGACGTCTCGCTCGACAAGCTGCGCGAGCTCGACGTGGCCTTCGGCGGGCGGGCCTCGACCGTCTACTCGTCGACCCTCGCGGTCGAGGAGATGCTGCCGAAGGTCGACCTCGTGATCGGCGCGGTGCTGGTCCACGGCGCGAAGGCGCCGTACGTGATCAAGCGCGAGCAGTTGAAGCTGATGAAGCCGAACGCGGTGCTCGTGGACGTCGCGATCGACCAGGGCGGCTGCTTCGAGACCTCGAAGCCGACGACCCACGCCGACCCGACCTTCGAGGTCGACGGCATCACGCACTACTGCGTTGCCAACATGCCGGGCGCGGTGCCGATCACGTCGACCTACGCCCTGACGAACGCGACGCTTCCATACGCTCTCGCCCTCGCCGACAACGGACTCGAGAAGCGCGATCGAGCAGCGACCCGGGCCTGGGCCTGGGGGTCAACGTCGCGGCCGGGAAGGTCACCTACCCGGCGGTCGCGGAGTCCGTCGACCAGGAGTGCACCGACGTCGAAGAGGCCCTCACCCTCGTGAAGCAGAGCTGAACCGGACCGCGCCTACTTGAGAACGCGGATCAGCTTCTTGTTGACGAACTCGTCCATCCCGTACTTGCCGAGCTCCCGACCGAAGCCCGAGCGCTTGACGCCGCCGAACGGCAGCTCGACGCCGTCCAGCAGGGTGCCGTTGACGAACACCATCCCGGTGTCCAGGCCGTTCGCGACGCGCTGGGCCTGCTCGGGGTCGGTCGAGAACACGTAGGAGCCGAGCCCGAACGGCGTGTCGTTCGCGAGCTCGACCGCCTCCTCCTCGGAGCCGACCTTGTAGACGCTCGCGACCGGGCCGAAGAACTCCTCGCGGTAGGCGTCGTTCTCCGGGGTGATCCCGGTGAGCACGGTGGTGGGGAAGAAGTTCCCGTTCCGCTCCCCGCCGCCGACGACGACCTCGGCGCCCTGGTCCACCGCGCGCTTGAGCTGCTCCTCCAGCCGCTCGGCGGCGGTGCTCGACGAGAGCGGCCCCATCGCCGCATCGTCGCCCGTCGGGTCGCCCGCCTCCGTGGCTCCCATCTTCTCGCTGAACTTCGCCAGGAAGTCGTCGTAGACGTCGTCCGCGACGATGAAGCGCTTGGCTGCGTTGCACGACTGCCCGGTGTTGTCGAGCCGCGCCTCGACGGCCGCATCGACCGCCTCGTCGAGGTTCTCGGTGCCGAGCAGGATGAACGGGTCCGATCCGCCCAGCTCGAGAACCACCTTCTTCAGGTTCCGCCCGGCGACCTCGGCGACCGCGGCACCCGCGCGCTCCGAACCGGTCAGCGAGACGCCGCGGATCCGCGGGTCGGCGATCGCCTCGGCGATCTGGTCGTTGGTCGCCAGGATGGTCTCGTAGGCGCCGTCGGGGAAGCCGGCCTCGCGGTAGATCTCCTGGATCGCGGCCGCCGACTCCGGGCACTGCGGCGCGGGCTTCAGCAGGATCGTGTTGCCGACGATCAGGTTGGGCCCCGCGAAGCGGGCCACCTGGTAGTAGGGGAAGTTCCAGGGCATGATCCCGATCAGCGGCCCCATCGAGGTGCGCCTGATCAGCGCTGTTCCCTCGCCCTCGAGCAGGTCGATCGGCTCGTCGGCCAGGAACTCCTCTGCCCGCTCGCAGAAGTAGCCGTAGATCGCCGCGCTGAACTCGACCTCGCCGACCGCCTGCTCCATCGGCTTCCCCATCTCGCGAACCGCGATCTCGCCGAGCTGCTCCTTGCGCTCCTCGTGCAGGTCGGCGACCTTCTGGACCATCGCCGCGCGCTCGGCGACGGAGGTCGTCTGCGACCAGCTCTGGTGCGCGTCCCAAGCCTTCCCGATCGCCGCTTCGAGCTGCTCGTCGGTGATCTCCGGGTACTCCTCGATCTGCTCACCGGTGGCGGGATTGACGACGGCGTAGCTGCTCATCTCTGCTCCTCCTTGTTCGCGGGCGGTTCCTGCTTGCGGTCCTCGGTCTGCTCGACTATGCCACTCCGTCGCCAATCGTACGTTCCGAAAACGAACGCCATGTCGCCCATGGACATTGTGCTGGACCCAACCTCTCCAAAGTGTCTAAGTCCGACCCTCAGCTCCAGACGGCCGCCGTAGCGGCCATCGCGCTCCTGCCCGGGAACCTGCCGCGCTTGGCGTAGCCGAGCGAGGACTCCGCCAGATAGTCGGCGAACGCCTGTGCGCCCGTGAAGTTCGGGTGGAAGAGGTCCGGCAGGAACCAGCCGTCGGGTGCCTCGGTCGAGTGATGGGGGAGGCTGTGGTCGACCCAGTCGAGGAGGAAGATCTTCCGCGGGTGTTGCTTCGCGGCCTTGCGGATCACGTCGGTGTCGGCGGCGGGAGGCTCGCCTGTGTCGGCGTCGTACTGGGTGATGAAGCCGAGCGCGCGGCTCGGTCCCGCAACATCGAGGGCGAAGTCGACGAGCCCGGGGTTGACGCCGCCGTTCGAGTAGGCGCCGATCAGGATCAGGTGGGGCAGCTTGCCCCGCTTCGCGTACTGCTTCATGACAAGCACCGACTGGCGGAAGCCGCGGCAGCCCTTGGCGTTGACGTTGAACCCGGCCTTGGTCAGGTTCGGGATCGGGAGCAGCATCGTCGAGTCACCGATCGCGAGCGGCGCCTTCACGCCACCCTTCTTCGCCTTGCCGAGGTGTTCTTTGCCGCAGCCGAAAGCGGGCTCGCCCTGCCCCTGTGCCGGAGAGGCGGCCAGGAGGCCCAGGCAGGCGAACAGCGTCGCCGCCCCTGCGAATGTCCCGCGCGCGGCCATGCGGCCATTTTAGACCGGTAAGGGGGCCCTTCAGGGAACCGCTGTCGCTTCGGCGACGGCCGGTGCATCGCGCGTCTCGATGCTCTCGTCCTGCGTCAGCTTGTGGGCGAAGTAGACCGGGATCGCCGAGAGCGCCAGGACGAAGACCGCGACGACGTTGACGATCGGCAGCTGGTTCGGGCGCGAGAGGTTGGTGAAGATCCAGATCGGCAGCGTCTGGTCAGAGCCGGCGGTGAACGTGGTGACGATGATCTCGTCGAAGGAAAGCGCGAAGGCGAGCAGCGCCCCCGCGACCAGCGCCGTACGCATGCTGGGCAGCGTCACGTAGCGGAAGGTCTGCCAGGTGTCGGCGCCGAGGTCGGCCGAGGCCTCCTCGAACGATCCCGAGACGCGGCGCAGCCTCGCGATCACGTTGTTGTAGACGACGACGATGCAGAAGGTCGCGTGCGCGGTGACGATCGTGAACAGCCCGAGATCGACGCCGAGCACCTGGGTGAAGCTCGCGTTCAGCGCAATGCCGGTGACGATCCCCGGCAGGGCGATCGGCAGGATGACCAGGAACGAGATCGTCTCGCGGCCGAAGAAGCGATGGCGCGCGACCGCGAGCGACGCGAGGGTGCCGAGCAGCATCGCCAGCAGCGTCGCGCAGACGGCGACCTTGAGCGAGTAGAAGAGCGCGCTGCGGGCGCCGTCGTTCTCGAACGCCTTGCCGAACCAGTCCAGGGTCAGTCCCGGGGAGGCCACTCGAGCACCCGCGATTCGTTGAAGGCGTAGAGGACGACGACCGCGAGCGGGATGTAGATGAAAGCCAGCGTCACGCCGACGCCGGCGCGCAGCATCCAGCGCGAACCTCTCGAGAGTCTCATCGCGCCCGCCTCATAGGTGCTCGAACGCTCCCAGGCGCCTCGCGATCAGCAGGTAGATGATCATCACGGCCACGGGCACCAGCGCGAACGCTGCGGCCAGCGGCAGGTTGTTGGCGACCCCGACGTTGTTGTAGACGACGTTGCCGATGAACTGCACCTTGGTCAGGAGCTGCGGCGCGATGAAGTCACCGAGCGTCAGCGAGAAGGTGAAGATCGAGCCGGCGACGACCGCCGGGAAGGCGAGCGGCAGGATCACCCTCCTGAAGGTCGTCCACGGCTTCGCCCCGAGGTCGTCGGAGGCGGTCAGCACGGAATCGGAGATCCGCTCCAGCCCCGCGTAGACCGGGATCACCATGAAGGGCAGCCACAGGTAGCTCATCACCAGCCAGAGGCGGAAGATGTCCCCCTCGGGCGCGCTGATGCCGAGCGGGTCGAGCAGCCAATTCAGCATCCCCTCCTCGCTCAGGATCGTGCGCCAGGCGTAGACCTTGATCAGGTAGCTCGACCACAGCGGCATCAGCACCGCCACTACCAGCAGCGCCTTCACCCGCGGGCTCGCGACCTTCGCCATGTAGAAGGCGATCGGGAAGGCCAGCAGCGCGTCTGTGATCGTGACCAGCGCCGCGACCCCGACCGTGCGGAAGGTGATCGCACGATAGACGGGCTCGGTCAGAGTCTCGAAGTTCTGAAGGCTGAAGCCGCTGCTCGATCTCGCCGCTGAAGTCGTTGAGGTGCCAGAAGGCTGCGGCGAAGAGGACTGCCAGCGAGCCCAGGTAGGCGATGACCAGCCAGCCCACGGGGCCGGCCAGCAGCGCTCCGACCGCCAGCCGCGGCCGACCGTGGAAGAGGTCGGCGAGCCTACGGCCCGCCGACCTCTTCGGCGGCTGTGCGCTTACGCCAGCCGCTTCCACGAGTCGGTGTTCAGGCGACCCTCGATCGGATCAGCCCTTCACTTCCGTGAATCCCTGGACCCACTCGTCGTAGGTCTTGCATACCTCACCGCGGTCGTCGCCGCAGTCCTTGAGGGAGTCTTCCAGTACTCGATCTGGTCGAAGAACGCCTCGTCGTCGGCATGGAATATGTCGCAGTGCTCCTTGTCTGCTGTCAGCGCACACGACTTCTCGTTGGCCGGGGCCTCGCCGAAGTACTCGGCCACGGCGGCGTTCGCCTCTGGACTCACGATGTGGTTCATCCACAGGTACATGCAGTTCGGGTTCTTCGCCTCCGAACTCAGCATCCACGTGTCTGACCATCCCGTCGCGCCCTCAGAGGGCAGGGTGTTCTTGACATTTACCCCCTCGGCCTGGGCCAGATTGGTGATGATCTGCCAGGTCGTGCCGACCGTGGAGTCGCCGTTGGCGAATGCCGCGATCTGCTTCGTGTAGTCGGACCAGTACTCGCCGATGTTCTCGTTCTGCTGCTTCAGCAGATCGATTGCGGCGTCGAACTGCTCCTGGTCGAGCTCGTACGGGTCCTCGATCCCGAGCTCGGGGTTGTGTGTGCGCAGGTACAGCGCCGCGTCGGCGATGTAGATCGCGTTGTCGTACGCCGTCACCTTGCCCTGCTGCTCAGCGGCCTTGGCCGGGTCGAAGACCACGTCCCAGGACGTCGGGTCGGGCTTGACCTCATCGGGGTTCCACTGCAGCAGGTTCGACCCGCGGCCGTGGGGGATGCCGTAGTTGACGCCGTCGACCGTGTTCCACTCCTGATCCTTCAGCGCCGGGAAGATATCGGCGTAGTTCGGGACCAGGTCGGTGTTGACCGGATCGACGTCGCCGCCCTCGATCAGGCGTCCCGACGCATCACCGGAGGCCGAGACACCGTCGTACTCGCCGGTGCGCATCAGCGTCACCATCTCGTCAGAGGTGTTGCCGACCTTGACGTTGACCTGGCACCCGGTCTCCTTCTCGAAGTCCGTCACCCAGTCGACCGCGGGGTCGGTGGAGCCGTCCTCGACGTAGCCGGCCCAGGCGACGAGATTGACCTCGCCTTCCCCCTCGCCGAGCTCGGTCAGCTCTTCGCCGCCGCCGCTGTCGTCGTCGTCATCGCCGCCGCAGCCGGCGATCGCGAGGATCGCGACCATCAGCCCGACAACGATCATCGTCGGTGCCCACGCGGGGTGGGCTCTGAGATTCCTCATTCTTGACTCTCCTCTCCCTGGACGGCGACCGTGTGCTCCGAACGCCATCCGATTTTCACTTTCCGGCCGCGCTGCTCCTGTACCTCCGCGGAGGTCTCCTCCAGGTTCTGGCGGACGACTTGAAGCTCTCCGCCCTCATCGAGGGCGACGATGAAGCGGGTGATCATCCCGGCGTAGGCGACGTCGGTGACGGTGCCGGCCTCGACGTGAAGCTCGCTCGCCGAGCCGTTCTCGACGAACACGACCTTCTCGGGCCGGATCGTGAAGCTCGCGCCGTCGCGCTCGATCAGGTTCGACACACCAACGAAGCCCGCGACGAACTGGTTGCCGGGGTGCTCGTAGATCTCGGCCGGGGGCCCGACCTGCTCGAGGCGGCCCTCGTTGAAGACGGCGACGCGGTTCGACATCGTCAGCGCCTCCTCCTGGTCGTGCGTGACGTAGACGAACGTGATCCCGACCTCCTGCTGGATCGACTTGAGCTCGACCTGCATGCGTTCGCGGAGCTTCAGATCGAGCGCCCCGAGCGGCTCGTCCAAAAGCAGCACGCGCGGACGGTTGACGATCGCGCGGGCGAGCGCGACCCGCTGGCGCTGGCCGCCCGAGAGCTCGCCGGGCTTGCGCGCCTCGTACCCGGTCAGCGCTGACCATCTCGAGCGCGTCCGCGGCTCGGCGCGTTCGCTCCTCGCCGGCGACGCGCTGCACCCGCATCCCGTACTCGACGTTCTCGGCGACCGTCATGTGCGGGAACAAGCGCGTAGTCCTGAAACACGGTGTTGACCTCGCGGTCATAGGGCGCCAGCGCAGTCACGTCCTTGCCGGCGAGCTCGACGGTTCCGGTGTCCGGCTCCTCGAAGCCCGCGATCATGCGCAGGGTCGTCGTCTTGCCCGAGCCCGATGGCCCGAGCAGCGTGAAGAACTCGCCGTGCTCGATCTCCAGGTCGAGCGAGGCGACGGCGACCACGTCCCCGTAGCGCTTGCTGACACCGCTCAACCGGATATCGGGCGTGTCACTCGACACTACGGCGGGTTCCCTCCTATGGGGAGCGCAGCTGCCTGCCCCCCTTGTGTGGACGACGGTCATCCCGAACGGACAAGAACGGGATCCGCGACTACAAACCTATTGGAGCACACGAGGGCCAGGATGGACAATCTTGGCGGTCGCGATTGGACGATTCGCCCCTTGTCAGTCCTCAGGCGAGCGCGCGGGCTCCCGCGGTCAGGGCCATCGCCACGCCCATCGCCAGAAGGATCGAGCCACGCAGGGCCAGCACACCCGCAGCACCGGCGACGCCGAGTGCCCGCGCGTCGACGACCAGGTCTCCGTCCGGGCCGCGGAAGGTCTCGGTCACCACCAGCGCCGCCAGCAGCGCGGGAGCCAGCAGCGCCACCACCGCGGTGACCCGCTCGGGCAGCTCGCGGCCGCCGAGCACGACCGGGCCCGAGGCCCGGATCACCGCGGTCGTGACAAGCAGCCAGGCGAACACGATCCAGGCGTCAGCCAACGGGATCCTCCTCCAGGTTCGCGGTGGGCTCGCCGTCCGAACCGCGGTGCCGGCGCAGGCCGAGCAGCGCGGCGACGCTGGCGGCGATGATGGGTACCCCGGCCGGGGTGATCGGGGTCAGCGCCAGGCCGATCACGGCGCCGAGTGAGGCGACGACCACCGAAGGCGCCCCTCGCGCAACTCGCCGCCCACGAGCAGCGCCAGGAAGAAGGCGGGGAACAGCACGTCCAGCCCGAGGTCGGCGGGGTCGCCGATCAGATCGCCGGCGAAGACGCCGATCGCGGTGCCGCCCACCCAAGCTGGATAGGAGGGCAGCGTTGCACCGACCAGGAAGTCCGGGTCGAACCGCCCGTCGCCGCGGTTGGCCATCGCCCAAGAGCCGTCGATCATCGCCTCGCCGTAGGCGGCTCGCAGCCACCAGCGCCCGCGCAGCGACGGGGCCAGCGCGATCCCCATCGGTACGTACCGCGCGTTCAGGAGTACCGCGGCGATCACCGCCGGGGCGGGGCCGCCGCCCGCGCCGAGAACGGCGACCGAGCCGAACTGCGCCGAGCCGGCGAACACGAAGACCGACGTCGCCAACGTCGCTGTCGGCGCCGAGTACCGGCTCGGCGACCACCCCGTATGACACCGCGACCAACAGCGCGGCGACGGCGAAGGGGATCCCCGCCCGCGCGCCGGCGCGCACAGAGGCGCGCCTTTGCGTCCGCCCGCTCTGCTCGGTCTCAGCCGTCATCGTCCCGAACACTAGGCCCGTGCCCCAGGGCACGGGGCGCCGCTTGTCGAGGCAGCGCGCGGGCCGTGAGGCCGCCCACAATGGCGTCCCGTCGACGCCGATGACCGCGGCAATGCGCGGTCCCCTGTCGAAGCTTTTTACCCGGAAGCCCGGGTCCTAGTCCTGGGAACCCGCGCGCGGGTCGCGGGCTAGAGGCTCGGGTAGTACTTGGGCGTGTAGCCCTTGGCCGGGCGCTTGGTAGCGCGCCAGCGGGGGCCGCTGCCCTGGTTCAGGTTCTCGCCGACCGCCGAGGTGTCGAAGCGCAGGCCCGCGACCACCATGTAGGCGTGGCCGCCGTTCGCGTAGACCGTGATCCAGCGGCCCTTGCCGAGTGATCCCCAGCTCGCGGCGAGATCGCCGGAGGGAAGCGGATCCTCGATCAGACCGGCTCCGTTGAGCACGTAGCTGACGGCACCCGAGCAGTCGTAGCCCGAGTCGAAGAAGGACTGATGGCCGCCGCCGTAGCGGTAGGGGAACTTGCGGATCTGGTTGCCGGCGTTGATCGCCATCTGCACCTGGATCGGCGCATTCGAAGGAGCGATCGCCTTGCCGTTCTTCTTCAGCTTCGCCTTCCCCGGGGGGCCGAGGGGCGTCGTCGAGGTCGAGCTCGAGCCGGGGGCGACGGAGCCGCCGGTCTGGGCGAGGGCGGACGGGGCGATGATCAAGCCTGTGAGCGCCAGCGCGGCGATGAGGCGTGTTGTGGACCGCAAAACCGTGTTCTCCTTCGTCGGCCTACGGGGTTAGCTGTCGGGCTGGCGCTGAAAGAGCCTGCGCCTCCACTAGGTGTGGATTCGCCCCAAACTTCTCGGTTCCCCCGTTCCCGCCATTTTCGTTCGGCGGGATTCGGCGTTACTTGGGTCGTGGCCGGGCACGGTACCAGACGTGGGGGATTGCGTGCAATCGCTAACAGAAGTGGTCTCAGCGCGCCATCGGATAGCTTCCAGGCGTGGAACTCGAGGCGAAGAAGGTCCTGCTAAGCGGCGCCACGGGTGGCATCGGCATCGCGATCGCGCACCAGCTCGCGGGCGCCGGGGCGAGGCTCGTGCTCAGCTCGCGCCGCGAGCCCGAGCTCGCCGAGCTCGCGAGCTCGCTTCCGGGCGGCTCCGATGGGCACGAGGTGATCGTGGCCGACCTCGCCGAGAGCGCCGCCGCGGCGAAGCTGGTCGCCGACGCAGGCGACATCGACGCCCTCGTAGCGAACGCGGCCCTCCCCGCCAGCGGCAGGCTCGATGACCTGACCTCGAACGAGATCGCCCGCGCGCTGCGAGTCAACCTCGAGGCCCCGATCCTGATGGCCCGCGAGCTGGCGCCGCGCCTGGCCGCGAAGGGCGAGGGCCACATCGTCCTCATCTCCTCCCTCGCCGGCAAGGTGGGCTCTCCGCGCGCCTCCCTCTATAACGCCACCAAGTTCGGCCTTCGCGGCTTCGCGTTCGGCCTGCGCGAGGACCTGTACTCCGACGGGGTCGGCGTGTCGATCGTCTCGCCGGGGTTCGTCCGCGAGGCGGGCATGTTCCACGACTCCGGCTCCGACCCCCCGCCCGGCGTCGGCACGACGACCCCCGAGAAGGTCGCCCAGGCCGTCGAGAAGGCCATTCGCAAGAACAAGGTCGAGATCACGGTCGCGCCGAGGCGGACCCGCGTGCTGAGCGAGGTCGGGTACCGCCACCCGGGCATCGCCGCCTCCTTCCAGCGGCGCGGCGGGGCTGACAAGATTGCCAGCTCGGTCGCGGAGGGCCAGCGCGACAAGCGCTGATTGCGGGCTTCTACGGAGCTTCGAGCCGAAACCGGTAGCTAAGCTGCTTGCTCGTGTCTTAGGGAGACACGAGACAGGGAGACACGAATCGCGCACAGGGAGCGCGAAGTGCCCATCAGGAGAGAGAGGACTCACGCAATGAAGAAGGTCGTCGCCGTGCTGTCAGTGGTCGTGGGCTCGCTCGCCCTCGCGCCGAGCGCCAACGCCGCAATCGCCGACGTGTTCGGCGGGGACGTCGCTTGCACTGTCGCCGCGGATGGCGTGCGCGAATGCGGCAACACCTCTCCTCGCAGCACCACCAACGAGACCTTCGACG
Source organism: uncultured Solirubrobacterales bacterium (assembly GCA_963820665.1). Classification (GTDB taxonomy): domain Bacteria; phylum Actinomycetota; class Thermoleophilia; order Solirubrobacterales; family 70-9; genus CAVUAT01. Next base: position 453,205 of record CAWGAL010000005.1, on the reverse strand, counting down.
CCGTGCCCCTCGACATCAACGTCGCCTTCCCGCCCGACCCGGGCGGCCCCGACGGCTCCTACCCCCTGATCGTCTGGGGCCACGGCTACGGCGGCGCCAAGATCGGCTTCGGCGCCAGCGGCTCCACCTCCGGCCTGCGGCGCTTCACCAGCCGCGGCTACGCGGTCATGAGCATGACCACCCGCGGCTTCCGCGAGTCCTGCGGCTCGGCCGGATCGCAAACCGCCGCGGCAGGCGCGTGCATCAACGGCTACGTGCGCCTCATGGACACCCGCTACGAGGTCCGCGACTACCAGGACCTCGCCGGGGAGCTCGCAGAGGACGGCCTCGTCCTGCCCACCAAGATCGGTGCGGTCGGCGGCTCCTACGGCGGAGGCCTCTCGATGGCCCTCGCCGCCCTCAACGACCGCCAGATGCTCCCCGACGGCTCGCTCGTACCTTGGGAGAGCCCCGACTCCGATATCCCGATGGCGATGGCAGCGGCGGTCCCGAACATCCCCTGGACCGACCTCTCCTACTCGCTGGTCCCGAACGGCCGCACGCTCGACTACACGGTCGACAACGACTACGGCGACCGCGTCGGAGTGATGAAGCAGTCGCTCACCAACGGCCTCTACCTTTCGGGCCTGCTCGCCCCCGGCCTCTACTCGACCACGGACCCGGATGCGAACCTCCAGGCGTGGCTCGCCAGGCTCACCGCGGGTGAGAACTACGACGGCGACCCGACGGTCACCGACATCATCGACGAGATCAGCGACCACCATTCGAGCTACTACATCGACTCCTCGCGGGCACCCGCGCCGATGCTGATGTCGAGCGGGTTCACGGACGACCTCTTCCCCGCGGACGAGACAATCCGCTTCTACAACCGCATGAGGGTCCAGCACCCGAACGCGCCGGTCTCGCTCTTCTTCGGCGACTTCGGCCACCAGCGCTCCGCCAACAAGACCGACGTTAGCTCGGCGCTTCTCGCGCGCGAGAACGCCTGGCTCGACTTCTACGTGAAGGGAGCCGGCTCGGCACCGGCCCAGGGCGTCACTACCTACACGCTGACCTGCCCCGGCACCCCCGGCACGCCGTCCGGCGGGCCGTTCACGGCCTCGAACTGGGCGACGATCGCCCCCGGCGAGCTTCGCTACAGCGAGGCCGCCGCGAAGACGATCGCCGCGACCGCCGGCGACCCCACCGTCGCCACGACGTTCGACCCGGTCGTCGCCGGTGGCCAGCCGTGCCTCACGAACCCCGCCGTCGACGAGCCCGGCGCGGCCACCTACTCGCTGCCGGCCATCACCGAGCCGACGACGCTCATGGGCGCGACCTCCGTGATCGCCGACATCAACTCGGGCACCACCAACAACTCGATCGCAGCGCGCCTGTTCGACGTCCTCCCGAACGGAACCGAGCGCCTCGTCGCCCGTGGCCTGTGGAGGCCCGCGCAGGGCTCGCTGCGCCAGGTGTTCCAGCTGCACCCCAACGGCTATACGTTCGCCGCGGGCAGCGTCCCGAGGGTCCAGCTGCTCGCCAAGGACGCGGGCGGCGGCGCGCTCAACTCTTATGGCCGCGGCGCCAACGGCCAGGGCCCGATCACCGTCTCCAACGTCGAGATCAGGCTCCCGACCGCCGACAAGCCAGGCGCCTCCGGCGGTGCGGTCAAGGTCCCGCGCGACAAGTTCGTGCCCGCGGGCCGGACCCAGTCGCCGGACTTCGCCAACCTGGCCAACAACGGCAACGCGACGATCGCAGCCGGCAAGCTCTCCGGCAGCGCGAAGGTCGTCAAGGTCAAGCTCGGCTCGCCGGCCACCTGGGTCGCCTGCCACGCCACGGTCTCGCTCTTCTCGGGGACCAACGGTGTTGCCGGCGCATCCGCGAAGAAGAAGGGCGGCAAGGCGAAGCTGCTCGGCAAGAGCTCCGTCGCGACGATCGCCGGCGGCAAGACTGGAGTCGTCAAGGTGAAGCTGACCAAGGCCGGCCGCAAGCTGGCGCGCAAGGGCGGACGCAAGAGCCTGGTCGTGCAGGTCTCGACGACCGAGCAGGACGGCTACGTCGTCGGCAAGCGCAAGGCCGTCTTCAAGAAGAAGAAGAAGTAACCCCGGTCTTAGACTGGGAGCTGTGAGCGAGAACAGCTTCGATGCCCGCTCGACCCTCGAGGTCGGCGGCCGCGAGTACGAGATCCACCGCCTCGACGCGCTCCAGAAGCGCTTCGACGTGGCGCGCCTGCCGTACTCGATCAAGGTGCTGCTCGAGAACACGCTGCGCCTCGAGGACGGCAATGCGGTCAGCTCAGGCGACGTCGAGGCGATCGCGACCTGGAACGCCAAGTCCGAGCCCTCGGTCGAGATCCCCTTCCAGCCCGCTCGGGTGCTGATGCAGGACTTCACCGGCGTTCCCGCCGTCGTCGACCTCGCGGCGATGCGCGACGCGATGGAGGACCTGGGCGGCGACCCGTCGGTGATCAACCCGCTGGTTCCGGTCGATCTCGTGATCGACCACTCGGTCCAGGTCGACGCCTTCGGCAACCAGAGGGCGTTCGCCATCAACGAAGAGCGCGACTACGAGCGAAACGGCGAGCGCTACGCCTTCCTGCGCTGGGGCCAGGAGGCCTTCGACAACTTCCGCGTGGTCCCACCGGCGACGGGCATCTGCCACCAGGTCAACCTCGAGTACCTCGGGAGGGGCGTTTGGACATCCGACGCCGCCTCCTCCGCTTCGCGTCCGGGGGCGGCTTCGAGCGATGCGCCCGTTCAGGCTTACCCCGACACGTTGGTGGGCACCGACTCCCACACGACGATGATCAACGGGCTCGGCGTCCTCGGATGGGGCGTCGGCGGGATCGAGGCCGAGGCCGCGATGCTGGGCCAGCCGATCTCGATGCTGCTTCCGCAGGTGATCGGATTCAAGCTCGACGGGACGCTGCCCGAGGGCGCGACCGCGACTGACCTCGTGCTGACCGTGACCGAGATGCTGCGCGAGCACGGCGTGGTCTCCAAGTTCGTCGAGTTCTTCGGCCCCGGCCTCTCGAAGCTACCCCTCGCTGACCGCGCGACGATCGGCAACATGTCGCCCGAGTTCGGGTCGACCTGCGCGATCTTCCCGATCGACGCCGAGACGCTTCGCTACCTGGAGTTCACTGGACGCCCGACCGAGCAGATCGAGCTGGTCGACGCCTACACGCGCGAGCAGGGCCTCTTCCACGAGCCCGAGCACGCTGACGCCACCTACAGCGACACCCTGGAGCTCGACCTCGGCGAGATCGTGCCCTCCATCGCCGGGCCGAAGCGCCCGCAGGATCGCATCCCGCTCTCGAACGCGAAGCCCGCGTTCCTCGAGGCGATGCAGGAGTGGGACCCCGAGGCCGGAGCCGAGCTCGGCAACGGCCGAGACGAGGCGATGAAGGAGAGCTTCCCCGCCTCCGATCCGCCCGCCGAGGACCACGACGACGAGCGCGGCAAGCCGAGCACCAGCGGAGCGACCGCGACCGAGACGAAGGTCAAGACGGGCGACGCGATCGCCGTCCAGCTCGAAAGCGGCGAGACCATCGAGCTCGACCACGGCCACGTCGTGATCGCCGCGATCACGAGCTGCACCAACACCTCCAATCCGTCGGTGATGCTCGGGGCGGGGCTCGTCGCGAAGAAGGCCGTGGAGCGGGGATTGAAACGCCAGCCCTGGGTCAAGACCTCGCTGGCACCCGGCTCGACAGTGGTCACCGACTACCTCGAGCGCTCGGGCCTCGACCGCTACCTGAACATGCTCCAGTTCAACCTCGTCGGCTACGGCTGCACCACGTGCATCGGCAATTCGGGCCCGCTGCCCGAGGAGATCTCGGCGGCGATCGCCGAGAAGGACCTCGTCGTCTGCTCGGTGCTCTCGGGCAATCGCAACTTCGAGGGCAGGATCAACCCCGACACCCGAGCCAACTACCTCGCCTCGCCGCCGCTCGTCGTCGCGTACGCGCTAGCCGGCCGCATGGACATCGACCTGCAGAACGACCCGATCGGCCGCGACTCCGACGACGAGCCCGTCTACCTGAGCGACATCTGGCCGACCAGCGCCGAGGTCGCCGACGCCGTCGGCCAAGCGGTGCGCGCCGACATGTTCACGAAGAGCTACGCCGATGTGTTCACCGGCGACGTGCGCTGGCAGCAGATCGAGATTCCCGCGGACGATCGCTACACCTGGCCCGACTCCACCTACGTGCGCCGCCCGACCTTCTTCGAGGGCATGCCGGCCGAGCCGGAGCCGGTGAAGCCCGTCGAGGGCGCCCGCGCGCTCGCCGTGCTCGGCGACTCGGTTACGACCGACCACATCTCGCCCGCCGGCGCCATCAAGAAGGCGAGCCCCGCCGGCGAGTGGCTGATCGGGCAGGGCGTCGAGCCTCGCGAGTTCAACTCATACGGCTCGCGCCGCGGCAACCACGAGGTGATGATCCGCGGCACCTTCGCCAACGTCAGGCTGCGAAACGCCCTCGCCGAGAAGGAGGGTGGCCATACGCGGAAGTTCCCGAGCAGCACCGCAGGTGCTGCGAAGTCAGGGATGAAGGGCGAAGAGACGACCATCTACGAAGCGGCGATGGCCTACGCCGAGGAGGGCACCCCGCTTGTGGTGCTGGCGGGCAAGGAGTACGGCTCGGGCTCGTCGCGCGACTGGGCCGCCAAGGGCACCGCGCTACTCGGCATCCGCGCCGTGATCGCGCAGAGCTTCGAGCGCATCCATCGCTCCAACCTGATCGGCATGGGTGTCCTGCCCCTCCAGTTCCCCGAGGGAGAGTCGGTCGAGTCCCTCGGCCTCACCGGCGAGGAGACCTTCGACCTCGGCGACATTCAAGACGGCGAGGCCAAGGAGGTCGAGGTCACGGCGACCCGCGACGGCGCCGACCCGCTCACCTTCACCGCCAAGGTCCGTATCGACACGCCCAACGAGGTCGGGTACTTCCAAAACGGCGGCATCCTGCACCGCGTCCTGCGGGACTTGCGCGACCGCTAGGCCAGCGGCTGGCCGGAGTGCGCGGTGCCGCGCTCGATCGCGCGGTCGATCACGTCCGGCGCGAGCACGTGCTCGATCACGAGGACGGCGGCGCCGATCACGCCCGCTCGGTCGCCCAGCCCGCTGGGCACGATCCGAAGCGCGCCGGTCGCAAGGGGAAGCGAGCGCATGAACGTGACCTCGCGGATCCCGGCGAGCAACTGTTCGTGGGCCCCTCCGAGATCGCCGCCGATCACGATCACCCGCGGGTTGAAGAAGTTGACACACGATGCGAGCACCTCGCCGAGGCGCCGGCCGGCCTCGCGCACCGCCTGGGTCGCGGCAGGATCGCCGGCCCGCACGAGACGGACCACGTCGCGGGCGTTTGCGGCCTCGGTCCCCTGCTCGCTGAGCCGCGCGGCCAGCGCGCCACCACCCGCCACCGCTTCGAGACAGCCGATGTTCCCGCAGCGGCAGACGACGTCATCGTGTCCCGCGATACGGATATGGCCGATGTCCCCGGCGGCGCCCTCGGCGCCGCGATGGATCCGGCCGCCGGCGACGATCCCGCAGCCGATCCCGGTGCCGATCTTGATGAAGAGGAGATGCTCCGTCTCGCGCCACCTGGTCCAGTGCTCACCGAGGGCCATGATGTTGACATCGTTGTCGACGAGCACCGGCGCCTCGTAATGGCTCGCGAACCACTCCGGGATCGAGAAGCCGTCCCAGCCCGGCATGATCGGCGGGTTCACGGGCCTTCCTTCGGAGAAGGAGACTGGCCCGGGTACTCCGATCCCGATGCCGCGGACGTCGGTCGAGCTTCGATTGGCCTCGGCGAGCATCTCCCCGAACGGCCCCTGCAGCCAGTCGAGCACCGCCTCGGGCCCGAGCGAGATGTCGATCTCAGCCGCGCGCTCGACGAGCGGGTCTCCGGCGAGGTCCGTGACCCCGATCCGGGAGTGCGTCGCGCCGAGGTCCGCAGCGAGGATGACTCCGCCGCCGTCGTTGAACGCGAGGATCGACGGCGGCCGCCCGCCCGTCGAGCTGCTCCCGCCGGTCTCGTATACGAGGCTGTGCGCTAGGAGGGCGTCGACACGCTGGGCGACCGTCGAACGCGCCAGGCCGGTGGCCCGGGCGAGGTCGGCGCGTGTGACGGCGTCGCCGTCGCGGATCAGGCGAAGGACCGCCCCCGCTCCCGCTGCGGGCGCTGCGCTCGAGTCCCGCGTGTCAGCCATCGAGAGGAGTAAAGCAAACGGCGCCACTGGGGCAAAGTATGTCGTGTATCGGCAAACTTTTGCTTGACAGTTACGCAGAAGTCGCATAGGTTCGCCGCCATGGAGGAGACCTCGCTTCGGGTCGGCATCGCCGGAACCGGATTCGTCGGACGCATACACGCCCGTGCAGCTCGCAACGCCGGCGCCGATCTTGCGGGTGTTGCGGCATCGACCCCCGAACGAGGGCGCGCCGCTGCCGTCGAGCTCGGCGCGGCGCGGGGCTTTGACAGCGCCGAGGAGCTGGTCACCTCGCCCAACATCGACGTCGTCCACGTCTGCGCCCCCAACCATCTGCACGTGCCCCTCGCCGAAGCCGCGCTCGAGGCGGGCAAGCGGGTGATCTGCGAGAAGCCGCTCGCGCCGGACCCGAGCGGGGCCGCCAGACTCGCCGAGGCCGCGGTGGACGGTGGAGGCGGATTCGTTCCTTTCGTATACCGCTACTACCCGGTGGTCCGCGAGGCTCGTGAGCGCGTTCGCGCCGGAGCGCTCGGCGCGGTTCGCCTCCTCCACGGCACCTACCTGCAGGACTGGCTGCTCGGCGCGGACGACGACAACTGGCGGGTCGACGCTGAGCTCGGCGGGCCGTCCCGCGCCTTCGCGGATATCGGCTCGCACTGGTGTGATCTCGCCGAGTTCGTCTCCGGCGATCGCATCACCCGGCTGAACGCCCGCACGCTGGTCACGGTCCCGGCGCGCGTGCGCAGCGAGGGTCGCGCGGCCTTCGAGCGCGAGGGTGGCCAGGACGGGAGGCTGCGCGACGTCGAGACCGAGGACGCGGCCATCGTTCAGTTCGAGACCGCGTCGGGGGCGATGGGCTCAATGGTCGTAAGCCAGGTTTCTCCCGGGCGGAAGAACCGGCTGTGGCTCGAGGTCGATGGCTCCGAAGAGAGCGTGGTCTTCGACCAGGAGGCGCCCGAGACCCTGTGGTGTGGGCGCCGCGAGGCGGCGATGGTGATCAGCCGCGACCCAGCGACCCTCTCGGCGCCGGCGGCGCGGCTGGCGACGCTGCCCGCCGGCCACCCCCAGGGATACGAGGACTGCTTCGACGCATTCGTCGCCGATGCCTACGACGCAATTCGGGGAGCCGAGTCCGCCGATGGCCTCCCAGGCTTCGCCGACGGGGTGCGCGCCGCTCGTATCACCGACGCGGTCCTGGCTTCCGCCCGCGAGCAGAGCTGGATCGACGTCCCGTCGGCCGAAGCCGCGGAGGCGCTGCGATGAAGCTCGGCTTCCTCACGGCCTCCATGCCCGAGCGCCAGCTCGAGGAGATCGCGACGTTCGCCGGTTCGAACGGCTACGAGGCGCTCGAGCTAGCGGCTTGGCCCGCGCTCGGCGACAGGCCGTTCACGGCCTCCCACCTCGCCGCCGACGCCTTCGACGACACTGAGGCCGATCGGGTCAGCGCAGCGCTCGACGCGAACGGCCTCGAGCTCTCGGCTCTGGCCTACTACGACAACAACCTGCACCCCGACCCAGCCCAGCGCGAGGCCGCCCACACACACGTACGCGCCTGCATCGACGCCGCCGCGGCACTCGGCGGGGTCCCCGTCGGGACTTTCATCGGGCGCGATCCCGGCCGCAGCGTCGCCGAGAACCTGAGCGACGCCGAGCGGATCTTCCCTCCGCTCGTCGACTACGCCGGCGAGCGCGGCGTCAGGCTGATGATCGAGAACTGCGTCATGGAGGGCTGGCACCCGGACGGCTACCCGGGCAACCTCGCCTACTCGCCGGAGCTCTGGGAGTGGATGTTCGACCTCGGCCTCTACCTCAACTTCGACCCGTCACACCTGTTGTGGCTCGGAATCGACCCGGTCGCCGCCCTCCGTCCCTACGTCGACAAGGTCATTCACGCCCACGCCAAGGACGCCGAGACCTTCCCCGAGGACCGAAACCGCTACGGATTCTTCGGGCGCACCTCGACGCGCGAGGAGGACCCCTGGGGCATGGGCTGGTGGCGCTACCGGATCCCCGGACTCGGGCAGGTCGACTTCCGCCACTACGTCGACGCGCTCTACGAGGGAGGCTTCGAAGGAGTGCTGTCGGTCGAGCATGAGGACCCCGTCTGGGGCGGGAGCCCCGAGATGGTCGACAAGGGGCTGCAGATCGCCGAGCGCAACCTGCGGCCGATGGTGGTCGGATGAGCCCGAACGTCGCCCAGAAAGCGAAGAAGGCGAAGGTCCTCGAGGTCCGGAACCTGGTCAAGGAGTATCCCGGCGCGAAGGCCCTGCAGGGCATCGACCTCGAGGTCCTCGCCGGCGAGGTGCACTGCCTACTGGGTCCGAACGGCGCCGGGAAGTCGACGCTGATCAAGTGCGTGTCAGGCGTGGTGGAGCCGACATCCGGCGAGATCCTCCTCGGCGGCGAGCCGCTGCCGGAGGGCAATCCCGCGGCCTCCCTGGCCCGCGGAGTCGGGACCATCTATCAGGAGCTCGACCTGGTTGAAGAGCTCACCGTCGCGCAGAGCATTTTCCTCGCCCACGAGCCGACCCGAGGCCCGTTCCTCGACCGCGAACTCATGGCCAGGGAGTCATCGGCCCTGCTCGCCCGACTCGGCCACGACTCGATCTCTCCCCGATCGCGGATCCACGAGCTCAGGCCCGCCGCCCAGCAGGTGGTCTCCATCGCCCGCGCGCTCTCGCGCGACGTGCGCCTCCTGATCATGGACGAGCCGTCCGCGATCCTCGACGACGGCGAGATCGAGACGTTGTTCGCGGTCGTGCGCCGTCTCACCGACGAGGGCGTCGGCGTCATCTACATTTCGCACCGCCTGGACGAGATCCGCAAGATCGGCGACCGGGTCACGGTGCTGACCGACGGGCGGACCGCGGCCACATCTCTCCCGGCCACGACCTCGACCGACGAGCTCGTCGAGCTGATGGTCGGGCGCAGGGTCGAGCAGCTCTATCCCGACCGCCCCAAGGGGGGCGAGAATGTCGTCCTCGAGGTTCGCGACATGAAGCGCCTCCCCGCGGTTCGCGGTGTGAGCCTCGAGGTCCACGCCGGCGAGGTCGTCGGACTCGGGGGCCTGGTGGGCTCCGGCCGCAGCGAGCTGCTCCGCCTGATCTACGGCGTCGACCCGCCCGACGAGGGCGAGGTCTTTCTCATGGGTAAGCGCATGCCGCCGAACAAGCCGCAGAAGGCGATCGCAGCCGGACTCGGCTTCGCGCCCGAAGACCGGAAGTCGCAGGGGCTCCTGCTCGAGTGGAGCCTCACCAAGAACGTCACGTTGGCCGACTTGGGCCGGTTCATGAACGGTCTGCTCAACGTGCGCGCGGAGCGCGCTGCGGCCGAGGAGCAGCTGCGCGCCCTGAATACGGTTCCCGATGACGCCGACCGGATCGTCACCGAGCTTTCGGGTGGCAACCAGCAGAAGGTCGTCCTCGCACGCTGGCTGTTGCACGAGTGCAAGGTCCTGCTGCTGGACGAGCCGACCCGCGGCGTGGACGTCCCGACCAAGGCCGAGCTCTACCGCGTGATCAGCAACCTCGCCAAGTCGGGGCTGGGCGTGCTCGTCGTCTCATCCGAGCTCGACGAGCTGGTCGGCATCTGCAGCCGCGTCCTCGTGATGCGCGAGGGCGAGCTCGTCTACGAGGTGGACGGCGACGCGGCGAACGAGCAGGAGCTCCTTCGATATGCGGTCGCGCCAACGGACTCAACCGATTTCGTCGAGGAGGTCGAATGACTACCCCAGTAACCCCACAGAACGAGGGACCCGCCGGACCGGTGGACAGGTTCAACGCCCGGTTCCCCCAGGTCGCGGGTCTCCAGTTCCAGGAGTACGCCCTGGGGCTCGTAGTCGCACTCCTGTTCGTGACCGGCGCCGTGCTGAAGCCGGACACGTTCCCGACCGCCGACAACGTCCGCAACATGCTGACCCAGGCGAGCGTCGTGGGGGTGATCGCGATCGGCATGACGTTCGTGATCGCGACCTCCGGGATCGACCTCTCGGTCGGCTCGATGGTCGCCGCCGCGGGTGTCGCCGGCGCGGTTCTGGCGGAGTCAACGGCCAGCACTCCGATCTTCATCGCAGGCGCGATCGGCATGGCGACCCTGATGGGCACCGTCAACGCGACCGCGATTGCGTATGGACGGGTGGTCCCGTTCATCGCGACGCTTGCGATGTTCTCGATCGGGAAGGGGGTCGCCCTGCTGCTCAACGACAAACTCCCTGTGGGCTTGCTCGATTTCAACGGGGGCTCGTTCGGCGAGCCGGCGGTGTTCTCGCTGCTGTGGTTCGGCACCGGCGAGCTCGTCGGCATCCCGGTCTCGGTCTTCGTCTTCCTCGGGATCACGATCGGCGGCTGGCTGTTGCTCAACCGAACCCGGTACGGGCGCCACGTCGTTGCGGTCGGCGGCAACCGGGAGGCGGCGAGACTGGCGGGCGTCCCCGTGCGGCGTGTCGTCTTCAGCGTCTACGTGCTCAGCGGGTTGCTCGCCGGCATCGCGACGGTCCTGCTCTGCTCCCGGCTCGGTAGCGCATCGCCCGTCAGCGGCAACCTCTACGAGCTCGACGCCATCGGCGCCGTCGTCATCGGCGGCACCAGCCTCGCGGGCGGCAGGGCGACGATCGTCGGCACGTTCCTCGGGGTTCTCACCTTCGCGCTCATCTTCAGTCTGATGACGCAGCTCAATCTTTCGACCGAGATCCAGCAGGTGACGAAGGGGGCGATCGTCCTCGGTGCGGTCCTGCTGCAGCGGCCGGAGGCGCGGCTTTGATGCGCGGTATTTATGACCCAACCCACAAGGAGAGAGGTGCAGAGATGTCGCTCAAGCGGCTATTGACTGCGACGATGATGGCGGTCTTTTTGAGCATCGCCTTCGTCGCTTGCGGAGGAGACGACGATGACGACAGCTCGGCGGAGAGCTCGGCTGACACCGGGTCGACCGCCGAGGGTGAAGGTGGAGGTGACGGCGGTCCTGTGACGATCGTCGCCAGCGTCCCACCGACCGACCATGGATGGCTCGGTGCGGTCTCCAAGAACGCCCAGGCTCAGGCCGAGGAGTACGACGACGTCGACTTCCAGCTGCTTGAAGCGGCCGACGCGGACTCCCAGGCCCAGCAGATCGAGCAGATCATTCCCGAGCAGCCCGACGCGCTGGTCGTGCTGCCGCAGGACGGCGAGGCGTTGACGCCCGTCGCCCAGAAGGCGGAAGCCGCTGGGATCCCGGTGATCAACGTGGACAGGCTCTTCACATCGCCTGACGCGGCGACCGCCACGATCCTCGGCGACAACTACCAGATCGGAGTCCAGGCGGCCGACTACATCAGCACCGAGCTCGACTGCCAGGGCAACGTCGTCGAGATCCAGGGGCTCGCGGGCATCTCCGTCACGGAGGAACGCTCGAAAGGCTTCACCGAGCAGCTGGCCAAGGTATGTCCGGACGGTGGAATCGAGGTCGTCGCTTCACAGCCGGGCGACTTCAACCCGGACACCGGTCTCAAGGTGATGGAGAACATCCTCCAGTCCGAGGACCAGATCGACGCCGTCTACACGCATGACGACGACATGGCGCAGGGCGTCGTCCAGGCGATCCGCAACTCCGGTCGTGAGGACGAGATGTTCCTGACCGGCGTCGGCGGCTCCGAGGCGGCGATGCAGCAGATCGAGGAGGGCGGCCTCTATCGGGCCACGTTCCTCTACAACCCGAACATGGCCGCATCTGCGGTCACGATGGCGCGCCTGATCGCGCTCGGTGAGGGCTTCGAGGAGCTCGTCCCGCCGGAGGTACCGCGACAGGTGATCGTGCCGGCCGCCGCTGTCACACAGGACAACGTGGCCGACTACGAGCAGTACGCGTTCAACTAGGCCCTGGGCCTGATCCGCCACGGCGGCCCGTCGGACATAGTCCGGCGGGCCGCACGGCGTTTCGCAGGCTGAAGCCGGTCTGCCGGCTTCCCCTGGTCGCCGGTGGTGGGTGAAGTAATGGCGTGGCGGGGCCGCGGGAGGCAGGGGGTCCACGCGGCCCGCGCCACGCCTGCGCGTCGGTAGCCAGGGAGGGATTTCCGACGCGATCGTTCCCGGAGGCGGGACTGGCCCGGGAACGAGCCTTTTTGAGTTCTATCTCCCCGCGTGGTGATTATCGCTCGCGCGGAGCCTCGGTGTCAATACCCCAATTCCGACGCTCGATCAGGCTGATACCGATCACGCTGCCGACCGGGCCGACCGGGGTGAGGCTCGCGGCCAGCAGCGGCCACGGGGCCTCGCGCAGGATCACCGCGACCAGGATCAGGATGCACAGGGCGATGTAGCCGATGCCGTGGCCGAGGCCGAAGAGGAACGTCTGGTGCTCGAAGCCCGGGGCGAGCCAGAAGAACAGCAGCCCGGCGAACAGGCCCAGCTCGATCCAGGACGCGACCTTGACCACCCGGAACAGGCGCCCTGGGACCGGGCGGGGGAAGACGTGCTCGGAGGCGCTCTCCATGCCCGGAACGCTACCCACCGCCGAGCGTCAGTCGACACGGCGTACTCCCGGCGCCGCCGATCTTTGTACCGGCGGTCCATAGGAAGCGGGACGACTGGGCGGCATCATGCTCGCCATGGCCCCAATCAACTCACACAGCGGCTCGGACCAGGGCGTGCGGCGCCTGGTCCGCCTGCAGCGCAGCTACACGTGCCCCGGCTGCGATGCGACGCACCACTCCTGGGCGCGACTCAGCTCCTGCCCGGACTGCGGTCATTCTCTCTCTGTGGCCGTGATCAGGCGGGCGGCACTGGCGGGAACTCCCTAACGCACAGCGGCCGGGCTACCCGTCGGGCCCGGCCGCTACATCCAACGGCCGCCCTACCTGCAGGTTCAACCCGCGCGATAGTCCCTAGGTCGGGCGGCCTGTCCCAACCTTTGATGTCTGATCCAGACTCTCGCGGATCCAGCCGCCCAGCGCTCCGAACGCGATTCCGAGCAGCGTCGTAACCACGACCAGGACGATCGCGGGGTCCGGCAGGTGGGCCTCGGCTTCGGCGCCGTGGATCTCGTGGGCGATCAGGATCGACGCGCCGAACAGTGACCCGCCGAGCGCTCCCCGTTTTGCACCGGCCCTCACCCCGAGGTGGTCGAAGCCGGCGCCGATGCCGCCGAGCACACCGATCGCGGAGAGCACGAAATAGGTGACCTCCGAGACGCCGAGGAAGTAGCCGGTCAGCGCGCCGAACGCGACGGGCAGGATGACCGCGAGGAAGATCTGGACGCTGCGCGGGTGGTGGGCGAGAAGCGGGGGGAGGGTCACTGGCTATCACGACTTCGCCATGCAACGGCCGCGCTACCTGCCGGGTTCAATTTCGCTCGACCGTTCAAGCGTCGCGCGGCCTATGCGGGATCGGCTGTGCCCATCAAGCAGGTCAGCACGATGCGCTCCTGCTCGCGGGTGTGGGCGACGGCGTAGCCCTCGCCGGGTGAGGCGCGCGGGGGGCGCCCCACGTAGCCGAGCTCGACGCCGTCGGGGAGCAGGTCCGGCAGGCGGCGCTGCATCACCGACCAGGCGCCCATGTTGCGGGGCTCCTCCTGGGTCCAGACGATCTCGTTCAGGTTGGGGTAGGAGGCGATCAGCTCGGTCAGCTGCTCCTTCGCGAACGGGTAGAGCAGCTCGGCTCGGGCGACGGCCACCTCGTCGGCTTCCTCGCGCTTTGGGGCGGAGTCGATGTCGTAGTAGATCTTGCCGCTGCAGAGGACGAGCCGCTCGACCTGCTCCTTGCGCTCGGCCGCGAGCGGGTCGTCGAGCACGAACTTGAACGAACCGTCGGTCAGGTCCTCGAGGGTCGAGGCCGCGCGGGGCAGGCGCAGGAGGCCCTTCGGCGTGAAGACGACGAGCGGGCGCGCCTTGGCGATGTGGGCCTGGCGGCGCAGCAGGTGGAAGTACTGGGCCGCGGTCGTCGGGTTCGCAATGCGGATGTTGCCCTCGGCGGCGAGCTGGATGAAGCGCTCGATGCGGGCGCTCGAGTGCTCCGGGCCCGCGCCCTCATAGCCGTGGGGGAGCAGGAGCGTCAGGCGGGTCATCTGCCCCCACTTAGCCTCGGCCGAGACGATGAAGCTGTCGATGATGACCTGGGCGGAGTTTCCGAAGTCGCCGAACTGCGCCTCCCAGAGCACGAGGCTGTCTGGCGAGGCCGCGGAGTAGCCGTACTCGAAGCCCAGGCAGGCCTGCTCGGAGAGCGGGCTGTTGTGGAGCTCCATCGGCGCCTTCGCGTCCGGCAGGTTCTGGACCGGCGCGTAGCGCAGGCCGGTCTTCTCGTCGTGGAGCACCAGGTGGCGGTTCGAGAACGTGCCGCGCTCGGTGTCCTGCCCGGTCATCCGGACGTGGACGCCGTCGGTCAAAAGCGACGCGAGCGCCAGCGACTCGGCGTGGCCGAACTCGATCCCGCCGCTGTCAAGCGTCTCGATCCGCTTCGCCAGCGGCTTTCGCAGCTTGCGGTGGATCGTGAAGCTGTCGGGGACGCGGACGAGCTCCTCGTTCAGTGCGCGCAGGCGCGGCTCTGGGACGGCGGTCTCGACGCTCGGGCTGCGGGTGCGGTCGAGCTCGCCCGTCCCCGTAGCGGTCGGGTCCTCGAACTCGCCGGCCTCGATCTTGCTGCGCAGCTCCTCGTGGCCCTGCTTGAGGTTGGTCTGGCGCGCCTCCTGGCGGGACTCGACGTCCTCGGGGCTGACGATTCCCTCCTTGACGAGGGACTCGGCGTAGACCTGCGAAACCGGGGGGTGCTCCTTGATCTTGGACGCCATCAGCGGCTGGGTGTAGGCGGGCTCGTCGGTCTCGTTGTGGCCGAAGCGGCGGTAGCCGATCAGGTCGATGACGACATCGCGGCCCCAGCGCTCGCGGTAGCCCATCGCGAGCCGCACGGCGGCGACGCACGCCTCGGGGGCGTCGGCGTTCACGTGGATGATCGGGACGTTGAAGCCCTTCGCCATGTCGGCGGCGTACGGGGTGGAGCGTCCCTCCTGAGGCTCGGTCGTGAAGCCGATCTGGTTGTCCTGGATGATGTGGATCGTGCCGCCGGTCGAGTAGCCGGCGAGCGACTGAAGGTTGAAGGTCTCGGCGACCACACCCTGGCCGGGGAAGGCGGCGTCGCCGTGGAGCAGCACCGGCACCGCCGCTGCGGGGTCGTGCTCGATCCCCGAGTTCTCGAGCGTGGTCTGGGCCGCGCGCGCGGCGCCCGTCACGACCGGGTCGACGAACTCGAGGTGGCTCGGATTCGGGTAGAGGCGGACCGAGATGTCGCTGCCATCGCGCGTCGTGAAGGTGCCGTTGTGGCCGTAGTGGTACTTGACGTCCCCGGTGCCGCCGGTGGGGATCGCGGCGACCGCCTTGACCGCCTCGATCGCCTTCGCGCCTTCGAACTCGGCCATGATCGAGTTCGGTGAGCGGCCGATGTTGTGGGCGAGCACGCTGAGCCTGCCGCGGTGGGCCATGCCGATGACGACGTCGTGAGCGCCCTCGGTGTGGGCCATCTCGAAGACCTCGTCGAGCATCGGCACCACCGCGTCGAGGCCCTCGATCGAGAACATCTTCTGGCCCAGGTAGGCCTTCTCCAGATAGCGCTCGAAGCCGAAGACATCGATCAGACGGTCGAGCAGCGCCTGCTTCTCCTCGGGCTCGAGCGGCTTGCGGTGCCAACCCGTCTCGATCATCTCGCGCAGCCACATCCGCTGCTGGTGGGATGAGAGGTGCTCGATCTGGTAGGCGATCGACCCGCAGTACGCGTCGCGCATCCGAGGCAGGGCCTCGAGCAGCGTCTCGCCCTCGACGCCGATGCGCAGGATGTCGGCCGGCACCTGCGCCATCAGCTCGGGCGTCAGGTTGAGCGTCTCGGGCTCGAGCGCGGGGTCGCCACGAGGCTCGGAGCCGAGCGGGTCGAGCCTTGCGGCGAGGTGGCCGTGGGTGCGGAACGCCTTCAGCAGCGACGTCCCGGCCTGCACCGCCTGCAGCAGCTCTGTGGTCGGCCTCGGCGCGGCCGTGGCCGAGGTGCCGACGGGCGCCAGCGGGGCGGCCGAGGCGGCGGCGGCGTGAGCGGTGGTCACAGTCGCCTCGTCGACCTCGAGGTCGCGCGCGACCGACTCGTAGAACTCGTCCTCGCCCTGGAGCAGCTCCTCGATGCGGCGGAGGAACGAACCGGACTCGGCTCCCTGGATGACCCGGTGGTCGTAAGTCGAGGTCGTCGTCATCACCTTCGAAACGCCGAGCGCCTTGATCTTGTCGGAGGGCGCGTGCGCCCACTCGACCGGGTACGCGAGCGATCCGCAGGCGATGATCGTTCCCTGGCCCGTCAGCAGGCGGGGGACCGAGGCGATCGTCCCGATGCCGCCCGGGTTCGTAAGTGTGATGTTCGTGCCCTGGAAGTCGTCGGCGGTGAGCTTGTTCTCGCGCGTCTTGGTGATCAGCTCCTCGTAGTAGGAGTGGAAGCCGCGGAAGTCGAGTCCGTCGGCGCCCTTGATGCACGGCACCATCAGGCTGCGCTGGCCCTTTCGCTCGATGTCGACCGCGATCCCGAGGTTGATCGAGCCCGCTTCGACGACGAACGGCTTGCTCGTCTCGCTCCTCGAAGTGGCGCGCCATCACCGGCCAATCCTTCGCCGCCTTGACGATCGCCCAGGCGATCAGGTGCGTGAAGCTGACCTTCATCCCGCGCTCCTTGAGGACCCCGTTGAGCGCCTTGCGCTTGGCGTCGAGCGTGTCGACCGCGAGCGTCCGGAACGAGGTCGCCGTCGGTATCTGCCGGCTTTCGTTCATCGCCTTGGCGAGCGCGGCGGAGGGGCCGCGCAGAGCCTTGGCCTCGCCATCAGGAGCCGAGGCCTGCGGAGCGACAGCCGGGGCCGCGCCATCGCCGTTCGCGGCGAGCACGTCGGCCTTGGTCACCTTGCCGCCTGGGCCGGAGCCCTTGACGCGCGAGAGATTCACACCCGCTGCGGCTGCGGCGCGGCGAGCTACAGGCGTGGCTTTGGCGTCTCCGTCAGGGGCACGGTCGGCGGCTTCGCCATCAGCCGGCACGTCCTCAGCTTCGCTTCCAGGCGTGCCGGGTTGCGGCGCGGTAGCGGGGGCAGGATCAGTCGCGTCCGGTGCCGCAGTCGAGTCGCCCTTGGTCATCGAGCCCAATGGCTTGCCCACTTCGATCGTCTCGTCGGGGCCTACGTGGATCTTCGTCAGCGTTCCGCTGAACGGAGCGGGCACCTCGGCGTCGACCTTGTCCGTGGAGACCTCGACGAGCGTCTCGCCCTCCTCGATGGACTCACCCTCGGCGATGTGCCACTCGAGCACGGTTCCCTCGGTAACGCTTTCGCCCATCTCGGGCATCTCGACGTCGACCGCCTTGCCGCCCGAAGATTTGGCTTCGCCATCGGCCGCCTCCTCCGCACCAGCCGGCACGTCCTCAGCTTCGCTTCCGGGCGTGCCGGGTTGCGACGCCGTTTCGGTGGCAGGATCGGAGGTGTCGGCTTCCTCAGGTGCGCCGCCGTTGCCCGACCCTGCGTCCTCGTCGCTGCGGGGTCCGGGGTCGCTTCGCCGTTCGAGTCGATGTCCGCGAGGGGCTTGCCGACCTCGATCGTCTCGTCGGGCCCCACGTGGATCTTGGTGATGACTCCGTCGGAGGTGGCGGGCACCTCGGCGTCGACCTTGTCGGTCGAGACCTCGACGATCGTCTGGCCCTCTTCGACCGAATCGCCTTCGGCAACGAGCCATTCGAGCACCGTTCCCTCGGTGACCGACTCGCCCATCTCGGGCATCAGAACCTGCACCGTTGCCTTAGTCGCCATTCCCCTTACAACTCTATGAGTTTCAGGCGTCGAGCCGGGCGACGAGTTGCACTCGTGGCCAGCCCTGCTCGCGGATGAACTCCCGCCCCGGCGCGACTGTGTCGCAGAAGCCGCACCCGACGAGCTGGTCGAAGCTCATGGGGACCGCGATCCGCATCGGCATCTCGCACTCCGGGCACGCCATCGAGCGCACCGCGAGGGGCACGGCGCGGCGCGCGGGCCGGATCTCGACGCGGGACGCCGAGGCGCGCAGGCGCTCTTCGCGTTCGGGGTCGGGACGTGCGCCGGGATCGAACAAGGACACCCGCCGATTATTGCGCGCGCGAGGAGTCGGCTCGGAAGCGATAGGTTCCGCCTGTTCGAACGAGGGTTTTCGAGGAGAGGTGAGGATGAGCTACTTCGTCACTGGTGGCACCGGCTTCATCGGTCGCAACCTGATCGAGCAGTTGCTGGAGCGCGAAGGGACGATCTACGTCCTCGTTCGCGAAGGGTCCCGGGGCCGGCTCGAGGAGCTGCGCTCGAGCTGGGGAGCCGACGAGGACCGGATCGTCCCCGTCATCGGCGACCTCTCGCAGGACCGGCTCGGCTGCGCCGATCAGATCGACGAGCTGAAGGGGAACGTGGACCACTTCTTCCACCTCGCCGCGATCTACGACATGACGGCCGACGCCGAGAGCCAGCGCGTCGCCAACGTCGAGGGCACGCGCGAGGCCACCAGGCTCGCCAATGAGCTCGGCGTCAAGCACCTGCACATGGTCAGCTCGATCGCAGCGGCCGGCCTCTACAAGGGCACGTTCACCGAGGACATGTTCGACGAGGCCCACGACGTCGAGAACCACCCGTACTTCCAGACCAAGCACGAGTCCGAGGGCGTCGTGCGCGACGAGGCCGAGGTGCCGTGGCGGATCTATCGGCCCGGGATCGTCGTCGGCCACTCCGAGACGGGCGAGATGGACAAGGTCGACGGGCCGTACTACTTCTTCAAGCTGCTCCAGCGCGCGCGGAACCTGCTGCCGCCGTGGGTCCCGGGCGTCGGTATCGAGGGCCGCGAGATCAACATCGTGCCTGTCGACTTCGTCGCCAAGGCGATGGACCACATCGCCCATCAGGACGGGCTCGACGGCAAGGTCTTCCACCTCACCGACCCGAACCCGCTGAGCGCAGGTCAGATCATCAACCTGTTCGCGCGATCCGCCCACGCGCCCGAGGCCGTGATGCGGATCGACCCGAAGATGCTCGACATCGTCCCCAAGCAGGTGCGCTCAGGGGTGCAGATGCTGCCGCCCGTGAAGCGCATCTCCGACCAGGTGCTCGCCGATCTCGGGATCCCGCGCTCGGTGCTGGTCTACATCAACTACCCGACGAGCTTCGACTCCACGAACACGCAGCGCGCGCTCGAGGGGACCGACATCGCGGTGCCGCCGCTGCCGACCTACGCGGACAAGCTGTGGGACTACTGGGAGCGCAACCTCGATCCGGACCTGTTCAAGGACCGCTCGCTGTCGGGCGCGATCGGTGGCAAGACCGTGATGATCACGGGCGCCTCGTCGGGCATCGGGAAGTCGGCTGCGATCAAGGCCGCGGCCGCCGGCGCGACGGTGCTGCTGGTCGCGCGCTCCCCCGAGAAGCTCGAGGAGACGAAGGCCGAGATCACCGACGCCGGGGGCGAGGCGCACATCCACCGCTGCGACCTCTCCGACATCTCCGACGTCGAGAAGATGGCCGCCGAGGTCCTCGCCGAGTACGGCAAGGTCGACATCCTCGTCAACAACGCCGGCCGCTCGATCCGGCGCTCGGTGGCGCTCAGCTATGACCGCTTCCACGACTTCGAGCGGACGATGCAGCTCAACTACTTCGGCTCCCTGCGGCTGATCCTGAGCCTGCTGCCCGCGATGCGCAAGTCGGCCAAGGGGCACAAGAAGGGCGGGCACATCATCAACGTCAGCTCGATCGGCGTGCAGACCAACACTCCGCGCTTCTCGGCGTACGTCGCATCGAAGGCGGCGCTCGACGCGTGGTCGCGCTGCGTCGCCATCCGAGGTGATCGACGACAAGGTCCACATCACGACGATCCACATGCCGCTCGTGCGGACCCCGATGATCGCGCCGACCAAGATGTACGACGCGTTCCCGACGATCACGCCCGAGGAGGCGGCGGACATGATCTGCGACGCGATGATCCGCAAGCCGAAGAAGGTCGCGACGAGGCTCGGCAACTTCGGGGAAATGCTCTACACGATCGCCCCCAAGGCCTCGGACGCGATCCTCAACACGGCCTACAAGCTGTTCCCCGAGTCGACGGCGGCCAAGAAGGACGACGCGAAGCCGCTGAAGTCGGGTGAGAAGCCGGCGAAGGACGAGGAGCTCTCGACAGAAGGTGTCGCGTTCGCCTACCTGATGCGCGGGGTGCACTGGTAGCCACCACCCGCCGGCGCAAGCACTGGGGGTGGGGGTTCGAGGACCAGCAGCTCGATGCGGCCGCGCTCGAGGGCGTCGCCGCCGGGGTCCGCGATCGCCTCGGCTTCGAGGTCGACCGCATCGAGGACCCCGTCCCCTTGAGCGAGGTCGAGCTTCCTCGCGCGCGGATCAAGCCACCGGCCGACCTCGAGGAGATGTTCAGCGCCGGACCCGAGACGCGGGCTGGGCACGCGCTCGGCAAGGCCTACCGCGACGTCGTGCGCGGCTTCCGCGGCGAGTTCGACCAACGTGCCCGACCTGGTCGCATTCCCGCGCTCGCCCGAGGACGTGGACGTGGTGCTCAATTGGTGCGCCGACGGCGGCTACGCGGCGATCCCCTACGGCGGCGGCACCAGCGTCGTCGGAGGGATCGAGCCGAGGCTGCCCTCGGAATACCCCGGGGTGGTGACGATCGACATGTCGCGGATGGACCGGGTGCTGGAGGTCGACGCCGTCTCGCGCGCCGCGCGCATCCAGGCGGGCGCGACGGGCCCGCGGCTCGAGGAGCAGCTGCGCGAGCACGGCCTGACGCTGCGCCACTTCCCGCAGTCCTTCGAGTACGCGACCCTCGGCGGCTGGATCGCCACGCGGGCCGGTGGCCACTACGCGACGGTCTACACGCACATCGACGACCTGGTGGAATCGGTGCGCGCGGTCACCCTCGGCGGCGACTGGATCAGCCGCAGGCTGCCGGGCTCGGGCGCCGGCCCCTCGCCCGACCGGATGATGCTCGGCTCCGAGGGGATCCTCGGCGTCATCACCGACGCGTGGGTCCGGGTGCAGGAGCGCCCCGCCCACAAGCTCTCTTGCGGCGTCGCCTTCGGCGACTTCGAGGCCGCCGCGGAGGCGGTGCGCGAGCTCTCGCAGTCCGCGCTGTTCCCGACCAACTGCCGGCTGCTCGACGCGACCGAGGCCGAGATGACGGGCGCGGGCCCGCCCGGCAAGGCCCTGCTCGTGCTCGGCTTCGAGTCCGCGCACCACCCGGTGGACGTGCCGAGATGGAGGTCGCCCTCGACGTCGCGCGCTCGCACGGCGGCGAGCCCGGCGAGGTTCGCGGCGCGAAGCCGGCGGCGAACGGCGACGGCGACTCGGTCGGCGCCTGGCGCAACGCATTCCTGCAGGCGCCCTACCTGCGCGACTCGCTCGTCGCCTGCGGCGTGCTCTCGGACACCTTCGAGTCGGCGATCACCTGGGACCGCTTTCCCAACTTCCACGCCGAGGTGATGGAGAGTGCCCGCGCAGCGGTCGCCGAGGTCACGGGCGCCCCCGCCGAGGGGAAGGGATCGCCGCGCATCAGCTGCCGGTTCACGCACGTGTACCCGGACGGGCCCGCCCCCTACTTCACGGTGCTCGCGCCGGCGCGACGCGGGCTCGGAGGTCGAGCAGTGGGACGAGATCAAGGCCGCCGTCTCCGACGCGCTGATCGATGCCGGCGGCACGATCACCCACCACCACGCCGTCGGCCGCGACCACCGGCCCTGGTACGACCGCCAGCGGCCCGACCCCTTCGCCGCGGCCCTGCGCGCCGCCAAGCAAGAGCTCGACCCGAAGGGCGTTCTCAACCCCGGGGTGCTGCTCGACCCCTAACCTTCCCTGACTTCTGATGGAGGGTGCAACGCTCGACAGGCCCGCCGCGGGCGAGGAATCCCCCGCACCCGGCGACATCCGAAGCCGCGCCGCGGCCCGGTTCGGGCTGCCATCAAGACGATGCGGCCGAAGGAGTGGATCAAGAACCTCCTCGTCTTCGCCGGCCTCCTGTTCTCGGGCCAGTTCGACGACCCGCAGGCGATCCTCAGCGCCACGGTCACCTTCCTCGCCTTCTGCGCCGTCGCCTCGGCCGGCTACCTGATCAACGACTCCCACGACGCCGAGCTCGACCGCCAGCACCCGACCAAGCGCAACCGCCCGATCGCGGCCGGCGAGCTCAAGGTCTCGACCGCGATCGCGCTCGCGGTCGGCCCTGCTGGTCGTCGGCCTTGCCGGCGCGCTGCTGGCCGAGGGTCCCGAGATCGCCGGGCTCGTGCTCGCGTACGGGGTCGGCACGACGCTCTACTCCTACGTGCTCAAGACCGAGGTGATCCTCGACGTGATGACGATCGCCGGGCTGTTCGTCCTGCGGGTCCTCGCCGGCGCCGTCGCGGTCGACGCCGACGCCTCGGCCTACCTGCTGCTCTGCACCGGCATGGTCGCGATGTTCCTCGGCTTCACCAAGCGCCGCCAGGAGGCGAGCTCGGAGCTGCACTCCGGGACCAAGACGCGCCCCGTGCTCGAGCACTACTCGATCCCCTTCCTCGACCAGATGGTCTCGCTGGTCACCGCGGCGACGGTCATGAGCTACGCGATCTACGCGATCAACTCGCCCCTGATCGGCTCCAAGATGCTCGGCACCCTGCCCGCCGTCGTCTACGGGATCTTCCGCTACCTCTACCTGATCTACGACCGCAAGGACACGCGCTCGACAGCGTCGATCCTGACCAGCGACTACGGGATGATCGGCGCCGTCGGTCGTCTGGGTCGCCTCGGCGGTCGTGCTGCTCGCGATCTACAAGTAGCGGCCCGTGGACCTCGCGCTCGTCAACCTCGATTCGCCCGACGAGACCCGAACCTTCGAGAAGGGGCGCTTCGAGACCTACCGCGTCGGGCCGATGACCCTCGGACGAGCGACCTACGAGCCCGGTTGGAAGTGGTCCGAGCACGTCGGGGCCGCCGCCGGCGAGACCTCCTGCCAGGTCGAGCACGTGGGGCTCGTCGTGAGCGGGCGGGCGATGGCCGCGATGGACGACGGGACCGAGAAGGTGATGGAGCCCGGCGACTTCTTCTACGTACCGCCCGGCCACGACAGCTGGGTGGTCGGCGACGAGCCCTACGTCTCCCTGCACATCATGGGCAGCGAGGAGTACGCGACCTGACCCCTGGCCGGGCAGCCAGGATCGTATAGGCTGCCGCCGTGGACCTGACCCTGACCGAGTCCGAGGCGGCCTTCCGCGACGAGGTGCGGAGCTGGCTCGCAGGAGAACCACCCGGGCGATGCCCCCGAGGGCGACGACCAAGCCGAGTTCGAGTTCCGCCGCGCCTGGCAGAAGACGATGCACGAGGCCGGCTGGGCGGGGATCTCGTGGCCCGAGGAGTACGGCGGCAAGGGCGCGACGCTGATCGAGCAGGCGATCTTCAACGAGGAGCTCGGCCGCCAGCGCGTGCCGGCCCCGGCCAACGTCCTCGGCCTGGTGATGGGCGGCCCCGTCGTCATCGCCCACGGCGACGACGAGCAGAAGGAGCGCTATCTCGAGCCGATCCTCTCCGGCGACGAGATCTGGTGCCAGGGCTTCTCGGAGCCCGAGTCGGGATCGGACCTCGCGTCGCTGAAGACGCGCGCGGTGAAGTCCAACGGCGGCTGGAAGGTCACCGGCCAGAAGGTCTGGACCACCTACGCGCACGAGGCGAAGTGGTGCATGCTGCTCGCCCGCACCGACCAGGACGCCCCCAAGCACAAGGGCATCACCTACTTCATCCTGGACGTCGAGCAGGCCGAACGTCGACGTGCGGCCGCTCCGTCAGATCACGGGCGAGGCCGAGTTCAACGAGATCTTCATGGAGGAGGCCGAGGTCCCCGACGAGAACGTCATCGGCGAGGTCGGCGGCGGCTGGCAGGTCGCGATCACGACGCTGATGTTCGAGCGCGCCGGCCTCGGCGCCGCCGCGGTGATCGGCCTGCAGCGCGGGCTCGAGGACCTGGTCGCCCTGATCAAGGAGCAAGGGCCTCGCAGGACGACCCGATCATGCGCCAGAAGGTCGCCGAGCTCCACACCGGCATCGAGGCGATGCGCCTCGGCGCCCTGCGCTCGCTGACGATGACGATGAAGACCGGCATCCCGGGCCCCGAGGGCTCGCTCGGCAAGCTCGCAGTGGGCCAAGTACAACCAGGCGATGACCGAGATGGCGAGCGAGATCGCCGGGCCCGAGGGCGTCACCGCCGGCACCGAGGTCAGCTACCGCCTGCTGCGCTCCCGCGCGAACTCGATCGAGGGCGGCACCACCGAGGTGCTCCAGAACATCATCGCCGAGCGCGTGCTCGGCCTCCCGAAGCTCAGGTAGCGGCCATGAACTTCGACCTGAACGACGAGCAGCGCGAGATCCAGAGCACCGCCAAGGACTTCCTCGCGCGCCGCTTCAAGGCCGAGAAGGTCCGCGAGCTGGCCGAGGCGCGCTCCTACGACGACGGGCTCTACAACCAGATCGCCGAGCTCGGCTGGCCCGGCATCGCGATCTCCGAGGACGACGGCGGCCAGGGCCTCGGGATGGTCGAGCTGGCCGTGCTGCTCGAGCAGTCCGGCTACGCCGGCCGCGCCCACGCCGCTGCTCGGCAGCGCCGGGCGCCGCGCTGGTGATCTCGGCCGCGGGCTCCGACGAGCAGCGCGCCGAGTGGCTGCCGAAGCTCGCCTCGGGCGAGGCGACCGGCGCGTTCGGCGGCTTCGCCGACGGCGACAGCACCCTCTTCTGCGACCTGCCCACCGCCGACGTCGCCGTCGTCTTCGACGGCGAGGGCGCGCTGCTGGTCGCCCGGCCTCGGACCTCGACTTCGACGCCGGTCGAGACGATCGACGCGACCCGCTCCTACGCGACCGTCGCCGCGGCCGGCGGGCGACCGCCTCGAGGGCGACGTCGACGCGGGCCGCGACCGGCGTCGCCGTCGCGATCGCCGCCGAGCTGACCGGCGTCGGCCAGCGCGCGATGGAGATGGCCGTCGAGTACGCGCGCGAGCGCCAGCAGTTCGGCCGCCAGATCGGCGCCTACCAGGGCGTCTCGCACCGCTGCGCGGACATGCTGCTGAACGTCGAGGAGTCGCGCTCGCTGACCTACTTCGCGGCCTGGGCCGCCGACGCCGAGCCCGAGTCGCTGCCGATGGCCGCGGCGATGGCGAACGCCCGCGCCTCCGACGCCGCCTGGGACACCTGCGCGAACGCGCTCCAGGTCTTCGGCGGCATCGGCTTCACCTGGGAGCACGACCTGCAGTTCTGGCTCAAGCGCTCCCGCGTCGCCGGCCGCATGCTCGGCACCCCGCGCGAGCACCGCGAGCGCGTCGCCGACCTCGTCGGCCTCGGCGCCGTAGCCCCGCTCGACGCCCTACGGCTCGACCGTCGCGCCGGTGATCGACCTGCGCTCGCCGCCGAGCTGGAAGTCGACGTCGACCGTGTCGTGGCGGCCGTAGCGACCCGAACAGGCCGAGCGTCATCGCCAGCCAGCGGCCGCTTGCTGACCTGCTCCTTGTAGCAGCGTGCGGTTGAAGAGGATCTCGTTGCCGCGCACGGTGTAGTCCTCGCCCTCGGTCTCCTGCGTGCCGTTGACGAAGACCTCGATCGGCGGCCTCGGCCCCGCCGGGCAGCCGCACGCGGCGGCCCGCTTCGACGCTCTTGCGTGGCCATCGCGACGAGGCTACCCGCCGAGCTCGCAGCGAATCGCCTCGATCGCCTCGTCGAGGGTGTCGGCCTCGAGCTGGCGCTTTCGGATCGCGCCCGTGTAGGGGACGATCGTGCCGTCGCCCATCACGTCGATCCCGGCCTCGGGGCCGCGGAGGAAGCCCTTGCCCGAGACCTCGACCCGGCACTGGACGCGCTTGTCGGGGGTGAACTCGCGGAGGGCGTTGATCGTGGCGAGCCGGCCCTCGCGCCGGGTGCGGTCGACGCGGCCTCGCGCGCCGCGGCCAGGGCGTCGTCGAGCGTGTCGAACCCCTCCGCGGCTCACCTGCGGGCCGTGGCGCATCGTGACCTTCCAGGCGCTCATCGCGCCGAGCGCCTCGCGCCATCGCGCCTTGCAGGCGCCGCGGCGGATCAGCTTCGGGCGCCGCGCCGGCGGGCCGGTGATCTTCTCGGGGCCGTCGCGGTCCTCGATCGGGACGTAGTCCTCGTCGCGCTTGCCCGTGTAGATCTGGCGCGGGCGGGCGATCTTCTTCTCCGGGTCGAGGGTCATCTCCATCCACTGGGAGACCCAGCCCGAGGTCCGCGGGATCGCGAAGATCACCGTGAACATGTCGGTCGGGATCCGCAGGGCCTCGTAGATCAGGCCGGAGTAGAAGTCGACGTTCGGGTAGAGCTTGCGCTCGGTGAAGAAGTCGTCGTCGAGCGCGCGCTTCTCGAGCTCGGTGGCGATGTCGAGCAGCGGGTTCTCGCCGGTGATCTCGAGCACCTCGTCGACGTGCTTCTTGATGATCCGCGCCCGCGGGTCGTAGTTCTTGTAGACCCGGTGGCCGAAGCCCATCAGCTTCTCGTCGCGGTTCTTCACGCCCTCGAGGAAGTCCGGGATGTTGTCGACCGTCTCGATCCGGCGGAGCATGCTGCAGCACCGCCTCGTTGGCGCCGCCGTGGAGCGGGCCGTAGAGGGCGGCGACGCCGGCCGCGACCGCGGAGTACGGGTCGACGTCCGAGGAGCCGACCGAACGGACGGCGGCGGTCGAGCAGTTCTGCTCGTGGTCGGCGTGGAGGATGAAGAGCACGTCGAGCGCCTTCGCCAGGCGCGGGTCCGGCTCGTACTCGAACTCCATCCGGAACAGCATCGAGAGGAAGTTCTCGGCGTAGTTCAGGTCGTTGACCGGATAGACGTAGGGCAGCCCGATGCTGTGGCGGTAGGCGAACGCGGCGAGCGTCGGCACCTTGGCGATCAGCCGGATCGCCGCCATGTAGCGCTCCTCCTCGTCGTCGATCTGCTTCGCCTCGGGGTAGAAGGTCGAGAGCGCGCCGACCGAGGCGAGCAGCATCCCCATCGGGTGGGCGTCGTGGCGGAAGCCCTCGTTCATCTTCTTGATGTCCTCGTGGACGAAGGTGTGGTGGGTGACGTCGTAGACCCAGCGCTCGAGCTGCGCCTGCGTCGGGAGCTCGCCGAAGACCAGGAGGTAGGCGACCTCGAGGTAGGTGCTCTTCTCGCAGAGCTGCTCGATCGGGATGCCGCGGTGCTGCAGGATCCCGGCCTCGCCGTCGATGTAGGTGATCGCCGAGCGGCAGGAGGCGGTGTTCGTGAAGGCCGGGTCGTAGCCCATCATCCCGAAGTCGTCTTCGTTCACCTTGATCTGCCGCAGGTCCATCGTCTTGATGGTCCCGTCGGTGATCTCGACCTCGTAGTTCTCGCCGGTGCGGCTGTCGGTGATCGAGAGCGTCCCCTCGCTCTCGGGCGCCGCGCCGTCGCCGGAAGCCGCCTCCTTCGTCTGGTCCTTCGGTCGCCATCAACCGCTCCTCATCTCGAAGTTGCCGGAACTTCAGTATCTCAAGCTTCCAGTGCCGCCATCAGCGAGCCCGCGTCGAAGCTGCCCTCGTGCAGGCGGCCGTTGACGAAGAAGGCGGGCGTCCCGGTGACGCCGCTCGCCTCACCGCTGTCGACGTCGCGCTGCACGCGGTCGGCGTGGCGCTCGAGTCGCCGAGCTCCGATTCGACGCGCTCGGCGTCGAGGCCCAGCTCGCGGGCGTGCGAGACGAGGTCGCCGACGGCCGAGCGCGCCGCGCGACTCGTACAGGACGTCGTGCATCGGCCAGAAGGCGCCCTGCGCGGCGGCCGCCTCGGACGCCTCGGCGGCGCGCTGCGCGTCGGGGTGGACGTCGCGCAGCGGGAAGTGGCGGAAGGCGAACAGCAGCCGGCCCGCGAGCCGCTCGCGCACCCGCCCGACGATCGGGAAGGCCGCCGCGCAGTAGGGGCACTGGAAGTCGCCGTACATGACGAGCTCGAGCTGGGCCCACTCGGGGCCGTCGCAATGGTCCTCGCCGGAGAGCTGTGGGCTGAGGGCGGGAGCGGGCATTGCCGAATCGTAGACTCGACGCTGTGAGGGCGGCCGTGAACGACATCGAGGTCCTGATCGTGCTGGTCGCCGTCGCCGCGGTGCTCGTTCGTCTCGCGGACCTGATCGCGATCCCGTACCCGATCGTGCTCGTGCTCGGCGGGATCGGGATCGGCGCCCTGCCGGGTGGCCCGGTGGTCGAGCTCGATCCCGAGGTGATCTTCCTGGTCTTCCTGCCGCCGCTGCTTCAGGCCGCCGGCTTCTACGCCGCGTCGCCGCAGGAGCTGCGCGCCGAGCTCGCTCCGCTGAGCGCACTGGTCGTCGGGCTCACGCTGACGACGATGGTCGGCGTCGCCTTCGTCGCCGCAGGCGGTGATCCGGGAGCTGAGCTGGCCCGAGGCGCTGGTGCTCGGCGCGATCGTCGCGCCGACCGATCCGGTCGCGGCGATCGCCACCTTCAGCGGGTCGGCGTCTCGGATCGCGTCGCGCTGCTGGTCGAGGGCGAGAGCATGTTGAACGACGCGACCGCCCTGGTCGCCTACCGCGTCGCGCTGACCGCTGTGCTCGCGGGCGCGTTCTCGGCCGGCGACGCGGCGATCGAGCTCGTGGTCTCGGTCGCCGGCGGGATCGCGATCGGGTTCGCGGTCGGCTGGGCGGGGATCGCAGGCGATCCGGCGGCTCGACGACCCGCCGCTCGCGATCCTGATCTCCGTTCTGACGGCCTACGTCGCCTTCGCGATCGCGGAAGAGGTCGAGGCCTCCGGGGTGCTGGCCGTGGTGACCGCCGGCCTCTACCTGGGTTGGCACTCGCACGACGCCTTCGACGCCGACCTGCGGCTGAGCGCGCAAGCCTTCTGGCGGGTGCTGGTGTTCGCGCTGAACGCGATCCTCTTCATCCTGCTCGGCCTTCAGTTCCCAGACGTGCATCGACCGCATCGACGACCAGTTCTCGATCGCGCGAGATCATCGGCTACGGCGCCGCGGTCTCGGCCGTCGTGATCGCCCTGCGCATCGCCTGGCAGTTCCTGCCGATCGGCCTCGGCGCGCCTGATCCCGGCGGTCGCGAACGCAGACACCGGGTCGGACTGGCGCGAGCGGCTGCTCGTCGGCTGGAGCGGGATGCGCGGCGCGGTCTCGCTCGCGGCCGCGCTCGCCCTGCCGCTGACGCTCGACTCCGGCGCGGCCTTCGCCGAGCGCGACCTGATCATCTTCCTGACGGTCGCCGTGATCCTGACGACGCTGGTGGCCCAGGGCCTGACGCTGCCGTGGCTGGTTCGCGCGCTCGGCCTGGCGACCACCCGGCCGTGGTCGCCGGACGAGGCGATCGCGCGGCTCGAGGCCGCCCAGGCCGCGCTCGACCGGATCGACGAGCTCGAGGCCGAGCGGGAGGGGCTGCCCGAGGAATCGCTCGAGCGGCTGCGCGAGCTCTACCGGGCGCGCTTCGCTCGCTGCGTCGCGGTCCTTCAGGGAGGCGACGGCGGCCAGCCGATCGAGGACCCTGCGAAGGTCTCGCGCAAGCTTCGCCGCGAGCTGCTCGACGAGCGAGAGGGCCGTGCTGCTGAAGGCGCGCAACGAGGGGCGGCTCAAGGCCGACGTCGTGCGCCGGATCCAGCGCGACCTCGACCTCGACGAGGCGCGCCTGCGGCAGTGATCCTGAAATACAATACAGTAGAGTTGTATATTCAGGATCTTTGCTAAGTTGGGTAGAGAACGAGCAAGCGAGCCCGAGGAGCAATCTTGTCGCAGGAATCACTGGCAGTCGAAGCCGCAGGGCCTCGTCAAGGCGTTCGGCGACACCAACGCCGTTGACGGCGTCGACCTCTCCGTTCGCCGCGGCTCCGTCTACGGCGTCCTCGGCCCCAACGGCGCCGGCAAGACGACGACGATCCGCATGCTCGCGACGCTGCTGCGTCCCGACGCCGGCAGCGCCCGCGTGCTCGGCCACGACGTCGTGTCGGACGCGGACGCCGTCCGCGGGCTCGTCAGCCTGACGGGGCAGCTCGCGTCCGTGGACGAGGACCTGACCGGGCGCGAGAACCTGATCCTGATCGGCCGCCTGCTCGGCCTGAAGCGCGCGGCGGCGGGCGACCGCGCCGACGAGCTGCTCGAGGCGTTCGGCCTCTCCGATGCCGCCGGCCGGCTCGTCAAGAACTTCTCCGGCGGCATGCGGCGCCGGCTCGACATCGCCGCCAGCATCGTCGTCACCCCCGAGCTGATGTTCCTCGACGAGCCGACCACCGGGCTCGACCCGCGCTCGCGCAACCAGGTCTGGGACATGATCCGCAGCCTCTCCGAGGACGGGACCACGATCCTGCTCTGCACCCAGTACCTCGAGGAGGCCGACCAGCTCTGCGAGGGCATCGCCGTCATCGACCACGGCAAGGTGATCGCCGAGGGGACGCCGGGGCAGCTCAAGGCCTCGGTCGGCTCCGGCGCGCTGCACGTGCGGCTGCTCGACCCCGAGCAGCGCCCCGAGGCCGAGCGCGTGCTGGCGAGCGAGCTCGGGCACGTCACCCTCGAGCCCGATCCCTCGGCGCTGTCGGTTCAGTGCGCCGACGCGGACCGCGGCGCCGAGGCCGTCGCGGAGCTGACTCGCGCCGGAGTCGGCATCGCTGACTTCTCGCTCGGCCAGCCCAGCCTCGACGAGGTCTTCCTCGCGCTCACCGGGCACCCCGCCGAGGAGGCCGCTGACGAGCAGACGACCGAGAAGGAGGGCCAGCCAGCGTGAGCTCCGAGCAGACCATCCCGACGACCACCAACGCCCCCACCTCTCCTGACGGACCCGGTGCCGACGACGCCGCCGTCCGCAAGGCGATCTCGTCGATCGGGAGGCCGCCGAGGGCCAGTGCCGTCTCGTCTGCGATCACGTTCGCGTGGCGCGGGATGCTGAAGGTCAAGCACGTTCCCGAGCAGCTGCTCGACGTGACGATCACGCCGGTCATGTTCCTGCTCCTGTTCACCTACCTGTTCGGCGGGGCGGTCGCGGGATCCACGAGCGACTACCTCGACTACATCCTTCCCGGGATCCTCGTGATGTCGGTGCTGTTCACGACCGTCTACTCGGGCGTCTCACTGAACACCGACCTGACCAAGGGGCGTCGTCGATCGCTTCCGCTCGCTGCCGATCTGGCGGCCCGCCCCCCTCGTCGGGTCGCTGCTGGGCGACAGCGTCCGCTATGTCCTCGCGGGCACCGTGATCATCGTCCTCGGTGTGATCCTGGGCTACCGCCCGCCCGCGGGGCCGGAAGGCGCGATCGCCGCGCTCGGCCTGGTCGTCGTCTTCGCGTTCGGCCTCTCGTGGGTCTTCACCACCCTCGGGCTGCTGCTCCGCTCCCCGAACGCCGTGATGAACGCCGGTTTCATGGCGATCTTCCCGATCACCTTCCTCTCCAACGTCTTCGTCGAACCCGACACGCTGCCGGCGGGCCTCGAGGCGTTCGTCGACGTCAACCCGATCTCGATCCTCGCGGACGCCTCGCGGGGGCTGATGGAGGGCGATGCGGCCGGGAGCGACATCCTGATCGTGCTCGCCGTGGCGGCTGCGCTCACGGCGGTCTTCGCACCGCTCACGAGCAAGCTCTACCGCCGGGGCTGAACCGGGCCGCCCTGCGGGCGGCTAGAAGCTCGTAATCCGCTTGAACTCGTCGAGGCGCTCGGCGATCTCCTCCTTGCCGAGCGAGGCCACGCGGTCGGTTCCGAAGTCCTCGACGTTGAACGACGCGAGCACCGTGCCGTACGCCATCGCCGTGCGCAGGGCCCCGGAGTCGAGGGGCGAGAGCCCAGCGGCGCTCTGACCGTCGAGGTAACCGAGGAAGCCGCCGGCGAAGCTGTCGCCGGCCCCGGTGGGGTCGCGAACGTCCTCGAGCAGGAAGCCGGGGATGGCGAAGGGTCTGGTCCGCGGTGAACATCGCCGCGCCGTACTCGCCGCGCTTGGCGACGACGACCTTCGGTCCCATCGCCATCAGCGCGGGCGCCGCCCGCGCGAGGTTGGGCTCGCCGGTCAGCATCCGGATCTCGGCGTCGTTCAGCAGCACGCAGTCGGTCTCGGCGATGGCGGCGAGCAGCGACTCCCGCTCTGTGTCGATCCAGAGGTTCATCGAGTCGAGCGCCGCGAACTCGGCGCCCTCGCACTCGGCGCGAACCCGCCGCTGGAGGTCGGGCTGGATGTTTCCGAGCATCAGCATGTCCGACGCGCGCGACTCGGCGGAGAGCTTCGGGTCGAACTCCGCGAACACGTTCAGCTGCGTGTCGTCGGTGTGCGCGACGTTCATGTCGTACTCGTAGTGGCCCTGCCAGAAGAAGGTCTTGCCGCCCTCGACGCGCTCGATGTCGTCGGTGACGACGCCCCGCGACTCGAGGACCTCGAACTGCTCGGCGCCCGAAGTCGTCCCCCACGGGCCCGACCATGCGCACCTCGGTGAAGAAGCTCGCCGCGAGCGCGAAATGCGTCGCCGACCCGCCCAGCATCCGCTCGCGCTCGCCGAAAGGCGTGCGCACCGAATCGAACGCGATGCTGCCGACGACGGTCAGCGACATGCGCGCGAGTGGTCTTGGGACATAGGCTTCAAGCGATGCAGGCTATTCAGATCGAGGAGTTCGGCGGTCCCGAGAACCTGAAGGTGGTCGAGGTGCCCGATCCGGTGCCCGGCGACGGCGAGGTGCTGGTCGAGGTCGCGCGGTCGGGGATCAACTTCGCCGACACCCACGCGATCCGAAACGACTACCTCGCCGAGCAGACCCTTCCGCTCATCCCCGGCGCCGAGGCCAGCGGCAAGACCCCCGACGGCACGCGCGTGGCCGCGATTCTCGGCGGGGGCGGCGGCTACGCCCAGAAGGTCGCGGTGCCCGAGCAGCTGCTCGTGCCGGTGCCCGACGAGGTCTCCGACGACCAGGCGGCCGGGCTGCTGCTCCAGGGCCTGACCGCGCACGCGCTGCTTCACGGCATCGCGCACGTCGAGAAGGGCGAGACGGTCCTGGTCGAGGCGGCGGCGGGCGGCACCGGGAGCCTCGCGGTCCAGCTGGCCAAGCGCGCCGGCGCGAAGGTGATCGGACTCGCGTCGAGCGATGACAAGCGCGAGCTCGTCGAGCGCCTCGGCGCTGACGCCACCGCCGACTCGAGGGCGGATGACCTGAAGCAGGCGATCCTCGACGCCAACGGCGGCGAGAAGGTCGACGTCGTGCTGCACATGAGCGGCACCGGCTTCGAGGACGAGCTCGGCGCGATGGGCTCGCTCGGGCGCATGGTGGTCTTCGGCAACGCCGGCCGCCATCCCAACGAGGTGGCGACCAACTACCTCCTGCAGACTTCGAAGTCCGTGCTCGGCTTCTGGCTGATGCCGTTCATCGTCAAGAAGCGCGAGCTGATCGGCTCGATGATCGCCGAGCTGCTCGGGGCGGTCGCCGCAGGGGAGCTCGAGGTCGTGATCGGCGGGGTCTATCCGCTCGCCGACGCCGGCCGCGCGCACTCCGACATCGGGGAGCGCCGGAGCACCGGAAAGCTCCTGCTGGACCCACAGTCCTAGCGGCCCCCTAGCCTGTAAGGCCAGAGATGCCCGACGAGAACGGAGCTGAGAACTTGCAGGAGTTGACCGAGGACGCGGTGCTGGACCCAGAGGTCGAGGAAACCGAGCAGCACGAGGGGGGCGAGGACGAGGTCGTCGTCGACGAGGAGGGGGACCACCCTAAGAGTTTCAAGGAGCTCGGCCTCTCAGAGGGCCTGCTCACCACGCTTGACGAGCTCGGCTACGACGAGCCGACGCCGATCCAGGCGCAGGCGATCCCCGAGCTGCTCGGCGGCCACGACGTGATCGGCCAGGCGCAGACCGGCAGCGGCAAGACGGCCGCCTTCGGCCTGCCGATGCTCGACTTCATCGATCCGGCGAACGAGGAGACGCAGGCGTTCGTGCTCACCCCGACCCGCGAGCTCTGCATCCAGGTGACCCAGGCGATGCGCGCGTACGCCGAGCACCTCGACGGCGTCGAGATCGTCGCCGTCTTCGGCGGCGCCCCGATCCGCGAGCAGCAGGCGCGCCTGCGCCACGGAGCCCAGGTCGTCGTCGCGACCGTCGGGCGGATGATGGACCTGATCAACCGCCAGTCGCTGGTCCTGACCTCTTCGCGCTACGTCGTCCTGGACGAGGCCGACGAGATGCTCGACCTCGGCTTCATCGAGGACGTCGAGAAGATCCTTCGAATGTGCCCGAGCGGGCGCCAGACGGCGCTCTTCTCGGCGACGATGCCCGCCCCGGTCGCGAGGCTCGCCGAGACGTACATGTACGACCCGACCACGATCCGGGTGACGCCGAAGAAGCTGACGGTGGACTCGGTCGAGCAGGCCTTCGTGATGGTCGAGCCCAAGGACAAGCTCCAGCGCGTCGTCGAGGTGCTGAAGGCCGAGGAACCCGAGCAGGCGATCATCTTCTGCCGCACCAAGATCGGGTGCTCACGGCTCGAGCGCGACCTCTCCAACAAGGGCCTGCGGGTGAAGGCGCTTCACGGCGACCTCACCCAGGGCCAGCGCGACGGCGTGATGATCTCGTTCAAGGAGCACAAGGTGCCGCTGCTGGTCGCCACCGACATCGCCGCCCGCGGGCTCGACATCGAGCACGTCACCCACGTCATCAACTACGACCTGCCGAACAACCCCGAGATCTACGTCCACCGCATCGGCCGCACCGGCCGCGTCGGCAGGACCGGGCGGGCGATCACCTTCGCCACGGCCAAGCAGGTCGAGGACCTGAAGACGATCGAGCGCACGGTCAAGGCGCCGATCGGCGAATGGGAGCCGCCCGAGGAGCGCCTCGAGCACGCCCCGCGCCCGCGCCGCCGCGATCGCAGCCGTGACGCCGAGCGCACCCGCGAGCGCGACGCCAACCTCGGGCGCGACCGCGACCGCGCCAGGTCGGCCGAGTCAGCCGGGTCGGGTGAGGACGCCGTCAAGGACGCGGACGGCGCCGTGAAGCTGTTCGTCAACCGCGGCAGCGCCGGCGGGATCGAGGAGGAGGACCTGCGCTGGGCCCTGACCGAGGGCGCGGTCATCCCCGCGGACGCGATCGACTCGATCCGCGTGCTGGACCGCTTCTCGTTCGTCGAGCTCGACGCCGATCAGGCCGAGAAGGCCGTCGAGTTCCTCGACGGCACGAAGCTGAAGGGCAAGCAGATCCGCATGGAGGTCGCGCGCAGCTAGCGCTGTTCGGCGGTGCGGCGCTGCGGGGCCCTGCCGGGCGGCTGCTCGGGTGCGGGGTGGCGCCTCGGTATCACGGCGGTCTTGCGCACCTGCTTCTTGTCGGCGCTGACGGTCAGGGCCTCGCCGTCGTGGCTGATCTCGAAGGGCTCGCCCTCGAGCAGCTCGTAGGTCGTGTCCTTCGTCGTCACGTCGACGCGGAGTGAGCGGCCCGCGTAGAGGATGCGGAAGGCGACGCGGGTGATCGCCTCGGGCAGGCGCGGAGCGAAGGTGAGCTTGCCGTCGTGGTCGCGCATGCCGCCCCAGCCCGCGACGGCGCCGAGCCAGGCGCCGGCGAGCGAGGCGATGTGGACGCCGTCGCGCGTGTTCTGCTCGCGGTCGTCGAGGTCCATCAGCGCCGCCTCGCCGTAGTAGTCGTAGGCGAGGTCGAGGTGGCCGACCTCGGCCGCGATGATCGCCTGGGTGCAGGCCGACAGCGACGAGTCGCGGACGGTGATCTTCTCGTAGTAGTCGAAGTTCCGGTCCTTCTCCTCGTCGCTGAAGTAGTCGCCGCGCACGTAGCATCGCCAGCACCAGGTCGGCCTGCTTCACGACCTGCTTGCGGTAGAGGTCGAAGTAGGGGGAGTGGAGCAGCAGCGGGTAGCGCTCGGGGCCGTACGCGTCGAAGTCCCAGCGGGCGTGCTCGGTGAAGTTCTCGGACTGCGGGTGGACCTTGAGGTCCTCGTCGTAGGGGATGTACATCGCCTCGGCCGCGTCGCGCCACGAGGCGGCCTCCTCGGTGTCGACGCCGAAGCGCTCGGCCTGCTTCGCGAACTCCGAGGCCGCGCTGGCCGCGGCGCGCAGGTTCCGCTGCGCCATCAGGTTCGTGTAGACGTTGTTGTCGGCGATCGCGCTGTACTCGTCGGGCCCGGTGACGCCGTCGATGCGGAAGTCGCCGCGCGCCGTCGTGGTGGCCGAGCGAGCGCCACAGCCGCGCCGTCTCGACCAGCAGCTCGAGCCCGATCGTCGACGCGAACTCCTTGTCGCCGCTCGCGTGCTGGTAGCGGATCACGGCGTCGGCGATGTCGGCCGCGATGTGGAAGGCGGCGGTGCCGGCGGGCCAGTAGCCCGAGCACTCCTCGCCGTGGATCGTGCGCCAAGGGAAGGCGGCGCCCTGCAGGCCGAGCTGCTTGGCGCGGTCGCGCGCCGCCGGAAGGGTCGAGTGCCGCCAGCGCAGCGCGTCGGCGGCGGCGCTCGGGCGCGGTGTAGGTGAGCACGCGGAAGCACGAAGGACTCGGTGTCCCAGAAGGCGTGGCCGTCGTACCCGGGCCCGGTCAGGCCCTTCGCCGGGATCGCGCGCCGCTCGGCGCGGGCGCCGGCCTGGAGGGTGTGGAAGAGCGCGAAGCGGACCGCCTGCTGCAGCTCGGCGTCGCCGTCGATCTCGACGTCGGCGTGGTCCCAGAAGTCGTCGAGGTAGGCGCGCTGCTCGGCGAGCAGCTTGTCCCAGCCGGTGTGCACGGCCTCGGCCAGCGCCGCGCGCGACCTGGTCGCGCACGGCCGGCATCGTGCGCCGCGCTCGACCACCCGTAGGTGAGGAACTTGACGATCCGGAGCTGCTCGCCGGGCTTCAGCTCGGCGGTGACCGTGAGGCGCGCCGAGGTCCTGCTCGGCCTCGGCGTAGGCGCCGATGTTGTCGGGGCCGTCGAAGGAGTGGATCATCGCCGGCGGCCATCCGCAGGCCGCTCTTGCGGGTGCGGTGCACGAGCACGGCGCCGCGTCGCCGCGGGCGCGGGCCCACTCCGAGACGAGCGGCTTCTCGAGCGCAGCCGTCGCGCGCGGGTCCTCGTGCATCTCGGGCTGCGGCTCGTTGGTGACCAGCTCGGACTGGACGACGACGCGCGTCTTCTCGCCGACCGGCTCGACCTCGTAGGCGATCGCCGCGACCGCGCGCTGGGTGAACGAGACGAAGCGCGTCGAGCGGACCTTGACCGCACTGACCGGCCGGCGAGCACCACTCGACCTCGCGGTGCAGCGTGCCGGCGCGGAAGTCGAGCGTGCGCTCGTGGCTTCGCAGCTCGCCGTAGCGGATGTCGAAGGGCTCGTCGTCGACCAGCAGCCGGATCACCTTGCCGTTGGTCACGTTGACGACGGTCTGGCCCGCCTCGGGCTGGCCGTAGCCGGTCTCGGCGTAGGGCAGCGGCCGCTGCTCGTAGAAGCCGTTCAGGTAGGTGCCGGGCAGCGCCAGGGGCTCGCCCTCGTCGAGGTTGCCGCGCAGGCCGATGTGGCCGTTGGAGAGCGCGAACACCGACTCCGTCTGGGCCAGGAAGTCGAGGTCCAGCGTGCTCTCGCGCACGTCCCAGGCGATCGACGGCGAACTCGGCGTGCGGTCTTCGGATCACGTCGGGCCTCGCCGAGCAGCTCCGAGAGGTCCTCGACGACGATGTCCGCGCCGTCGCTTGCGCGAGCTCGTCGGCCTGGCCGACGCGGTCGACGCCGACGACGCAGCCGAAGTTGCCGGCGCGCCCCGACTCGACGCCCGCCAGCGCGTCCTCGAAGACCGCCGCCTGCGAGCGGCTCGACGCCGAGCTCCTTGGCCGCGTAGAGGTAGGTGTCGGGCGCCGGCTTGCCCGGCAGGCCCTGCTCGTCGGCGACGATGCCGTCGACCCGCACCTCGAGCAGGTCCTCGATCCCGGCGCGCCTTCAGCACGTCCTGGCAGTTGGCGCTCGAGGAGACGACCGCGCGGCGGAGGCCCGCGTCCTTGCGCCGCGTGCAGATAGCGGACCGAGCCCTCGTAGGCCTCGACGCCGTCCTTCTTGATCATCGCGAGCACCAGGTCGTTCTTGCGGTTGCCGAGGCCGCGGACCGTCTCCTCGCCGGGATCGGTCGTCCGTCTCGCCCTCGGGCAGCTCGATCCCGCGCGAGGTGAGGAAGTCGCGGACGCCGTCGTAGCGGGGCTTGCCGTCGACGTAGGCGTCGTAGTCGGCGCCGGAGTCGAAGGGGACGAACTCGCTCGCCCTCGCGCTCGGCGCGCTCGCGCAGGTACTCGTCGAACATCTGCTTCCAGGCCGCGCGTGGACCTTGGCGGTCTGGGTCAGCACCCCGTCGAGGTCGAACAGGAAGGCTTGGATCTTGTCCGGCAGGCCGAGCATGGGCGGAGGGCGCGGGCTAGTGCCCTACGAGATCCTCGATGCGAGAGATCAGCTCGTCCCACTCGAACGGCTTCGGGACGCAGCCGCTGGCGCCGATCGCCTTCATCCGCTCGGGCTCCTGCGCGTCGAGGTGGGCCGAGATCATCAGCACCGGCATCTCGTGGCCGGCCTCGCGCAGCTCGCGCAGCGCGTCGATTCCCGACTTGCGGGGCATCATCGCGTCGAGCAGGATCAGGTCGGGGTCGGCGCCCTGCTCGAGCGCCTCGAGTCACCTCCTGGCCGTCGGTGGCCGTCTCGACCTCGTAGCCGGCCATCTCGAGGCGGCGCTGCAGCATCAGCAGCACCGTCTCGGAGTCGTCGGCGACCAGCAGCGTCGTCACTGCTCGGCTGCCGGCGGTCGTCGGCGTGCGGACGCTGCTTCGCCGCGAGCTTCCTTGCTTGGCGATCGGGAGCACGAACGTGAAGGTAGCGCCCTTGCCCGGGATCGGACTCGGCCGAGATCGCTCCTCCGTGCAGGTCGACGAGCGACTTCGCGATCGCCAGGCCGAGGCCGGTGCCCCCGACGGCCTGGGTCTCGCCGCTCTGGGCGCGCCAGAAGCGCTCGAAGACGTGGTCGAGCTCCTCCTGGCCGAGGCCGGGCCCGTCGTCGGACACCTCGAACTCGACGTCGTCGCCGGCCCGGCTCGCGGTGAGCCGCACCTTCGCGCCCTCCTGCGCGTACTTGTTGGCGTTGGTCAGCAGGTTCGCGAGCACCTGGCCGATGCGGTCCGCGTCGGCCTCGACCTCCGGCAGGTCTCTTCTCGACGCTGACCGTGAGCTTCTGGTCCCTGCTCCTCGAAGCTCGGGCGCATCTGCCGGCCGACCCGCTGAGCGAGGGCGCGCACGGCCGTCGGCTCGGGGTCGATGCGCAGCTTCCCCGCGTCGCTGCGGGCGAGGTCGAGCAGGTCGTTGATCATCTTCTGAAGCTGGCCGGCGCTCTCGGCGATCACCGTCGCCGCCTCGTACTGGCGGCGCGCTCAGCGCCTTGCGCTCGGCGGTCAGCATCTCGGCGAAGCCCTTGACGACGGTGACCGGCGTGCGCAGCTCGTGCGAGACGGTGAGCACGAAGTCGTCCTTCATCTGCTCGACCCGGTCGCGCTCGGCGGCGTCGCGCTCGAGCGAGGTGGCCATCTCGTTGAACGCCTGGCCGAGCGTCGCGATCTCGACCGGGCCTCCGACCTCGACCCGGGTGTCGAGCTCGCCGCCCGCGAGGCGCCGGGCGCCGTCGACCAGGCGGCCGAGCGGCGCGCGCATCGAGTTGATCAGGCCCGAGAACAGGATCAGCGCTGCCAGCAGCGCACCGGCGAGCCCGGCGACGACGAAGATCGTGGTGTCGCGGGTGTCCTCGCGAGCCGATTCGCGCACCGCCTCGCGCGCGCCGCGGATCGCGACGCTGAGAGCGTCGCCGCTGGTCGTCACCTCGTTCGTGAGCCGGCGCTGCACGGCCGGGGGCGGCGCCGCGGCCCGCACGAGCGGGATGCCCACCGCCTGCCGCCAGGCCTGCCTCGTTGGCGACCAGGCGCTCCAGCCTGCCCGTGAGGACCGTGTCGGCGCCGGTCAGATCGGCGGCGCGATCGGCGGCGTCGGCGAAGCTCTTCGCCGCCTGCTGGAGCTCGACCGCGCTCGGGGCCTGTCCTCCGGCCGGGTGGGCGCGACCGCGGCCTGCTCGAGGATGAAGCCCGACCGAAGCCTGCTCGGTCTCCAGCTCGAGCTGGAAGTAGCGGGTGGTCTCGTCCTCGAAATCGACCCGGATCTGGAACAGGCGCCCGACGCCCAGCAGCGAGACAGCGAGCAGCAGCGCGAACAGGATCACGAAGCCGATCCGCAGTCGGCCGTCAGGGAGGGGTTCACTCGCATTTTCGCCGCATCTACCGCCTTCTGCCTACACTACTTCGCGAGGGGCATGGATAATGGGTAAAGGATTACTTGCGGAGTGGCAACGCGGCATCGTCGCTCGCGGCGTGGTCGCTGCCTTGCTGCTCGCGGTGCCCGTGGCGCGTCGGCCGCGGCGATCGGCTTCTCGGCCAGCGGCGCGGGGCCTGACCGAGGGCCTCGACTCGCTCGCCAGCGGCCCCGACAGCGCTCCACCCGCGCCTGATCAGACCGACAGCCTCGACACCGCGATCTCGGCCGTCGCCGCAAGCACCGGATCCGCCGAGGCCGCGGCGCCGCCTCGGCGGCGGCGGCGGAGTCGGGGACCGGCGGCCGCGCCAGGGTCACCGGCGCTCCGAGACGGACCGCACCGGCACCGGCGCCCCGGCTCCGCGCGGGCGGCAGGCGGCGCGGTCGAGCTCCCGGCGCTCGGCGGCGGCCAGGGTGGCGCCGCCGGCACCGGCGGCGGAGCGGTCGGCGAGGTCGTCGGCGGCGTCAACGACACCGTGAACGGCCTGCTCGGCCAGTAGCCCCAGCGGCTACCCGCCTCAGCCCTGCTCGCCTTCGCCGTCAGCCTCGCCTCGGGACTCTCCTGGGGGGTCTCGGACTTCCTCGGTGGCGTGGAGAGCCGCCGCATCCCGGTGCTCGCCGTTCTCATCGTCACGCAGCCCGCGGGGCTGGTGATCGCGCTCGCGGTGGTGGCCGTGGTCGGCGCCGATCCGCTCTCGAGCGAGGACGTGCTGATCGCCTTCGCTGGGGGCGCCGCGGCGATGGCAGGCCTCGGGGTCTTCTACACCGCGATGGCGATGGGGACGATGAGCGTCGTCGCGCCGATCGCCGCGCTCGGCGTCGTCGTCCCGGTCGGGGTCGGCCTCGCCCAGGGCGAGGCGCCGGGTGCGATCGCGTTCGTGGGACTCGGCGTGGCGATCGCCGGGGTCGTCATCCTGAGCTTCGAGGAGCCCGACGCCCAGAGCGACGCCACCCAGGTTCGGCGCTCGATCGTCCTGGCGCTGATCTCGGCCCTCGGCTTCGGCGCCTTCTTCACGCTGCTCGACGTCGCATCGTCCGGCGTGGACTCGCCGGGCTGGGTGATCGTCGCCGCCCGTGCCGGGGGCGTCGCAGCGACACTCGTCGCCGTCGCCTTCGTTCGCCCGGACCTGCGCGGTGATACCCGCACGGATCGGGCCGCTGCTTGCGGTCGGCTTCTTCGACATCGCGGCCAACAGCCTGTTCGCGGTCGCCTCGACGATGGGCCTGCTCCCGGTCATCGCGGTCGGCGGCTCGATGTACCCGGCGTTCACGATCGTGCTCGCCCACCTCGTGCTGGGCGAGCGGCTGATCCGCCCGCAGCGGGTCGGGGTCGGCCTCGCACTGGCCGGCGTCGTGATGATCGCGGCCGGCTCCGCCTAGAGCTGGAGTTCGACGCCGGTCAGCTCGGTGAGCTTCGCGATCGTCTCCGCGGGCTCGCGGTGGCGGATGGCCGTCATGCCGACCGCCTCGGCCCCGTCGCAGTTCTCCTTGAGGTCGTCGACGAACACGCAGGCGGCGGGCTCGGCCTTCGCCTCGTCGGCCGCGCGCAGGTAGATCTCGGGCTGGGGCTTGTGCAGCCCGATCTC
Organism: uncultured Solirubrobacterales bacterium; assembly: GCA_963820665.1. GTDB lineage: Bacteria > Actinomycetota > Thermoleophilia > Solirubrobacterales > 70-9 > CAVUAT01. The sequence continues at coordinate 411,182 of CAWGAL010000005.1, read as the reverse complement.
GCCCGAGATCAGGACGGCGTCGAATATCTCGGCCAGCAGCTCGCGGTCGTAGTGGCCGGTGCTCCACGAGTTCGATACGAGCGCGGTTGTGATGCCGCCGGCCCGCAGGCCGCGAACGGCGTCCACCATCGCGTCGAGCGGCCTCATCCCCACGAACATGCTGTCGATCAGGTTCGCCGGGTCCTCGAGGCCGAGCTTCGCCCCGAAGTGGGTCTCGAACTCGACCTCGGACATCTCGCCGGTCTCGAGCTTTCGCAGCAGCGCCAGCGCCTCGGGGTCTGACCGGAACAGGTTCTTGATCGTCTCGGGCTCGAGCCCCTCGCCCTCACAGAAGGCCGCGAAGCTGTCCCAGACCGGGTGTCGTCAGCACCCCGCCGAAATCAAAGAGCGCGGCTTCATATGCTTCGGCCCGGCATGGCGGAGCAGACTACTGACGCACCCGAGGGGATCGACCGCGCCCGCGTCGAGGCCTGGTTCGCCGAGAACGTCGAGGGCGCCAAGCCGCCGCTCGCGTTCGATCGCATCTCGGGCGGGCGCTCGAACCTGACCTTCGGCGTCACCGACTCCGCCGGCGGCGCCTGGGCGCTGCGCCGCCCCCCGCTCGGCAAGCGCCTCGGTTCGGCCCACGACATGGGGCGCGAGCACCGCGTGATCTCGGCGCTCCAGGACACCCCCGTGCCCGTCCCCCCGGTCGCCGGGTTCTGCGAGGACGAGTCCGTCAATGGCGCGCCCTTCTACGTGATGGGCTTCCTCGGCGGCCCGATCCTGCGCACTCCCGAGGACGCGGACGTCTTCAGCGAGGACGAGCGCGCCGCCATCGGGTTCCGTGTGGTCGACACCCTCGCTGCGATCCACGACGTCGATCCCGACGCGGTCGGCCTCGGCGACCTCGGCCGCAAGGAGAGCTACGTCGAGCGCCAGCTCAAGCGCTGGCACGGGCAGTGGGAGAAGTCGAAGACGCGCGAGCTGCAGCTCGTCGACAGCGTCCACGAGCGCCTCGCCGCCGGCATCCCCGAGCAGGGCCCGGCGACCATCGTCCACGGCGACTACCGCCTCGACAACATGATCCTCAGCGACGACGGCGAGGTCGCGGCCGTCGTCGACTGGGAGCTCTGCACCCTCGGTGACCCGATGGCCGACGTCGGCCTGCTGCTCGTCTACTGGTCAGAGCTCGGCGACGACTTCATGCCCCTCTTCGCACCCGCCACGATCGCCCCCGGATTCATCGGCCGCGACGAGGTCAAGGCCCGCTACACCGAGCGCTCGGGGCGCGACCTCTCAGACGTCGACTACTTCGTCGCCCTCGGCTACTGGAAGCTGGCGATCATCCTCGAGGGCGTCTACGCCCGCTACTCGAAGGGCCAATACGGCGAGACCGACGACGCCTTCTCGGAGTTCAAGGCCCTGGTCGAACGCCTGGCCCAAGCGGCCGACGAGGCCCTGAGCACCTGAGCCAACCTGACCCACCGCGCTAGTCAGACCACCAGTCGCGCTGGCCCTCCACGTCTTCGCGCCGAGCCTCGCCGAGACTGGGCGCGCCGATGACGATGATCTCAAGGCCCCCCGGTCCGGCCTCGTAGCCTCGCCACGTACCGGGCGGGACGCGCACCACGTCCCACTCCTTGAGCTCGACGATCTCGTCGTCGAGCTTCATCCGCCCGCTCCCGCGAACGACCACGTACACCTCCTCCTGCTTCTCGTGCGTGTGGCCGTACGGAAAGCGATAACCGGGCGGGATGCGCTGGTAGCTCAGGCCGGATTGCTGGAGCTCGAGCGCATCGGTCGCCAGGCGGAACTCCAGGTCCGGCGCGCCGTCGAAATTGGACCCGACGTCCTCCAGGTCCTCCTTGAGGTTCTTGTGCGTGAACGGCACGGCCGTTGATGCGCCTGTTCTACTGAGTTGCGGGCTAGCGCGCGCCGGTTGTCGAGCCCGCGGGCTGGGCGGCGGCCGGGTCGCCGCCGTTGCCCTCCGCCTCGGCCTTCTTGGCCGAGCGGCCGAGCTCGCGGCGGGCGATGACCATCTTGTGGACCTCGTCGGGACCGTCGGCGACGCGCAGCATGCGCGAGAAGCGCCACATGCCGGCGAGCGGGGTGTCGTCCGACATCCCGAGCGCGCCGTGGACCTGGATCGCGCGGTCGAGCACGTCCATGACGACGTTCGCCGCGACCACCTTGATCATCGAGATCTCCTGGCGGGCGCGCCGCTTGCCCTCGGTGTCCATCTTCCAGGCGGCGTGCAGGCAGAGCAGGCGCGCCTGGTCGACCTCCATCCGCGAGGTGGCGACGAACTCCTGGATGAACTGCTTTTCGGCGAGCGGGCCGCCGAAGGCGTGGCGCGAGTTCGCGCGGTCGCACATCATCTCGATCGCGCGCTCGGCGGTGCCGATCGCGCGCATGCAGTGGTGGATGCGCCCGGGGCCGAGGCGGTCCTGGGCGACGGCGAAGCCCGTGCCGCGCTCGCCGAGCATGTTGGACTCGGGGACGGCGCAGTCCTCGTAGCGGATCTCGCAGTGGCCGGGGCCGCCGTCGTGGCCCATCACCGAGACCGAGCGGACGAGGTTGAAGCCCGGGTTGTCGATCGGGACCAGGATCATGCTGGCCCGGTTGAAAGGCCCCGCTTCCGGATCGGTGACGACCATTGCTATCGCGAAGTCAGCTCCGACCGCGCCCGACGTGTACCACTTGTGCCCGTTGATGACCCATTCGCCACCGTCGAGCTCGGCTCGGGTCTGGAGCGTGGTGGGGTCCGAGCCGGAGACCTCGGGCTCGGTCATCGAGAAGCAGCTGCGGGTCTTGCCCTCGAGCAGGGGGTCGAGGAAGCGCTCGCGCTGGGCGTCGGTCCCGTGCTCGGCGAGGATCTCCATGTTGCCCGTGTCGGGCGCGGAGCAGTTGAAGGTCATCGGCGCGGCGACGGGGCTGCGGCCCATCTGCTCGCAGAGGATCCCGTACTCCCAGTTGGTGAGGCCCGGTCCGAAGCGGTCGTCGGGAAGGAAGAGGTTCCAGAGCCCTTCGTCCTTGGCCTTGGCTCGCAGCTCGAGCAGGATCTGCGGGTAGGGCACCCCCGGCTTGACCTCGTCGTCGAGCGCCTTGAGGACGTCGAGCTCTGCTGGGTAGACGTGTTCGGCCATGAAGGCCTCGATCCGCTCCTTCAGCGACTCGACCTCTGGGCTCGGGTTGAAATCCACGGCTACAAACCTACCGGGCGGAAGCGCCCGGGACCCGGTAGCGGCAGAAGAGCTCGCTCGCGGATTCGAGCAGCCACGCGAGCTCGAGGCCGACGGTGTCGGGCAGCGGAGCATGGAGTATCGAGCGCTCGTCTCCGCCGGCGAGCTTGGGGGCGAGGGTCAGGAACAACTCGTCGACCAGGCCGCCCGCCTGGAGCTCGCCGTGGAGCACCGGGCCGCCCTCGCAGAGCAGGCTGCGGATGCCGCGCTCGCGCCGCAGCCACCCGAGCGCTTCGACGAGCTCGACGCTGTCGGTGTGGCGCACAACCGAGACCGGGGTAGCGGTCTCCGGCGCCTGGGTGTCCTCCCCGGCGGCCGTGAAGATCACGACATCCCCGCCGCCGTCCGTGAAGAGTGGTGCGTCCCAGGGAAGGTCGAGGCTGTTGGAGATGATCACCGCGAGAGGGTCGTGCGTGAGCCCGGTGCTCTCGCGGTAGGCGCGGAACTCCGCGTCGGGCACGATCCGCCCGTAGCGCTCGGCGCGCATGGTCCCCGCTCCGATCATCACCGCGTCGACGCGGGTGCGGAGGCGCTGGAGCACCTCCGTGTCGGTGCGGCTGCCGAGCGCCCCCGAGCGCCCGTCGATGGTCGCCCGCCCGTCGACGCTCGAGACGAAGTTCATCAGCACGTAGGGGCGTTCGGCTCCAGCGAGCCCTGAGGGGTCGAGCTCAGCGAGCTCGTCGGCGACCGTTGTCTCGGCCGCGTCGGGAAGCAGGCGCCGCACGGGGTGAGTCTTCCCGGGCGTCGTCACCCAGGGCGCTCGATCTCGGAGAGGTGCTCGACGTTCGCCACGTCATCCGCTTCCCCGCTCGGCCCAGAGCCGAACCACGCGTCGAGGATCTCACCCAGCTCGGCCTCGGAAGTGGCGCGCAGGCTGATCGCGAGCGCGTTCGCGTCGTTCCACCGCCGGGCGCCCTCGGCGGTCTGGGCGTCGAGGCACAGCGCGGCTCGGACTCCCGTCGACCTTGTTGGCCGCGATCGAGGCCCCGGTGCCGGTCCAGCAGCAGACGATCGCCTGCTCGGCGCGACCCTCGGCGACATCGCGGGCCGCTGCCTCGCTGGCCCAGGCCCAGTCGTCGCGCTCGCCATCCGCCAGGGCCCCGTGCGAGATCAGCTCGTGGCCGCGACCCTCGAGCTCGCGGAGCACCGCCTCGGCCACCCCGACCCGCTCGTCCGCCGCGACCGAAACCTTCATGGGCCGTCAGGCGTCCAGCGAGGCTCGCGCCTCCTCGGCCTCTCCGGGCTCGAGGTAGCCGTTCCTCACGTAGGTCTCGAGAGTCTGGTCGAAGTCCTTGCGCTTGATCGTGCCACCCCTCACGCCGGCCACCAGCATCGGGAGCTCGCGCTTAGCGTTCTCCCGCATCTGCGCGGTCTGCTCGGGATAGGTCTGCCTCAGCCTCTCGACGGCGGCCGCCTCGTTTCCGCGCTTCATCTCGTCGCGGCCGCCCTCGGCGAGGAAGCCGTCCCAGTCGATGGTCACGTCGTCGGGCTTCGCGGGATCGACGGAGACCGGGAGAGTGATACCCACCGGGACAGGGCTGCGCTTCATCAGCGGCCGAAAGAGGAGCGGGGCCTTGCGTCCGAACTGGACCTTCGGCGGCACCTTGAAGCGGCCCTCGACCTCGTAGGGCTCGCGCCCGGGCAGCCGGACCTCGAGGCGAAGCTTGTGGCGGCCGACGCCGAACTCCGAAACGTCGATCTCTCCGCCCTGGCCCGGTGTCTCCTCGCCAGGGCTCGGGCGCTCGGAGCCGAGCACCACCGCGTCGCCGGCCGTCGCGCCCTCAGCCATCGGCCTAGCCGTAGTCCTTCCAGCGCGGGAACTCGCGGCCGGCGAGCTCCTGGATCCGCTTGGAGTCCTCGCCGAACAGCGAGTGCAGGTGCTGCTCGATCTCGGGGGTGAGCGTCGGCTTCGGCGCCTCGGGCGCGTCGGGATCGTGTACGAACTTCTCGACCATCCAGCGCATCCGTTCGGGCAGGCGGTCGAAGTTCCGGTCGAAAGAGCGAAAGCCCGGGAGCTTGATCAGCTTCTCCATCAGCTGGTACTGGTCGGACTCCTTGGCCGTCGACTTCTCCCACTCGCGGTCGAACTGCTCCGAGGTGAAGTTCGAGTCCACGCCGGCGAACTCGAAGGCGCGGCGCATCGTCCCGTCCCGGTCATCTTGGAGCTCCTCCTGGGCGATCACCTGGATCTGCTCGCGGGGGAAGAGCTCGAGGTAGGGCTGCAGCTGCATCCAGTACATCGAGCGGGTCACGTAGGTCTGGTCGTCGCGCGTGAGCACCTCCTCCATCGGCCGGGTCTCGTAGCCGGCGCCGGTCGCGTGGCGCCAGTGGCTGAGGATGCGGCTGATCGGGTCGCGCACCATGTAGAGGAGCCTCGCGTCGGGAAGGTTGTCGTGAATCCGCGCCGCGACGCCCTTGTAGCGGGGGAGGTTGGTGTAGTGCGGCGACGACTCGCCGCGGACCCCGAAGCGCGAGTCGAAGCGGCCCTCGTACCAGGGGATCCCGAGGTCCCAGTTGAGCTCCTGGACGAAGAAGTTGAGCTCCTTCGGCTTCGACATGTGGATCCCGGGGTGGAGGCCGAGGTAGTGGTGGATGCTCGTCGTCCCGCACTTGAGCCCGCCGATGATGATCAGGTTGGGCAGCGCCGCGTGCTTGCGCCGCCTGCGGGGGACGTTGCCCATCCGCTTGCGATCGGTCGCATAACGCTCGCGGGCGCGCAGGCACATCGCCTCGTCGGCGGGATCGTGAGCTGAGGGAGCGGGCGCACTCGGGGGTGCGACTGCCTGGGGGCCAGGGGTCGACATCAGCGGGTTAGTGTGGCAAAAGTAGAGGCCGCGCCTATCCTGCGCGGCTGTGGACGTCTTTCGCACTCCGGACTCCCGATTCGAGGGGCTCCCGGGATGGGGCTTCGAGCCCAACTACGCCGAGGTCGACGGCCTGCGGATGCACTACGTCGACGAGGGCGAGGGCCGGCCGGTCGTGTGCTTCCACGGCGAGCCGACGTGGGGCTATCTCTATCGGAAGATGCTGCCGCCGCTCGTCGCGGCCGGGCACCGGGTGGTCTGCCACGACCACGCGGGCTTCGGGCGCTCCGACAAGCCCACCGACCGAGGCTGGTACAGCTACGACCGCCATGTCGACAACGCGACCGCGCTGCTCGGGGGGCTCGATCTGCAGGACGCCGTCGTCGTGGTGCAGGACTGGGGCGGGCCGATCGGGCTGCGCTGGGCCGTCGAGAACGCCGATCGCGTCGGCGCGCTCGTCATCCTCAACACGGGCCTGTTCACAGGCCGCGTCTCGAAGGGCTTCATGGCCTGGCGAGCGTTCGCCGAGCGCAACCCCGATCTGCCGGTCGGGTTCGTGGTCCAGGGAGGCACTACGTCCGAGCTGCCCGAAGACGTCGTCGCTGCCTACGAGGCGCCGTTCCCGACGGTCGAGTCGAAGGCGGGCGCCGCGCAGTTCCCGCTGCTCGTCCCGACGTCCGACGACGAGCCCGGCGCCGCGGAGATGAGGGCGGTGGCCGACGCGCTGACGCGGTGGGAGAAGCCGGCCCTCGTCGCGTTCTCCGACAACGATCCGGTGTTCCCCTACCCGAAGGGAGGCGAGCGCTTCGTCGACATGATCCCGACGGTCGGCGAGCAGGTGAAGATCGAGGGTGCGGCTCACTTCCTCCAGGAGGACCGCGGCGAGCAGATCGCCGAGCGGATGCTGAGCTTTCTCGGCGCAGATGGCGCAACCCGCTAAGCCCGCCGAGCGCAAGCCCGCGGCACAGCGAAAGCCGCGAAGGGGCCTGCTCGAGCTCGGCAGCCGCGACTGGAAGTCGGTTGCTTCGGGCGCCTACTCGCGGTTCGGCGAGATCGAGCTGACCGACCGGGCCGCCGCCCTCGCCTACTACGGCTTCCTGTCCCTGTTCCCGGCGCTGATCGTCGCCGTCGCGCTGCTGGCGCTCTTCGGCAGCTACCCCGAGACCTACGACAGCATCGTCGACACGCTCCGCGAGGCCGCTCCCGGTACGGCCGTCGACACCCTCGACAGCTCGCTGCGCGACGTGCTCGGGTCGAGCGGGGCAGGCGGCCTCCTCGGGATCGGGCTCGTCTTCTCGCTGATCACCGCTTCGGGCGCCGTCGGTGCGGCGATCCGGGCGCTCGAGGCGATCAACGAGTCGGGCGGGTCCGAAAGCTTCATCCGCGGCTTCGTCCGCGGCAACCTGACCCGCCTGTGGCTGACCGCGGCGCTGATGGGCCTGATGCTGGCTGCGTTCGTGCCACTGATCGTGGCCGGGCCGGTGTTCGAGTCGATCGCGGAGGACGCGGGCGTCGGCGATACCGGCCGGGCGATCGTCAGCTCCCTGCGCTACCCGGTCGGCTTCGCGGCGGTGCTCGCCGCACTGCTGCTCCTCTATTCGTTCGGCCCGGCGGGGTCCCGCCGCCGCCTCTCTGAGCACCTGCCGGGCGCCGTGATCGCGGGCGTGCTGTGGGTGATCGCGTCGGTGGCGTTCTCGTTCTACGTCGACCACTTCGGTTCGTTCAACGCGACCTATGGCGCGCTCGGTGCGGTGATCATCCTCCTGATCTGGATCTACGTGAGCGCGGTCGCGGTGCTGATCGGCGCGCTCGCCAACCGCGAGCTGCTCCGCGTGCGGCAGGTGCCTTCATCGTGAGCTTCCTGCTCGCCTTCGACCCCGCGTCGAGCTTCGACCGCTTCGTCCGCGGAGCCGAGGAGTTCTTCAGCCGCCTCGGCGACATCTATTGGCCCGCGATGGTGGTCGCGCTCGCGTTCTACCTCGCCCACCTGCTCGCGCGCAGCCGCGCCTGGGAGAACGTGCTGCGCGCCGCCTACCCCCGGAAGAAGGTGCCCTACTGGAAGGTCACCGGCGCCTACGTCGCGGGCGCAGGGCTCAACAGCTTCATCCCGGCGCGGGTCGGCGACGCGGTCAAGATCTTCCTCGCGAAGAAGTCGATCAGGGGCTCGACCTACCCGACGATCACCTCGTCGTTCTTCGTGCAGTCGGTGTTCGACACCAGCGCCGGGATCATCGTCTTCGTCTACGCGGTCACGCAGGGCCTCCTCCCCGAGCCGCCGGAGCTGCCGCGCATACCGGCGTTCGAGATCTCGTTCTGGGCCGAGAACCCGCAGCTGCTGATCTTCTTCCTGACCGTGCTCGGCGATCGGATCGCTCGTCCTCTTCGCCGTGCTCGCGCGCCGGGCCGAGCAGTTCTGGGACCGGGTCAAGCAGGGGGTCGTCGTGCTGACCGACATCCCCCTCTACCTGAGGACGGTCGCCTCGTGGCAGGGCGCGGCCTGGCTGCTGCGCTTCGGCGCGTTCTTCTTCTTCCTCGAGGCGTTCAACATCGGCGGCTCGTTCGAGAACGTCCTGACGGTGATGAGCGTGCAGGCGATCACCGGGCTGCTGCCGCTGACTCCGGGCGGCGCCGGCGCCCAACAGGCGCTGCTGGTGGCGACCCTCGTAGGTCCGGGGCCGATCGCAGTGCTCACCTACTCGGTCGGCCAGCAGATCGCGATCGCCGTCTGGACCGCGATCCTCGGCTTCATCGCGCTCGCCCTGATCTTCCGCACCACCGACTGGCGCGACCCTGATCCGCTCGGCCGAGGAGGACACGGGCACGGCGGACCCCGACGAGCAGAAGAAGGCCGCCAAGGAGGAGCCTCAGCCGGGGTAGCGGCTGGGGACCGCCCAGCGCCAGGGTGGTTCCTCGGACGCGGGGAAGCGGAAGTGGTTGCGGCCCGGCAGCGTCTCGAGCGGGACCAGCGCTGGGACGTCGTCGAGATTGAGGCGGATGGAGCCGGCCTCGCGATCTCGTCCGCGCCGGCCTCGCGGACGAGCCGCTCCCAGCCGAGCGTCGGACGGTAGAGCCAGTAGCTGACCCGGACCGGGCCGCCGGCTGGGCGAAGGTCCTCGACCGACGTGAACGCGGTGACGCGGCGAAGCGACGCGGTCAGGCCCTCCCGCACTCCGGGCGCGGCGCAGCTCGCCTGGCGGCAGCGGCGGAAGTCGACCGGCAGGAGCAACCCCGCCGAGCCGGCGGACGCGACGGGGCCCGGAGCCAGCGCCCGGACGAGCTTGCCGACCGGGAAGCCGTACGCGAGCGCGAGCGGGTTGCGCGCGCACGGAACGGGGTGGCGGGGCACGCAGGCGATCCGCCGCGCGATCGTCCCGCCGAGCTCGCGCGTCGCGGCGTCGGGCGGCGAGGCCCGCAACGAGGCGATCGCAGCGATCGCGATCAGTGCGATGAGCGCGGCCAGGGCCACGTGCTCGACGGAGGCCGCGCCTCGCTCGTTCGCTCGCAAGCTGGTACGCATCGGCCGAGCGTTGCTACGACGCCGTCGCACGGGATGCGCGCCGGCGAACGGAATCGGGCAGGAGGACCGCCGAGATCGTGCCGCCCCCTCTATGATCGCTCCCATGGAAGGTGGATTCGGAGGACTGTTCGGCGACCCGGAGGAGCTTCGGCGCCGCATGGAGGAGATGCAGGAGCAGATGGCCGGCGCGCAGAAGGTCGCGTGGGCCGACAACGCGATCAAGCTCGCCGTCGAGATGACCGTGGCGTCGATCGGCTCGCTCGAGCTGAGCGGCACCAGCGACGAGCAGGCGACGCAGGTCCGCGACGCGATCCGCGTCATCTTCCCCGAGGCCGTGACGCTGGTTCGCGAGGCCCGCGAGGGCCTCTCCTAGCGAGGCCCTGGTGGGGCTGCCAGCGGCTTCGACCGCCGGGACCGCGCTCGTCACCGGTGCCTCGTCGGGCATCGGGGTCGCGATCGCGTGGGAGCTGGCCGCGAGGGGCCACGCCCTGATCCTTGTTGCACGCCGCGAGGAGCGGCTCGAGAGCCTCGCCACCGAGCTGCAGCGACCATCACCGCGTCGCCGCCGAGCCGCTGGCGGCCGATCTCGCGGACCCCGCCGAGCGCGACCGACTGGTCGCCGAGGTCAACTCGCGCGGTCGCATCGTCGAGGTGCTCGTCAACAACGCGGGCTACGGCTCGAGGGGAGACTTCGTCAGCAACGAGCGCGAGCGCATGGTCGGGATGGTGCGGCTGAACATCGAGGCCGTCGTCGACCTCACCGCGCGCTTCTTGCCCGGCATGGTCGAGCGCGGGCGCGGCGCGATCCTGAACGTCGCCTCGACGGCGGCGTTCCAGCCGATGCCCGGCGCGGCCAACTACGCCGCAAGCAAGGCCTTCGTCCTCTCGTTCAGCGAGGCGATCCGGACCGAGCTGCGCGGCAGCGGCGTCGGCGTGACCGCGGTCTGCCCCGGCCCCGTGAGGACCGAGTTCGGCGAGGTCGCCGGCATGAGCGGAGTCGAGAACAACACCCCCGATGCGCTTTGGATGTCGGCCGAGGACGTGGCGGCCGCCGCCATCGAAGGCGTCGAGAACGACAAGCGAGTCGTCGTGCCCGGCGCGCTCAACCGGGCCCAGTCGATCGTGGGCCAGCACAGCCCGCGCGCCCTGGCGCTGCCGTTGGTGCAGCGCATCTGGGCCGCTTCGTCGAAGGGCTCATCCGAGAGCTGATGGGCGTGCTCGAGGCCCGAGGCGTCGAGCTCAGCTTCTCCGAGCGGGGTGAAGGCCCGCCGGTGCTGCTGGTGCACGAGACGGCCGTCGACTCCCGGGCGTGGACGGGCGTCGCTTCGGCGCTCGAGCCGACGGCGCGAGCGATCTCGTACGACCGCCGCGGCTGGGGCGCGTCGGGCACGCCCATGGGCTACGAGCGCACGACCGTCCCCGAACAGAGCGAGGACGCCGTCGAGCTGCTCGCCGCTCTCGCTCCGGACGAGCCGGCGGTGATCGTGGGGGCGGGGCTCGGCGCGGTCATCGCCCTCGACCTGCTGTTGCGCCGTCCCGACGCGGTCGCGGGCGCCGTCCTGGTCGAGCCGCCGCTGCTCTCGCTGTTGGGAGAGGCGACCGAGCTGCTCGGCGGCGACCGCCGGGCGCTCGAGGCGGCCGCAGCCGAGGGACGCGACGCCGTCATCGAGCTCTACCTCTCGGGACGCCTGGGCGCGCTCGCTGTGGGCGTCGAGCGCCTGCCCGCAGAGCTCACCGCACCCGCTCGTGAGCGGCCCGCCAGCTTGATCGCCGAGCTCGGGTCGATCCCCGCCTGGGAGATGCCGATCCCGCGCCTCGCGACCGCCGCGCGCCCCTCGCTGATCGTGACCTCGGTAGCGACGCCGACGCTGCTCGGCGCGTCGGCGAGCGCTCTCGCCTCGCGCCTGGCGGGAGCGCAGCACCGAGAGCTCGAGGTCTCCGGCGTGCCCCACCTCGCGTCGCCGGAGCGGGTGGCCGAGTACGCGATCGAGGTAGCCGAGGCGGGCTGAGCTAGCTGGAGTCGCCCGCGGCGGTGACCTCGATCACGCCGCCGCGCCGCGCGATCACGGCGCCGCCCTCGAGCAGCACCGCGAGGATCGCCGTCGGGATCGCCGCGAGCACCGAGACCATGACGTCGATCGAATACGCCGCCCTGCCGCGCCCGCCACCTGGGCGAAGGCGGCCCGAGAGGGCTTCCGGAGCGAAGTCGCGGTGGAAGGTGAGGAGGTTCAGCAGGGTCTGCCACATCGAGGCCATCCCCGCGCCGGCAACGAAGCGCGTGCGCTTCACCGACAGGCCGCGCTTGGCGAGCAGCAGCTCCGCCGAGCGCGGGCTCGTCTTCAGAGTCGAATCGCCGGGCCGAAGGGCGGCCCAGTTCTCGGCCCCCAGCCAGGCCTGAAGGCTCACGGCGTTGGGTCCGCGCACCACTACGGTCTCGCGCGAGCCGGGCCCGCCGCCGTTGGTGCGAACGGTCGTCTGGCTGTCGAGCAGCTCGGCGAGGGCGGCCTCGGCCGAGGGAACGGCGTCGCGCGCGACGACGAGGCCGCAGTTCTCGCAGCGGTCGACTATCTGGTCCTCGCGAGGGCCCCAGCCCTCGGTCTCGACCCAGACGAACAGGGGCTCCCCGCAGGCTGGGCAGCGCGCCCCGCCCGGCGTGGCCCCCGCCTCGAGGCTTACGGCTCGGCGGCCCGCTCCGGTGCGTCCCGTGCGCCCGCGCGGCACCTCAGGCCACCACGGCCGGAGCGACCTCGCGGTCGGAGCCGACTTCCCAGGCGACGTCGAAGCGCTCGAGCGCCTCGAGGAAGCCGCGCGCCTCGAACGCCTCGGAGGGCGCCAGCGCACCGGAGCGCGAGACGCGGCCCTGGGCCGCGATCGCCGCGCCGCGAACGATGCTGGCGGCGGTCATGCCGTAGACGTCGGAGCCGCGGATCACGCCGCGGCGCGTCGTCGAGCCCCTGATCACATCGCAGACGATCGTGAAGCGGGCGGCCTTGCGATCCTCGAGCTTCGGCCCTTCGGGAAGGCGCTCGATCGCCCTGGCGACGACCTTTCGCAGCGGGGTCCGCATCGCGAGGCCCGTCGGGCGGGTGAGGAGGGGCAGCACTCGGCTCAGCGCCGAGGGAGCGATCGTCGACGCCGTGATCATCGTCCGCACCTGGCGCGTTGCGATGTGGCGAGGAACGGTGATCTGCTCGCCCGCCGGATAGCGGACCATCCGTTGGCGCCCGATCGGCTCGGGGAAGTCGAATGTGCCGCGCCCGATGCTCTGATCGGCCGGCAGCCACTGAAGCTTTCGCCATTCGACGTCCCCGCCGGCGAGCATCTCGAGGCCCGACTGCTGCGTGCCGCGCGTCATCCCGAAGCCTGCGACCGAGTAGGCCAGCGTCACCTGGTCGACCTCGCCCATGCCCTCGGCCGTGAGCGCGGCGATCATGTCGCCAGGGACGTAGTCGAAGCCCATCGCGGGGATCACCGCAATGCCGGCCGACTCGGCGCGAGGCCCATAGCTCTCGAAGGCGGTGCGCATGTAGGTCTGCTCGCCGGTCGTGTCGAGGTAGTGGGTGGCGGTGTCGACAGCGGCCGCCAGCAGCGGCTCACCGTGAAGGCTGAACGGGCCGGCGCAGGCGATCACCGCGGAGCAGTCGGTGAGCAGCGAGCGCAGGCCGTCGGGGTCGTTCAGCGCGACCGCGTGCGTGCGCACGTCCCCTCCAAGCTCGGCGGCGAGCGCATCGAGCTTGGCCTGATTGCGCCCGGCGAGGACGAACGGGGACTTGGAGGCGGCGAGCTCGGCTGCGACCAGCTTGCCGGTGTAGCCGGTGGCTCCATAGACCGCGATCGGGCCGCGTTGGCGGGAAAGCAGAGGCATCGGAGGTAGGCTAACCACCATGAAGCTCCGCGAGATCATGACCGCGGGGGTCGTCACGGCCGACGAAGGGGACGAGGTCCGCCGGGTCGCTCAGCAGATGCGCGACCGCAAGGTGGGCTCCGTGATCATCACCGACCCCGAGGGTGCCCCGGCCGCGATGATCACCGACCGCGACGTCGCGGTCCGCGTCGCCGCCGGCGACCTCGAGCTGACCGAGCCCGCAGGGCGCCACGCCTCGCGGCCGCTCATCTGCGGCGAGCCCGAGATGGACCTGCAGGAGGCCGCAGCGCTGATGGTCCAGCACAGGGTCCGCCGCCTGCCGATCGTCGACGACGGAGAGCTGACCGGAATCGTCACCCTCGACGACATCGCAGTGCGCACGGGGAACCTCGAGGTCGCCCAGCGGATGACCGCCGAGGTGATCGAGGGCGCACTGCCCGAGTTCTACTTCCACGAGCGGGGATAGGGATGACCGAGCCGAAGACCGAGCTCACTCCCGACCAGCAGCGCACCCGGGACGCCTTCGAGAACCTCATCGGCTTCGCCGCGCCCGTGCTCGACACGGTGTTGCGCGTCGGCGAGCGCATCTCGCGCCGCGCCGAGCCCATCGACCACGAGTACTACCCGGTGCGCTCGCTCGCCCCGCCCGATGACGACCCGGTCCCGGGCTCGCTGGGCGGCGGTCCGTAGTTCACGGCGCCTAAGATAAGCCGCCGTGCCAGCCCCCGCCGACCGAGCCGCGATCCTGGATCGCGAACGCCGCTTCATGCGCCCTGTGGGGATCCTCTCGGTCGCCGGCGTCTTCCTGATCGCGATCGGCCTCGCGCTCCGCATCAGCTCGCTCAACGCCGACGGCGCCGCGGACGCGCTGCTCGAGCTGAACGCCGACGACCTGGGCGGCCGCCTTCTGCTCGGCTCCATCGTCTCGGGGCTCGGCTACCTCTGTCTCGGCGCCCCGCTCACCCACATCTTCCTGGCCGCCCGCGCGCGGTCAGAGCGCGTGCGAAGCGGGTTGATCGGGCTGTCCGTGATCGGCGTCGTCTTCCTCGCGATCGGCGGTGCCGTAAGCAGCTCCGCTCTCTCCTCGGCTGCCGACGACTTCGCCGCGGCCGAGGCCGAGCGCTCGAGCACGCCCGCCGAGAGCAGCGGGGCAGCCGACGCTGCCGCCGAGAAGAAGGACACCGAGCCCGGCGAGCTCGGGGCGAGCGAGGACGCCGCCGACGAGGGCGAAGGCGGAGCCGCCAGGGGCGAGACCACCGTCGAGGCGACCACGACCACGACCGAGACCAACGCGGGCTCAGAGACGGACTCCGCGTCGACCTCCGCTGAGGACGCGGAGGATCAGGCCGACGATCGTGCCGAGGACGCGATCAAGGACGCGCCGGGCTACGGGATCGGGGGCATCTTCGGTCTCGTCGGCACGCTCGCCTTCGCGATCGGCTACTTCTACACCTCGCTGTGGGGGATGCGGACCGGCCTGCTGACGCGCTTCTGGGGCTCGCTCGGGATGGCCTGCGCGGTCGTCTTCGTGCTGCTTGCGCAGGGAGCCCCCGAGATCCTCTTCTTCCAGGAGCTCTGGTTCGCCGTGACCGGCCTTATGTTGCTCGGGGTCTGGGTCGGGGGCAGGCCGCCGGCCTGGGAGGCCGGGAAGGCGATGCCCTGGCCCGGGCGCGGCGATGCGGCCGCGGCACGCGCGCGGGACTCAGTCGAGGGCGAGGGCCGCGACGTGACCGGCGAGCCACTCGACGACCCCTCGGACCCGCGGGGAGACGACGCCGGCGGGGGAGACGACGTCGGCGACTCGACGAACGGATCGCCGCCGCCGAGCGACCCGCCGCGCAAGCGCAAGCGCCGCAACTAGCGCGCCGCGCCGAGCCGATATAGGGTCGGTCGAGCTCCCGCAACGGCGGGGGCCGAAACCGATCTGAGGCCGGGGGGCCCCGGAAGGGAGATGGATGCGACTCAGGAACCGCTATGCGCGGATGCTCATCCCGATTCTGGCCGTCACAGCGATCGTCGCTGTCGCCGCCGGCTGCGGTGGAGATGACGATGATGAGTCCTCGGAACCGTCGAAGATCACGATCGACGCAAGCGGCGCCAAGGGAGACGTCACCCTCACCGCCACTTCCGAGGTCGACTCCGGCGCCGCCGAGATTGAGCTCACCAACAACACCGACATTCCAGATCTGGACGGCCAGCTGGCCTTCGTCGCCCAAGGCGAGGAGCACAGCGACGCAGAGGTAGCCGCGGAGCTCGCCAAGGCCGAGAAGGGCGAGCCGGTCGCGGATTGGTTCATCGCCGGCGGAGGCCCCGGCTCGACGGCTCCGGGCGAGTCCACCACCGTCACCCAGGAGCTGGAGTCGGGCACCTACTACGTGCTGCCGACCGGCGCCGACCAAGAGCCCTTCACGAAGATCTCCGTGGGGGGGAACGACAACGGGGCTGAGCTGCCCGAGGTCGATGGCGAGGTCGATGCGGCCGAGTACACGTTCACCTCGGACGGGCTGCCGAGCGGTGAGAGCAAGGTTCTGCTCGACAACAAGGGCGGGACGTGGCATCACTTCCTCGCCTCGCCGCTGAAGCCGGACGCGACGATCGAGGATGCGACGGCGTTCCTCGAGAGTCAGGGTCGGGGTTCGGGCCCACCCCCATTCGTGGGCGAGCCGGGTGCCGCCGTGAGCAGCACCGTGCTCGACGGCGGTAAGTCGCAGCTCGTGGATGTCAACCTCGAGCCTGGGCGCTACGCCTTCTTCTGCTTCGTCTCCGACAAGCAGACGGGCGGCCCGCCCCACGTGGTGAAGGGCATGGTCTCCGAGGTGGAGGTCACCGAGTAGCTCGGATGTGCCGCCGCCTACCGCGAGGTGGGCGGCGGCGCGGCCATCAGCTCGACCCGGTGGCCGCCGGGGGCGATCGCGAAGGCGCGGTCGGCGCCCCAGAGCTGGCGCGTGTCGGAGACCTCGAAGCCCGCGTCACGGAGCCGCTGCTTCGCCGCGGCGTGGTCGGGGACGACGATCGCGGAGTGGCCGAGCAGGGGCGCCGTGTGGTTCTCGGTCAGCAGCAGGTGGATCTGCGTCCCCTCACGTTCGAGCCAGCGCACCATGTCGCCGAGCGGCTCGGGCGACTCCACCCGTTCGAACCCCACCAGCGACCAGAACTCGATCGCGCGATCGACCTCGCCGGGCGGCGTCTCGATGGCGACGTGCTGGAGCATCGCGGCGCGGCCCTAAGGCTTCGCCTCGGCGAAGCGCTTCTGGACGTCCTCGACCACGTCGGGATCGCGCAGAGTGGTGACGTCGCCCAGGTCGTCTTCGCCCGTGCCGATCCCGCGCAGGATGCGGCGCATGATCTTGCCTGACCGCGTCTTCGGCAGGTCGTCGCAGATCACGATCTGCTTCGGGCGGGCGAGCTTGCCGATCTTGTCGGCGACGTAGGAGCGCAGCTCGTCCTGCATCCCGTCCCCGTCGTCGCCTTCGGGAATCACAAAGGCGATGATCGCCTGGCCGCTCATCTCGTCGGGGACCCCGATCACGGCGGCCTCTGCGACCTTGGGATTGGAGACGAGCGTCGACTCGACCTCCATCGTCGAGAGCCGGTGGCCCGAGACGTTGATCACGTCGTCGATGCGCCCGACGATCCAGAAGTAGCCGTCCTCGTCCTTGCGAGCGGCGTCGCCCACCAGGTACGTGTCGCGGCCGAAGCGGTCCCAGTAGGTCTCGAGGAAGCGGTCGTCCTCCTTGTAGAGGGTGCGCGCCATCGACGGCCATGGCTTGGTGAGAACGAGGATGCCGGCGCCCTCGTCGATCTCCTCGCCCGCCTCGGCGTAGATCTTCGCCTCGATGCCGGGGAACGGGACAGTCGCCGAACCGGGCTTGGTCGTCGTCAGCCCGGGCAGCGGCGCGATCATGATCGCGCCCGTCTCGGTCTGCCACCACGTGTCGACGATCGGGCATCGCCCGCCGCCGATCACGTCGTGGTACCAGAGCCACGCGCGCGGGTTGATCGGCTCGCCGACCGTTCCGAGCAGGCGAAGCGAGCTCAGGTCGTGCTTCTCAGGATGCTCCTTGCCCCACTTCATGCATGCGCGGATCGCGGTCGGCGCCGTGTAGAAGATCGAGACCTTGTAGCGCTCGATGATCTCCCACCAGCGATCCTCGGCCGGGTAGTTGGGGGCACCCTCGTACATCACCGAGGTCGCGCCGTTGACCATCGGCCCGTAGACGATGTAGCTGTGGCCCGTGACCCAGCCGACGTCGGCGCCGCACCAGTAGACGTCGTCGTCCTTGAGGTCGAAGACGAGCTTGTGGGTTGCGGCGGCCTGCGTCAGGTAGCCGGCGGTCGTGTGCTGGATGCCCTTGGGCTTCCCGGTCGAACCGGACGTGTAGAGGATGTAGAGCGGGTCCTCGGAGTCCATCGGCTCGGGCTCGCAGGTCGGGTCGGCGTCGGCGACGGCCTGCTCCCAGAAGACGTCTCGGCCGTCGGTCATCGGGGGGTCGGTGTCGCCGCGGTTGACGACGATCACGTGCTCGAGATCCGGCAGGTCGCCCAGCACCTCGTCGAGCGCAGCCTTCATCGGAGTCGGCTCGCCGCGGCGCATCGTCGCGTCGGCGGTGACCAGTGCCTTCGCGTCCGAGAACTCCATGCGCTCGGCGACCGACGTCGCCGAGAAGCCGCCGAAGACGACGTTGTGGATCGCGCCGATGCGTGCGCAGGCGAGCATGGCGGCCGGGGTCTCGGGCAGCATCGGCAGGTAGATGCCGACGACGTCGCCCTTGCCGACGCCGAGGCCCTTCAGGACGTTGGCGAAGCGCTGGGTCGTGTCGAGCAGCTCGGCGTAGGTGACCTCGCGGCGGTCGCCGTTCTCGCCCTCCCACAGGAAGGCGACGCGGTCGCCCAGGCCGGCGTCGACGTGGCGGTCGAGGCAGTTGACCGAGGCGTTCAGCTTGCCGCCGACGAACCACTTCGCAAACGGGGGGTCGGACCAGTCGAGGACCTCGTCGTAGGGCTCGATCCACTCGAGCTGGTCGGCCCACGAGGCCCACCACTTCTCGGGATCGGCGGCGGCCTGCTCGTAGATCGCGGGGTCGCCGGCGTTCGCCTGCGCCGCGAACTCCTCGGGAGGCGGAAAGGTCTGCTCGGTCTTCAGCAGGACGTCCATCTCGGGCCCGCCGTCTTCGCGATCGGTCGCTTCGGTCGCCATCCCTCTCTCTCGCTCGTCGCTCGTCGCTGCTCGAAAACCTACCCGCGATACGGGCCTCACAACCAGACCGCCGCCGCGCGCAGGCTGTCCCGCCGGCCTCGTGCGTCGACGTAGCGACTTCGACCCGGTCCATCGCTCGACCAGCGCGGCGTTCGACCCGCGTCGGCAACGGCGACTCAGGCGCCTACGAGTTCGGCTCGACCGGGCCGCCGGTCAGTCGCCCCGTGGACCCAGGGATCGGGCACGAACTCGCCCGCGGGGAGGCGACGAAGTGCAAGCAGAGGAAGGGCAAGAAGGGCAAGAAGCCCAAACGCTGCAAGAAGAAGAAAAAGAAGAAGTGAGGCGGCGGGGCTAGTAGATCGAGAAAGGGCGCCGACGCGAGCGGCGGTCGCGCTCCTCGATCCGGTCAGCCGTTCGTCCCGCTGCCGCGCCGCTCGCCAGCAGCGCGATCCCGGTCAGGCCGAGCAGCAGGGCGGGGAAGCCGGTCGAGGGCAGGCTCGTGCTCGTCCCTGCCGCATCTGCCGCGGCGACTGCAGCGGCCTCACTGGAGCCGCTTGAAGCAGCGCTACCGCCGCCGCCACTCGGGCTGTCGGTTGCGGCGCGCACCTGAACGCTCCCCGACTGGGCCTGGCCGTGGACGGTGCAGAAGTAGCTGAAGGTGCCCGGGTTGTCGAAGGTCACCGAGCGGCTCTGACCCGCGGCGAAGATGCCTGTGTCGAAGCTGCCGTCGTCTGCGGTCGCGGAGTGCTGGGTGGCGCCCGTGTTGCGCCAGGTGACGGTGTCGCCGACGAAGACCGACACCGTGGCCGGCGAGTAGAAGTTGTCGCCGGTCGAGACGGTCGCGGAAGCGGACGCCTTGGCGTTCTTGCCGCCCGCCGCGCGGGCCTGGACGGGTGCCGGCGCGGCGGCCTCAGCGGGAGCGGCGGGCACCTCCGCGGGCGGCGCGCTGGCGTCCTTCTGCTCGTCCGCCTTGGGGTCGGGCGCCTCGACCGCGGGCGGCGGTGCCGGGGGCGGGGGCGGAGGTGGCGCGGGCTCGGCGACGGGCGCGGCGGGATCGGGCGCGGAGCCCGCGTCCTGGGCCGCCGACAGCGCGGGAGCGCCGATCGTCAAAGCCAACAGCAGAAGCGAAGCCCCGAGGGCCCGCCGACCCTTCCCCTCTCCTCTCACCGGGCGATCGTACTCCCGAACGGCTCGCGCACGGGCGCCGTCGCCGGATTGACTGAAAGTTAGGTAGTGGCCTCAGCCCAGCGCGTTGACGCCGGGAGGAGCGTCGGAGCGCTCGGGCTGCTGCTCCGAGGCGACGCGCTTTCGGTGAGTGCGGATCTCGCTCATGATCCGCTCCAGGCGGGGCTCGCGCGAGGAGTCGACGTGGATCATCGCGGCCGCGATCGCGGGGTGGACGTCGGCGATCCGCTCGTGCATCGCCTGCGCGACCGCGCGGTAGGTCGGGTGCCCCTCGCGGGCCGAGCGCAGCTCGATCAGGTGCATCGCCTCTCGCGCGTTGAGGTCGAGCGTGTAGCGGATTCGGTAGCCGAGGCAGAGGGCGTATGGCGCTGCGGCGGGCATTCCGGCGGCCTCGAGGCGCTCGAACTCGACGCGCGAGATCTCGAGCGCGCGCTCGTACTCCCCGCCGACCCCGGCCTCGCGCACCTCCTCGGGAACACCGGCGCCCAGGTCGGGCGAGAGGCGCTGCCACTGGCAGGTGAGCATCCGGTGGCGCTGCAGGTCGCGGAAGCCGCCGTAGTCGGAGACGATCTCGAAGCGGTAGCGCACGGCCTCCCAGCCGCGGCCGGGGCGGTGGCGGCGGTTGGCGCGTTCGCCCACGAGCTCGGCGATCACGTCGGCGCGCTGGTCGGGCGGGAGTTTGCGCACGCGCTCGCGAATCTGGCGCTCGGAAACCGAGGCCGATTCGTACAGGGAGGAGGCGAGGAGCTCCTCCTCGCCGCCCTCGACCTCGATCAGGTCGACCGATGGGGTGTCATCGGCCTCGCCGCGGGCGCCGAGGCCGAGGCGGTCCACCCACTGCTCGGCCGAGTCGCGGCGCTGCTCGAGGAAGCTGATCCACTCGCCGCCGCGGTCGGGGCGCTCGACGCGAGAGACGAAGCTCGGCATCACCTGCTTCAGCTCCTCGAGGATCATCGTCGCGAAGCTGCGGGCCTCGGGTAGCGGCGATGCCATCATCCGCAGCAGGAGCTGCTCGTAGGCCTGGCCCGAGGCGAAGATCCCCACGTGGCTAAGGGTCGCCGCCGGCAGCAGCCCGCGCAGCAGGTCGAGCGCCTTGGCGCGGATCGAGCTCTCCCAGGCGCGCTCGGGCTCGGAATCGCCGCGGGGCCAGCGCTCGGCCGCCCAGCGCTGCACCTCGACCAGGGAGGTCGAGTAGATCGAGAAGATCTCGTCCATCGCCGCCGCGTACGCGGGGCCGAGCTCGTCGTCGCGGTAGAAGCGGTAGCCGCCGCCGGCCGTCTCGGGCATGGGGTTGTCGTAGGGGATGTAGCGAGTCGACTGCTCGAGGTAGGCGGCGAGGCGGCCGCGCTGCAGGATCTTGGTGAGCACGTTCGAGACCCACTCGGTCGCGATGTGCGCGCCGCCGACCTGCGCGATCGAGTCGTCGCCGTAGCCGAGGAAGATGCGCTCGTACAGCCCGGCCGCGCGCTCGCCCTCCTCGCCGTCGAACGGCCGCTCCGCGGCAGCGGGGACGTCGGAGGCGAACTCCTCGAGGTAGAGGCGCCGCAGCGTCCCGGGATAGCGCGAGTAGCGGGCGAAGAGCGCGCCCTTGACCGTCTCGGGCATGTTGACCAGCGCGAACACGGGACGATCGAGATTCGTGAAGCGGGATCTGAGGAGCTCTCTCTCCTCGTCTGTGAAGGCTTCGACCGGGTAGCGCACGGGTCGATCATCGTAGTCGCCCTGCCCGATGGTCCGAGGCGGTTGCCGCTGGTAGAGTCGCGCGCCATCACCCGGAAGCTTGGGTCCGGGCCAGTTGCGAGCCTTAACTCCGTCCCCGGAAGCACGCTAGGAGCGCATTGAACGCACACTCCAACGGCGCCAGTGCGAACGGCGCCGCAGCACACAGCTATCGGGCGGTATCCCTGCAGGGGGCCTGGCGACTCGCCGGCCTGCTCTTCATCACCGGCGCGCTCTCCACCATCCCGGGCACCTTCCTGCTCGACAAGGACTTCGAGCCCTGGATGTACGCGCTGACGGTGCTCGCGGTCCTGCTCGGGATCGCATGCCTCGTGCTCCCCCTGTGGCAGCTTCCGGAGCGCTGGCTCATGACCGTCCCGGTCGTCTCGACGATCCTGGTCGCGATCACGGTCGGGATCACCCACGAGGTCTTCACCTACCTCTACTTCTTCGTCGCGCTGTTCGTCGCCCTGGTTTTCCCCCAGCCGCGGCGCATGGCCCCGTTCTTGGCGCTGCTGATCGTCGCGCTGTTCGCCCCGCTCATCTACTCGAGCGAGCCCGCGCGCGAGACCCTGCTCTGGGCGATCGCCGCCGGCCCGGGAATCGTGCTCATCACGCTCGTCGTCGGCCGGCTCACCGACGGGCTCGAGGCGAGCCGCGAGGCCTACCGCCAGCTCTCGACCGAGGACGGCCTCACGGGCGTCGGCAACTACCGCTCGCTGATCGACCGCCTGCGCCACGAGACCTCCCGCCACGAGCGCCGCAACCGCGAGTTCGCCGTCCTCTCCCTCGACCTGGACGACTTCAAGGCCGTGAACGAGACCCAGGGCCACCTCGTCGGCGATTTGGTGCTTGCGATCGTCGGCTCGATGCTGGACCTGAAGGTGCGCACCGAGGACGCCGTCTTTCGTCAGGGCGGCGACGAGTTCTCGGTTATCGCCCCCGAGACGGGCCGATCCCAGGCCGAGTACCTCGCCCTCCGCATCGAGCAGGCGGTGGCCCGCGTCTCATCCGGCGATTTCCGCATCTCCGCCACCGTCGGCTACGCAGTCTTCCCCGAGGACGGCACCGAGCCCGCCGAGCTCCTCGACGCCGCCGACGCGCACCTGCTCAAGCGCAAGCGGCGCAGCTCCTCGACGCGCGTGTACAGCTAGGGCCCCTCCGCCTCGCGGCGCCATACTGGACGGGCTATGTCCAAACCGAATGTCGAGGCGGTGAGGAAGCTCTACGAGCTCTTCGCCAGCCGGGACCTGGACGCCGCTTTTCGTGACCACGCCGACACGAACATCGAGCTTCGAGTACCGCCCCTCTACCCCGACACCCCGGAGGTCTTCCGCGGTCGCAAGGGGGTCGAGCGCTGGATTGCGATGGTCGACGAGGTTTGGGCCGAGTGGCGATTCGAGCCCGAACGCTACCTCGATACCGGGTCCACCGTGGTCGTTCTAGCTCGGCTGATTGCCGAGGGCAGCGCCAGTGGGATTCACCTGGAGCGGGAGGTCGGTCACCTCTGGGCTTTCGAAGGTGGACGCGCAACCAGCATCCAGGTCTACCTGAACCAATCCGACGCGCTCGAAGCGGCTGGCCTGAGCGAGTAGATCGGCGTCAAAGCGACACCTTCGACCCTTGACTCTTCCGCGCTCAGAACGCCAGCGAGCCAAGCGCACCCACGATCGCTATAGCGGTTGACCATGCGACCGCCTGGGCGGCGAGGCGCAGGTCGAGGCCGTAGACGTGGCCGATCAACAGGGTGTTGATGCCGACGGGCATGGCGGCGAGCAGGAGGTAGGGGCCCGGGAGGTCGATGAGCGGGGCGGCCATCGCGAGTAGCAATCCCGGAGCGACGATCATCCGCAACACGATCGCGATCGAGACCGGAGCCCGGAATGGCGATCCGAGGCGGAGGGTGCCCTCCTCGGCCTCCTCGGCGAGGATCGCCCCGACGGCGAAGAACCCGATCGGCAGCAAGGCGACGACGGCCACCCGCGAGGCATCCACCAAGGCGTCGGGCGCGAGCGCGTCGGGCGCGATCAGCGCGGCGATCGCGGCGTAGAGGGGCGGGTTGCGGGTGAAGAAGGCGCGCACGCGCTCGCGGGGGGTCTCGCCCGCCTTCTCGCCGAAGGCCGCCCCGACCGCGAAACCGACGAGCAGCAGAGCCGGGGCGCCCACCAGCAGGTCCCAGATGACGGCTTCTCCGAGGGCGTCGAAGCCGAGCAGCGAGGCCGTCAGCGGGTAGCCCAGATAGCCGGTGTTGGCGATCAGGGCGCAGGTGATCAGGGTGCCGCGGGTGGGACGAGGGAGGTCCATCGCGCGGCCCGCCCACCATGCCAGCCCCGCGGCGATGGCGATCGCGACGTAGCCGAGCAGGATGCCGAACCCGATGTCGGCGTCGATCTCCAGCCGCGCCACGTTGAGGAACGTGACGAACGGCAGCAGGGTGAAGACGGACGCCGTCAGGCCCGCTCGCGCGAGCTCTCCGGCGCGGTCGCGCCAGCGCAACTCGGCGGCGACGCCCGCGCCCGTGGCGAGGACGATCGTCGCGACTGTGAGGAGGACTCCCACGGGCGCGCATCCTCGCGGATGCGCGCCCGCAGGCGCCCCGGGGGCCCTAGGCCAGGGCCTTGGCCTTCTGCGCCTCGTACTCGGCGTCGGTGATCGCGCCGTCGTCGTGGAGCTTCTTCAGCTTCGCGACCTCATCCGCCGCGCTGGTGCCGCCGGCCTGGCGGACGTAGGCGTCGAATTGCTTCTGCTGCTCGTCGTGAGCCTTGATCGAGCGCTCGCGCATCCCGCTGCCGCGAGCGATCAGGTAGATCAGCGCCGTCAGGAACGGGATGAAGATCAGGAACAGGACCCAGATCGCCTTCACCCAGCCTGAGGTGTCGTGATCGCGGAACAGGTCGCTGAGGATCGTGATCAGGACCATGATCCAGGCGACGAAGATGAAGATCGAGAGCACCGTGAGCAATCCCTGCCCGAAGGTGTACTCAGCTAGTAGGAACATCCATTCTCCTTAGGTCGATGAGTCGTGGCGGTGTGAAACTAGAGGAATGTGTTGAGCGACTCCCCCGCGGCCGATGCCCAATCCACCAGGGGTGAGGGGATGACGCCGAAGAAAACGGTCGCTGCGGCGCAGAGGACCCCGGCGCCGACGATGAGCAGGCAGTTGCCGGCGCCCTTTGCGCTCGACTCGCTGGTTGCCTCGGGGGACCCGCCCGCCATCGCGGGCATTGCGCCCGCGGCTACGGCCGGGTCGGGGGCGGGCTTCATCCAGACCGCCGCCAGCACGCGAAGGTAGTAGGCCATCGAGACCATCGTCCCGATCACGATCGCGACGCCGAGCCAGGTGTAGTCGCCGTCGACGGTCGCCTCGATCAGATATAGCTTGCCGATGAAGCCCGAGGTCGCCGGCACTCCGGCGAGCGCGAGGATCCCGATGGTCAGCGGCCACGCCAGCCAGGGACGGGTGCGGCCGATCCCCTCGAAGGCGCGGATGTCGTCGCCGTGCTCGGTCTCGCGCTCGCGGGCGACGATGGTCACGAACACCGCCAGGTTCATCAGCGTGTATGCCGCGAGGTAGAACACGAGCGCCTCAAGGCCGATCTCGGTCGCGACGACGATTCCGGCGAGCATGTAGCCGGCCTGCGCGATGCCCGAGTAGCCGAGCAGGCGCTTCAACGAGTCCTGGCCGAGCGCTCCGAGGTTGCCGACGATGATCGAGATCACCGCCAGCGCCGCGAGCGCCGGCTGCCAGTCGTCGACCACCGGGCCGAGCGCGACCTCGAACAGCCGGGCGAAGGCGATGAAGGCAGCGGCCTTGGTTGCGACAGCCATGAACGCCGTTACCGGAGTCGGCGCGCCTTGGTAGACGTCGGGCGTCCACTGGTGAAAGGGGGCCAGCGAGACCTTGAACGCCAGTCCGACGGCGGCCATCGCGGTTCCGATCAGGATGATCGAGTTGTCGGCCTCGCCACCGGCGAGCGTCTCGGCGATCGCGTTGTAGTCGGTCGAGGCTCCGGCGCCGTAGATGAAGGCGAAGCCGTAGAGCAGCGTCGCCGACCCGAGGCTGCCCACGATCAGGTACTTGAGCCCTGACTCGAGCGAGGGCTCCTTGCGGATCGCCGACCCGCACATCACGTAGAGCGGGATCGAGAGCAGCTCGAGCCCGACGAAGAACGCGACCAGGTTCTGCGACATGGCGAGGATCGTCATCCCGAGCACCGAGCCGAGCAGCAGCGCGTAAAACGCCCCGAGCCCCGCGGCCTCGGCCGACGACTCCCGGATCGAGAGGATCGTCGCCACCGCCGCGGCGAAGACCGCGATCAGAATCGCGGCGAGCCCGAGCTCGTCGAGCCGCAGCGCGCCCGACACGAGGTCCGCCTGCTCGCCCCATTGCCAGATCGCCAGCCCGCCGGTCGCGGCCAGCACCGCAAGCGTCAGGCCCGGCACCAGGAAGCGCGGCGTCCGCAGCAGCCCGACCATCAGCACGAGGACCATCCCGACGGTCAGCGCAATGATCGGCGAGATCCCGCCGTAGTCGATCTCGGGAGCGTTGAAGGTCTCCTGGGCGATCGGGATCACTTCAAGGCCTCTCGGTTGAGGGTCTTGCTAGCCGATTCCGGCGAGGCCTGCGTCGCCTCGACCGTTGCGGTGGCCGATGCGTCGGTTCGCTTCAGGATCAGCTGCGGGTAGACCGCCAGGGCGATGATGCATGCGACCAGTGCGCCGACCACGACGCCCTCTCGCAGGCCGATCTCGCGGGACTCGAGGCTCGAGCGGAGGCGGTTGTGCATCGCGTGCTGGTAGAGGCGCAGGGCGTAGTAAGCGGCCATCACGACGGCGATACTGGCGATCAGGGCGAACGCGATCTTCGACTGGAAGACGCCGTTGAGGATGAAGAACTCGCCGACGAAGTTGGCCGAGCCCGGCATCGCGAGCAGGGCCAGAGTCGCGATCAGGAAGAGAACGGCCATCACCGGCGCCCGCAGCGCGAGGCCTCCCATCCGTGCGATGTCGTCGTTGCCGACCCGCTCGACCAGCACGACGAACAGCAGCATGAGCGGCACGGTGACAAGGCCGTGGTTGACCATCTGGAGGATCGCGCCGTCGGCGCCGTCGGGGCGCAGGGCGAAGATCCCGAGGGTGATGAACCCGAGCTGGGCGACCGACGAGTAGCCGAGGACCAGGCGGGCGCTGGTCTGGGTGTACGCCATGATCGAGCCGTAGAGGATCGACGCGAGGGCGATCACGAGCACCACCTCCTGGAACTCGACCGAGGCGTCGGGGAAGGTCGGCAGCACCACGCGCAGGAACCCGTAGGCGCCGACCTTCGAGAGCACCGCCGAGAACAGCGCCAGGGCCGGGAGCGGGGCGACGCGGTAGGCGTCGGCCATCCAGCCGTGGACCAGGAACGCCGGCATCTTCACCAGGAAGGCGAGGGCGAAGAAGCAGAAGATCCAGCGCTGGCTGTCCTCGCCGATGGGGTTCGCGGCCAGCTCGGCCATCGAAAAGACCGGAGTTCCGCCGTCGCCGGCGATCACGCCGGTCGCGATCGCGCCGGCCAGCATCAGCAGCGAGCCGACGAGCGTGTAGACGACCATCTTGATCGTCGCGGGGGCAGGCTTGATCGTCTGCTCGTACTCGCGGCCGGGGTGGTCCTCTCCCCAGCCCGCGAACAGGAAGAAGAACGGGATCAGCATCAGGTCGAAGAAGAGGACGAACAGGAGCAGGTCCTGGGCCATGAATGCGCCGAGCGTCGCGGTATGCGCCAGGCCGAGGAGGAAGAACCAGGTCTTGTCCCGCTCCGGCGTGCGGATCGCTCCCCAGCAGGTCACCGCGAACCAAGACACCCCGGTGAGCAGCATCAGGAAGACGTTGATTCCGTCGATGCCGAGCGAGTAACGGACGCCGAGCTCGGGGATCCAGCTTTCGTCGACCGGGTGCTGGATCGCGGCGACGCCGGAGTCGAAGCTCGCCAGCAGGCCGATTCCAAAACCGAGCGCGATCCCGGAACCGAGCACCGCGACCCACGGAGTCGCCTTTCGCGGAGCCAGGGCGGCCAGGAGGCCGGCGGCGAGCGGGAGCCAGAGGGCGACCTGGATCACTACGAACCCGCCACCAGGAAGTAGAGGCCGAGGCCGGCGAAGCCGACCACCAGAAACAGCGCGTAGCCGCGGAGGTATCCGGATTGCGCCGCGCGCACGCCGGCGTTGGCGCCGCGCGCCGCGCCGGTGGCGCCGCCGACGAGGCCGTTGACGACGACGCGCTCGAACGTCCGGTCGGCGAACCGCCCGAGCGCGAGGAAGGGGCGCACGACGAGCAGGTCGATCAACTCGTCGAAATACCACTTGTTCTCGAGCAGCGTGTGGACGGCCGCGAAGCGCTCCTGCAGCCGCTTCGTCGTCCCAGGCGCGCGCAGATAGAACTGCGCCGCCAGCGCGATTCCGAGAATCGAGATGATCGCCCCGATGCCGAGGCCGCGCCACTCGGCCGCGTCGGAGGGCAGGTCGTTGTAGAGGGTCGAATCCTCGAAGCTGCCCTCGAGGAAGTGCTCGACCACGGCGTCGACGCCCGGGACCTGGACCAGGCCCGCGAAGATCGCCCCGAACGCCAGGACGCTCATCGCGATCTTCATCGGCCACTCCCGCTCGGCGATGTGGTGCTCGGCGCCGGGGAATCCGACGTCGGTGTCCTCGGGCTCGCCGGTCGCGGGGTTGGCGGGCTCGGCGTGGTGGATGTGCCCCTCCTCGAGCTCGCGCGCCTCGGGGACGGGGTCGCCGAACGCGACGCGGAAGCCGATCCGGAAGGCGTAGAAGGCGGTCATCAGCGCTCCGATGTAGCCGCCGATCGCGAACACCCAGTAGAAGCCGCCGCGGTGCTCGGCGAAGGCGAGGATCTCGTCCTTCGAGAAGAAGCCGGAGGTGCCGGGGAACGCCGCGAGGGCCGCTGCGCCGATCAGGATCATCGCGCAGGTGAATGGCATCGACTTGCGGAAGCCGCCCATCAGGTCGATGTTCTGGCGATTCGCCATCGCGCCGATGATCGAGCCGGCCGCCATGAACAGCAGCGCCTTGAAGAAGGCGTGGGTCATCAGGTGGAAGAACGCGGCGCTGTAGGCGCCGATCCCGACGCCCATGATCATGTAGCCGATCTGGCTCATCGTCGAGTAGGCGATGATCCGCTTGAGGTCGGTGACGACCAGCGCGATCGTCGCGGCTATCAGCAGCGTCAGCAGCCCGACGATCGCCGCGATGTCGGCCGCGGTGAGCGCGATCTCGAAGATCGGGTGGAAGCGGCCGATCAGATAGACGCCGGCGGTGACCATCGTCGCCGCGTGGATCAGCGCCGAGACCGGGGTCGGGCCCTCCATCGCGTCGGCGAGCCACGTGTGGAACGGGATCTGCGCCGACTTCGCGAACGCGCCGACCAGCAGCAGGCACCCGATCGCGACGACGACGCCCTCGTTGACGGTGAACTCCTTCGGGGCCTCCTCGAAGATCTCGAGCAGGTCGAAGGTTCCGAGCTCGCGGAACAGGAATAGCGCGGCGAGCACAAGGCCGACGTCGCCGACGACGTTGATGACGAACGCCTTCATGCCCGCCTTGGTCGCGGTCTCGCGGCGGTACCAGAAGCTGATCAGGGCATAGGAAGCGAAGCCGACGAAGGCCCAGCCGACGGTCAGCAGCACGATGTTGCCCGCGAGGACAAGCAGCAGCATCGAGAAGACGAAGAAGTTGAGGTAGCTGAAGAAGCGCCGGAACCCCTCGTCCCCCGTCATGTAGGAGATCGAATAGAGGTGAATCATCGTCGAGACGCCGCTGACGATCAGGCACATGTAGATCGACAGCGGGTCGACGAGCACGTTCAGCTGGATGTCGAGGCCGCCGCCCGCGGCGTAGGTGTAGAGCGACTCGGTGAGCTGGCGCTCCTCGACCGGCAGGTCGAGCACGTCGAACAGCGCGCCGAGCGAGGCCAGGAACGAGAGCGCGATCGCGCCGGTTCCGATCCAGCCGGCGCTCCGCCCGGGCAGCAGCTTCCACCCGCCCGCGATAAGGATGCTCCCCGCGAGCGGGAAGGCGAGCACCAGGAAGCCATAGGTCGTCGCGTCCATCAGCTCACCCCCTGAGGCTGCGGAACTCGTCGACGTTGAGCGGGATCCGGCGGCGGTAGGCGGCGACGATCAGCCCGAGGCCGATGACGACCTCGCAGGCCGCTATCACCATCACGATCAGCGCGAACACCTGGCCGTCCTCGTTGCCGAGCGAGCGACTGAAGGCGAGGAGCGCGAGGTTGCCCGCGTTCAGCATCAGCTCGAGGCAGAGCAGGATCACCAGCGGCGAGCGGCGCAGCAGAACGCCGACGACGCCCGTGGCGAAGATCAGCGCGCTGAGCACCAGGTACCAAGTGAGATCCATCGCTACCCGGCCACCTCCTCAGCTTCGCTTCCGGGGGTGCCGGGCGCGCCTTCCGGCCGCTTGGGCTCCTTGCGGCGTGCGGCCAGAATCACGGCACCTACCGCTGCGATCAGCAGCAACAGCGATGCTGCTTCGAAGGCGATCAGGAAGCGTTCGAGCAGCAGGCGCCCGATTGCCTCCGGCGAGCCGAAGCCGAGCTCGACGGTCGGGCCGTCGGACTCGATCGTCTTCAGGCCTGAGCCCACGATCGCGATGGCGAGCTCGGCGAACAGGGCGAGACCGAGCAGCGGCGCCAGGAATCTCTGGCCGGGTATCGGCTCCCACAGCGGCTCGTCGACGTTGCCGACGTACGCAGCGACGAAGACGTAGAGCACCATCACCGCGCCCGCGTAGACGACGATCTGAGCGGCCGCGAGAAACTCTCCCTGGAGCAGCAGGAACAGCCCGGCGAGCGAGATCAGGTGGACGATCAGCGCCAGCACGCTGTAGAACGCGTTCCGCAAAGAGATCACGGCGATCGCGCCGCCGAGAGCGCCGAACGCGCCGGCGAAGAATGCGACCTCCTTCATCGAGGCAATCCTATTTCCTGAGCGATCTCCGCCTTGGCTCCCGCCGCGAGTGCGTACCGCGAGCCACTAGCGCCAACGGATAGGTTGCGCTGCCGTGACGACGAATGCCGCACTCACACCCCAAGCCGCGAAGACCCCGGAGCCGACCCTGCGCGAGGTGGTCGAGGCGCTCGCGCCGATCGAGCGGCTCGCCGGGTCAGATGGCGAGCGGGAGGCCGCGAGCTGGATCGAGCAGCGGCTGCAGGCCGCCGGGGTCGCGGCGCGAGTCGAGGAGGAGACCTACCGCGAGGGCTTCGCCGGCCAGCTCGCGGCGATCGCAGCCGGCGCGGCGGCAGCTGGGCTCGCCGGCCTCAGCCGCTGGGGCCGGCCTGCGGGCGCCGTCGGCGGAGCGGCGGCGGCCGCGCTGATCGCCGACGACGTCTCGAACGGCCCGCGGGTGATGCGGCGGGTGGCGGCGGAGGAGAAGACGACCTGGAACGTGGTCGGCGAGGTCGGGCCCGCCGACGCGGAGCGCACGCTGGTGCTGCTGGCCCACCACGACGCCGCTCGCAGCGGCCGCATCTTCCACCAGGGCGGCCAGAAGGCGCTCGGCGACGCGGCTCCCGGGATCGTCGAGCGGACCGACACCTCGGCGCCTCTCTGGTGGGCCGTCCTGGCGGGGCCGCTGATGGTCGCCGCGGGCGCCGCCACCGGACGGCGAGGAGTTACCGCCACGGGAGCGGTGCTCAGCGGGGCCGCCGCTGCGACCCTCGCCGACATCCAGCGCAGCGCCGTCGTCCCCGGCGCAAACGACAATCTCAGCGCGGTAGCCGTGCTCGTCGCGGTCGCCGAGGCGCTTGAGAGCAAGCCGGTTGAGGGCGTCCGCGTCGTGCTCGCCTCATGCGGCGCCGAGGAGGTCCTGCAGGGCGGCATCCACGGGTTCGCCGCGCGCCACCTCGCCGGCATGGACCGCGAGCGGACGTGGGTGCTGAACCTCGACAGCGTCGGCTCGCCCGAGCTCGCCCTGCTGGAAGGCGAGGGCGAGCTGGTGATGGAGGACTTCTTCGACCGCGGCTGGCGCGACCTGATCGTGCGGGTCGCCGAGCGCGAGGGCATCCCGATGCGCCGCGGCCTGCGCTCACGGGCCAGCACCGACTCCGTCGTCCCGAGCCGGATGAAGATCCCGACCGCCTGCCTGGTCTCGATCGACGAGAACAAGAGCATCTCGAACTACCACTGGCCGACCGACACGCCCGAGAACCTGAGCTACCCGACGGTCGCCTGCGCCGCCGATCTCGCCCTCGCGGTCGCCCGCGAGCTCGAGGTCAGGCGCTGAGGCCAGCCTCGCGCAGTGCCGCGTCGGAGTCGCTGAAGCTGATGAACCGCGTCACCAGCCTGTCTTGGATTTCGAACACGATCCCGAGCGGTGCCTCGAGGTCGACCCCGCTCGTCCTCCCCTTCGCGGCGAGGTGGCCGATGAAGACCACGACGCCATCTCCCTCCACCAGCCGGTCCGGAATCAGGCTCAGCCCTTCCCAATCCTCCTCGAAGACCGCGAGCATCTCCCTGTAGCCGTCGTGCCCGGAGTAGTGCGTCCCCTCGAGCTGCGCGCGGATGGGCCGCACCTCGACGTCGGGGTGGAGCAGCGCAAGCGCCGCGTCGATGTCGTCGCGCGCGTACGCGTCGATGAGTCCCTGGACCACCTCGGAGTCAGCGGACACGAACGAAGTATGGGCGGGATCGCGCCATCCGTCCACCGGCACTTTGGCCCTCAGCTGTGCGAGCCGAAGAGATGAGCAGATGGCCGACCTCATGCCCGAGAACCGGTTGTTCTGCGCCGCGATCGTGGTCGCGGCCGCCTCCTGGGCGCTACTCGGCTTCTACCTCGCGTTCCTGCACGAGGACTCTCCCACGGCGCTTTCCCCCGTCGCCGAGGCCGCTGAGCGGACCTCTGAGGCGAAGGGCTACCGCTTCGAGATGAGCGGCACGATGGCCGGGGCCGCCACGGGCTCGGTCCAGATGGCCGGCAGCGGCGCCTACAACGGAGCGGCCGATCGCTTCTCGATGGAGCTCTTCATGTCGGGGACCGCGGTCGGCGGCGGTCTCCAGATGACCGAGGTCGGAGACGGATCGACGTTCTACATCTCATCGCCTCTGTTCAGCTCGGCCCTTCCCGGCGGCAAGAGCTGGATGAAGGTCGACCTCGAGGAGCTGCTGGGAGAGGAAATCAACGCCGACCCGCGCGAGCAGCTCGCTGAGCTCGAGTCGGTGGCGGACATCACCGTGGTCGGCTCGGAGAAGATTCGCGGCGCCCAGACGACGCACTACTCGGCGCTCATCGACGCGGGCAGCGTCGGCATGACGGGCGACGGGGCCGGCACGCCGATCCCGACCGATATCTGGATCGACGCGAACGGTTACGTGCGCAGGCAGACGGTGAGGACGCCGTACAACTTCCTCGGAGGGGCCGGCAGCATCGACCTTCGCCTGGACCTGTTCGCGTTCGGCTCCTCGCCTGAGGTCGTCCTGCCGCCCGAGTCGCTCGTCTTCGACGGCGGCGAGCTCATCGAGGAGCTCGGGGGCCTGGAGCAGCTCTCGCAGTAGCGGCCAGGGAGCGCTCTACTCGTCGTCGCGGCGAAGCGGGGTGCGGTCGACGGGCTCTGCGAGCAGCATCTCCTTGGTGAAGATGAGGTCGGCGCGGTTGTAGTCCGACATCTCGTAGTCGTGGCCCATCGTGATCGCGTCGAATGGGCACGCGACCTCGCAATAGCCGCAGAAGATGCAGCGGCTGAGGTTGATCTCGTAGACCTCGGCGTAGCGCTCGCCGGCCGAGACGCGGTGGTCCGGGTCGTTCTCGGCCGCTACGACGCGGATGCAGTCCGAAGGGCACGCTGCGACGCAGAGCGAGCAGCCGACGCACTTCTCGAGCCCGTTGTCCTCGAAGCGGTGCAGCTTGTGGCGGCCGCGGAAGCGCGGGTAGACCGGCATCTTCTCCTCGGGGTACTGGACGGTGACCGGGCCCTCGATGATGCGGGCGAAGGTCGTGCGCAGACCCTTCAACGTGGCCCCGAACGTGCGATACACGCCGCCTGCCCCGCCGGGCTCGGGCCCGCGCTGAACCGAGATGACATCGCCCTCGTTGAGATAGGGGAACTCCTCGTTGAAGGCCTTGATCCCGTCCGTGTTCAGTTCGGCGTTCACTAGAGCACCGTAACCAGGACCGCCGTGACGAGGACGTTGAGCGTCGCGAGGGGCAGCATGATCTTCCACCCGAGGCTCATCAGCTGGTCGTAGCGAAGGCGAGGCAGCGTCGCGCGGACCCAGATGAAGAAGAAGATCAGCGCCAGGATCTTGCCGACCATCCAGACCGGGTCGAGCCACCCGGGGCCGGGGCCCATCCAGCCGCCGAGGAAGAAGGTGACAGCGATGGCGGAGACGACGAACATCTCGAGGTACTCGGCGAGCAGGTAGGAGCCGAAGCGCATGCCGCCGTACTCGGTCATGTAGCCCTGGACCAGCTCGGCGTCCGCCTCGGGCAGGTCGAACGGCGCGCGATTGGTCTCGGCGAAGCCGGCGACCATGAAGATCAGGAAGCCCAGGAACTGGGGCACGATGTACCAGATGTCACCCTGCGCCTCGACGATCGAGGGCAGGGACAGCGACCCGGCCATCATCACGACGCCGAGCAGCGACAGGCCCATCGAGACCTCGTAGGAGATCAGCTGCGCGGCCGAGCGCATCGCGCCCAGGAAGCTGTACTTCGAGCCCGAGGACCAGCCCGCGAGCAGCAGGCCGTAGAACGAGAGCGAGCCGAACGCGAAGAAGTAGAGGACGCCGATCGAGACGTCGATCCCGTAGAAGCCGACGCCGTCCTTGACGTCGCCGAACGGGATGATCGCCAGCGTGACGATGCCCGAGAAGATCGCCAGCGCCGGCGCGATCGCGAACAGCAGCGGCACCGCGGCGTCGGGGCGGAACTTCTCCTTCCCGGCGAGCTTCACGATGTCGGCGAGCGGCTGCATCATCCCGTGGGGGCCGGTCCGGTTCGGCCCGTAGCGGTTCTGGAAGCGGCCGATCAGCTTGCGCTCGGCGACCGTCAGCACCGGGACGATCAGGAAGACGCCGAGGAAGATGATCAGCGACTTCACGACCATGATCCACGACGCCTCGGCGAAGCCGACCTCGGCGAGAAGGCTCATGCGCACAACCTCAATTGGGGACCCCGCCCGTCGGCATCGGGGTCTCGACGACCTTCACCCGCCCGTTGCCGTTCGCGGGAGCGGCACCCTCGGCAGGCACCTCGCGCTTGGTGACCTCGATCCGCCGCGGCTCACCGCTGGCGAGCACGTTGCCGTTCTGCTCCGAAGTCCCCTCGATCAAGAAGGCACCCCCGGGCCGCATCCGCCCCTTGATGGCAACCACAGCCTCGACGCTGTCCCCATTGACGGACACGGTCACCGGATCGCCCTGTGCCAGCTCAAGAGCCTCGGCGTCCTTGGCAGCGAGCTCGAGCCGCTGAGTCGGCATCAGGAATCGCAACGAAGGATTGCGCTCAGTGACCTCCGAGGCCCAGAGGTCGCGGTAGGTGCCAAGGATGAGACCATGACCGGGGGTGCCGTCGCCGTCTGCCGCGTCCGTCGGCGGCGCGTCCGGGGGTGCGTATGCAGCCGTCGATTCATCGTCGGAGCCGATGCGGCTGGTCGGCGAATCAGCACCACCGGGCGTGTCGGTGACGGACGCGTCACCCGGCGTCCACGACGCACCCGGATCACGCTCTTGCCACCTGAGCCCCTGGCCCCCGATCTCCTCGTACGCAGTCTCTCCGTAGAACGGGATCTCCTTGCATGCGAGCTCGAAGATCTCTTCGGGCGTGGCCACCGGGAGGTCGTCGCCGAGCCGCGGCGAGCAGCTCGCTCAGGATCCACCAGCCGGGCCGCACGTCCTTGGGGTGGGGGACGTTCGGGCGCACGCGCTGGAGGCGGCCGTCGGGGTGGGTGACGGTTCCCTCCTTCTCGGCGTAGGACTCGGCCGGGAGGACGATGTCGGCGTAGCTCGTGGACTCGTCGTCGTACATCGAGATTGCGACCACGAAGTTGCCGGCGAGGGCCTTGCGCCAACCGTCGCCGTCCGGGTAGGTGCGGACGGGGTCGGCGTTGACCAGCAGCAGCGCGTCGAGCTCGTGGTCGGCGAGGCCCTGCTTGATCTCGTCGGGGCTGCGGCTCGCATCGCGGGGGGCGAGGCCGGGGCCGGCGCCGGGCAGCGCTCCCACCTCGCGCAGGCCGCGGGCGTTCGACTCCTCGGGAACCTCGAGCAGGCCGGGCCCGATCCGCTGGTGCATGTCGAGCGAGCGGGCCACGTCGCGCAGTGCCGCGACCGCACCGGGGCTGCGCCAAAGGCGCTCGCCCCAGACGATGATGGGGTCCTGTACCGAGCGCATCTGCTCGGCGACTGCCTGCGCTTCGGAGGCGTGGGGCCCCTTCTCGTCCTCGCCGGCCAGCGCCGAAGTCAGGGCGGTGAGGAAGCTCGCAGCGTCGCCGGGCGCGTAGCGGATCGCCTC
Source organism: uncultured Solirubrobacterales bacterium (assembly GCA_963820665.1). GTDB lineage: Bacteria > Actinomycetota > Thermoleophilia > Solirubrobacterales > 70-9 > CAVUAT01. Next base: position 375,158 of record CAWGAL010000005.1, on the reverse strand, counting down.
GTGGGCGCCGCCGTCGAGCGCGGTCGGGCGCTCCGAGGCCACGAGCAGCTTCGTGCCGTTGCGGCGGACGGCCTTGCGGATGCGCAGGTCGAGGATCGGCATCTCGTGCAGGGGGTCGGCGCCGATCACGAGGATCGCCCCGGAGTAGTCGAGGTCGCTCATGCGCGCGCTCATCTCGGGGCGGGAGAGCTCGCCGAGCAGACCGGGGTCGACGGGGTTCGGCGAGCTGGCGACGGCGGAGCCGCCGAGCGCGCCGCGGACGAGGCGCTGGGCGAGCCAGCCCTCCTCGTTCGAGGTCTGCCCGCCGACGAGCGCGGCGGCGTTCGGGCCGGCCGCCTTCAGCTTGGTCGAGATCTGCTCGATGGCCGTCTCCCACGAGACCGGGCTGAGGCTGCCGTCGCCGGCGCGGACCATCGGCTTGTGGATGCGGTCCTCGGAGTTGAACATCTGGAAGGCGAAGCGGCCCTTGTCGCAGAGCCAGCCGTCGTCGACCGCGTGGTTGTCGCGGGCGAGCACGCGCAGGACGCGCTCGTCGCGCACCGTGAACTTGACGTTGCACTGGCTCGGGCACAGCGTGCAGACCGAGCCCGCGTCCTCGATGTCCCAGGGGCGCGCGCGGAAGCGGTAGGTGTAGGAGGTCAGGGCGCCGACGGGGCAGAGCTCGATGATGTTGCCGTGGAAGGGGGCGATGTACGGCCGCTCGTCGAAGGTGCCGACGAAGCTGCGATCGCCGCGCTCGAGCAGCTGGAGCTGCTCGTCCTCGGCGACCTCCTGGCTGAAGCGCACGCAGCGGTAGCAGAGGATGCAGCGCTCGCGATCGATCGCGATCAGCGGCGAGAGCTCGAGCGGCTTTTGGAAGTGGCGCTTGGGATCGGTGAAGCGGCTCTTGCCCGGGCCCCATCCCATCGAGATGTCCTGAAGCGGGCACTCGCCGCCCTTGTCGCAGACGGGGCAGTCGAGCGGGTGGTTGACGAGCAGGAACTCGACGACCGCGTTCTGGGCCTCCTTGACCTGGTCGGTCTGCGTGTAGACGACCATGCCGTCGCGGACGGGGGTCGAGCACGCGGTCTGGAGCTTCGGGATCCCCTCGATCTCGACCAGGCACATGCGGCACGCGCCGACGGGTTCGCCGAGCTTCGGCTCGTAACAGAACACTGGGATCTCGACGTCACCCATCTTCGCCGCGTCGACGAGCATCGTCCCTTCCGGGGCGATGACCTCGCGGCCGTCGACGACGAGCGTGACCGCGTTGCGGATCGGCTGGCTCAACGCCCGGCCTTCATCGACTCGTAGTCGCCCTCGCGCCGGGTCGACTCGCCGATCGCCTCGGCGGCGCCGGCGGCATGCCCGTTGCCCGAGTGAGATGGGACGCCGCGCTCGAGTGCTTCGTCGAACTCCTCGCGGTACTTCTCGACCATCGAGCCGATCGGCGCCGCCATCGAGTCGCCGAGTACGCAGAGGCAGTGGCCGATGATGTTCTTCTGGACCGCGGCCGTCGTCTCGAGGTCGATCGGGGTCGCCTCGCCGCGGATCATCCGCTCGAGCATCTTCACGGTCCAGTTGGTTCCCTCGCGGCAGGGAGTGCACTTCCCGCACGACTCGTGGTGGTAGAACTTCGCCGTCCGCAGGGCCAGCTCGACGACGTTGGTGGTGTCGTCGAAGACGATGATCGAGCCGGAACCGAGCATCGAGCCGGCCTCCTGCATCGCCTCGAAGGAGTAGGGCAGCTTCAGACCCTCGTCGGCGGTCAGCACTGGTGAGGAGGAGCCGCCGGGGAAGAAGCCCTTGATCGATCGCCCGTCGCCGACGCCGCCCGCGAGCTCGTTGATCAGCTCGCCGGTCGGGATGCCGAGCTCGACCTCGTAGTTGCCGGGGCGCTGTACGTCGCCCGAAATCGAGACCACCTTGGTGCCCGGCGACTGCTCGGTGCCGAAGCTCTTGAACCAGTCGGCGCCCGAGGAGACGATGTGCGGGACGTTGGCGAGGGTCTCGACGTTGTTGATCAACGTCGGGCCGCCGTAGAGGCCTTGGACCGCGGGGAACGGGGGCTTCAGGCGGGGGTTGCCCCGCTTGCCTTCCAGCGAGTCCAATAACGCTGTCTCCTCGCCGCAGATGTAGGCGCCCGCGCCGCGGTGCACGACGAGCTCGACCTGCTCGCCCGTCCCCAACACGTCGTCGCCCAGGAAGCCAGCCTCGTAGGCCTCCTCGACAGCGGCGTCGAGGATGTCGCCCTGCAGGTCGTATTCGCCCCGGATGAAGATGAAGCAGCGGTTGGCGCCGGCGGCCCGCGCCGCGATGACGATCCCCTCGATCAACTGGTGGGGGTTCTTCTGCATCAGCTCGCGGTCCTTGAAGGCGCCGGGCTCTGACTCGTCGGCGTTGCAGCACAGGTACTTGTCCATGTCGCCGCGCGGAAGAAAGCTCGCCTTCTTGCCCATCGAGAAGCCCGCGCCGCCGCGGCCGCGAAGCCCGGAGTCCTCGAGCTCGGACAGCACGGTCCCGGGCTCCATCTCCGTGAAGGCCTTGCTGAGCGCCTCGTAGCCGCCGAGCTGCCTGTAGACCTTGATCGTGTTGAGCCCCGGCTCGTCAACGTTCCGGAACAGCAGTCGCGTCTCGCCGGCCATCAGCCCTGGGCTCCCTTCACCTTGTTCAGCGAGTGCTTGGTGACCCGCTCGTCGGCAGGGTTTCGCTTGCCCCCCGCTGCACCGCGATCCTGAAGCCGCTTCTCGGGCAGCACTTCGCCCTTGGAGCGGAGCGCCTCGACGACCTGCTCAGCGTCGCCCTCGGCTAGCGGCCCGTAGTAGCGATCGTCGATCGATGCCATCGGGGCGAGGTCGCACGCACCGAGGCATTCGAAACCACGAACCATCAACTTCCCGTCGGCTGATGTCTCACCCGCGTGCGAGGTCCCGGCGGCATCGAGGAACTCCTGGAGGATGTCGTCGGCTCCGCGCAGCCAGCACGAGATGTTCGTGCAGACCAGGACCTGGTGCTCGCCCTGCGGCTCGAGGTGGAAGAGGTCGTAGAAGCTCGCCACCGACTGCAGGTAGCCGGGCGTCACGCCCATCACCGCGGCGGCCTGCTCGATCCCCTCGGGGCTGCAGTACCCGTACCGGCGCTGGACGGCCCAGAGCGCCGGAATCGAGGCCGAGCGCTTCTCGGGATAGCGCTTCATCGCGCGCCGGATCTCCTGGGCGAGCGCGCGCGGGACGTCGACCTCGGAGAGCTCCGGAACCGGCGCCGGCTCTCCGTGCGGCTCGCGCTCCTCTTCGGTCGCGTGTTCGGTCGGGATCGAGCTGATGGTCGGCAGGTCGACGCCGGGGTGGTCCTGCAGGTCTTCGGGCAGCTCCGGCTCGGGAGCCTCGGGTGGCAGGCCGGGGCTGTCGTGGATGTGGCCTGGGTCGTCCTTCCAGCCTTTGCGCGGCTTCGGGATCAGCGGGCTCATCAGATGAACCTCATCGGTCGATCCCCCCGAGGATCGGGTCGAGCATCGCCAGGTTCTGAATCAGGTCGGCGACCCAGCCCCCGATGCACATCTCGCGCAGGGCCTGGAGGTTGACGAAGGAGGAGTCGCGGAAGTGGACCCGGGCCGGCTTCGCGGACCCGTCGGCGACGATGAAGCAGCCGAGCTCGCCCCGGGGCCCCTCGATCGGGTGGTAGAGCTCACCCGGCGGGACACGGAAGCCCTCGGTGACGAGCTTGAAGTGGTGGATCAGCGCCTCCATCGAGGTGCCGAGCTCGTCGCGCGGCGGCAGCACGATCTTGCGGTCGTCGGCTATGTGCGGGCCCTCGGGTAGGCCGTCGAGGCACTGCTCGAGGATCTTGACCGACTCGCGCATCTCGGCGACGCGGCACTTGTAGCGGTCGTAGCCGTCGCCGACAGTGCCCACAGGGATCTGGAAGTCGACCTCGTCGTAGGCCAGGAACGGGTCGGCCTTGCGCAGGTCCCAGGGCTCGCCGGTCGCGCGCAGCAGCGGGCCGGTGACGCCGAGCTCGAGCAGCCGCTCGCGCGAGACGATGCCGATGCCCTTGGTGCGCTGCAGGAAGATCTCGTTCTCGTCGAGCAGCGCGGTGTACTGGTCGATCCGTGTCGGCATCATCTCGACGAACTCGCGCAGCTTGCGCTCGAAGCCGAGCGGGATGTCCTCCATCACGCCGCCGACCTGGAAGTAGCGGGTGTGCATCCGCTGGCCGGCCGACATCTCGAACATGTCGAGGATCGCGTCGCGCTCGCGGAAGCAGTACCAGAACATCGAGATCGCGCCGAGGTCGAGCGCCGAGGTGCCGAGCCAGACCAGATGCGAATGGATCCGGTTCAGCTCCATGTGGATCATCCGCAGGTACTTGGCGCGGTCGGGGATCTCGAGCTCGAGCAGCTCCTCGACGCAGCCGCAGTAGGCCTGCATGTTGAAGAAGTAGCCGAGGTAGTCCATCCGCTCGACGTAGGGGATCGCCTTCCAATAGCTCTTCTGCTCGCAGCTCTTCTCGATCCCGGTGTGGACGTAGCCGATCACCGGCTTCAGGTCGAGCACCTGCTCGCCGCGCAGGGTCACGATCAGCCGCAGCACCCCGTGGGTCGCCGGATGGTGCGGGCCCATGTTGATCGTCATGACCTCGTCCTCGGGCTCGAGGTCGCCCTCGATGTCGGGCGGGCCAGGCTCGATCGTGGCGCCGGCTGCGACCAGCGGCGCCAGCGGGTCCTCGATCTCGGGGCGGACTCCCTGCTGAGTCCCGAACGCCTCGTCGCGGAGTGTCTCGTCGGTGGAGGCCATTACTCGTACCACCGCGGCAGCTCGATCTCGTTGTGCGTGAACAGCACCGGCTCGCCGCCGACGGGGAAGTCGCGGCGCTGCGGCCAGCCGACGTAGTCGTCGGGCATCAGGATTCGGCGCAGGTCGGGGTGGCCGCGGAAGACGATCCCGAAGAAGTCGTACGCCTCCCGCTCCTGGAAGTCCGCGGTGGGAAAGAGCTCGACGCAGGAGTCGATCTCGGGAAGCGTCGCCCCCGCGACCGGCATCTCCTCCACCGCCGCGCCGGGAGCTCCGGGCTCCCACGGATCGGGGCCGGTGACCCTGGACCACTCTCCGCCGTCGCCGGCAGCAGGGTCCGGAAGGAGGGCCTTCACGTGGATGCGCTCGACGCGGTCGCGGCAGAGCAGCTCGTAGTGGACGGCGAAGCGGGGGGTGGCCGGCAGGTAGTCGGCGGCGTGCAGGCTGGAGAGGAACGTGTAGCCCTGAGCGGGTGTGTCGCGCAGGTAGCTGAGGGCGACGATGACCTTGGTCGGGTCGACGATCAGCGTCGCCCGCTTGTGCTCGAGCGCCGTCTCGAGCACGGTCCCCGGCTCGGTCTCGTTGATCTCCTGGGCGATCAGCTCCAGACCGGGCGCATCAGGCATTCGTCGCTCCCTCGAGCACGCGAGCAGCGGCCTCGACGGCCTCGCGCGAGGGCTTGCCGGGCTCGAGGCGCGCCCACTCCTCGGTGCCGATCGCGTTGTAGCGCTGGCGCCAGCCGAGGTCCGGGCTGCCCTGGATCTTTCGCTGGAGCTTGATGAAGCCGTTCAGCACCGCCTCGGGGCGCGGCGGGCATCCCGGGATGTGGATGTCGACCGGCATGAACTTGTCGGCGCCCTGGACGACGGCGTAGTTGGCGAACATTCCGCCCGAGGACGAGCACGCCCCCATCGAGATCACCCACTTCGGCTCGAGCATCTGGTCGTAGAGCCGGCGGACGACCGGCGCCATCTTGATCGAGACGCGGCCCGAAAGGATCAGGAGGTCGGCCTGGCGGGGCGAGGCGCGAAGGGCCTCGGCGCCGAAGCGGGCGATGTCGGGGCGGGCGCTGATCATCGACATGAACTCGATCGCGCAGCAGGCGAGCCCGAAGGTCGCGGGGAAGCAGGAGTTGGCTCGCGCCCAGTTCAGCCCCTTCTCGAGGGTGGTCGTGAAGATGCTCTCCTCGACGTGCTGCTCGAGATCGCGGCCCTCGAGGTCGCCGCGCAGCAGCTCGCGCGCGCGGATCTGCTTGGCGCGGAACTCCTCGGGGCTCGTCGGCTGTTCAGCCGGGGCCGGGACACGGAGCTTGCGGCGCTCTATCTCCAATCGAGTGCTCCTCGCGCCCAGACGAAGACCAGCGCCACGACGAGCAGCGCCACGAAGATGAGGACCTCGGCCAGGACGAAGATGCTGTCGGCCGACTGCATGATCACGGCGACCGGGTAGAGGAAGACGACCTCGATATCGAAGAGGATGAAGAGCATCGCGATCATGTAGAAGCTCACGCCGAACTTGAAGCTGCGCGTGATCTGGGAAGGCAGGCCGCACTCGTACGGCTGGCTCTTGATCGCGTTCGGGCGGCGGGGCCCGGTGACCCCGTTCAGCAGCGTGAAGGTCGTCCCGACGAGGATTCCGAGACCGGCGAAGACGAGGACGGGGAGATAGCTCTGAAGCACTCTTCTTCGAAATCTAACAGTGCGCTTGTGTCGCCTTGTTACATAGTGCTTTTCGGCATCAGAAAGCCGAAAATCCGACCTCGTGAGGCGGAAATGCGACCCGTAGGGTGCGCGGGGTGACCGGTCTGCACATCGCCGTCGGAGTCGCCCTGCTCGCGGCCAACGCCACAGCCGGGATCTGGGGTGGCGTCGCCTGGTTTCGCGACCGCCCGACCATCGGGTTCTGGTACGCGCTGCGGGTCGCCCAGGTCACCGTCGTGCTCCAGGTCGCGGTCGGGCTCCTCCTCGTCTTCAGCGGACGGGTCGCCGTCGACCTGCACTACCTCTACGGCGCGCTGCCCCTGCTGGTCTCCTTTCTCGCCGAGCTGACCCGCGCCGGGGCCGCGCAGATGGAGCTCGGCGCCCTCGACTTCCGTTCGCTCACCGAAGAGCGCCAGCGCGCGGTGGCCAACGCGATCGTCCGCCGCGAGATGGGAATCATGTCCGTCGCCTGCCTGATCGTTCCTCTTCCTCGCGCTCCGGGCGGCCGGGACCACGCCGCTGATCTAGGGCCATCGCGCGATACTGCGAAGGGATGTCCAAGCAGAACGTCGAGGTGGTTCGGAACGCGTTCGAGGCATACAACCGCGGTGATTTCGACGCCGCCCTCGAGCTGATGCACCCCGAGATCGAGTGGCACACGCCCGACGTGTTCCCCGACGCCGGCACCTATCGTGGCCGCGAGAGGGTACGTGGGTTCTGGGAGAGCTGGCCCGAGATGTTCCGAGGGTTTCAGCTGCACCTGGAGGACTGCTCGGCCGCAGGCGAGGTGTGCGTCATCGCCACCTTCCGAGTCAGCGGCGAGGGAGCCGAGAGCGGAGTCGGGGTCGAGTCCCCGGCGGTCTTCCAGCTCGGGGAGCTTCGCGACGGGTTGATCTTCTGGGTCGGCATGTACCTGACCGAGGACGAGGCTCTCGATGCCGCCCGGGGGCGGGGCTAGGGAGCTTCGACCGATGAGATCCGGTACTTCACGACTTCGGCGTCGCCTGTCTCGCGGCCTCCTTCATCACGCTGATCGCATGACTCGAGGTACTGGTCGCGGTCTGCGGGGTCGACGAACAGGATTCCGGACACGATGATCAAGGCTCCTCCTTCAATCGCTCAGCTATCGGCCAACAGGTCGCGATAGTCGCCGCGGTGGAAGAGCAGCGGATCGCCCTCGCGCGAGTCGGCTTCGAGCGCCGAGCCGGTGAGGATCACGTGGTCGCCGCCCTGGATCACGTCTCGCAGTTCGCAGGCGACCCAGACGAGAGCATCGTCGAGGCGCGGCGAGCCGTGGCTCTCCGAATGGCCGACGCCCTGCCACTTCTCGGCCTCGGGATGCTTGCCGGCGAACTGGCGCGCGAGCCCGGCCTGCCCGGCTGCGAGCGCGTTGACTCCGAAGCGCCCAGCCTCGAGCACCGTCGCGAGGGTGCGCGAGCCGCGGTCGAGGCAGGCCAGCATCATCGGCGGGTCGAGCGACAGCGAGGTGACGGCGTTCGCGGTCGCGCCGGAGAGCCTTCCGTCGGCGCCGATCGCGGTTACGACGGTGACGCCGGTGGGGTAGACGGCGAGCGCTTCTCGGAAGCCGGACACAGGCGCGAACGCTACGGGGTCATCGCCCGCGTGGGCGTCTTGAATATGATCCCGCCGCGTGCGCGGGCTTCTAGTTCTCACTTGTCGTCGTGGCTGCGGCCACCCTCACTGCCTGTGGGCAGGAGGGCGTCGACGTGCCAGGGGCCGAGCCGGACGTCCAGGAGGGAGCGGTGTTGTTCGCCGAGCGCTGCTCCGGATGCCACACCCTCACGGCGGCCGGCGCGCAGGGCACCGCCAACCGCAGCCAGCGCACCCAGGGCCCGAACCTCGACCAGCGGGTCGAGACCTACGAGGACGCGATCTACGCGATTCGCAACGGCGGATTCTCCGGCGCGATCATGCCCCAGAACATCGTCGTCGGCGAGGACGCCGACAAGGTGGCGCGCTTCGTCGAGGAGTACTCGGGCTCGGAAATCGAGGGCGACGAGGACACGTCGACCCCAGGCCCGTAGACGGCTCCCGTGCAAAGGCGGACTGAGCTTCGCTCGACCTGAAGAAGATCCGGCGCGACCCAGGCCCCGCCCGTGCTGCACTGGCGCGGCGCGGCGCGGCGGAGTCCCTCGACGAGCTGCTGGCCCTGGACGAGCGCCGCCGCGCACTCCTTCCCAGGGTCGAGGAGCTGCGCGGCGAGCAGAACCGCGCCTCGGATCAGATCGCCGAGGCGAAGCGCTCCGGGGGAGATGCGGACGAGACGATCGCGGCGATGCGCGAGGTCTCGGCCGAGGTGAAGAAGCTCGAGTCCGAGCTCAGCGAGGTCGAGTCGAAGATCGATGAGCTCGGTGCGGAGCTGCCGAACCTTCCATCATCCGAGGCCCCCGACGGCCTCACCGAGGACGAGGCGGTCGAGCTGCGCAAGGTCGGCGAGCCACCGAGCTTCGACTTCGACCCTCTCGACCACCTGGAGCTCGGTGAGCGCCACGGCTGGATCGAGATGGAGGCGGCGGCCGAGCTCTCGGGCTCCCGGTTCGCCTACCTGCTCGGCGACCTCGTCATGGTCGAGATGGCGCTGGTCCGCTACGCGCTGGAGGCGCTTCGAGCCGAGGGGTTCACTCCGGCTGCGCCGCCCGTCCTGGTGCGCGAGAAGGCCCTGTTCGGGACGGGCTTCTTCCCGGGCGAGCGGGAGATGATCTACGAGGTGCCGAAGGACGACCTCTTCCTCGTCGGCACCTCAGAGGTATCGCTCGCGGCGCTCAAGGCCGACACGGTGATGGACGCGGGCGAGCTGCCGCAGCGCTACGCGGGCTTCTCGACCTGCTTCCGGCGCGAGGCCGGCGCCGCGGGCCGCGACACGCGCGGGATCTTCCGCGTGCACCAATTCGACAAGGTCGAGATGTTCAGCTTCGTGGAGCCGGATGACTCCGACGCCGAGCACGAGCGCATCCTCGCCCTGCAAGAAAAGATCCTCACTTCGCTTGAGCTTCCCTACCGAGTAGTCGATATACCCGTAGGCGACCTCGGAGCCTCCGCCGCGCGCAAGTTCGACTGCGAGGGGTGGATCCCAAGCCAGGATCGCTACCGCGAATTGACCTCCTGCTCGAACACGACCGACTACCAGGCACGCCGACTGAAGGCGCGCTATCGCCCGGCCGAGCGTGCCTCGCCGACCGAGGTGCACACACTTAACGGCACGGCTGTGGCAGTAGGCCGTAGTCTTATCGCGCTGATCGAGAACAACCAGGACAAAGAGGGGAACGTGCGGATGCCAGCCGTCTTGCAGGAATTTGGGCTTCCAGGGAGCATTCCTTCCTTGTGAACTCCAATCCAGCCAAGCGAGTCGTGCTCTGCGACGACCACGAGATCGTCCGCGAGGCCGTCAAGGCCCGGATGGCGTCGGTCACCGGCGTCGAGATCGTGGGCGAGGCCGAGACCGGCGAGGAGGTCGTCGGCGTCGTCCAGGAGCTGAAGCCCGACGTCGCAATCGTGGACGTCGAGCTTCCCGGCCAGGACGGCATCGAGGCGACCAAGGAGATCCTCAAGGTCCGCCCCGAGACCCGCGTCATCATCTTCACCGCCCACGCCCAGCCCGACCTGCTGACGCTGGCGTTGCGAGCCGGCGCTTCGGGCTACGTGCTGAAGTCAGCCCCGAGCGAGGACATCGCCCGGGCGATCGAGGTGGTCGCCGGCGGCGGCACCTTCGTCGGCACCGAGCTCGGCCAGGGAGCGGGCGAGGTCGAGAAGCTGCTCGAGCTCACCCCCCGCGAGCGCGAGATCCTCGAGCTGCTCGCCGAAGGCCTCCGCGTGAAGCAGATCGCGGACCGCCTGAGCCTCAGCCCCGCCACCGTCCACACGCACGTTCGCAACGCGATCGCGCGTATGGAGGTGGACACCAGGACCGAAGCGGTGGCTCTCGCCGTCCGCTTCAGCTACCTGGGCGCCGGCGGAAAAGTCTGACTACTCCTCGTCGAACTTCAGGGCGCAGCCGTTGATGCAGTAGCGCTTGCCGGTGGTGTCCGAGGGACCGTCGTCGAATACGTGGCCCAGGTGGGCGTCGCATCGTGAGCACAGAACCTCGGTGCGCTTCATGAACATGCTCCGGTCAGACTCGGTCTCGACGACCTCGTCGTCCATCGGGGCATCGAAGCTCGGCCAGCCGGTGCCGGAGTCGAACTTGTTCTCCGAGCTGAACAGAGGCTGCCCGCAGGCGACGCACTTGAACGTGCCGTCGGACTTCTCGTCGTTCAGCTCGCTGGTGAAGGGCGCCTCGGTTCCCTTCTCACGGACGATCTGGTACTGCTCGGGGCTCAGCTCCTGCTTCCACTCCTGCTCGGTCTTCTTGACCTTCTCCAAGTTGGGCCTCCATTCGGTTCGATGGGGATGAGTCAAAGGTACTCGCCGCGATAAGGCCTGGCTAAATATACCCTCTGGGGGTATAGCTAGAATCGGTCGTTGACACAGCGAGAAAGGAAGCGGATGGCGAGCTCACCCGGCTACATCGACGACAAGGAAGCGGTGCGAAAGCGCCTGCGCCGGATCTCGGGGCAGGTCGGAGGCATCGAGCGCATGGTCGAAGACGAGCGCTACTGCATCGACATCCTCACGCAGGTCTCGGCCGCCCAGGCCGCCCTCGACAAGGTCGCGCTGGATCTGCTCGAAGACCACGCGCGCCATTGCGTGGTCGGCGCGGCGCGCGGCGACCGAGACGGGAAGACCGAGGAGATGATGGAAGCGGTCGGGCGCCTGATCCGAAGCCGGTGACCGAGGCCTTCTTCCAGCCCGAGGGCGCGGGCACCTACCTGGCGACCGAGCAGACTCGCGGCCCATGGGATCCCGGCGCCCAGCACGCCGGCCCGCCGGCGGCGCTGATCGCCCGCGAGATCGAAGCGCTCGGCGACGGGCAGATCGGCGGGGCCGACGGGCACCCGGCACAGGTTGGGCGCATCACCTATGAGGTCATGCGCTCGGTCCCGATCGGCCGGGTACGGGTCAGGGCCGAGGTGCTCCGGCCTGGGCGAAGGGTCGAGATGGTGGGCGCAGCTCTCACCGACGAGGCCGGCACCGAGCTGATGCGGGCGCAGGGCTGGCGGTTGCGCTCAGCCGAGGTGGACTTCGCCGAGCCGCCGGGGCGCCCACAGCCACCGCCCGGGCCCGAGAGCGGGGAGGAGAAGGCCTTCTTCCCGACCGGCCACGACGTCGGCTACCACTCGGCGATGGAGTACCGGTTCGTGTCCGGCGGCTTCCTCGAGCCCGGCCCCGCCGCGGTCTGGATGCGCCCGCGGGTGCCGCTGGTCTCGGGCGAGGAGATCTCGCCGCTGCAGCGGGTGCTGGTCGCCGCCGACTCCGGCAACGGCGTCAGCGCGGCGCTCGACTGGCGCCGCTACATGTTCATCAACGTCGACCTCTCGGTCCACCTGCACCGCATGCCGGTGGGCGAATGGGTGTTCCTCGACGCCGTCACCCTGCCCGAGGCGAGTGGCGTCGGGATCGCCGACACGGCGCTGTCGGACGAGCGCGGCCCGATCGGGCGCGCAACGCAGACGCTGCTCGTGGACGAGCGCTGAGGACGCGGCCGTTCTACTTGGAGCGGCGCGCGCGCAGAAGGAAGTCCACCTGGTTCTGCTTGCGCATGATCACGTGCTCGAGCATGTGCTCGAGGGCTTCGGATCGGCCCTCGCGGCCGGTGGGCTCGATCGCCGCCTGCAGCGCCTCGATCGCGTCGCCCTCTGACTCGATCAGCCAGTCGACAGCGTCGCCGGGATCGCCGCTGTTCCAGCGGAGCTCCGCGACGTCGGTCGTCGGCTCGCCGCCGAGCGCCGCGATCTTCTCGATCAGCAGGCGGGCATCGAGCAGCTCGGCCTGAGCGAACTCCCAGAAGCGGTCGGCGAAGGCCTGGAACTCGAAACCGAACAGGCTGCCGGAGCTGAGCGTGTACTGAAGGACCGAACGGTTCTGGAGCGCGAGGGCGGCGTTCAGCAAATCCACCGCCTTCTTTTCGTCGAGTAGCTCTTCCTCGGGCACGAACCGAGCTTGCCCCGCGAAGGCCTCAGGCAAACAAGGGGCGGCCCGGTTTGCGTCCCGGGCTGCGATCGAGCGCGGTGCAGAAGGCCTCCACGACATCGGGGTCGAACTGCGTGCCGGCGTTGGCGCGCAGCTCGGCGATCGCCTCGGCGCTGCTACGCGCCGGGGCGTAGGGCCGCTGGCTCGTCATCGCGTCATAGGCGTCGCAGGTGAAGACGATGCGGGCGGCGAGAGGGATCTGTTCGCCCTCGAGGCCGTCGGGATAGCCGGCGCCGTCCCACCGCTCGTGGCTCGCGCGGACGACGCGGCCGATCGGGCCGAGCGAGTCGGCGGCCGAAAGGATGCGCTCACCGAGGACGGTGTGCTGGCGCATGAATTCCCACTCCTCGTCGTTCAGCGGGCCGTCCTTGTCGAGGATGGCGTCGGGGATCGCGATCTTGCCGACGTCGTGGAGCTCGGCTGCGCGGCGAAGGGACTCCAGCGCGCCGCTCTCCATCGCCATCTGTTGCCCGACCGCCACGGCCAGAGCCGCGACGGAGTCGCCGTGCTCGCCGAGAGCGGGTGCGCGGTGCTGCAGCAGGCGCAGCAGGACGGCCTGCACCTCGCCGCCGGGAGTGGGCCTGCGCGAATCCTTGTGCGCGTACATCCGCTGGTCGGCGATCTCCAGCGCCGCGCTCGTGTCCCGCGCCTCGGCCGGCACCTCCACCGTGCCGCATGACGCTCCGATCAGGAAGCCCTCGCCGCGATCGGAAAGCGCGCGGGTGGCGTTCTCGAGGGTGGCGGCCGCGCGCTCCCCGGTGCCGTGGGCGATCACGGCGAACTCATCGCCGCCGAGGCGGTAGGCGGTGCCGCGGCTTCGCATCGACTGGTCGAGGCGGTGGCCCAGGCGGACGAGCAGGGAGTCGCCCGCGGGGTGGCCGAAGGCGTCGTTGTAGGCCTTGAAGCCGTCGAGGTCGAGGATGGCGACCGTGTGCGGCTCGCCGTCCTCGATCGCCCGCGGCAGGTCGATGAACAGGCGGCCGCGGTTGGCGAGGCCGGTCAGCGGGTCGTGCTGGAGGCGGTTGAGCAGGTGGCGGTTCTCGGCGAACGTGATCGCGAGGCGTACGACGACCGCGATCAGGGTCGCCACCGTGAGCACGCTGACCAAGGGAGTGTCCGAGGTCTGGTTCTCGAGCAGCAGCAGGGCCAGCACCGCGAGCGCGAAGATCGCCGGCGAGGCGAACGCACCCCAACCTTCGGGCAGCCCGCGGATCGTGCGTCGCGGCGGCGTCTGCAGGGACCCGAGCGCGATCAGCGCCACGCCCAGCGGCCACATCGAGTTGTTCCAGGCCTGCGGGTCATAGGTGCCGGCCAGCGACTGGTGGGTGTAGACGGCGTCGCCGATGCCGGTCAGGGCCATCCCGGCCGCGACGAGGGCGAGCGCGCGCCCGGGCCGCCAACCGGTGAGAGCCAACCCGGCCGCGGCGACCGCGAGGATCGCCAGGTCGAAAAGTGGATAGCCGACCGCCACCGCGATCTCCAGGGCGGACCCCGTCGTGTTGTCGATCACGAAGTCCATGACGAGCGCGGTGCCGATCGCCGCCACGCACAGCGCCCCGATTGCGACGTCGGTCCAGACCAGCGCGGTCATCCTCCGAACGCGCATCCGCACGAGTGCGATCAGCCCGGCGAGCACGAACGTGTACCCGGCCAGGTAGCCGACGTCCGCGAGCGAGGGGAAGCTCGGGGAGTCCGCCTCGCCGAGCACCGTGGTCCAGTAGAGGTCGGCGCTCGCCCAGGCGAGCAGGCCGGTTCCGATCAGCGCCCAGGCGAGACGGCCATCGCGGCGGAACGCCGCGACCCCGAGCACGACGAGCGCCGCCGTCATCGTCACGAAGTCGTAAGCCCACTCCTCGATCTCGAAGTCGAGCGAGGGCGAGCCGAAGCCGAATGCCGTGTGGGTGATGTGGGCGAGCAGGGCGATGCAGACGAGCGCAGCGAGCGCCGCGCCGCCCAGCCTGAGGGCTGTTCTCCTCGTTCCCATCACTTACCCCGTATTGATCGGCTCCCCGGGCCGATCCCTTGACCGCGAACATACGCGTCCGGAAGGACGTGATGCGCCAGTTCTCTGCCCGGCGCGGATAAGGTCGCCCCCGTGTCGCGCCTGAGGTCCGCATTCGACGACTCCGACGACCTCCTCAAGGTGGGCTTCGGGGCGATCGTGGCGCTCGCCGCCGGCGCCCTCGGCCCCTGGTTCGTGACCGACGCCGGGGACGTCCTCGGCACCGACGGTGGCTACTACGGGACTTACGTACTGGCGGTCGCCGTGATCGTCGGCGTCGCGCTCTGGTCCTGGAGCCAGGTCCCCGGCCGCGAGAAGCTGATCGGCGTCGCGATCGGCGCCGGCGCCGCCCTGGCGCTGATGGTCGTCGAGATCCTCGACGCGAACGAGGCGGGCCTCGGCATCGGCTGGGGCCTGATCCTCGGCATCGCCGCGTCAATTGCCCTGCTGGGCGTCACCTGGCGCCTCGCGATCCTCAACCCGGCGTAGGCTCAGGCCTCAGCAACATCAAGGAGCGGTGGCAGAGCCTGGCTGAATGCGGCTGCCTTGAAAGCAGCTGGCCCCGCAAGGGGCCCGGGGGTTCGAATCCCTCCCGCTCCGCTTGAATCGGTCCCTCGGGAGCGATTGTAGGCTCATGGCGATGGCGAAGGAATGGCGAAACTGGGCGGGCGACGAGCGCTGCACGCCCGCTCGAATTGAGCGGCCGGCGGGCCGCGGCGAGCTGATCGAGACCGTCAAGCGGGGAGCCGATGCCGGGCTGAACGTGCGCGCGGTCGGCAACGGGCACTCATTCACCGACGCCGCCTGCACGGGCGGGCTGATGCTCGACCTGCGCCGGCTCGACCGCGTGCTCGACGTCGACCAGTCGGCGGGGCTCGTCCGCGTCGAGGGCGGGATCGGCCTGCGCCAGCTCAACGAGACCCTGTGGGGTTACGGGCTCGCCTTCGAGAACCTCGGCGACATCGACCGCCAGAGCGTGTCTGGGGCGATCTCAACCGCGACCCACGGGACGGGCTCGCGCTTTCGCAACATCTCGTCGCTGATCGCGGCGATGGAACTGGTGTCTCCCGACGGCACAGTGATCGAGGTGAACGAGGAGTCGAGCCCCGATGACCTCCGCGCCGCCCGGGTCTCATTCGGGGCTGTCGGGGTGGTCGCGACGCTGACGCTGCGATCGGTCCCCGCCTTCACGGTCCGCCGCGTCGACTCCCAGATGCCGCTAGCCGAGGCGCTGGAGCGGATCGACGACCTGGCCGACGGCTCCGACCACTTCGAGTTCTACGTCTTTCCCCACACCGATCGCGCGCTGATCCGCCAGAGCGAGCGGACCGACGAGCCGCCGAAGCCCCGCAACGCCCTGCTCACCTACGGGACCGAGGTCGTCGTCGAGAACTGGGCCCTGGGCGCGGTTTCGCGGCTCGGCCGCCGTTCACCCAAGCGGATACCGGCGCTCTCGGAGTTCGTCTCGAAGCAGATCGGTGAGACGACCAAGCAGGACCGCAGCTATCGCGTCTTCGCCAGCGAGCGCCGCGTCCGCTTCACCGAGATGGAGTACGCGATACCGCGGCGCCACGCCGCCGAAGCGGTGCGGGGTGCGCTCGACGCGGCGGAGCGCGCAGAGCCCGCGGTCGGCTTCCCGATCGAGGTGCGCTTCGTCGCCGGCGACGATGCCTTCCTGAGCCCCGCCCACGAGCGCGACACCACCTACATCGCCGTGCACCAGTACGAGGGGATGGCGTGGGAGGGCTACTTCCGGGCCATCGAAGCGGTGATGGAGCCCTTCGGAGGGCGTCCTCATTGGGGCAAGCGCCACTTTCAGACCTCGGAGACACTGGCCGAGCGCTACCCGCGCTGGGGGGACTTCGCGGCCCTTCGCGCGCGGATGGATCCCGGCGGCGTCTTCCGAAACGCCTACACGGACCGCGTGCTGGGGCCGATTCAGGCCAGTAGCTCTCCGTAGCGCGCCGACTCCAGCAGCTCGCCGAACGCCGCCGGCGCCTGCGGCCGCGCGAAGTAGAAGCCCAGGGCCCGGTCGCAGCGGAGCGCTCGCAGCTCGGCCAGCTGCTCGGCCGTCTCGACGCCCTCCGCAGTCGCGATCAACCGAAGCCCGTGGGCCAGCCCGACGATGGCCGCGACTCCGGCGGAGTCCTCGCGCGAGCGCCCCAGGCCCGCGATGAACGAGGAGTCGATCTTGATCGCGCTGAGGCGAGGCAGGCGCTTGATCGCCGCGAAGGACGAAACCGCGACGCCGAAGTCGTCGACCAACAGCCGCACCCCCAGCGTCTCGATGTCGGGGATCGCCGCCAGGGCGTCGCCGCGGCGGTCGAGGATTGCGCGCTCTGCGACCTCGAGGCAGAGGCAGGAGGGAGGCAGGTTCGAGTCGGAGATGGCCTGCGCGATCTTGTGTGGCAGCGCCGTGTCGGAGAGCCTGCGCTCGGAGAGGTTGACCGAGACGGTGAAGTCGCTCTCGGCGTCCATCGCCTCGCGCCAGCGCGCGGCCTGATGGCTCGCCTGCCAGAGCACGAAGTCGTCTATCTCCGCGATCAGGCCCGTGGCCTCGGCGAAGAACATGAAGTCCGCGGGCTCGAGGAGGCCGTGCTCCGGGTGCTGCCAGCGCACCAGCGCCTCGGCGCCCGTGACCGCGCCGCTGGCTAGGTCCACCTCGGGCTGGTAGTGGACGGTCAGCTCGCCCCTCGCGACGGCCCCGTGCAGGTCGTCCTCCAGCCCTCCCTCGCCCGACGGCTCGCCGCGCATCCAGCCCTCGAAGATGGCGTAGCGCGACTTGCCGCCGGCCTTGGCCGTGTACATCGCCTGGTCGGCGTCGCGCAGGATGCCCTCGGGGTCGACGGTGCGGCCGCTTCGCGGACGGATCGCGACCCCGACGCTCGCCGCCTGTTTGAACTCGCGGCTATCGACCTCGAATGGGTGCTCGAAGGCTGCGATCACGCGCTCGGCGACCAGGCGCGCCGCGGGCTCGTCGATGCCCTCACAGAGGATCGCGAACTCGTCGCCGCCGAGCCTCGCGAGCGTGTCGCCCTCGCGCAACAGGGCCTCGAGCCGCCGGGCGACCTCGATCAGCACGGCGTCGCCGGCGGCGTGTCCGAGCGTGTCGTTGATCGGCTTGAAGGTGTCGAGGTCGAGGTAGATGACGGCGAACGACCCGGAGTCGCGGCGCCCCGACGCCACCCGCACGCGATCGGAGAAGAGGATCCGGTTCGGCAGGCTGGTGAGCGGATCGTGCAACGCCTGGTGGGTCAGCTTCGCCTCGGCCCGCTTGCGCTCGGTGATGTCCTCCATCTGGCTGATCATGTGAAGGACCTTGCCTTGGTCGTCATGGATCGGGCTCACGTTGAGAGCGATCCAGACGATGTGCCCGTCGGCGTGGATGTAACGCTTCTCGGTGCGGTAGCCGTAGCGCTCGCCCTCGGTGATCTCACGCAGCGCATCGAGGTCCTGCTCGACGTCATCGGGGTGCGTGATCTCGGCGAAACTCTTTCCGATCAGCTTGCGGACCGAGTACCCGGTGATTTGGCCGAGCGCCCGGTTGACGCGCAGGAGGCGGCCATCGGGCGCGGTGATCGCCATGCCGACCCGGATGTCCTCGAACGCGCGGCGAAACCGCTCCTCGGCCTCGCGAAGCGCGTTGTCGGAGCGCCTGCGCTCGCTGATGTCGTGAGCAAACCCGTTGAAGACCCAGGTGTCGTCCTTCCGCTGGGCGAACAGGAGTAGCTCGACCGGCAGTTCAGTCCCGGCCTTGTGCCGGCACATGACCTCGGTGCGCGCCCCGAGCATCGGCCACTCTCCCCCCTCCAAGAACCGCGCGATGCCACGACGGTGCCTTTCGTGGTCTCGCACGGGCAGGATCAGCTCGGCGACGCTGCGACCGTGCGCCTCCTCGGCGCTCCAGCCGAAGATCTGCTCGGCTCGTTCGTTCCAGCCGATGACCACACCGTCGGCGTCCATCGAGATGAACGCTTCATGCATCCCGTCCAACACGGCGCGCGAGTCGGCCGAGAGGCGGCGCAGCGCCTCGACCAGCGCCTGGATCGCGAGGCTGATCGGCACCGCGATGATCATCGACGCGCCCGCACGCGCGTACTGCTCCGAGCCGTACTGCGGTTCGCCGACGATCGCGGCCGGGAGCGCGAGCGTCGCGCCCATGCCCAGGATGCTGAGCGCGAGCTCCCATCGTGTCCCGTAGAGCGCGAACCACGCGACCGGGATCGCGACCAGCACGTAGAAGGGGCTTGGGTCCTGCGGGCTGGCGTCGCGCAGCAGCGCGACTACCACGAAGTAGGCGAGCGGCGGGATCGCCTGCGTCCACGCCGGCAGCCGCTGCCACGGAACCAACATGATCGAGCCGCCGATCAGCGGGTACAGGGCGGCGGCCGCGAGCACCTCCGGGTCGGCATAGGAGGCATCGGCCAGCGGGACCAGCGCGAAGGGGAGCACCCCCGCGATGACGAACGGCGCAAGGCGCCTGAGCAGATCCGGGCCCTCGAAGAAGCGCCCCGGAGTGATCTCCGTGGCGATCCATCGCCGTTGAGCGCCCCGCGCGTTGCCGGCCCCGGTCAGTGGAGGCCCCCTTCATATAGATGGTCTACAGGTGGTCGGGCGACCCTAGTAACAGGCGGCGCCGCGAGTAAGGGCGAAAATGAGTAGGAGCTTTTTCGCGACGCCCGGCGCGTTTGGGACATCTGGCTAGAGGAACGCCTTGCCCTCGCCGCGGTAGGTCGGCACCTCGTCGCGGATCGTGGTGCCGGTGACGAGGTAGAGCTTGTTGAACCGCTCGCACAGCTCGCCGGCCTTGACGTGGCGAAAGTAGACGCGGTCCCCGATCCCAAGGGAGCGGGCGACCGAGCCGCTGAGCGGGGTCTGCACCTCGCCCGTTCCCTCGAGCGAATCGAGGCGCAGCCCCGCGGGTAGGTGGGGGATCGGCATGCGGTCCTTGGCGCCGACGCCGGAGGCCAGGTAGCCGCCACCGAGCGCCGTGGCGACGTCCGCTGCCGGCTTGCGCACGACCGGCAGGGCGAACATCGCCGCGGGGTTAAGCGCGAAGGAGCGGTAGTTGTCGAACAGGACGGGTGCGTAGAAGCCGGAGCCGGCCGCGATCTCGGTCACCGCTCCCTCGCTCGTGGTCAACTCGATCGACCCGGTGCCCCCGCCGTTGACGAACTGGAGCTCGGTGACCTCGGACACCGCGGAGACGATCGCCGCGCGGCGCTCGCGCACGTCGCGAAGCGACGCGGATTGCATCTGGCGGATCGCGGCGTTTCGCAGGTGCTTGCCCGGCGCGTCGTCGCCGACGCCCGCGATCTGTCCCTCGTAGGCCATCAGCCCGACGAGGCGGACGCGCTCGCGCCGGTCGATCTCGCGCGCGAACGATGCCGCCGCCTCGGCGGTTCGGATGGGCGAGCGCTTGGGCCCGACCTTGACGACGCCGCCGAGGGGCCACCACGAGGTGTCGATGTCGATGGCGACCCGGATCGGAGCCACGAACGACGAGGCGCAGGCCTCGATCATGTCGAGGTGCTCGGGGCAGTCGACCATCACGACGGGCGCCTCGTCGGGGTGGGCCGCGGTCAGCCGCGCGAGCCGGGTCATCGCGGCCGTGTCGGCGCTCGGGTAGGCGAGGACCAGGTCGCGCTCGCCCTGCTCCCAGAGCCAAAGGGTCTCGGGCAGCGTGAAGGTGAGCAGGCCCTGGAAGCCCCGGTCGAGGTCCAGCAGGCGGCTGATGAACGGCCGGCAGCGGACCGACTTGCTCGCGATGCGGATCGGCTTGCCGGCCGCGCGGCGCAGCATGTCCGCCGCATTCGACCAGACGGCGTCGAGGTCGACGAAGGCGAAGGGCGCCTGCAACCCGTCGAAGATCTGCTCGTAGCGCTCGTAGGCCTCGCGAGGGCTCGGGATGGGCAGAGGGGTCGGCGTGTCGGTCGGTGCACTCGCCGTTCCGTTCGCCGCCTGCCGGGGCTCCGTTGGAGGCGCGGGAGTCGTCGGCGTGGGGGTCTCGTCAGCGGTCGGCATTCTCCGTGCCAGCCTACAATCGCCCCTGAAAGCCCGGAGAGGTGGCCGAGCGGCTGAAGGCACTCGCCTGCTAAGCGAGTAGGGGGCTAATAGCTCTCTCGAGGGTTCGAATCCCTCCCTCTCCGCTTGATGACCCCACGGGCCGATAGCGGAGCCGAGGTCGCTGAGCGCCTCATCGCGGCCTTCTCGGCCGCGGACTTCGACGCGATGCGGGATCTGCTCGACGAAGACCTGACCGCGTACGTCACGAACTCCGATGGCGGGATGGACGAGGTGAACGGCCGGGACCTCTACCTCGATCGGATCGAGGCTATGAACCTGCCCTCCGTCCGCTTCAGCGTCGAGCTCACCCAGGAGCCGGTGCCGGTCGGTGACGACCAGGTCCTGCTGATGGTGGAGATTCGAGCCGAGCGCGGCGAGAAGAAACTGCACAACTTCGCCGCTCACCTCTTGCGGATCGAGGGCGGGCGGATCGCCGAGTGGCGGATGACGGACGCAAAGCCCGCCGAGAGCGACGCGTTCTGGGGCTAGCCCCGAGCCTCGGGTTCCGCGCGAGGCAGGAAGCGGACCCGCCGCGATGAGGCTTCCGCAGCCGCGAACGCAAGCAGGCGCTCGCCCTCTTCGGCGAGGGCGGCGCGGTCGGCCTTCGAGATCGACACGAGCGGCTCGATCAGCAGTTCGGCGGCGTCGCCGTTGCGCTCGATCGTCCAGAAGCCGGCGATGAACCCGTTCACCGTGAACGCGGCGTAGCCGATGCTCGAGCGGACGGTCTCGCCGGGTTTGCCGGAGGGCGTCATGCGCGTGCGGTCCTTGTACGCGAGGGTGACGTTGTCGTACTCGGGCAAGAAGCGAACGGGGGCCGGGACGTCGCCGCCGGGCCGCGGCGAGTCGGGCAGGTCGAGCAGCTCCTTCCCGTCCTCGTTTCGGAAGCGGGCGAGGTCGTCCATCTCCTCGGTGACCGCCTTCAGCTTCGTCAGCCCGCACCATGCCTGGATGTCCATCACGGTCGCTGGGCCGAACGCGGCGAGGTAGCGGCGCACCAGCAACTCGAGCGATGGGTCGGCCTCGAGCTTTCTGCCGAGGAACGATTCGATCGTCTGCCAGGTCGCCTGATGGCTCGCGCCCCAGACGCCTCGCGGCGGCACCTGGCAGATCGGAAGCAGGAAGGTGACCGCGTAGCTGAGCGACGCCGGGTCGGCGCCGGGCCAGCGGTCCGCGAGCAGAGGAACCATCTGGACGCGAGTCAGGGCGGTCCCGCTCAGCAGCTCGGCCCCGGCGGCCACCACCTCGGCGGGGTCGGTACCCGCCTCTCTAAGCAGCTTGGTGTTCGGGCTTCCCTTGAAGGTGCGCTCGAGCGCGGGCTGGGTCGCCGGCCGCAGCCAGAGGGCGTCGTCAGCCGTGAGCATGTGGATCGTCGCCCGCATGCAGCCTGTCCGCACTACCTCGCGGCCCTCGATCATCGCCGTGAGCTCGTCGAGCTCGAAGCCTTCGATCCGCGACCACAGCGCGTAGTAGGAGCTCGGCGGCTCCTGGTTTTGGATTCCCGCCATCCGCTCGATGCACTCGCGAGCGCTGACCCGCTCGCGCTCCAACAGCATCTGGCGCGCCAGCAGAGCCCGGTTCAGCTCCCGCCTGGAGAGGACCTCGCTCAACGCCTGCGCCGCGGGACAGGCTGCTCTCGCAGCGCCGCGGGCACGGCGTCCGAGAACGCGGCGAGGTCGGGGACGACGTCGCGATCGCCGACGATCCCGAAGAAGACGCGGCCGTCGTAGCTGATCAGGCCCATCGAGAGGGCGTGGTCCTGAGGCGAGAGCGGGACGTAGGGATAGCGGTCCTTCATCGTTTGCGGCGCCGGACGTGAGCGGCGTCGAGCTCGGCCGGCGAGGCACAGCCGAGCAGTGCCAGCGTCAGCCGCAGCTCGTCGGTGAGGAATCCGAGCGCGCGCTCGACGCCCGCCTGGCCCTCGGCGGCGAGGCCCCAGAGCGCCGCGCGCCCGCAGAGCACGGCGTCGGCGCCCAGCGCCAGCGCGACCGCGACGTCGGTGCCGCGGCGGATGCCGCCGTCCATCAGGACCGGGACTCGACCGTCGACCGCGTCGACGACCTCGGGCAGCGCGTCGATGGTGGCCCCCGCGGCGTCGAGCTGGCGACCGCCGTGGTTGGAGACGACGATCCCTGCCGCGCCGTGCTCCACGGCGAGGGCGGCGTCCTCGGCGGTCACCAGCCCCTTGACCAGAACCGGCAGCTCGCATTCGTCGGCGAGCTCCTCCAGGTCCGTCCACGTGAGCGAGGGGTCGACGAGCCCGAAGACCTCCGCGACGCTCAGCGTCTCCTTCCCGACGGCCGCCTCGATCGCCGGCGTGCGGACGTCGGCGGGGATCTCGAAGCCGGTGCGGAAGTCGCGCTCGCGGCGTCCCGCGTACGGGGCGTCCACCGTGATCAGGATCGCCTCGTAGCCGGCGGCGATCGCCTCGTCGAGCAGGGCGCGGGTGACGCCCCGGTCGCGGAAGCAGTAGAGCTGCATCCAGCGAGTCCCTCCGGGCGCGGCCTCGGCGACCTCCGCCGGCCCGGCGGTCGCGAGGGTAGAGAGGCAGAAGACCGTCCCGGCCGCCGCGGCGGCCCGCGCCATCCCGGCCTCGCCGTCATCGTGGGCGAGGCGCTGGAATGCGACCGGCGCGACCAGCACCGGCGCCGTCACCTCGGTTCCCAGCACGGTGGCCGCCGTCGAGACCTCGGAGACGTCGACCAGCACCCGCGGGCGAAGCTCCCACTCGCCGAAGGCCTCGCGGTTTCTGCGGAGGGTCCGCTCGTCGCCGGCGCCGCCCGCGAAGTACCCGTGGGCGCCTGGCTCGAGCCGCTCTTCGGCGAGGCGCTCGAGGTCTGCGATGTTGACCGGCTCGGAGACGAGGCGAGGCTATAGCGTCAAAGAGCCGATGAACCCCGAGACGCCTGAGCCCTTCACGCCCACCTACCGCGCCGCGATGGCCGTCTGCCGGCCGCTCGCGTGGTGGAGCCGGATGAAGGTCGAAGGCGAGGAGTTCTTCCCCCGCAGCGGGCCGACCCTGCTGATCGGCAACCACGACTCCCAGACCGACCCGGTCGTGATCGGCATGGCGGCGATCCGCCGCCGCCAGATCCGCGCGCTCGCGAAGTCGAGCCTCTGGGACAATCCGGTGCTGGCGCGGGTGCTGAACGGCATGGGCCAGATCCCGATCGAGCGCGCCGCCGGCGACGCCGACGCCCTGGTCAACGCGATCGCGGCGCTGCGGCGGGGGTCGTGCATCGGGATCTTCCCCGAGGGGACGATCTCGGTCGGGCGCAGCCTGCGCGCGCGAAGCGGCGCCGGGCGGCTTGCGCTCGAGGTCCCTGGGACGAAGATCGTCTGCGCCGCGGTCACCGGCACTCCGGACTTCGCGCGCTTCCCGAAGCGCCCCGACGTGCGCGTTCGCTTCTTCGAGCCGGAGTCGGGCCAGGCCGACCCGTCCGAGACGCCGGGCCAGATCGCCGAGCGAATCGTCGCCGAGATCCGCGCGATCGCGCCCCCGGTCGACGCCGGGCGCGATCCGGCAAAGACCCTGGAAAAGTACGAGCGCAAGGCGGTGGATCGCGAGGCGATGGTCCGCGAACGCCGCGAGAAGACACCCGAATGACGAGAACGTAAAGATCGAACTCCCTACACTGCGGGCCGCAGTGGACTGGCAGCAGGGACAGAGCACGAGCCCCAGCGGCTCGCGGCGCGGCGGCATCCGAGTGCTGTTCGCGACCATCACCGCAGTCGCGGTGGCGCTCCTCGCCGTCCTCGGTGCCGGAGCGGCCGCAGGCGCGGGTGAGAAGGCGAAGAAGGCCGCGGTCCAGACACCGAAGAAGTCGATGTGGGGAGCGACGGAGCTGAACGGCAAGCCGCTCTTTCCCGTCTACCAGCAGCTCGGCGTCGGGCTCTACTCCAACGCGGTGCGCTGGGACCAGGTCGCCACGACGAAGCCTCTCGACCCCACCAACCCTGCCGACCCCGCCTATACCTGGCCGCAGTACCTGACGGACGCGATCGACCAGGCGACCGCCGCCGGGATGCAGGTCCAGATCCTGATCCTCGGGACCCCGCCGTGGGCCAACGGCGGCAAGAGCTGGCAGTTCGTGCCCGACAACTTCACGGACTTCGGTGACTTCACTACCGCGATCTCCAAGAGGTACGCGGCGGTTGACCACTGGATGATCTGGGGCGAGCCCAACCGCGCTCCGAACTTCCAGCCGTTCACACCGGTCACGAACCAGACCACCAAGAAGCTGACCGCGGCCCAGCAGGTCGCGCCGCGCAACTATTCGCAGCTCCTCGATGCCGCCTACACCGCCCTCAAGGCCGCCGACCCGGCCGACAAGGTGATCGGCGGCAACACCTACACCTCCGCGGGCAAGGACGACATCAACCCCTACCAGTGGATCCGCTACATGAAGCTGCCCAACGGCAGCCGGCCGCGGATGGACATGTGGGGCCACAACCCGTTCGGCTTCGACCTGCCCAAGCTGAAGAGCCTGAAGGAGAAGCCGGCGCCCCGTGGCACCGTGCCGTTCTCGGACCTTCGCTTCCTCGTCCGTGAGCTCGACCGCAACTTCGTCGGCAAGAAGCTGAAGCTGTTTCTCGCCGAGTGGGGAGTCCCGACCGGCTTCAAGGACAAGGACCTTCTCTACACACTGAAGCCGAAGGAAGCGCAGCAGTGGGTCAAGGCCGGTTACCGGATCGCCAAGACCTACAAGCGCATCTTCACGCTGGGGTGGATCCACCCGGTCGATACCGACCGAAGCTCGCAGGGCCTGCTCCAGACGAACGGGAAGCGAAAGGCCACCTTCAAGGCCTTCCAGGCCGGGTAGCGTCAACGGCCGTGCGACGGCCTCGACGTCGACAAAGACCTGAGGGGGAGCTGCCCGGAAGCGTGACCACGCGGCGCGCGGTCGTGGGAGTCGTCCTGGCCGGTCTTGCCGCAGCCTCATTCGCTTTCGGCGCCCGAACCGCCCCGGACGACGAAGCCGAGGGGCTCACCGGCCCCGCCAAGCAGACGGTGAAGAAGGGGATGTGGGGCCCGGTCGAGGTGGAGGAGACGGGCCAGCCGCTCTTCCCGAGCTACCGCGACCTCGGCGTGGGGCTGTACTCCAACTCGGTGCGCTGGGACTGGATAGCGCCACGCCGGCCGAAGGACCCGACGGATCCGAACGACCCGGCCTACACGTGGCCGTCCTATCTGACGCAGGCGTTGGCGAAGGCCGAGAAGTACAAGATGGAGACCCAGGTGCTCGTCCTGGGCACGCCGAAGTGGGCGAACGGAGGCAAGCCGTGGCCGTGGGTGCCCGACGATCCTCAGGACTTCGCCGACTTCCTGACCGCTATCTCGAAGCGGTACCCGAGGGTCGACGACTGGATGATCTGGGGCGAGCCCAACCGCGAGCCGAACTTCCAGCCGTTCACCCCGGTCGCCGAGGGGCAGGAGACCGCGCCGCTGAACAAGGCACAGCAGGTCGCACCTCAGAACTACGCCGAATTGCTGGACGCCGCGTACGGCGCCCTCAAGAAGACCGACCCGAAGGACAAGGTGATCGGCGGCAACACCTACACCTCCGCGGGCATCGACGACATCAACCCCTACCAGTGGATCCGCTACCTGAAGCTGCCCGACGGCAGCCGGCCGCGGATGGACATGTGGGGCCACAACCCCTTCGGCTTCGCCGAGCCGAACCTGGACGACCCCCCGTCCCGCAAGGGCGTCGTCGCCTTCGCGGACCTCCGCCGCCTCACCGAGGAGCTCGATGCGAACTTCGACGGCCCGCCCCTGAAGCTGTTCCTCGCGGAGTGGGGCGTGCCGGAGGGGTTCAAGGACAAGGACATTGGCTACGTGCGCGAGCCGGAGGAGGCCGAGGAATGGATCAACGCCGGGTTCGAGATCGCCCGCGAATGGCCCCGCATCTACAGCCTCGGCTGGATCCACCCCGTCGACACCGACCGCAGCTCGATGGGCCTGCTGAACAAGGGCGGCAAGCGCAAGCCGACCTACGACTCCTACAAGGGGAGCTGAGCAGCTAGGCCACGCGGCGCAGCGAGGCCGCCTCGACGAGGCGGGACTCGGGGATGTAGCGAAGCCGGCTTGGGAGGAAGGGGAGGACCCCGCGCTTCACGTACTCCGCGCCGCCGGTGACCAGCGCCTTGCGTACGAACGCGGGGGGAAGCGGCGAGAAGCCGTACTGCCGGCGGAGCTCGTCGGGCAGCAGGGCGATGGTGATGAAGTTCGCGGTCTCGAGAAGGGGCCGGACGTAAAGCGGAATCGGGGGGTCGAGCACGATCTTGCGCGCCTGCTCCCGCGCCCAGTCCGTGACGTACAGGCGGTCGCCGTCGAGCATCTCGTGGCGGTAGTCGTCGAGGTCGTTCAGAGTGTCGGGCATCTGCGAGCGCTCAAGCCCGAACAGCTCCCCGACCACCTTGTAGTCCTCCCAGTAGAGCGCTTCGTCGGGGCGCGACATCTCGCCCACGTACTTGCGATAGACGACGAGCGCGGAGTCGATCAGCGTGAACAGCACCCAGAGCAGCAGCTCGGGGTCGTCGGCGCGGTACGGCGTCCCGGCCTTGTAGGCCCCGACATCCTCTTTGAGCTCGCCGCGCACCTGCGAGTGCATCGCGCGCACCCGCCTGCACATCTGGTCGGCCTTCTCCTTCTCGCCGAACCCGATCTCGCTCAGCACCATCGCGACCCGCTCGAGCCGCTCGTATGGCGCGTCGAGCGAGTCGGTGTGGGCCAGCAGCCCCTCGACGGCGAGCGGGTGCGCGGCCTGCATCAGCAGCGACCGGGGCCCGGACAGCACCAGCGCGCGCTCGCGGTTGATCCGCCGCAGCATCGATTCGTCGGTGAAGTAGCCCGCCTGCTCAGCCATGACTTCAGACTAAAGAACCGCCCTCCCCGGCTACCCTGTCTGGCCGCACGCGCCCGTAGCTCAGCTGGATAGAGCGTCGGTCTACGAAACCGAAGGTCACTGGTTCGAATCCAGTCGGGCGCGCTCTCACCTCTCTCGAAACCGCTGCACGCAGGGGCGATAGGCGGCGCCTGCTACTACTCACCCAACGTCGGTCCTTCGGCTTCGCGGCCCTCAGGCGACGAAAAACCAACGCGCAGCCCATCGCGCGGCCAGGCACAGGCCGGAGCAGCCGACTATCGCGCAGGCGACATAGCTTGGAGTTATCGGGCTTTCGGGAAGCCGGCGCTTGGCGCAGCAAGCGCCGTCCCGGAGCGAGAGGCCGGCGGCTCGGCGGCACCGCATCGCGGATTCACGTGCAGACCAATAGCCTGGGCGCATGCGGACGAACCTGTCCGTTGAGGACGTAGGCACCTTCCTAGACGAGCCGCAGGTGGCCGTGTTGGCCACCCTCAGGGTCGACGGAACCGTCTTGCTCTCTCCCGTCTATTACGAATGGCGCGAGGGAGCGTTCAACCTTGTGGTCGAGACGCGGAATGTGAAGGCTCGGCATCTGCGGCGCGACCCCAGAGCGACAATCTTGGTGGCCGAGTCCCAACCGCCCCTGCGCGGCGTCGAGGTCCGAGGCTCGGCAAAGTTCATCGAAGACGGCGTCACCGAAACCGAGCGCCGCATCGTGGCCAGGTACGGCGATGAGGAAGCCGAAGCTGACGCGGAGGCCCGCCGAGGTGCGGATGTCATCGTCCGGCTCGAGCCCGACCACATGCGGATCTGGGATTTCGCCGACGAGTTCGACGCCGACTAGAACCGGGACAGCCATCGTGTGAACCAGATGCGGTTCCCAGCCTCGGTACGTGGGCAATCTCGCACGCGTGACCGGCAGTACCCGGGGTGCTGCCGGCCAACGCGACGTAGGTCTTTTCGTAGGAGAGCGGTGGCCAGTGCGGGTCCGCCGTCAAACTCCGAGCTCGCCCTTCAGGAACGCGGTGGCCTGGGCGATCGCCGCCTGGGCCGCGTTCGTCTCCCGCAGGGCATTGAGCATCACGAAATCGTGGATGATGCCTTCGTATCGAGTCGCCGTCACGTCGACGCCGGCCTCCCGGAGCTTCCGCCCATAGGCCTCGCCCTCGTCACGCAGCACATCCGCCTCAGCGGTGATGACCAGTGCCTTGGGCAGACCCGTGAGCTCCTTCGTGCTCGCCCCTAGCGGAGATGCGGTGATCTCCGCGCGCTGGGCCGGGTCGGTCGTGTACTGGTCCCAGAACCACTGCATCGCATCTCGGCGAAGGAAATAGCCCTCGGCGAACTCGTGGTACGAGTCGGTGTCAAACGACGCGTCGGTGACCGGGTAGAACAGCACCTGCGCGGCCAACCCGGGCCCGGAGCGCTCCTTCGCCATCAGCGTCACCGCCGCCGACATGCACCCGCCTACCGAATCGCCGGCGATCGCGATCCGCGACCCGTCGAGGTTCTTCTCGGTGCCATGCTCGGCGACCCACTCGAGGACCGCATAGTTCTCCTCGATCGCGGTGGGGTACTGCGCCTCGGGAGACAGGCTGTACTCCGGGAACACGACAGCGGCACCGACGCCGACGACGAGCTCACGCACGAGACGATCGTGTGTGTGCGCGTTGCCGAACACCCAGCCAGCGCCATGGATGAAGAGGATCACCGGCTGGTTCTCGGCGACGCCCTTCGGCCGCAGAATGCGGATCGAGACTTCGCCTGAGGGCCCGCCGGGGACGCTCAGGTCCTCGACGTCAACGTCGGGCTTTTCGATCTCGCCGGACTGAACCTCATCGACGGTCTCGCGTCCCTTTTCGGGCCCGAGGTCGAACAGATACGGCGGATCGGCGGTCGCCTCCGCGAACTCCTGAGCTGCGGGCTCGAGCACTACGCTGGTGGTGGCGGTGGTCATAGCTCCTCCTTCGTTGATTTGGTTGGCTTGGCGCTCAGCTCGGACCGGCTGCGAGCTGCTCCTCGGAATCGATCTGCTTCGGATTGAGCGCCCACTACCTGGGGCACTGCCGGCCAACGCGACGTAGGTCTACCTAACGGCCTTGCGGCCGCTGATCATGCGATCGCCGGAGTCTCGGCGAGGGCCCGCTTTGCGGCGGTCTTGATCAGCTCGGTCGTTGCCTCCGGCTGCGAGACGTAGATCGAGTGGCTACCCGCCTCTTCGACGACGGCGGAGCCAGCCCGCTTGGACATGGCACGCTGAGCCTGCGGCGGGATCATCCGGTCGTCTTTGGAGAGTAGGAACCAGCTCGGCTTGCTGCGCCACGCTGGCTCAGTGATCTCGCCGCCGAGGGCTTCGACGCCCCATGGGACTTGCGAGTCGGCCATGAAGGCCGCCTCGTCAGCCGGCAGGTCGGCCGCGAACGAGTGCGCGAACTTCTCCCGGTCCAGGAACAGGAACCCCTCGACCGGAGGGAGGATCGGCGGCACGTCCGCACCAGGCGGCGGGTCAGCGATCAGCTTGTCGACCGACTCACCCGCGTCGGGTACGAAGGCGGCGATGTACGCGAGACCGGCGACATTCTCGTGACGCCCGGCCTCGGTGATCACCACGCCACCGTAGGAGTGGCCGACGAGGATCGCCGGACCGTCCTGCTGGTCGAGCACCCGGTGGGTCGTCTCGACGTCGCCCTCGAGCGACAGCGTCGGGTTCTGCACCACACTGACGTTGAAGCCGTCTGCGGTGAGCTGGTCGTAAACGCCTCGCCAGCCGGAACCGTCGACGAAACCTCCGTGAACGAGGACTACATTCTTTACCTTGGTCATCAGGGACATCCCCTAGTTGTTGTTGGTGGCCTCGAAATGAGGTCAACTTGACGTCCGCGACTCTGACCGCATTCCTGCGCGCCGCCTACGGGTGCTCGCCGTATTCCTGGCTCGGGGAATCCGACTCACGCTTTCCGGTTTGCCCTACCTGTCGCAGTTGTGGTCGTTGCAATCATCAGAGCCGTGCCTTCGAATGTCCTCGTCGTCGATGACGACCCCGGTTTCCGCAGCCTTGCGGTGCGGCTGCTTGAGCGGGCAGGTCTCGAGATCGCCGGCGAGGCCGACAGCGTCAAGCGGGCAAGGGAGATCGTGCATGAGGTCGCGCCTCCGTTTGTGTTGCTCGATGTCTCGCTGCCCGATGGCGACGG
This sequence comes from uncultured Solirubrobacterales bacterium, assembly GCA_963820665.1. GTDB lineage: Bacteria > Actinomycetota > Thermoleophilia > Solirubrobacterales > 70-9 > CAVUAT01. Next base: position 344,474 of record CAWGAL010000005.1, on the reverse strand, counting down.
CCTAACCCTGGCCGGTGAAATGGCACAACTGCCGTGGCGGCCGCGCGTGGTTCTTGTCTCCTCCGATAGCGACGCTGCGAGCGGCGCCGAGCTCAGCCAATCTGGCGCCGCCGCCTTCATCCCAAAAGAGAAACTGACCGACACCGTGCTGCGCACGGCATTTGCCGTGCCTTAGCCTCGCCCGATAGCGTTGTGTCGTGGCAAATGGGCTTCGCGTTGTCGTAGGTGAAGACGATGTTCTGCTGCGCGCCGGGATCTCCCGCTTGCTCGACGACGCCGGCATCGAGGTCCTCGCCCAAACCGGCGACGCTGATGATCTTCTCCGCAAGGCGCTTGCGTACCGGCCGGACGTGACTCTGACCGATGTGCAGATGCCGCCACGAAACGAGGATGACGGGCTGCGTGCGGCGATCGAGTTGCGTCGACGGCGCCCGGAGTCGCACATCCTCGTCCTGTCACAGCACGCTGATCAGCAATACGCACTGGACCTTGTCGGCGACGAGCCCGCCGGTGTCGGGTACCTGCTCAAGGAGCGCGTAGGCGATGTGGAGACCTTCATCGAGGCAATCGAGCGCGTCGCCCAGGGCGGCACCGCTCTCGACGCCGAGGTGGTTGCGCTAATGCTCGGTCGGCGTCGGCCGCGCGATCCGCTCGAGAGTCTCACCCCGCGCGAGCGTGAGGTGCTCGCCGCGATGGCGGAGGGCAAGTCGAACCGGGGCATCGCCGCCACACTCCTCATCAGCGGGGCCGCGGTGGAGAAGCACACGACGAACATTTTCAGCAAGCTCAAGCTCGAACCCAGCCCCGACGAGCATCGGCGCGTCCTGGCAGCGCTGAGGTTCCTGAGCGCGAAGCCTTAGGCGCGCTGCACCGGTAGCGCGGCGGCGACGAGGGTTCCTCCATTACCGAGGCGCTGCACCTCGAGCTGGCCGCCGAGTGCCGTCGCCCTGTCTGCGAGCCCGATGAGGCCTCTCCCCGTCGGGTCAGCTCCTCCGACGCCATCGTCGCGAACCTCGAAGTGGAGCGCGGCGTCTTTGACGCGTGCGCTGACCTCAGCCTGTGTAGCGCGTGCGTGCTTCACGACGTTGGTGAGAGCCTCGGCGACGATGAAATAGGCGCTTGCCTCGATCTCTGCGGGAAACCGCTCAGCCGTGACTTCAACATCAACCGGCAGGTCGAGCCGCGAGACGATCGCCTCGACGCCGGCTCGAAGACCCCCGCGCGCGAGGACCGACGGAAGAATCCCGTGGGCGAGCTCGCGGAGCTCGAGTTTTCCTTTCTCGGCCTGGTCGAGTGCTTCGTCGACCAGACCCTCGGCTTCACCTTCCGTGCCCCGGAGCGCCCGCTGCGCGAGTTTCAACGTAATGATCGAGTGGACGAGCCGCTGCTGAGCGCCGTCGTGGAGGTCGCGCACAACCCGCCGCCGCGCATCGTCGGCCGCCGTGATGAGGCGAATCCGCGAGGCGGCCTGCTCATCCGCGAGGCGCTCGATAGCTTCGCGCGCCTCCGCGTTGGCGATCGCAGTGGCCATGAGCTCCGTGAATTCGGCGAGACGGCCCTCCGTCTCCGCCGGCAGCGGCTCGGCCGGCAGCGGCTCGGCCGTGACGCCAATGATCAGCCCACCCCAGAGCTCATTGTTGACGATGATCGGAGCGCCGAGCGCGGAGCGGAACCCGCTCGCCACCGCCGCCTCGCCGATAGACCCACTCGCCGCCCTGTAGTCATCGATCCGCGCCGGCTTCTTGGTTCGCAGCATGATCGTCGCGATGTTCTCGCCACCCAGTGGGTTCCGCGATCCCCGTGGAAACGTTTCCTTGAAGCGGCCCCTGCTCGCGACGATGACCATCTCATCCCCGTCGTAGCGGAACATCATGCTGGCCGGCGCGCCGAATAAGTGCGCACACCCTTCGGCGATATTGGAGACGATTTCTTCTTGCGACGCCTGGTACGCGACGAGGGTGGCGACGCGCCGAAGCGCCGCCTGCTCAGCATGGAACAGCCTTCGCTCGGTTGCATCCCTCGCGGTCGCGTAAACGACCTGCTGCTCCGAAACCGCGCGTGCGTTCCACTCCAGCCAGCGCTCCGACCCGTCGCGGGAGATGTATCGATTCTCGAAGTGGATGACCTCGCGGCCGTCGACGACGTCACCGAATCTTGCTCGGGTCACCTCGCGGTCTGCCGGGTGAACGAAGTCTTCAAAGGATCGTCCCACCATCTGATCAGGCGGGTAGCCCAGCGTCTCTTCGAACGCCGGGTTGACGGCACTGAACCGCCCATCGAATCCGATCACGCAGATGAGGTCAAGCGACAGCTCAAAGATGCGCTCCACTTCCAGCTGCGGGCGTAGCTGCTCTGTCACCGTACGTCCGATCGCCGTCGCGACGATCGCGCAGGACAAGCAAAGCCCGCATTGATGCGCGTTCGAAATATCGGCGGAGCACTTGTATTCACCGCGCGCGAGGGTCCTCTCCTGAGGCGTTCAACTTCAGCGATCGGTGCCGCCCGCGTGAACACCATAATCCTGTTCGACTGCGGCTGCATCCCACCGCCGGGCAGCTGTCTCCCGCCTCGAAGCACTTCTGGACCGCACGAAGGTGGGCGAGGCGCACTCAGGCAGCCAGCATGGCCAGTTCGCGGATACGCGTGGCGTCGTAGCGAGAAACGAATCGGGCCCCCTATCCGAACCCGCGACGGGTGGCCACCGATTCACGAGACCGACGGTCAAATCTACGAAACCGAAGGTCACTGGTTCGAATCCAGTCGGGCGTGCTTCTCGGGTTCCTACAAGCCGCCGCAAACACCCAGATTCATCGGGGATCTGGAGACTTGCGGGGGCGTTCGCCACCCGCTTGCTTGGCCTCTAGGCGACAAGAAACCATCGCGCAGACCATCGCACGGTCAGCACGGCTATGAAGCGCTGGGGCTAGTGCTCCGGGCCGAACTCGATCGTCGCATCCGGGTGCTCGATCCGAACCTGGCGCAGAGCCTCAGGACTTTCATCATCAGCAAACCGAAGTTCGAACACGTTGCTTCCACCGGCGAGCTGCATATCTCCGTTGGCGTCCAGGCAAAGGCCTGCGATGAAGGTGCTACCGCTGAAGTCCGGTTCTGTCCTATCCATGGGCTCTCCGTGTCCAGTATCTCGGTCGGCCACGGAAACTCTGACGCCCCTGCCGGACCTAACGACCACCGCCACACCTCCGTTGGGCCGGGGGCGCGAGCTTGAGGACCCAGCCCCACCAAGCACCCGCGAGCGGCGTTGCTGCAGTTCCCGATCAACCAGCCCTTGAATGCCGGCGACTCGTAAGCCCCTCCAGCGCGACCTCGAGCGCGGACTTGGACTTGCGGGGCTCACTGCCCTCGCCGATCGCTTCGCTTGCGACGCGCACCTGTTGGGCAACTTTCCCGGTCCGCTCAGCGAGCAACCCGATGCTCTTGGCCGCCTCGCCGAGACCCTTCGTCGTTGCGCGCCTAGTACCGCGACTCGGCAACGAGATGCCGGAGATCCCCTTGCTCTTCGTCCGAGTGACGGCAATACCAGCAGCGATTCCCGCGAGCCCCGTTCCCGTGGCGATCAGCGGAGTCTTGAGCTTTTTCGCGGCCGAGGTGACGGCGTTACCGGCGGCATTCGTGCCTTTCGTCGTTGCATCCTTGGCCGCGTCGAGGGCGCCCTTCTGAGCCGACGAACTCGCCTTGCGCCTGGGCTTCGACGAACTCGCCTTGCGCCTGGGCTTTCTCGCGGTCTGCGAGCGGCTCGCACTAGCGCGCGACTTGGCAGCCGTGCGGCCGTTTGCCGATGTGCGCTTGTTTGACCGGCCTCCCGAACCTGCACGCGACTTGGTCTTGGTCTGCTGGGCCATTAGGGATCCTTCCCTCTGGGGTCTCAGGAAATGATTACCCACCTTTCATGATGATCATTCGCAAATTGCGAGATTGTGTGCGTCCCGGTTTCCCGACACGCGAGATACCCGTGGCCCGGCCCTTCAGTCAAGGTCCGTCTCAGCCTCGATGCGCCCCGACTTGGCCGCGTCGGCGAGCGCGGCGTAGTCGAGCTCGTTCTGGTCGGCGTAGCGCTCCGAGAACTCGGCGATCGCCTGATCGAAGCTGTCGCCCTTTCCAAGGTACGCGCCGATCGCGATCCGGTCGCCGGATCGTGCATGGGCTCGGGCCAGCGTCCAGCCGCACACTCGCCCATATATCTCCAGCCCCTCCGGCGGCAGGGTCTCGATCTCGACCGATCGCTTCCCGTCCCAGAGCTGGCGCACGTAGAAGTCTCGCTCGCCGCCCTCCCACGCGATCGCCGGAAGCCAGCCGAGAAGGATGTCGCTCGAGGCCTGCATCAGCCACTGGCCCTCGACCACCCGCTCGCCGTGGTTTCCGAACTCGCTCGCCCCGAGGTAGGGCTCGAGCACCGAGGCCTCGGCCTCCTTGGCCTGCAGGAAGAGCGGGTCCTGCCCGTCGCGGCCCATCATCAGCACCACCCAGGCGCGCGTCCCGACACTGCCGACCCCGACGACCTTGCGGGCCATTTCGACGTACCGGAAGCTGTCCAGGAGGTGGCGGCGGTCCCCCTTGAGGCTCTCGCGGTAACGGCCGATCATGTCGACGATCCGCTCCTCCAGCGCTTGGCGCTGATCCTCCGAAACCAGCTCGCCAGCCGGAACCAGCAGCGGCGGATCGCTGATGATCCGCGGCTCGCCGTCGACCTCGTGCACGAGGCGGTCGAACGCCTTGAGGCTGTTCTTCTTCCCGGCCTTGGCCACGTTCTTCCGCGCCGCCCTCATCTGCTTGGCGTCGGCGACCTTGGCCACGTCGGCGAGCAGGGTGTCGACGTCGAGGCGCGCGTACCAGACGTCGAAGTTCCGCATCGAGGCAAAGCTCCGCATCGCCTCGCGGTACGCGCGGACCGTTCTGAGGACGGCGCGCCGGGTCTCCTTCGGGGTGAAGTCGCGATCGCGCCCGGCGATCGCGAAACTGGCTGCGAGCCGCTTGAGGTCCCACTCCCAGGGCCCGGGAAGGGTCTCGTCGAAGTCGTTGATGTCCAATACCAGCCGGCGGTCGGGGGCCGCGAAGACCCCGAAGTTCGAGAGGTGCGCGTCGCCGCATAGCTGGACCTGAATCCCGGACTGGGGAGTCTTCGCGAGGTCCATCGCCATGATCGCCGCCGCGCCGCGGAAGAACGTAAAGGGCGAGGCCAGCATCCGCCCGTAGCGGATCGGAACGAGTTCTTGGACGCGGCTCTTGGCCTGGTCCTCGAGCACCGTGACCGGATCTCGCCGGCGCGCTGCCGGCTTCCATTCCCCGTGGCTCGAGCGAGGAACCTTCTCCCGCGCCGCCTTGCCGGCGGCTGCGCGCTCCTCTGGGGAAACGGTGTCCACGAGCGGAGATTTGGTGGGCGCGGAGGGCACGGCCTCTTGGTTCGTCGGCTAGGACGTTTGCCTTCCCCGTAGTTTACGCCCCGACATTGGCCCCAGGGCGACTGCCCGCGGACAGCGTAGGTTCTCAGCGATATCGCCCACGCGGTATCTCTCGACGGGAGTGCTGTTTTCCATGCGGAGGAGCACCCGCGCTCACATCATCAGTCGTGACTCGATTTGAGTCCGCTCGCCTCCACCGATGCCACCTTCAGCTGCGCGGTCTTCAGGCGACCAACAACCATCCCGCAGACCATCGCACTGCTAGGCATGACGTTGATCGGCGGGTCTTCCGAGACTAGTGTCAACAGACTCGAAGGAAGGAGAAGGCCATGAGCGACAACGCCGAAACCGCAATCCTCGCGGGAGGCTGCGCCTGGATCATGCAGCAACTGCTGCGCCACCCCGACGGGGTCATCTCCACGCGCGTGGGATGGACCGGCGGTGAGGGAGACAACCCGACCGAGGAGAACCCTCAGGGTCACGCGGAGGCGGTCGAGGTCGTCTTCGATCCCGAGCGGCTCTCCTATCGGGACCTACTCGAGTACTTCTTCCAGGTCCACCGACCCGACCTTGGCGAACATCTCGTCGGCTCCATCTACCGCTCGGAGATCTTCTATACGAGCGAGCAGCAGCGCAGGGTGGCCGAGGAGACGATCGCCGACGTTGATGCCTCGGGCCACTGGCTCGGCAAGACCGTGACCCAGATCAGCGAGGCCAGCCGCTTTTTGGAGGACCCGGCCGAGAATCAGGACTATCTACAGCGCTTTCCGGACTATCCGGAGGGCAGCAAGCCCCCCTTCCCGCGCACGGGCGTGGAAGCTGCCAACCGCGAGACCGTGGCCTAGCTCAGGCTGATCGCCGGCCGATTGGGAGTACTGTCGGTCGATCAAGCCGGTCGGCTGCATCCCAGGAGTGAGTTTGGGAAAGGCATTGTCCCTGGCCGCGGCCACCATGCTGGGCGCAGCGGTGCTGTCCGGCAGTGCGTTGGCGGCGCCGACGACGATCCCCAAGACGGCCACCGGGATCAACGTCTCCGCCGCTTCGGGGACGGTTAACAACGTCACGATCCGCTACGGGGTGTTCGAGCAGGGGAATGACGGCTTCCATATCGACGCTCAATTCATCACGGACACGGCGGGCCTGATCGTGGTCGAGGCCGAGGGGCAGATCTGCACCCAGCCGGTCGGGAACACGACAGCCTGCGTCGACACCGGCACCACCGCCGGCGTCCCCGACGGCTCGACCGGCACCGGGGAGAATCCGAAGATCAAGCTCGGCGACCTCGATGACACGCTGGTTTCCGACAACGTCGGCGACCTGGAGGTGATCGGTGGACCCGGCGACGACACTATGCGCGGCGGCAGCAGGCCGGTAGTCATCTCTGCCTTCCTGGGGGAGCCCGGGTCCGTCGAGACTTCCAGCGAGTACTTCAGGGGCCAGGGGGGCGACGATGTCCTCAAGGGATTCGGTCAGCCCGACAACCTCGACGGCGGCAAGGGAAACGACAGGCTCGTCGGCGGCCAGGGTCGCGACGACCTCTACGGAGGCGGCGGTAACGACCGGCTGAACGCGCGCGACGGCCAGAGGGACGCCAGCATCAACTGCGGCCCGGGCAACGACGCCGCCAAGGTGGACAAGGTCGACCCGAAGCCGATCAGCTGCTGAGCGAGTCCGGCTCCAGAGCGGGGACTGGCTCTCCGGCGATAGTGTTGGCGCCGCCCAGGCCTCGGACCGACAGGAGATAGGCATATGAATGGTGGGCGCTACCGACGGGTGTGGCGCGCTTGCTGCGCCACCATCCTCGGCGTAGCGGCGATGTGCGTCGTGCCGAGGGCTGCTGCCGCCGTCGAGCGGGTTCAGGACGGCGGCTTCGAGGCATCCACCTGCGACGCCACCCAGTGCACCAATCCGTCATGGACGGAAGCTGTGACGACGGCGTTCGCCAACGGCACCGGGCCGATCTGCCGCTCGGGAACCGGTTCCGGCAACACCGCCTGCAACGGCGCCGGGAGCGCTGCCTTCAGCGGATCCACCTGGGCACGCCTCGGAGCGGGCTTCAAGGCCACCGCGATGTTCGACGGTGGCGTCGTCTCCTCCCTGGAGCAGACGGTCTCGATACCCACGGCACCGGCGACATTGAGCTTTCGGCTGCGGATCATCAACGCGGCCGGTCCGACCGGCGAGTTCAAGGTCGAGGCGGGGGGAACGCAGATCTTCGCCGCCACGGACGCCACGCCCGGATTCGCCGCCTACGCGCCGGTCACGATCGACCTGAGCTCGCTCGCGGGCACTGCGCCGCTCCTCAGGCTCGAGGGTTTCTCCAGTCAGCTCGCGGTCGGCACCTTGGACAGTTTCGACATCGATGCCATCTCGCTCACCACGGTCGACCCGCCGAACCCCCGCTGTGCCGAGCTTCGAAAGAAGCTCAAGAAGGCGAAGAGCAAGAAGAAGAAGCGCAAGATTCGCAGGAAGCTGCGGAAGCTCGGCTGCTGAGGACGCCAACCGCTGCCTTCTCCCGCGCGTAAAGGGGGTGAACCCTCAAAGGAGGAACTGGCAATGGCGTCATGGATGAAGCGCACCCTCGTTCTCTGCATCGCCCTCGTGGCGGTTGCGGGCTTCGCCGCTGGATGCGGCGATGACGACGACGATGAAGGCACCACCACCGAGTCGGCGGCGACCGAAAGCGAGACGACTGCAGCCGAGCCGGCGACGATCGTCGAGGCCGCACAGGCGACTCCTGACCTGAGCACCCTGGTCGAGGCAGTGACCGCGGCCGGGCTGGCCGAGACCCTGAGCGGCCCCGGCCCCTACACGGTGTTCGCACCGACGAACGCTGCGTTCGAGGCGCTGCCCCCGGGCACGCTCGACGACCTGCTGAAGCCGGCGAACAAGCAGCAGCTCGCCGACCTGCTCAGCTACCACGTGGCAGAGGGCGAAGTCCTCGCTGCTGACCTGACCGACGGCCAGAAGATCCCGTCGGTCCAAGGCGAAGATCTCACGATCGGCGTCGACGGGTCCACAGTCACCGTCAACGGCGTTCCGGTGGAGACGGCTGACGTCGTCACCGGCAACGGGGTGGTGCACGTGATCGGATCCGTGCTGACCCCGCCCGGCGGCTGAGCAAGCACCGCTAGGCAAGCGACGGGGGCCGCGGCGAGAGTCGCGGCCCTTCGCGCTTGGTTCGACGATCAACTTCCGGGGTAAGCCGTCCACCCCCGGCCCACCCCGCGCCGGCGCAATCGCCAGGAGGCCTCTTGAAAGCTTTGACGTTCCACGGAAAGCGCGATGTCCGCATCGACGAGGTTCCGGATCCCAGTATCGAGCACCCGACCGACGCGATCATCCGCGTCACCTCCACCGCGATCTGCGGCTCCGACCTGCACCTCTATGAGGTCCTCGGGATGTTCATCGACGAGGGGGACATCCTCGGACATGAGCCGATGGGGATCGTCGAGGAGGTCGGCGCCGAAGTGACCGACATCCAGGCCGGCGACCGCGTTGTCATCCCGTTCAACATCTCGTGCGGCCATTGCTGGATGTGCGACCAGAAGCTCTTCGCCCAGTGCGAGACCACCCAGGTCCACGAGTACGACAAGGGCGCCTCTCTTTTCGGCTACACGAAGATGTACGGCCAGGTGCCGGGCGGCCAGGCTGAGTTCTTGCGGGTACCGCAGGCGCAGTTCGGCCCGATCAAGGTGCCGGAGAATGGCGCTCCGGACGAGCGCTTCCTCTTTCTCTCCGACGTGCTGCCGACCGCGTGGCAAGCGGTGGACTACGCCGCCATCCCCGAAGGCGGGACGGCCGCCGTCTACGGCCTCGGACCGATCGGCCAGATGGCCGCCCGCATCGCCAAGCACCGGGGCGCCGAGCAGGTCTTCGGCGTCGACATCGTCCCCGAGCGCCGCGATATGGCGGCGCGCCACGACATCCACGTGATCGATGGGGAGTCAGACGACGTCCCGGGGCAGATCCGCGAGCTCACCGGGGGCCGCGGGCCTGACGGGGTGATCGAGGCGGTAGGCATGGAGGCCCACGGTGCGCCGTTCGGGAAATTCGCCCAGTCGGCCGCCGGGCTGCTTCCCGACGCGGTCTCGACGAAGCTGACAGAGAAGTTCGCCGTCGACCGGATGTCGGTCCTCTACGCCTGCATCGACACAGTGCGGCGCGGCGGGACGCTCTCGATCTCCGGCGTGTACGGCGGTCAGCTCGACCCGATGCCGATGATGCAGCTCTTCGACAAGGGCATCCAGATGCGCATGGGCCAGGCGAACGTGCGCCGCTGGGTCGACGACATCATGCCCCTGCTCACCGACGACGACCCGCTGGGGGTGGAGGACCTGACCACCCACCAGCTGCCGTTGGAGGAGGGCCCCGCCGCCTACGAGACGTTCCAGAAGAAGGAGGACGGGATGATCAAGGTCGTCCTCAAGCCGCAGTCATGAAGCTCGAAGGCAAGACCGTCCTCGTCACCGGCGCGAACCGCGGTATCGGCCGCGCGATCGCGTCCGAGCTGCTCGAACGTGGGTCGACCGTGCTCGCCGGCGTTCGCGAACGAGATCGCGAGCACACCGCGCCGGGCGAAGAGGTGCAGCTCGACCTCTCGTCCCGCGAGTCCATCGACCACGACCTGACCGCGCTCGGTCTCAGAACTGCCGAGATCGACATCCTCATCAACAACGCCGGGTACTTCGAGGGCGGCCTCTACGACGAGATCGACTACGACGACCTCTACCGGCTGATTCAGGTGAACGTGGCGGCGCCCATGCACCTGACGCGATCGCTGCTCCCCGGCATCCTCGCGCGCGAGGAGGGCCTCATCGTCAACAACGCCTCGATCATCGGGGCGGCGCCGTTCCCCGGGGCGGTCGCCTACGCCGCCACCAAGGGAGCCATGGTCGCCTTCAGCGAGTCGCTGCGCAGAGAGCTGCACCGATCCAGCGTCGATCTCCTCGAGCTGATCACGCCGGGGATCGACACCGAGATGATGCACAAGGTCCAAGAACAGCTCGATCCGCACATCGACACCTCGGGCTGGGACCACGTCGACCCCGGGGACTGGGCCGGCAAGGTCGCCGATGCGATCGAGTCGGGGAAGGGGACGCTTCACCCGAGCACGATCGAGCGGCTTGCCGAGCTGATGCCCGATGCCCTCCTCGAGTTCGGCTCCAAGCGCGTCTTCAAGCGCTGATCGCGCGGTCGCGCCGCTCGACCGTCGCTAGGGTCGGCGGATGGCCGGAAAGACCAGGGCGGGCTGAGCGATAGGCCGAGATGTCAGGGCGCTCGTCGCCCTAAACGTCGCCCTGATCGCGGCGTTCGGCCTGGTGGCGCTGCTCGATCCGCCCGCGAAGGGATGGGGGGTGCTCGGGTGCGCGGTCGCCTACAACGTCGCGCTGCCGCTGACGGCGCGGGCGGTGGGCCGCCCCGACCTGGTGCGGCTGTGGGCGTTCCTGCTGCCGCTGTCCATCTTCCAGCTGCTGCCCGACTGGGTCCTCGCCGACCTGATCGGCACGATCCGCTTCCCCGACACCGGCGGCCCGCGGGTCGACGACGTGATCCCGCTCGCGATGTGCGGGATGTGGGTCGCGCCGCTGTTCATCTCCCTGGCGCTCGCCCAGGGCTCCGCGTGGAGGGCCGCGGGCCTCGCGCTCGCGATCTTCACCGGCTCGGAGCTGATGGCCCCGGTGCTCGAGATCTGGGAGCCGACGGACGCCGCCACCCAGGTGGCGGGCGTGGCGCTCTACGTCCTGCCGGCCGAGGCGGTGCTGGGCGCCGCAGCCTTCCTCGCCTTCCGCTGGGTGGGTGAGCGTGCGCGCGTCGAGCAGGTCGCGGTCGCCCTCGGAGTGGCGACGCTGTATCTCGGCGCCCTGGTCCTCGGCTACTTCCTGATCGACGTCGCGAGCTTCTCGATCACGACCTGAGGCGGCGGATCCCGCGGCCTATGCTCGATGTGTGGCAACGCTCGTCGCCGACAACCCCGCTGAACAGCGCTTCGAGGCGAGGGTCGACGGCGAGCTGGCCGGCTATGCCACCTACCGGCGCAGCCGCAAGCAGGGCCTCATCGCCTTCATGCACACCGAGGTCGAGGGCGAGTTCTCCGGGCAAGGAGTGGGCGGCCAGCTTGTCGGTGAAGCCCTCGATGCCGCGCGCGCGGACGGGCTCGCGGTGCTGCCGTTCTGTCCCTTCGTGAACGGCTTCATCGCCGAGCACCCCGAGTACGTCGACTTGGTCCCCGAGGGCCAGCGCGAGGAGTTCGGCCTGTGATCACGACCGGCTTCGACGAAACCAGCACGGCGGCCGAGGTCGCCGACGGGATCGACCTGTCGGGCCGCGGCGTGATCGTGACCGGCGGGGCGTCCGGCATCGGCATCGAAACGGCGCGGGCCCTCGCCGGGACGGGGGCCGAGGTCACGCTCGCGGTTCGCGACGTCGAGGCGGGCGAGAGCGTCGCGAAGGACATCGCCTCGACCACCGGCAACGAGGCCGTCCACGTGGCTGAACTCGACCTCACCGACATCGCGTCCGTGGACCGCTTCGCCGTGTCGTGGGACGGGCCGCTTCACGTGCTGGTCAACAACGCCGGCGTGATGGACACGCCCGAGACGTACACGGTGAACGGCTGGGAGCTTCAGTTCGCGACCAATCACATGGGCCACTTCGCGCTCACGACCGGCCTGCACGACGCGCTCGCGGCCGACGGCGCCGCGCGCGTCGTCTCGGTCAGCTCGAGCGGGCACGGGACCTCGCCCGTGGTGTTCGACGACATGTTCTTCGACCGGCGGGGATACGAACCGGGGCTCGCCTACGGCCAGTCGAAGACCGCGAACGTCCTCTTCGCCGTCGAGCTGACCCGCCGCTGGGCCGCGGATGGCATCACCTCGAACGCCCTCATGCCCGGCGGGATCTGGACGCCGCTGCAGCGCCATTGGGACCCCGAGAGGCTGGAGCGCACGAAGGCCGCCGTCGCGAGCGGGGACGCCGGCGTGTCGATGAAGACGCCGGAGCAGGGCGCCGCCACCTCGGTGCTCCTGGCGACATCGCCGCATCTCGAGGGCGTCGGCGGCCTCTACTTCGAGGACTGCCACGAGGCCGAGGTCGTGGAGCGGATCGTCGACGGCCTCCACGGGGTCCGCGACTACGCGCTCGACCCGGCCGCGGCGCAGCGCCTGTGGGACGTTTCGCTCGAGCTGCTCGCACGAGCTCGCTCCGCTCCCTAACCGCACGCGCTGCCGGGCGCGGGATAGGGTCCGCCGCCCGATCGTGCGCAAGTGGATCCCCCTCATAATGCTGGCCTCGGCCCAGTTCGTGATGGTGCTCGATACGAGCGTCATGAACGTGGCGATCTCGCAGATCGTCGAGGACCTCGACACGTCGATCCAGGGCGTGCAGTCCGCGATCACGCTCTACACGCTGGTGATGGCGGCGTTCATGCTGCTCGGCGCGAAGCTCGGCGACATCCTCGGCCGAAACCGCGCGTTCGCGATCGGTCTCGCGATCTATGGGGTCGGGTCGCTCACCACCGCCCTGAGCCCGACCCTCTCCGTCCTGCTGGTCGGCTGGTCGGGGATCGAGGGATTCGGCGCGGTGCTGGTGATCCCCGCGATAGCAGCGCTCACCGCCGCCAGCTACGAGGGCCGCGAGCGCGCCCTGGCCTACGCCCTGCTCGGGGGCGTCGCCGCGATAGCGGTTGCCGCCGGCCCTCTGATCGGCGGTTTCGTGACGACGGAGTACTCGTGGCGATACGTGTTCGCGGCCGAGACGGTCGTCGTGATCGGGATCCTCCTGCTTCGAGGGAGGATTCCGCGGGCCGCCGCCTCCGAATCCCGCCCGAAGCTCGACCTGGTCGGCGTCGCGTTGTCGGCGAGCGGCCTCGGGCTGATCGTGTTCGCGATCCTTCGCAGCAGCGTGTGGGGCTTCGTCGTCCCCCGCAACCCGCCTTCGATCGGCGGCACCGAGATCACGCCGCTCAGCTTCTCGCCGGTGCCGTTCCTGGTGCTCGGAGGTCTCGCGGTGCTCGGCGCGTTCGTGTGGTGGGAGCAGCGCCGCGCCGCGCAGGGCCACGATCAGCTCCTGGACACGACGCTTCTCCGGGTCCCGCAGCTGCGCGCCGGGCTGTCGTCGCTGCTGGGCCAGCAGCTCGTCCTGATGGGCACGTTCTTCGTGATCCCGGTGTACCTGCAGGTCGTCCTCGGGCTCGATGCGTTCGAGACCGGCAAGCGCCTGCTTCCGCTTTCGCTCGCGATGCTCGTCTTCGCCTTGTTGGGCCCGCGAATCGCCGCCAGGCGCTCGCCGCGGATCGTCGCGCAGATGGGCCTGGTGGCGGTCAGCCTCGGCGCCATCGTGTTGCTCGCGACCCTCGACGTGACTCTCAACGACACCGGCTTCAAGGTCTCGCTTGCCCTGATCGGCGCGGGAGCCGGCCTGCTCGCGTCCCAGCTCGGCAACGTGATCATGTCCTCGGTCCCGCCCGCCAAGACCAGCGAGGGCGGCGGGCTCCAGGGCACCGCCCAGAACCTCGGTTCGTCCCTCGGGACGGCGATCATCGGCGCCGTGCTGCTCGCGTCGCTTGCGACGGGCTTCAGCCAGCGCGTCGCGGACAACTCCGACATCCCGGCGGCCGCCCGCGAGACGATCGTGGCGAACTCCGAAGAGGGGATCGACATCGTGCCCGTCGATGACGTCGAGCAGGCGGCTCTCGACGGCGGGCTGGGCGAAGACGAGGCCGAGGCCGTCGCGTCGGACTACGGCGACGCGCAACTACAGGCGCTCCGGCTCGCGCTCGGCGCCGTCGCGGCCGCTGCGCTGATGTCGCTGTGGTTCACGAGGCGATTGCCGACCGAGTCGCTCCCGGAGGATGGAGCCACCGCCTAGCTACGCTGATCCGAATGGCGAGCGACGCTAGCCCGATCCTCTCCGACGCCCAGCTCAAGACCCTGGCCGCGATCGGGGAGGAGCGCACGGCCGAGGCCGGGGAGCGCCTCTTCGAGGTCGGCGACAAGCGCTATCCGTTCATCGCGATACTCGAGGGTGAGGCGAAGATCGAGGACGCCGCGGGAAACGAGATCGTGCGCCACGGCGCCTCGGGCTTCCTGGGCGAGATGAACCTCCTCTCGGGCCAGACGGTCTTCCTGACCGCCGTGGCCACGAAGCCGATGCGCTACATCGCGGTCAACCGCGAGGCGCTGCGCCCGCTGCTCACCGAGGACGGGTCCTTGGCCGACCTGCTGCTGTCGACGTTCATGGCCCGACGAGAGGCGCTGCAGCAGGTCGAGGGAGTGGGGATCGAGGTTCTCGGCCCGAGGTCCTCGGATCAGACGCGGCGGATCATCGAGTTCGCGCGGCGCAACCGGCTTCCGCACAACTGGCGCGACCCCGAGCACTCCGAGGACCCCGACGCGGCCTCCCTGATCGAGGCGCTCGGCCCCGATGAGGCCCCGCTCGTGAGGTTGCCCGGGGGGATCGAGTTGCGCAACCCCACGAACGGCGAGATCGCGCGCGCGATTGGAGTGGGCGCCGAGCTCGCAACCCGCGAGGAGGTCGACCTCGCCGTGATCGGCGGCGGGCCCGCCGGCCTCGGCGCCGCGGTCTACGGCTCCTCGGAGGGGCTCACCACCCTGTTGCTGGAGAGCACCGCGCTCGGCGGGCAGGCGGGGACCTCGCGGCGGATCGAGAACTATCTGGGCTTCCCCGCTGGGATCAGCGGCAACGAACTGACGAGCCGCGCCGTCACCCAGGCGAGGAAGTTCGGCGCGCGCACCGCAACGCCGTACCGCGTCCTCTCGCTGGAGCCGGGCGCCGAGCGCCACCTGCTGAGGCTCGAGGACGAGAGGGAGGTCGCGGCGCGCGCCGTGGTTCTAGCCACCGGCGCTCAGTACCGGCGGCTCCCGGTTGAAGATCTCGAGGCCTACGAGGGCACCAGCGTGTTCTACGCCGCCGGACCTCCCGAGGCCCAGCGCTGCGGCGGCACCCGGGTCGGCGTCGTCGGTGGCGGCAACTCTGCGGCCCAGGCCGCCGTGTGGCTCGCGCGAGGAGGTGCCGTCGTGACGCTGCTCCACCGCCGGACGGACCTCAGCGAAACGATGTCGAACTACCTGCTCGCCGAGCTGGACCGATACGGCGTCATCGTTCGCGACCGCAGCGAGATCGCCGAGCTACACGGCACCGACGGCGAGCTGGAGGCGGTGACCCTTCTCGACGGCGAGCGCGTGCCGTTCTCGACGCTGTTCCTGTTCCTCGGGGCCGAGCCGTGCACCGACTGGCTCGGCGACACGGTCGCTCGCGACGAGAAGGGTTTCGTGCTGACCGGCTCCGACGCCGGTGCCGACGGGTTGCTGGAGACCAGCGTGCCCGGCATCTACGCCGCCGGCGACGTTCGCTCGGGCTCGATCAAGCGCTGCGCCACCGCCGTCGGCGAGGGCGCGATGGTCGTCCGCTTTGTGCACGAGCGCCTGACCACCGTGCCCGCCTGAGGACGCGCCGGCCTACGCGGGGTCCTGTCCGAGCGCCTCGACGCCGCCGCGCAGGAAGCGCAGTGCGTCATCGACCGGCCGGATGCTCTCGGCGTCCTTGGGCTCGCCACCTTCGCCGAAGTGGTCGGCCAGGGTGGCCATCACCGCGATCGTGGCCGCGGCGACGAACTGGGTGCGCAGGTCGTCGGGCTCGGTGTCGAGGTCGGTGACGACGGCTTCGGCCAGGACCTGCTCGAACTCGCGCATCAGCAGCCGGTTGCGGGCAGCCAGCGACTTGTTCTCGGCGAGTAGCTTGCGCTTCAGCGCCTCGCGATCGGTGTCGAGGAACTCCGGGGTCATCCTCTCGGCGATGAAGGCCCGGATGCACTCGATCGCGCTCTCGCCCTCGGGTCGCGCGGCGAGGTAGTCGCGCATCTCGGTGAGGTCGCGGTCGTGGGTGCAGAAGGCCACGTCCTCCTTGGAGGGGAAGTATGCGAAGAAGGTCCTGGGGGCGACGTCGGCCGCTTCGGCGATCTCAGCGACCGTGGTCGCGTCGTAGCCCTTGCGCGCGAACAACTCCATCGCAGCGGACTCGATCGCCTCCTTGGTCTTCTGCTTCTTGCGCTCTCTTAGGCCCGTCTCGGTCACCGCCATCGCTCTTCGAGTCTACTCGATACGGCTGCATCCAGCGCAAACACGCAGAGCCTGCAAATATGCGCAGAGTGTGCAATTATGCGCCGGCCCCGATTGAAAGGACCCGGAGATGAGTGAGTTCCTCGGCCGCCTGGCCACACGGATTTCGAAACGATGGAAGCGGTCGCTGGTGGTGATCGCCGCGGTGCTGGCGGCGCTGTTCGCGCTGGCGCAGCTCGCCGGCGGCGAGTTCGCTGACAGCTTCTCGACCCCCGGGACGGAGTCCCAGCAGGCGGTCGACCTGCTGAGCGAACGCTTCCCGGCGCAGGCCGGGGATACGGCCGAGGTCGTGTTCGCTGTCGAGGATGGGACCTTGCGCCGGCCCGATCGCGAGGCCGCGATCTCGGAGACTGTCGCCGAGCTCGAGGCCCAGCCGAACGTGACCGGGGCGGCGAACCCCCTCGCCGGCGCGGGCTCCGGCCAGGTCTCGGAGGACGGCCGGATCGCGTTCGTCACGGTCCAATACGACGAGACCGCCGCGGAGCTCGGCGCGACGCCGGGCGAGCGCCTCGAGGAGGTCGGCGCGGCCGCCGAGTCGGCCGGCATCGAGGTTTCTCGCCGCGGAGCGATCGTCGACCAGGCCGAGCAGGCGACCGCTCCCGTCGGCGAGATCATCGGCGTCGCGCTCGCGGTGATCATCCTCATCATCGCCTTTCGCTCGGCCGCGGCGATGGCGGTGACCCTGATCTCGGCCGGCATCGCGCTGGCCGGCGGGCTCGCGCTGCTCACCTTCGCGAGCGCGTTCATCGACCTGCCGAGCTTCGCGCCCACCCTCGGGCTGATGCTCGGTCTCGGCGCCGGAATCGACTACGCGCTGCTGATCGTCGGGCGCTACCGGGAGCAGCTGGACGCGGGCGACAGCCCCGAGGAAGCTGCGTCGACTGCCAACGCGACCGCCGGCACCTCAGTGCTCGCGGCCGGAGCGATCGTGATCGTGGCCGTGTCGGGACTGCTCGCGACGGGCATCCCGTTCGTGGGCCAGATGGGGATCGGAACGGCGATCGTGGTCGCGACGGTGGCGGTGGGTGCCGTGACGGTGCTCCCGGCGATGATGGGCGCGTTCACCAGGCGCCTGCGCCCCAAGGATCCCTCTCACGTTGCGCCCTCGCCGCGCTTCGCCGGCTGGGCGCGCCGCCTCACCCAGCGCCCCAAGCTGGCCGCCGCGGTTGGCCTCTCGATCCTGCTCCTGATGGCGGTGCCCGTGACGGCGCTTCGCCTGGGTCAGCCCGACGACGGCAACGACCGCGACGGCGAGACGACTCGCGTCGCGTACGACCGGCTCGCCGAAGGATTCGGACCTGGCCTGAGCGGCCCACTGCAGCTTGCCGCGGCGGTCGAGCCGGGAGCCGAGGGAGCGCGCGCCGTGGATCGAGTCAGCGAGGCTGTGGCGCGGACGCCGGGCGTGGCCGCGGTCACCCCGGCGCAGTTCAACAAGCCGGGCGACGCCGCGATCGTGGGCGTCATTCCCGAGGGCTCGCCGCAGGACGAGAGCACCTCAGAGCTCCTGACGACGCTCCGCGAGGACGTCCTGCCTGCCGCGACCGCGGACGGCGGCGCACAGGTCTACGTTGGAGGCGCGACCGCGACCCTGGACGACCTCTCGGACCGCATCGCCGAGCGGCTGCCGATCTTCATCGCGGCCGTGGTCGGGCTCTCGATCCTGCTGTTGATCGCGGTGTTCCGCTCGATCTGGGTACCGCTGGTGTCCGCGCTCTTCAACCTCGCGTCGATCGCGGCCGCCTACGGCGTGGTCGTGGCGGTGTTCCAGTGGGGCTGGGGCAGCGAGCTCCTCGGAGTCAGTGGCGAGGTCCCGATCGTCTCCTTCGTGCCCCTGTTCATGTTCGCGATCCTCTTCGGGCTGAGCATGGACTACAACGTGTTCCTGCTCTCGCGCATCCGCGAGGAGTACCTCGCAGGTGCCGGGCCTGACGAGAGCGTGATCGTCGGCGTCGCCAGGGTGGGCCGGATCATCATCGCGGCCGGGGCGATCATGACCGCCGTGTTCCTGGGCTTCGTCAGCGATCCCGACGTCGTGGTGAAGACGATCGGCCTCGGCCTCGCCTCGGCGATCCTGATCGACGTCGCGATCGTTCGGATGATCGTGGCGCCTGCCGTGATGTCACTGCTCGGCGATCGCGCCTGGGGCCTGCCCCACTGGCTCGACAGGGTCGTCCCGCGAATCTCGCTGGAGGGCCCCGCGACGGACTCGCCCTCGTCCTGAACGATTGGAGTGCGCGCGGCCGATATCGGTCGCGCGCACCAGGGCTCGTGGCTTGGCTGGCGCGATTATGGGTAAGCGGACCTCGTGTTCGTGTTCTTCTCCAACAACCTCGGCTGCGGCGGGTCGCTGCTCATCTCGGCTGTTGTCAGCGTCGTGATGCTCGTGTTGTTCGGAGTCATCGACTTCAACTGACCATCCGCCGCACACGCGTTCTGGCAAGCTCCGAGTAGTGAGCACGACCGCCGAGACCCAACCTCTGTACGAGCTGCCGCAGGAGATGCGGGACTTCCGCGACGTCATCCGGGAGATCGCCGTCGAGAAGATCGCCCCGCGGGCCGCCGAAATCGACGCGACCGGCGAGTACCCCTGGGACATCCGCAAGCTGCTCGGCGAGCAGGACATCCTCGGCCTCCCGTTCTCGTCGGAGTACGGCGGGACCGGGACCGGGACGCTGATGCTGCAGGTCGGCGTCGAGGAGATCGCCAAGGCCTGCGCCTCGAGCGCGCTGATCCTGATGATCCAGGAGCTCGGCTCGCTGCCGATCACGCTGTTCGGGACCGACGAGCAGAAGCAGAAGTGGCTTCCCCGCCTGGCCACGGGCGAGATCTCACCGGCGTTCGCGCTGTCTGAGCCCGAGGCGGGATCGGACCCCGCCTCGATGCGGACCGCCGCTGTAAAGCGACGGCGATGAGTGGGTGATCAACGGCCAGAAGAACTGGATCACGAACGCCGGGATCGCCGACTACTACATCGTGATCGCGAAGACCGACCGCGAGAACAACCGCATGAGCGCCTTCATCGTCGAGTCCGACCGCGAGGGCTTCGACGCGGGCAAGATGGAGCACAAGCTCGGGATCAAGGGCTCGCCCACGGGCCAGCCCACGTTCACCGACGTCCGCGTCCCGGCCGAGAACCTGATCGGGACCGAGGGGAAGGGCCTCTCGGTGGCGCTCACGACGCTGCAGCGCACACGGCTCGGCGCTGCGGCCCAGGCCGTCGGCATCGCGCAGGGCGCGACCGACTACGCGAACGACTACGCCAAGGAGCGCATCGCATTCGGCAAGCCGATCAACAACCTGCAGGGGATCCAGTTCAAGCTCGCCGACATGGAGACGCGCACCGCCGCGGCGCGCGAGCTGCTCTATCGCGCCTGTTCGATGGTCGACTCCGACCACCCCGACACCGGCAAGTACACGTCGATGGCGAAGCTGTTCGCCTCGGACGCCGCGATGGCCGTCACGGTCGAGGCCATCCAGGTCCTCGGCGGCTACGGCTACGTCACCGAGTACCCGGTCGAGCGCATGATGCGCGACGCCAAGATCACCCAGATCTACGAGGGCACGAACGAGATCCAGCGTGTGGTAATCGCGCGAGCGATGGCCGGCTGACTCCGACGCGCCACTCGTTGTCACAGATCGGGCTCCGATCTCGTCAAAGGGGTATCAACCAAGACGAAAGGAGCCCAGAATGAGGATCTTCGTGGCGGGCGCCACCGGCGCCCTCGGATTGCAGCTGGTGCCGCAACTCGTCGCGGCGGGCCATCAGGTGACGGGTATGACTCGCAGTGAGTCGAAGGCGGACCTGCTTCGCGAGATGGGCGCAGAGCCCGTCGTCGCGGATGCGCTCGACGCCGACGCGGTCGGCGCCGCAGTGGCAGCGGCCAGGCCCGACGTGGTCATCAACGAGCTCACTGCGATCTCGGACGACCCGGACTGGCGGAACCCCGACAGGGAGTTCGCCGAGACGAACCGGCTGCGGACCGAGGGAACGGACATCCTGCTCTCGGCGGCCATCGCCGTGGGGGCGAAGCGGTACATCGGCCAAAGCTTCACGGGCTGGCCGTTCGCGCGCGAGGGCAGCCTCGTCAAGGACGAGGACGCACCGCTGACAGACGATCCGCCGAAGGGCGTGGTCGAGATGCTCTCGGCGATCACCCACCTCGAGTCCGCCGTCACCAAGGCGGAGGGGATCGATGGCGTTGTCCTTCGCTACGGCGGGTTCTACGGCCCGAACACATCGTTGACTGCCCGCCCCGATGGCTCGATGGTCGAGACGGTCCGCAAGCGAAAGCTGCCTCTCGTCGGGAAGGGGTCGGGCATGTGGTCTTTCATCCACATCGCGGATGCTGCCTCGGCCACGGTCGCGGCTGTGGAGCGGGGTGGGCCGGGGCTCTACGCCGTGGTGGACGACGAGCCCGCCCCGGTCTCGGAGTGGCTGCCCTTTCTGGCCGAGGTCCTCGGCGCCAAGAAGCCCATGCGGGTTCCGGCATGGCTCGGGCGCATCGCCGCCGGCCCCGCGGCGGTCGTGATGATGAACGACATCCGCGGCGCGTCGAACGCCAAGGCGAAGCGCGACCTTGCCTGGCAGCCGGAGTTCGCCTCCTGGCGGGAAGGGTTCGCGCGTGGCCTCTCCTGAGCTCTATGAGGACCTGCGACCGCTTGCCTTCTCGATCGCCTACCGGATGCTCGGCACCGCGACCGAGGCCGAGGACGTGGTGCAGGAGGGGATGATCCGCCTGCACCGTGCTCTCGAGGCCGAGGGGGTGGACTCCCCCAGGGCCTACCTGTCAACGGTCGTGACGCGGCTCGCGATCGACGAGCTGCGCTCGGCCAGGGCGCGCCGCGAGGTGTACGTCGGCGAGTGGCTCCCCGAGCCGATCCTGACGACCGATGGGGCGGCTGGCGAGGCCGACCCGGCGGCGCACGCCGAGATGGCCGACTCGCTCTCGCTCTCCTTCCTGGTCGTTCTCGAAAGCCTGACGCCTGAGCAGCGGGCAGCGTTTCTCCTGCGCGAGGTCTTCGACTACCCGTACGACCGCATCGCGGAGATCGTCGGCAAGTCCGAGCCGGCCGTCCGGCAGCTGGCCAGCCGCGCCCGCGCCCGGGTCGACGAGGGCCGTCCGCGGTTCGAGACCTCGCGCGAGCAGCGCGAGCGCCTGGCGGCGCGCTTCTTCGAGGCGACCCGGGATGGCGACCTTGCGGGCCTCGAGGCCCTTCTCGCCGACGACGTCGAGCTGCACGGCGACGGTGGCGGCAAGGCTCCGGCTCTCTCCCGCGTCCTGTACGGCCGCAGCCGGGTCGCCAAGACGCTCCGCAACTGGGGGAAGGCGATGGGCAAGTTCGACATCGCTGCCGTCCAGGTGGCCGAGGTCAACGGTCAGCCGGGTGCCGTGTTCCGCCGCGAGGATGGATCGGTGTTCAGCGTCGTCAGCGTCGAGATCGCGGACGGGCGCATCCAGAGGGTCAACTCCGTCGTGAACCCCGAGAAGCTGACGCGGCTAACGTCGGCGCCCTGAACGGACTCCTCACCGCAGCCGAGCGCGGGTTCTCATTCGCCGATCCCGTCGCGATCGGCCTGATCTTCTGCGGGATCGCCGTGTTCGCGGCGATCGGCGCGCTCTCTCACGAGCACGAGCGAGCCTTCTCGGCGAGCATCATCTACCTCGGCCTCGGGGCGGGCGCCGCCGTCGTGATCCAGCTGGCGGGAGTGGACTGGATCGATCCGCTTGAGGACGAGTCCCTGATCGAGCGGCTGACCGAGCTCGCCGTGATCATCGCGCTGTTCGGCACCGGGCTGAAGCTCGACCGGCCGCTTAACCGCGAGTCGTGGGGAGGGGTGGCACGCCTCCTGATCGTGGCGATGCCGCTGACGATCGGCGCCGTCGCGCTCTTCGGCACCCAGGTGATGGGGCTCTCGCTCGGGGCGGCGATCGTCCTCGGCGCGATGCTGGCGCCGACCGACCCGGTGCTCGCCGGCGACATCGGCGTCGGCCCCCCCGGCGACGAGGACGAGCACGAGCCGAACTTCTCGATCACGGGCGAGGCGGGGCTCAACGATGGCCTCGCGCTCCCGTTTCTCTTCCTCGGCCTGTTCGTCGCCGACGAGGGCGGCACCGGTTGGCTCGGCGAGTGGCTCGTCGCCGACGTCGTCTACGCGATCGGCGTCGCCGTCGTGATCGGAGCGGCGGTCGGCTACGGCATCGGCGCGCTCGCCGTCAACCTGCGCGACCGCCGACCTGCTCGCCGAGGCGTTCGACCCGTGGCTGGCGATCCCGACGGTGCTGCTGATCTACGGCCTCACCGAGGTCGCGGGCGCGTACGGGTTCGTGGCGGCATTCGTCGGCGGCGTCGCGCTGCGCCGCTACGAGCACGGCCACGAGAGCAACAAGCGCATCCACGACGGCGCCGAGTCGGTCGAGAAGTTCGGCGAGCTCGCGGTCGTGCTGGTGCTCGGCAGCATGCTCACCATCGACGGCCTCGAGGCGCCCGGCTTCAGCGGCTGGCTGCTGGTCCCGGTGCTGCTCCTGGCGATCCGCCCGCTCGCGGTCGCCGTGGCCATGCTGCGCTCCAGCACGCCCGCCCCCGAGCGCGCCTTCGTCGCCTGGTTCGGGGTGCGCGGCGTCGGCTCGTCTCTACTACGCGGCGATAGCGGTCGGCGCCGGCGTCTTCGCCGCGGACGAGATCGAGACGATGGTGTGGACGGTGATCGTCTGCGTCGCGGTCTCGCTCTTCGTGCACGGGACCACGGCCGCCCCGCTCGCCCGGCGCTGGCTGCCGGCCGAGGCGCTCGATCCCGGCATCAGCAGCAGATAGGTAGCCTCGCGCCCGATGGCCGACCAGAGCTTCGACTATGTGATCGTGGGAGCGGGCTCGGCGGGCTGCGCGGTCGCATCGCGGTTGAGCGAGGACCCGAACGCCACGGTCCTGGTGCTCGAGGCCGGAGGAAAGGACCGCTCGCCGAACATCAAGATCCCGGCCGCGTTCGCGAAGCAGTTCCGCACCAAGCTCGACTGGGACCACAGCACGGGCCCCGAGCCCCATCTGGACGACCGCGACCTCTACGTGCCGCGCGGCAAGAGCCTCGGGGGATCGAGCTCGATGAACGCGATGATGTGGGTCCGCGGGCGCCCGCTCGACTACGACGGCTGGAGCGAGTCAGGCTGCGAGGGCTGGGCCTACGAGGACGTGCTGCCCTACTTCAAGCGCTCCGAGAACGACGAGCGCCACGGCGCCACCGAGATCCACGGCGCCGGCGGACCCGTCAACGTCGCGCAGCAGGTGGCGCCTCGGAAGATCACGGCCCGCTTCATGGAGGCTGCCCAGAAGGCGGGGATCCCGCACAACGACGACATCAACTCGCCCGAGCAGGACGGAGTCGCGATGTGCCCCGTGAACCAGCGCAACGGTCGCCGCTGGAGCGCCGCCGACGCCTACCTGCGCCCGGCGATGAAGCGGCCGAACGTGACCGTCGAGCCGAACGCGACAGCGCTCGGCGTCGCGATCGAGGGCGGTCGCGCGGCTGGCGTGCGCTGGCGCGACAAGCGAGGGGGCGAGCACCTGGCCCGGGCCACGCGCGAGGTCGTGCTCTCGGCGGGCGCGATCGGCAGCCCGCAGCTGCTGATGCTCTCGGGCATCGGCCCGGAGGCGCACCTCGCCGAGTTGGGGATCGAGTCAGTGGTCGACAGCGCCGCCGTCGGCGACAACCTCCAGGATCACCCCTTCTTCCTGCTCTGCTTCGAGTCGACCGTCAACGAGGACCTCGCCGACGCCGAGAAGCCCAAGGCCCTGCTCGAGTACCTGCTGCGCCGCAGCGGCCCGTTGACCTCGAACGTGGGAGAGGCGACCGCGTTCATCCGCACCCGCCCGGGCCTGCCGGCGGCGGACGTGCAGCTCCTCTTCGGCGCCGCCTACTACCACGACCACGGCTTCGACACCTTCGACGGGCACGCGTTCTCGCTCGCCGCCGCGCTGATCGCGCCGCGCAGCCGGGGGCGGCTGCGGCTGCGCTCGGCCGATCCCGGCGCGAAGCCCGACCTCGTCGGCAACCACCTCGCCGAGCCCGAGGACGTCGCCGCGCTCGTCGCGGGCTACCGCAAGCTGATCGAGATCAGCCGCTCGGAGCCGCTGAGCGAGGTGCGCGGCCGCCCGCTGGTCCCCGACTCCGACCTCGAGAGCGACGACGAGATCGAGGCCTTCCTGCGAAGCGAGACCGAGCTGCTGTACCACCCGGCCGGCACCTGCCGCATGGGCGCCGACGAGGGCTCGGTCGTCGACCCGCAGCTGCGCGTCCGCGGGGTCGATGGCCTCCGCGTGGCCGACGCCTCGGTGATGCCGGTGATCACCGGCGGCAACACCAACGCGCCGACGATCATGATCGGCGAGAAGGCCGCCGACCTGATCAAAGTCGCCGGCTTGACGGAGAAGCGGCGCCCGGCCCAGCCGCGCGCCGACAGGATCCTGCCGGGGGTCTGGCGCCTGCGCCTGCCGCTCCCTTGGCCGGGAGTCCCGCACGGCAACGCCTGGGCGGTCGCGCACGGACGACGGCATCACGCTGTTCGACACCGGGATCGGCGGCGAGGGGCGCCTCGCGAACCTCGAGGCGGCGCTGGCCCAGGCCGGGTTCGGCTTGAAGGACGTGAAGCTCGTCGTCTGCACCCACACCCACGCCGACCACTACGGCCTCGCCGGCCCGATCGTGGACGCCAGCGGCGCCGAGCTGTGGGTGCACCCGAAGTGGGATCACGTGCGCCGCTACGTCGAGGACCCCGAGGGCGCGCTGCTCCAGCGGATCGAGGTCGCGCGCCAAAGCGGCGTCCCGGCGACGGCGCTCGAGCAGTACGAGAAGACCCGCCGCGGCGAGTCGCCGACGATCGAGCGCCTGGTGCCTCCGGACCGCGAGCTGCTTCCGGGCATCGAGGTCCCGACCGACCTCGGCCCATGGCAGGTGTACGAGACCCCGGGACACGCCCCGTCGCACGTCTGCCTGCATCAGCCCGACCGGCGGCTGCTGATCTCGGGGGACCACCTGCTCGGGCGGATCTCGGTGTTCTACGACTACGGCCATACCCCCGACCCCGTCGGCGAGTACTTCGGCGGGCTCGACGAGATCCGGGGGCTCGACGTCGACCTCTGCCTCTCGGGGCACGGCCGCCCCTTTCGCGACGTGCAGGCGAAGATCGAGGCGACTCGGACCGAGGCGACCGACCAGCTCGGCCGCGTGCGCGATTCCGTCATGGCCGGGCCGAAGACCGCCTTCGAGACCGTCACCGACCTCGTCGGCCCCGACGTCAGCCCGGCGACCGCGACGTGGGGCCTGCAGATCGCGCTCGCCTACCTCGACCACCTCGAGGCCCAGGGCGAGATCGTCAGCGAGCGCGACGGCGAAATCGTCCGCTGGTCGGTCGCCTGAGCTAGCCGGCGCTGCGCTTCTCGGCGAGGCGGTCCGCGAGCCTGTTCATTCCCCGCGCGCGCGCGGCCGCCGACGCCCCGCGCCAGTCCGTTCGCTTGTCGCGGGGGCGACCGACCTTCGCGGGGCGCAGCGTGGCGATGTCCTTGAAGGCGAGCAGCTCATCCGCGGAGCCGGTCAGCGCGGTGCGGAGCGCAGGGCGCTTCTCGCGGAAGGCGTTTTCGAGCACGCCCTCGAGCGAGCCGTGCGTCCGGAGCAGCTCGGCCGCGGTCTTCTCGCCGACCCCCTTGGCGCCGGGCAGCCCGTCGGAGGGGTCGCCGCGCAGCGCGATGAAGTCGGGGACGAGCGCGGGCGGGATCCCGTAGCGCTTCTTCACCTCGGCCGGGTCGACGACCTCGGCGCCCTGGGAGCCGGTCTTCACGTAGAGGACCTTCACCTTCTTCGTGGCGCACTGGTACATGTCGCGGTCACCGGTCATCAGCAGGGCCCGCCCGCCCGCCTTCTCCTCCTTCGTCGCCAAGGTCCCCATCAGGTCGTCGGCCTCGAGGTCGGGTGACTGCGCGACCGTCCAGCCGAACGAGCGGAAGAACTCCGGCGCGTCCGCCCACTGCGGGGTCAGCTCCTTCGGCATCGGCGGGCGGTCCCGGTGGTAGGCGGGGTAGAGCTCGGTGCGGTAGTCGGCTGCGTCCGGCCCGAAACAGAGGGCGACCGCGCGCGGCGAGTGCAGCTCGACCTCCCGCAGGATCAGGTTGGCGGCGCCGAGCAGCGCGTTGACGCTCTTTCGCCCCTTGACGCCGGGCAGCTCGCCCTTGATCGACTTCGGCAGCGCGAAGAACGCCCTGTAGAGCATCGAGGGCGTGTCGACGACAAGCAGCGGGCGGCGCGCGGCCAAGCTCGCGCCCGGCTCAGGCCGCGGCTGGCGGAGGCGGAGGGTCGGTGCCCAGCGCCTCGGCGACCTCGTTGATCGCGGTCCGCTCGTCGTCGGAGACCCGCTCGCCGCTGAGGCCCAGGAAGCCCTCCTTGCGCGCATCGGCGACGCGCTCCGCGAGGCCGACGATGAAGCTGCGGTAGGACTCGAGCTCCTCGCCACTCGCCTTCTGCTCGACCAACGCGACGGCGTCGCGAAGGTGCTGGAGCTGGTTCTCCTTCATCTGCTCCTGGGTCGGGGCACGCTCCTTGTCGACCTGGGGCTTTGTCGAGACGATCGTGTCGAGCAGCTCGCTGGCCCCGGCGCTCTTGCGCGCCTCCGCGTAGGCCTTGGCCATCGAAAAGGTCTCGCGCACCGAGCCGCCGCGGTCGGAGACGATCACGTGCAGCCCCGCGCTCGTCGGCCCTTGAAGGACCAGGTTCCACTCGTCCTCGGTGAAGTCCGCTTGTCCGGTCATCTCGTCTCCTGGCGTCGAATGTTTTGAGCGCCGATCCTATTGGCCGGCGAAGGACGTTCGTTACGCTCGCCACATGGAGCTCGCCGGCAAACGCTTCCTCGTCGCCGGCGCCTCGGGCGAGCTCGGTGGCCGTATCGCACGCGCGCTCGCCGCCAAGGGTTGCGAAGTCATGGTCGCCGGGCGGGACGAGGCCCGGCTCGAAGCCATCGCAACCGAGCTCGACGCGCCTTCGGTCGAGCTGGACATCGTGGACCCCGCGTCCTGCGCCGCCGGCGTCGACGCGGCCACCGCGCGGCTCGGAGGCCTCGACGGGTTGGTCGTCGCGACGGGAGCCGTCGCGTTCGGGCTCGCCGGCGAGCTGGATGGCGCCGTGGAGGCCGAGGTGATGGCGGTCAACGCGATCGGGCCGATCTCGCTCATAGGTGCCGCGCTTCCGAAGCTCGAGGAGGGTGGAGCCCTCGTCGTGCTGAGCGCGGTGGTTGCGGAGTTCCCGACCGCCCAGATGGCCGCCTATTCGGCCTCGAAGGCCGCGATCTCCGCCTACCTCACCGCGGTACGCCGCGAGCGGCGGCGCGACCTCGCGGTCGTCCTCGACGTGCGCCCCGGCCACATGGAGACGGGATTCTCGAACCGGGCCCTGGCCGGCGAGGCGCCGCGGCTGCCTGAGCCCGAGGACGCGGACGCGCTGGTCGCGGCCGTAGTCGACGCGATCGTCGCCGAGAAGCGCGAGCTCGGGTACGACCCCCGGGACCGCACCCTGAACGCCACCTAGTTTGACGGGCCTCCTACTCGCCAACGCCGCGGCGACGCTGTTCCTCGTCGGGGTCACCTGGTTCGTGCAGGTCGTGCACTACCCGCTCTTCCCCGCCGTCGGCGCCGGCGCATTCGAGGGCTACCACGTCGAGCACTCGCGGCGAACGACCCTCGTCGTCTTGGGGCCGATGGTCGTCGAGCTTGCCAGCTCGCTGGCCCTCGTCGCCGACCCCCCGGACGACCGCACCGCCCTGGCCGCGGCGGGGGCCGTCCTCGCGGTCGCCGCGTGGGTGCTGACGTTCGCCGCCGCGGTCCCGGCGCACCGCCGGCTGGGAGAGGGCCCCGACGGCGACGCCCACCGGTCCCTGATGACCGCCAACCTCGTGCGGACGATGGTCTGGTCGGCGCACGGGGCCGTCGTGATCGCGCTTCTGGCCGCCGCGCTCTGACGGGGCCGGGCTCGCCTGCGACTAGAGTTCGAGCCGTGCGCTTGATCCACACCTGCTACCGGATCACCGACCCCGATCGCTCCGTCGCCTTCTACGAGGCACTGGGGCTGGAGAAGCGGCGCGAGATGGCGATCCGCGACGAGGCCACGAACATCTTCATGGGCGTGCCGGGCGAGCAGCTCCCCGAGCTCGAGCTGACCCACAACCACGGCGTCGGCGGCTACGAGCTCGGCACGGCCTATGGCCACGTGGCGCTCGCGGTCGATGACCTAGACCACACGCTGGAGGAGCTCAAGGGGATGGGGATCGAGCCCGAGAAGCCGCCGTACCGGGTCAGCGAGGGCGGCGCGAGACTCTGTTTCGTGCGGGATCCCGACGACTACAGGATCGAGCTGCTCGAGCTGAAGCACTAGCCGCCGGCGCCGGCGGCTAGGTGCGATCCCAGAACGCGGCCTCGGCTTCACCCATCGGGGTCGAGGGCGGCTCGCCGGAGGAGTACTCGCGCGCGATGCGGCCCCAGTCCGCTCCCGCGCGGAGCTCCGAAAGGACCACGAGGATCAGGCCCTCCTGGCGGCGCATCAGAAGCGACGCGGCGGGAAGGGTCTGGCGCTTCAACTGCTCGTAGTGAGGGCTTCGGGGCGAGCCGCTCACCTCCATCAGCTCGCGCGCGAACCCGGGGTCGAGGCGGCGGAAGCCCGGCTCTGAGATCCAGCGGCTTCCGCCCCACACCTGTTCGAGCAGCGACTCGGGATCGAACTCGTCGGGCTCGGGCAGGTAGCCGAGCTCGGAGGCGATGGCGTGCACGTCGTCCGCCCTGCGGTCCGAGATCGCGCGGGCCAGGGCGCGTTCACGCTCCATGTGCTCGGCCGGCACGCGGCGCACCAGCCCGAAGTCGAGGAACCCGACGCGGCCGTCGCCCATCAGCAGGTAGTTGCCGGGGTGCGGATCGCCGAGCACCATGTTGGTTCGCTCGCGGCACGAGACGAAGAAGCGGAACACGGACTCGCCGAAGCTGTCGCGAGCGGCCTCGTCCATCTGCCTGACCGCCTCGAAGCCCTTGCCTTCGATGAAGTCGCTGACGAGAACGCGGCGGGTGCTGAGGCCGGTGTGGACGTGTGGCACAACCGCGAAGGGGTGCCCGCGGAACGCCCGCTCGAGCTGGCGGTGGCTCTGGGCCTCGAGCTCGTAGTCGAGCTCCTCCGAGATGCGTTCACGGATCTCGCCGCCGACCGCCTTTACGTCGAGGCCGGGGGCCATGCGCTTCGCGAGCCGCAGGATCAGGTGAAGGTTTCGCAGATCGACCTCCACGGCCTCGGCGATGCCGGGGTACTGGACCTTGACCGCCACGTCAGCGCCGTCGTGCGTCCTCGCCCTGTGGACCTGTCCGATCGAGGCCGCGGCGAACGCCTCCCGGTCGAACTCGGCGAAGTGGTCTGAGACCCTGCCGCCGAGGTCACCCTCGATCACCTTGCGGATGTCGTCGTAGGAGAACTTCGGTGCGTTGTCGCGAAGGTCGGCGAGCGCCTTGCGGAACTCGGCCTGGCCCTCCTCGGAGAGCCCCGGCATCTCGATCGTCGAGAGCACCTGGCCGATCTTCATCGCGGCGCCCTTCATCGTCCCGAGCTGCTTCGCGAGGCCTATCGCCATCGTCGCGGCGCGATCGTCGGTCTTCTGCTTGCTGCGCTCCTCGCCGCGGACGAGGTTCGCGGCGCGGGTACCGGCCCACTTCAGGCTCTGGCCGGCGACCATCCCCCCGGCCTCGGCCGTGCGCGAGAAGCGCCCGGTGCGAAGCTCGGCGCTCCCGTCCTCGGAATCGCCGTCCTGGGTCTCGTGAGGTTCATCGGCCACGAGCACGAGTCTGGCAGCAGGCCACCTCCGGCTCGGGGCGTGGGCCGCGTGCGCGCGGGGCGTGGACCCCCCGCGCTGCGGCTGCATCGGACCTCGCGGCTAGGCGAAGGTCCTGGTGTTGACGAACGCCGGATCCGGCGTGCGCAGCTTCACCTGGTCGAACTCGTAGAACTTGCCGGCCTTCGAGCCGGGCTGTCCGAATCCGAATCCGCCGGCCTGCAGCTGCGTGACGGCGTCCTCGATCGCGGTGAACGTGTACGACATGAACGCGCGGTCGTTGCCCGGCTTGCCGAGCGACTGACGAGCGAGCGCGCGATGCACGGCCTCGACTCCCATGAACTCACCGGTGTAGCGAGCCTGGGTTCCGAGTCCTGCGTTGCCGAACGCGGTGGTGCCGATCAGGTAGGCGTTGATGAAGATCTGATCGCCACCCTCGAGCGCGGTCAGCAGGCCCTTCTTCGAGGCGAACACCTCGTTGGGGACCCAGATGCGCTTGGTGAGCTCGTTGGCGCCGAGCCCCTTCAGCACGTCGTAGTGGATCAGCTCCTCGCGGGCAGCCGCCCTGACGTTGCGCAGCGTGACCTTGTCGCCCGCCTTGTTGTTGGCCTTGGCGCGCTTGTTGAACAGCGCCAGCTGCTCGGCACCGACCGTGTTCACGATCGTCGCCAGCACCTCGGCCGTGGCCGCGATGTTGAGGATGGTCTGGGGGTCGTTGGCGGCCATCGCCTTGTCGGCGTTGCCCGCGAGGCCCAGCAGCCCCATGCTCCCCATCGTCGCCGCTGCCCCGGTGACGAGGCGGCGCCGGGTGAGGCCGTTCTCGTCCTCGTTGGCGTTCTCGATCGCGTTGAACGCGATGTCCAGTGATCTGCTCATCTCACTCCATTCGTCGTTTCCGATTCCCTGCCCGGCGATACGGACGAGTGGTTTCTCGCGCAGGGGCCCTGCTCTCCCTGCCATTCGCTACGCGTCTTTAGAGAAAGTGGATCAGGTCTCGGATAAAGAACTACCGGCGTGCGCAGGAGCGAATAGTCTCGCTCCGTGAGCTCTTACTTCGGGCGCTTCCGGCGTCTTTTCTGGGCCTTAGCGGCGGGTCTCATCGGCCTCTACCTCTTCGGCTTGGTGCTCGGCGTCTACTCGCCGCTCGAGCTGGGGCTGCTCAGCGCCGTCTGCCTGGCGCTGATCGCGATGTTCACGATCCACGAACTGCGCCTGAGGCGAGAGATGCGAGAGCACCCCGATCGTGACCACACCGACCGCGAGCGCCGCGGTTGGTGAACTGAGGCTGCTCAGACCTCGGAGAGCAGTTCGAGCACGTCGCCCGCGTGGCGCTTGATGAACGCCGGTCCGACGCCGTGGATCTCCGCCAGTGCAGCCTTGTCTCCGGGGCGCGCCGCGGCGATCTCGGTGAGGGTGCGGTCGTTGGCGACGGTGTAGGCCGGCTTGCCCTTCGCCGCCTTGCTGCGCCAGGCGCGCAGGCGCTCGAACACCTCGGCGTCGGCGCCGTCGAGGTCGATCGGCGGGCGCGGGCGCGCCCTTGCGCTTCGAGCGCTTGCCCGAGCGGGTGACGGTGATCGTCTCGGGGTCGGGCAGCCACGCCGTGTCGGGGTCGCAGACGTCGCAGCAGCGGCCCGTCGGGGCGCCGGGCGTCGAGTCCCCGAAGTGGTCGAGCAGCGCCCGGCGGCGGCAGCGTCTCCGAGAAGCTGTACGCCTCGACCGCGCGGTAGGCGCGCCAGCCGCGGTCGGTGGCGACCCGGCATGCGGCCTCGGTCTCGCCGCGCTCGGGCCGGCGGTTGACGGTGACCATCAGCCGCCCGCCGATCGCCGGCTCGATGCTGATCGCGCCCACGCGCTCGGCGATCGCGAGGCGGATGCGCTCGGCGTCGTCGCGCGGGTTGTCGATCTCGAGCTCGCCGCCGGACTCGCTGCGCGCGCCGAGGCGCTCGACGTAGGAGATGACCGAGGTCGGGTCGACCTTGCGCTGCTCGATGAAGCGGACGAGTCGGCCGAGGTCGGCGCGCGACGCGAGCAGCACCGCGCGGGCGGGCTCGCCGTCGCGCCCGGCGCGCCCGGCCTCCTGGTAGTAGGCCTCGACGCTCGAGGGGATCGCCCAGTGCCAGACCGAGCGCACGTTGGCCTTGTCGACGCCCATGCCGAACGCATTGGTGGCGACGATCACGTCGGCGTCGCCGGTCATGAACCGGAGCTGGGTCGAGGCGCGCTCGTCGGGAGCGAGGCCCGCGTGGTAGGGCGCGGCGAGCAGGCCCGGCGCCGCGCATCGCCTCGGCGACCTCGTCGGTGTCGCGGCGGGTGCCGCAGTAGACGATCGCCGGGCGGTTGGAGTCGTCGCGCAGGCCCTGCTCGAGCATCGCGAGCTTTCGCGCCTTCGAGCCCGTGCCCTCGAAGGTGAGCGTGTCGAAGCGAGAGGTTGGGGCGGTCGAAGCCCGAGCGCACCTCGAGCGGGTCGGAGAGGCCGAGCCGGCCGCGGATCTCCTCGGCGACCTCGGTCGTCGCGGTCGCGGTGCAGGCCATCACCGTCGGGCGCCCGAGCCGGGCGACCGCCTTCGGCAGCCGCAGGTAGTCGGGGCGGAAGTCGTGGCCCCACTCCGAGATGCAGTGGGCCTCGTCGATCGCCAGCAGGTCGACCGTGCGCTGCGAGATCGCGTCGAGGAACGCGGTCGAGCCGAAGCGCTCGGGCGAGCAGTAGACGATGCGCGCCGAGCCGTCGGCGACGCGGTTCAGCGCCTCGCGGGTGCGGGCGGCGCCGAGGCCCGAGGCGACCATCTCCACCGGGTGCCCGGCCTCGGCGAGCTTTCGCCACTGGTCGGCCATCAGCGCGATCAGCGGGCTGACGACGATCGTCAGCTCCGCCGAGGCGAGGCCCGGCAGCTGGTAGCAGAGGCTCTTGCCGCCGCCGGTCGGCATCACGATCATCGAGTCGCGCCCGGCGAGCGCCGCCTCGACGGCCTCGCGCTGGCCGGGCCGGAAGGAGTCGAGGCCGACGTAGGAGAGCAGCGCGTCCGCGTCGCGAGGCCCCTCGTAGTCCCGCGTCTCGGTAGCAGCGACCTTGGTGAGCCCGGCGAGGCCCTGGAGCGCAAGGCGCGCCTCTTCCTGCTCGGCCTCGATCGGCGGCGGCTCGGGAAGGGGAGACTCCTCGGGGCCGGGGTCGGCCCCATCCGGAGCCGGCGGCCGCCCTACGACGAGGTCGCCGAGCGAGGAGCTGATCTGGCCGGCCATCTGCTTGTCCGAGTCCGGCAGGCGCTTCCACGCCGCGCGCAGCCCGGCGAGCTCGCGGTCGACCTCGGGGTCGCGCTCGCCCGCTTTCGCCTCCGCTGTCATCAGTTCGCGCAGCCGCGCGGCGTTCGCCTCGAATTCGAGCATCTGACCAACCTAAGGGTTCGCCAGGCTGCACTACGCAGGCGGCAGCTTCGCTGCCGCGGTGGGTGCTGGGCAGATTGCGGTGATTGAATGGCGCAGATGGCCGAGCCGACGACCCCGAACCTGCCGATCACCGGCCACTGCCTATGCGGGCTGGTGCGCTTCGAGGTCACCGAGCCGCTGACCGGCGCCCACTACTGCCACTGCACCCGCTGCCAGCGGCGCACGGGCACGGCGTTCTCGGTCAGCGCAAGTGCGGTCCCGGGGTCGTTCCGCGTCACCGAGGGCGAGGAGCTGGTGCGCGCGTATCGCCCGTCCGACGGCTGGGCGAAGTTCTTCTGCGGCGAGTGCGGCGGGCACGTCTACTCGCAGAGCAACGCCGACCCCGATCAGATCGGGGTCAGGATGGGGGCCATCGACGGCGATCCGGGCGTGCGGCCGAGCGCGCACCAGTTCGTCGCCTACGCCGCGGTCTGGGAGCCATTGCCCGACGACGGGCTGCCCCGCTACGACGAGCGAACCCCCGCCTGATGGCCAAGCGGCGCAAGCGCAAGCCGCCGCGCGAGACGGCCGAGCCGGTCGCCTACACCGATCCCGAGGGCAACGTGCTCACGCTGCGCGCCGAGCTCAGCGCCGGGACGATCCGCAAGATCGGCGAGCCTCCCAAGAGCGCCGCCGCCTCGCTCGACGACGCCTGGCGGCGGCGAAACGAGATGCTCTTCGAGCGCCTCGCGGTCGGCTGGGAGATCGCGGGCCTCCCGCTCGACGACCAGAAGATGCTGCTCGGGCGCTACCGAATGGCGGACGCCGACGACCCAGCGCTGGGTGCGCGAGACGATGGACGCGCACGTGCGCGACCACATTCCGGAGCTCGCCGCAGATCAATAGGCCGCCCGCGCTTGCTTTCGCGAGCCGCGGGTGGTGGGATGCGTTTACATGCGGATGAGGGGAGCCGCGGCACTTGCGGCGCTGATACCGATCGCCGTCCTGGCCGTCCCCGCGGTGGCGCAGGACAACACCAGCCCGGCAGAGGACGCGACGGCGAAGGAGGCCGAGGTCGCCGCCGCTCAGGCCGCGGGGATCGAGCAGCCCCCGGGGTCGAACACCGACATCGTCCGGGTAGGTGGGCTCATCAACGACATCCAGCAGCTCGACCTGCAGACCCACTCCTACAACGTCGACATGTACATGTGGTTCAAGTGGACGAACCCCGATATCGACCCGTCGCGCTCGTTCGAGTTCCTGAACGCTTACGAACTGTGGGGCCACATCCTCACCTACGAGACGAACGAGCCGCAGCGGTTGCCCGATGGCTCCTACTACCAGGTGCTCCGCAACCAGGGCAAGTTCAACAACAAGCTGCCGCTCGAGCGCTATCCGTTCGACGAGCAGCGGCTGAGCGTCGCGCTGGAGGACTCGACCGCCTCCAGCGGACGGCTCGCCTACGTGCCCGACGTCGAGCCCGTCGAGATCTCCAACGATCTGGTGATCCCCGGGTGGGACATCGGCGATCCGACTCTCGAGGTGTTCGATAACCAGTACGTCACCAACTTCGGTGATCCGCGGTTCAACGACATCAAGTACTCGCGCGCGGTCTTCGAGCTGCCGGTCGAGCGCCCGAAGGGCACCTACGCGCTGAAGCTGCTGCTGCCGCTGCTGTTGGTGGCGCTGACGGCCTCGCTCGCGCTGCTCGTGCATCCGCGCTACGTCGAGGGCCGCATCGGGATCGGGATCACCGCGCTGCTGACCCTGGTCGCGCTGCAGATCACCAGCAACTCGAGCCTGCCCGAGGTCGACTACCTGATCCTGCTCGACAAGCTCTACATAGCCTCGTACGCGTTCGTCGTGCTGACGATGGTGCTCATCGTGCGCAACTCGTGGGTGGACGCCGAGGGCGACGTAGTCGTCGCCAAGAGGGTCGACCGCAAGAGCCTGGCGTTCCTCCTGATCGCCTACGTCGTGGTCGTCGGGCTGCTGTTCGTGCAATCCCTGACCTAGCGTTTCGCGCTCCACCTGCGAGCCTGTGCGGGAAGAGAGATGGCCACCGACCCGCAGACACCGCGACCGCCCGACCGGGGCGAGCTGATCGAGGGCGAGCTGATCGAGGCGTCGGCTCCCGTTCCGGTCGACGAGCAGAAGCGAAACGGCGCGGGAGCGGCGGCCGTCGACGCGGTCTTCGACGTCGCTGACCGCGTGGTGGCGCCGGCGGTCCGCTTCGGCTGGCGCACCACGAGCGGGATCGGGCGGCGGCTCGGGGTGAACCGCACGATCAAGAGCGCAGCCGACCGCGCGTTCGACCGCGCGCTCCAAAGCGACGCGGCGGAGCGGGCGGCCGACCGGGTGCTCGGCAGCGACGCCGCAGAGGGCGTCTGGACGAAGGTGCTCGAGTCCGACGAGGCGCAGGCGCTGGTCGAGCGCGTCGCCGAGGCCCCCGAGGTTCGCTCGGCGATCACCTCGCAGGGTGTGGGTCTGCTCGAGGACGTGCGGCGCAGCGCCCGCGAGCTGGCGCGAAAGCTCGACGACATCGCCGATCGCACCGCGCGCCGGGCCCTGCGGCGGACGCAGCGGACGGCGCGGCCGGCCGAGGCCGGGGCGGCCTCCAGGCTGCTCGCCATCGGCCTCGACGTGGTGATCCTGAACCTGATCCTGCTGCTGATCTCGACTCTCGTCGCGAGCCTGCTCTCCACGATCTTCGGGCTGGGCGGCGACAACAAGGCGGTGACGATCGCCTTCGGCGCCTTCGCCTGGCTGGTCGCCTCGGCCGTCTACCTCGGCCTCTTCTGGACGCTCGCCGAGCGTACGCCGGGGATGACCTTCTTCGGGCTGCGCATCCGCGACCCCGACGGAGGCCACGTCCCCCCGGGCCAGGACATGCGCCGTCTCGTCGGCTTCTACCTCGCCGCGCTGCCCTTCTTTCTCGGCTTCAAGGGGATCCTCTTCCGCGACGACCGCCGCGGCTGGCACGACCGCTTCGCCGGCACCGTCGTCCTCTACGGCGACCCCGAGATCGACCCCGGCGTCGAGGCAGAGGGCCACATTCGCCAGGCGCGCTACCGCAAGCGCGTGACCCCGCGATGAGCGGGTGAGCCCGCCGCGCGCGGTCCCGATCACCCCCGAGCTCGTCCGCGGCGCCGCCAAGGCGGCGGCCGACGGGTTCTTCGACAACGAGATCTGGGTCTGGCTGCTGCGGCGCGACTGGCAGCGCCGCCGCGTGCTGCCGCGCCACTACCGGGCGATGATCCGCCGGGTCTACATGCCGCGCGGCGGCGCCTGGACGACCCCGGACACGCTCGGCGCCGCGCTCTGGTTCCCGCCCGGGACGATGAAGGTGAGCGCCCGCGAGCAGTTCGCCGAGGTCTCTTCCTTGCTACCCGAGGGGATCGACAGCTTTCGCCGCGGCATGCGCTGGGAGGAGCTGATCGGCAAGCACCATCCGACCGAGCCGCACTGGTACCTGCAGACGCTCTCGGTCAGCCCGTCGGCCCAGCGCCAGGGGGTGGGGACTGCGCTGCTCACCCCGGGCCTCGAGCGCGCCGACGCCGACGGCGCCCCGGTCTATCTCGAGACCCAGCGCGAGTCCAACATCCCCTACTACGGCCGCTTCGGCTTCGAGCTGACCGACAAGATCAGCCTCCACGACTCGCCGCCGGTGTGGCTGATGTGGCGCGAGCCCCGCGGCTGACCGCCGCGGGGCCGCACCTTCGTTCTACGGCGTGTTCACCGCCGAGACCAGGACGTTCGCGCCGCCCTCCATGCCGCGCCGGTTCGGGTGGATCGATGCCGCCCAGTTGCCCGGGATGATCGGCTCGACCCAGCGGACCGACGAGCTCCTGCAGGCGTCGCGCCCGATGCTCGCGGCGGCCCAGTCGACGAGCCGCGCGCCGTTGCCCGCGGCCTGTGCGGCGATCATCGCGTTCAGCTCGCGCTGCTTGGCCCTCAGGTAGCCCACGTCGTTGAACGCGATCGGCATCTGCGGGAAGCAACCGAATCCCGTCTCCGGGAAGATCGCCGGGTAGTTGGTCACGAACACGCGCGCCAGCGGCGAGCGGCGCCCGGATCCCGTCGAGCACGGCGTCGAAGCGGCGCCGTCGCGGTGATCCTCTGGCTGACGGTGTCGACTCCGTTGACCACGTAGCGCTTGCGGCACGGCGAACCGAACGGGTTCAGCGTGATGCAGTTCTGCGCGATCTCGGAGAACCCGATGTCGTTGCCGCCGATCGTCAGCGACACGACCTGCGTGTTGGCGTCCAGCCGGTTGAACTGCGGCGGGTTCGGCCCGTCGGGGCTGACGTTCTGCGGGTTCTCCATGTGGGTCGTCTTCGCTCCCGAACAGGTCGCGTCGCGGACGGCCCCTTGGCCGATCGCGGGCGCGGCGAGCCGCGGATAGTTGTTCGACGACTTGAGGCATCCGAGCGGCAGAACCGGATTCGGGATCAATGGCCCGGCGGCGTAGCTGTCGCCGAGTGCGACGTAGTTCGCCCTGGCCGTGGACGCCGAAGCGAGTGCCGCGAGTCCTGCAAACAGCACCGCGACGATGGCGACCACGCGCAAAGGCACGTGCCTTGACGCTGCTTCCATGCTCTCTCCTCTCACTCTCTCGGGGATCGGGGCGGCCAGGCCCCTACGCCGACCCTGAGTCGAGTGCGCGCGAGTCTATGCCCGGGCAACCCCGTCGTCCACCCCGAACCGACGGAGTGGACGAGCGTCGGTCACTCCTCGCCGAGCATCTCCTCGGCCTCGCTCCAGCGCCCCGGCGGCACGCGGAGGGCGATGTCGCCGCGGCCCCACTTGTCGAGCGGGTAGTCCGAGGTGATCACGGCCTCCATGCCCTGGTCGGTCAGCTGCTGCCGCCAGGCGCGTGCCGTCTCGAGCTCGCCGAAGTCGCGCACGACCTCCCAGTCGTCATAGCTCGCGTCGCCGACCTGGAGCTCGTCGACGCCGTCCTTGGTCGGGGGGCCGGCGACGTCGCGGAAGAAGCGCCTGAAGCCGTCGCCGATCGCCAACTCGACCGAGCCCCGGTCAGTCCGAGAGCTCGACGCGCTCGATCACCTGAGGCTCGACGGGGCGGTCGCCCGGGCCGGTCTCGGTGTTCTCGATCGCGTCGACGTTGTCCATGCCCTCGACGACCTCGCCGAACACCGTGTGCTTGCCGTCGAGCCAGTCGGCCGCCGGGATCGTGACGATGAAGAACTGCGAGCCGTTCGTGTCCGGCCCGGCGTTGGCCATCGCCAGCGCGCCGCGCACGACCTTGTGGTCGTTGAACTCGTCCTCGAAGGTGTAGCCGGGGCCGCCGGTGCCGGTGCCCTCCGGGCACCCGCCCTGGACCATGAAGTCCTTGATCACACGGTGGAAGCCCAGCCCGTCGTAGAAGCCGTCGCCCGCCAGCTTGCGGAAGTTCTCGACCGTCTTCGGTGCATCCTCATCGAAGAACTCGACGACGATCGGCCCGGCGTTCGTGTGAAGGGTGGCCTTGGACATCGAGCCGAACCATAGCGACGGCCCTCGCTGTGTGGAGGGCGCGGTCGCCGTCTGGACACTCAGTGCCCCTATGGGGGCACTAACCGTCCAAATGCAGGCGCCACGACCAAGGCGAGCTTGCTCACCATGACGACCGCCCCACCTCCCCCCGGCGGCGCAGCGGACTGAGCCCTTAACCGCGACGACCCGCCGCGAGGCGGGCCGTTCTACACGGCCGGGGAGCTACCCCGGGCCCAAATGCCAATCGTGAGACAAAGGTACTACGCCCGGCGAGCCGTCCTGCCTGGGACGACTCGCCGGCGCAACGGCGGAGCGCGGGGGACTCGAACCCCAGCCGAGCGCTAACCCGGCCGCACCAATTGGCATTCGGGCGCGGCGCCTTGCCGCTTCACGCTCCGCCCGGCGACTCTGCCCGCCAGCGCTGCACAGATGATGCGTGGCCTGTAACGACTACGTGATCAACCGCCGAGGGTCACGGCGAGGGGTCCTCGCCCGGGATCCACGGGCGGCGCCAGCCGCCGTGGCCGACGGGGAGGTGGAAGGAGCCCTCGGGGCCCCAGCCGCCGGGCTTGTAGGGCTCGACGGGGCTCGGGTCGTCGAGCAGGGGCTGGACGATGCGCCAGGTCTCCTCGACGTGGTCCTCGCGGGCGAAGTGGCCGGGGTCGCCCTTGAGGGCGTCGCCGAGGAGGCGCTCGTAGGGACCGGGCTGGTCGCCGAGCTCCTTCTGGAAGAGCATCTCGAGGTGGACCATGCGCAGGACGTCGGCGCCGGGCTGCTTGGCCTCGACGAGGAAGGCGGCGCCGCCGTCGGGGTCGATGCGGATGATCAACTCGTCGGCCTGGGGAGTCGCGCTGCCGGCGATGCTGATGGCGGGCGGGCTGTTGAAGATCACGCGCAGCTCGGTGACCTTGGCCTCGAGGCACTTGCCGGCGCGCAGGAAGAAGGGGACACCCGACCAGCGCCAGTTCTCGACGCTGAGCTGCATCGCGCAGAAGGTCTCGGTGGTGCGAGTCGGGCGCGACGCCTTCGACGTCGAGGTAGCCGTCGTACTGGCCGCGGACGTAGCGGCTCGGGTCGACCGGCGGGATCGCCCTTGAACAGGTCGAGCTTCTTGTCGCGGATCGGGTCCGGGTCGGCGCCGCCGGAGGGCGGCTCCATCGCGATCAGGGCGAGCAGCTGCAGCAGGTGGTTCTGGACGACGTCGCGCATCGCCCCGACGGGGTCATAGAAGCTGCCGCGCCCCTCGGCGCCGAACGGCTCGGCCATCGTGATCTGAACCGAGTTGACGTAGCGGCGGTTCCAGATCGGCTCCAGCATCGTGTTCGCGAAGCGCAGGTAGAGGATGTCCATCGCCGGCTCCTTGCCCAGGAAGTGGTCGATCCGGTAGATCTGCTCCTCGTCGAGCAAAGCGCTGAGCTCGTCGTTGAGCGCCACCGCCGAGTCGTAGTCGTGGCCGAAGGGCTTCTCGATCACGACGCGGGCTCCCTCGGTCAGGCCGGCTGCGTGCAGCGCCGTGATCACCAGGGAGAACAGCGACGGCGGGATCTCGAGGTAGAAGACCGGGTGCTGCGCGTCGCCGAGCTTCGACTTCACGGCCTCGAAGGTCTTGGGGTCCTTGTAGTCGCCCTGTACGTAGGTGATCCGCTGCGCCAGCGAGGAGAAGACCTTCTCATCGATCTCCGGCTCCTCGACGGCTTCGATCGCCTCGCGCGCGCGGTCGCGCAGCTCGCTCATCGGTGAGCTCGTCGATCGCCACTCCGATCGATCGGAACGGTCAGCGCCCCGTGGCGCTCGAGGTCGTACAGCGCCTCGAACGTCATCTTCCTCGCGAGGTCGCCCGTGATCCCGAAGACGACGAGCGCGTCCGCGTCCGGGCCGATCTGGCTCTGTCCAGGTGGGTGGGTGGCCACGCGCGCACCGTATCCGGTCCCCCCGGCTTAGGATGGCGACGATCGGTCAGCCGCGGACGAAGGGAACGGAATGGCACAGCTTGGAATGGTCGGCCTGGGTCGCATGGGCGCCAACATCGTGCGGCGGCTGATGCGCGACGGGCACGAGTGCGTCGTCTACGACATCAACGCCGACGCGATCAAGGACCTGGCCGACGAGGGCGCGGTCGCCGCGGACTCGCTCGACGACATGGCCTCGAAGCTCGACGCACCGCGCTCGGTCTGGGTGATGGTCCCCGCGGGCCACATCACCGAGACGACCGTCAACGACGTCGCCGCCGCGCTCTCGAAGGGCGACGCGATCATCGACGGCGGCAACTCCCACTACCACGACGACATCCGCCGCGCCGACGAGTTCGCCGGGAAGGGCATCGACTACATCGACTGCGGGACCAGCGGCGGCGTATTCGGCCTCGAGCGCGGCTACTGCCTGATGATCGGCGGGCCCGATGGAGCGGTCGAGCGGCTCGACCCGATCTTCGCCACCGTCGCTCCCGGCCTCGGCGACATCGAGCGGACCCCGGGCCGCTCCGGCGACCCGACCCCGGCCGAGCAGGGCTACCTGCACTGCGGGCCGACCGGCGCGGGCCACTTCGTGAAGATGGTCCACAACGGCATCGAGTACGGGCTGATGGCCGCCTACGCCGAGGGCCTCAACATCATCAAGCACGCGAACGCCGGCAAGACCGAGCGCGACGCCGACGCCGAGACGGCGCCGCTCGAGCATCCCGAGCACTACCAGTACGACATCGACATCGGCGACGTGGCCGAGGTCTGGCGCCGCGGCAGCGTCGTCGCGTCCTGGCTGCTCGACCTCACCGCGTCCGCCCTGCAGGCGTC
The DNA here is from genome assembly GCA_963820665.1 of uncultured Solirubrobacterales bacterium. Taxonomy (GTDB): domain Bacteria; phylum Actinomycetota; class Thermoleophilia; order Solirubrobacterales; family 70-9; genus CAVUAT01. The sequence goes on along the minus strand of CAWGAL010000005.1, from coordinate 302,436 downwards.
GCCGACCCTCGAGGAGTTCGGAGGCAGGGTCTCGGACTCGGGCGAGGGCCGCTGGACCTCGCTCGCCGCGATCGAGGAGGGAATCCCGGCCCCGGTGCTGACCACCGCGCTGATGGAGCGCTTCTCGTCCCGCAACGAGGACGAGTTCGCGAACAAGGTCCTCTCGGCGATGCGCAAGGAGTTCGGCGGCCACGACGAGAAGCCCGACAAGTAGGCGGATCGAGTGGCCGCCCACACGCTCGAGGTCCTCGACGACGCCGAGGCCGTCGCGCGCCGCGGGGCCGAGCTGATCGGCGAGGCGGCGCGCGACTCGGTGGCCGATCACGGCTCGTTCGCGATGGCCGCGAGCGGCGGCCACACGCCGTGGGCGATGTACGGGCAGATCGAGGAGCAGGAGGTGCCGTGGTCGAAGACCGAGCTGTTCCAGGTCGACGAGCGCATCGCGCCGCCCGGCTCGCCCGAGCGCAACCTCACCCACCTGATCGCCGCCTTCTCGATCGGCGCCCAGGGCTCGCTGCGCCCGATGCCGGTGAACGACGGCGAGGAGGGGGCGGAGCGCTATGCCGCGCGATCCCAGAGGCGTTTGAGCTGGTCCACCTGGGCCTCGGCCCCGATGGCCACACAGCCTCGTTGGTCCCCGGCGACCCCGTGCTCGATGTGACCGACCGCCGCGTCGCGATCACCGGCAACGAGTACCAGGGGACCCACCGCATGACGCTCACCTATCCCGTGCTGGCAGCGGCGAAGCGCTTGCTGTGGATCGTCACCGGCGAGGAGAAGCGGGAGCCGCTGCAGAAGCTGCTGGCGCAGGATCACTCGATCCCCGCGGGCCGGGTCGAGCCGGGAGGCGAATCGCTGATCCTCGCTGACCGCGACGCCGCCCCCGACGGAGCCGCCTGAGATGGCGAGGCTGCTTGGGATCAACCACGTCGCGCTCGAAGTCGGGGACGTCGAGGACGCCCTCGACCTCTACGAGAAGCTGTTCGACTTCGAGCTGCGCGGCCGCGTCGGCAACCGAATGGCCTTCATCGACATGGGCGACCAGTTCCTCGCCCTCAGCTCGGGCCGCGTGCAGTCGCGCGACGACGCCCGCCACTTCGGCCTGGTCGTAGACGACAAGGAGGCGGTCCGCGCAGCCGTCGAGGCGTACGGCCTCGAGCAGCTGCCTGAGCGCTCCGGCGGCCTCTCGTTCCTCGATCCGTGGGGAAACCACTTCCAGGTCGTCGACTACCGAGAGATCCAGTTCGAGCGCACCCCCGGCGTCAAGCACGCCCTCGGCATCGAATCCCTCGAGAAGACCCCAGAGGCGCAAACCGAGATCTCCGACAAGGGGCTGAGCTAGGGCCGGACGACCGGCTTGAAGGTCTGGGCCTTGTTGCGGCAGCGCTCCTTCGCCGCGGGCTTCTTGAGCTTCTTGCAGGCCTTGAACTTCTTCTTGACGCCCTTGGCGACGCCGCCGCCGGCGTTGGCGTAGAGCTTGTACGCCGTGTTCCCGAAGAACGTGCCGGCGATCTGGGTGCAGGTGGCGAAGGTGGCCGCGGGGCAGGGGCCGTGGCTGACGACGGAGTTGACGAGTCCGCCGCCGATGACCCAGCCGCCGCCGCTCGATCCCTGCTTCATGTTGCAGGGGCCGACGAGGGGCGAGCCGCTGAACTTCTCGAAGCCCGCGAACGGAGCGTCGCAGCGGATCAGCCGCTCGGCGTCATAGAACGCGGCGGGCTCGCCCGGATAGCCGAAGACCTGGAAGCGGGTCCGCTTCGAATAAGTGCTCTTCGGCTTGTTGAAGCTCGCGCCGCGAGATCCGAGGGCGTCCTGGATCTCGCCGGCGGGGCCAGGAGCGAGGTTGACGGCCCCGACGTCGAACTCGATCAGCGGCTCGCGCGCCCAGCGCAGCGGCGCGCTCAGGCGCGTGGCGACGTAGGTGCCGAACGGGCGGACGCCGTTCCGGTACCCGGGTATGAAGATCACGTTGGTCGCCCACACGGGTTCGACTCCCTCGCCACCGGGTTGCACCACGCAATGCCCGGCGGTCAGGAGCAGGTTGCGCGACCGCGCGGTCACGACTGTCGCCGAGCAGCTCGCGTTCAGGGTGCCGATCGACAGGTAGAGCTTGCCGTGGATGCGCTCGGGATAGGCGATGTCGCGCGAGGGGTCGACCTCCTGGTCGGGCGGCTGCGCCGCAGCCGATGCCGTCGGCGCCGTCGCGAGGCCCGGGCCCGGCGGTGCGTCGAGCGGCTTGCGCGGACGCTATGCGCGCCGGCGTCCAGTAGTCGAGGACCTCGTCCGTCGTTTGCCCCGTCGGGTGTTCGGCGACGGTGTCCGCGGCGGCCTGCGGTGATGCCCAGGCCGCGATCGCGGCGACGGCGGCGAGGGCGGGAATCGATTTCCGAAGGCTCCGCATCGTCTTCACACTAACCCCGCTCCCAGGGGGTAAGTCGCGGAATCCAGCGCGGGACGTTGTCGCGGTACTCCTCGTACTCCTGGCCGAACCGCCTCACGAGCCCGGGCTCCTCCGAGAGCGGCATGTAGATCGCGTTGATCGCCGCGAAGACGGCGAACAGGATCGCGATCGGGGGCGAGCCGAGTGCCGCAGCCTCGCCCAGCAGAACCATGCCGACGCCCGTGATCATCGGGTTGCGGACGCGGCGGTACGGGCCCCGCACGACGAGGTGTCGTGTCGGGTCCCACGGGGCGAGAGTGCCTTCGCCCTCCGCATCGAAGAGCGCGATCGTCTGGGCCACCAGCACGGCGCCGGCCGCGAGCAACGCCGCGCCCGCGATCACCGGCAGGGCGGCGGCCACGCCCGGGAGGCCCCAGCCGATGTTCGTCCCGTTCGCGGCGACGAGCAGACCAGGCAGGACGATCGCCATGGTCCCAGGCAGGGGCGCGATCGCGGCGAGGTGACGCCACCGCCCGGGAGGGGCGTCAGGCACGGCCTAACGGTCTTCGACGTCGCCGTCGCGCCCGATGATCACCTCGGAGACCATCGAGGAGGGGAAGAGGCCGTGGTCGACGACGCCGGGGATTGCGGACAGCGCAGCCGCCAGCGCCTCCACGTCGCTGACGTCGGTCGAGCAGGTCGGCGATGACGCCGTCGTCGGGGCTCGGCGCGGTGTCGGGCCGGATCTCGACACGGCCCACCTCGGAGGAGATCCGAGCGAGCGTCGACTTGAGCCCATAGGGGAAGAGCTCGAGCGGGATCGGGGCAGCCGATCCGGTCCACGGGTTTGGTGGAGTCGGCGATCACGACGAAGCGCTCCGCGGTCGCGGCGACGATCTTCTCGCGGGTGTGCGCGCCGCCGCCGCCCTTGACGAGCCAGCGATCCGGCGAGATCTGATCGGCGCCGTCGATCGCCAGGTCGAGGCGCTCGAGGCGGTCGAAGTCCTCGACCGCGATGCCGAGCTCGCGGGCCTGATCGGCGGTTGCGACCGAGGTCGCGACGCAGCGAAGGTCCTTGACGCCGCGCTCGGCGATCGCCGGAAGCAGGTGGGCGACGGTCGAGCCCGTGCCCAGGCCAAGCGTGATCCCGTCGCCTACGAGCTCAGCTGCGGCCTTCGCCGCCACGGCCTTTTCGGCGTCTAGTTCCGAGGCGTTCACGTGCGGGAGCAATCTAGTGCTTAGGATCGACTCTGCGATGAGCGACGCGACCACCACGCCCGACACCAACGAGATCGATCAGCTCGCAATCAACACGATCCGAACGCTGTCGATCGACGCAATCGAGAAGGCGAACTCCGGCCACCCGGGGACGCCCATGGCGCTGGCCCCGATGGCCTACACCCTCTGGCAGCAGTTCCTGCGCTTCGATCCCGCGGACCCGATCTGGCCGAACCGCGACCGCTTCGTCCTCTCGGCGGGCCACGCCTCGATGCTGCTCTACGCGCTCCTGCACCTGGCCGGCGTCAAGGCCGTGGACCCCGACTACGAGGTCGGTCACGAGGACGCCGTCAGCCTCGATGACATCAAGAGCTTCCGGCAGCTCGACTCGCGCGCTCCCGGCCACCCCGAGTACCGCTGGACCTCGGGGGTCGAGACGACGACGGGCCCGCTCGGCCAGGGGATCGCCACCAGCGTCGGCATGGCGATCGCCTCGAAGTGGCAGGCCGCCCACTTCAACCGCCCCGACCGCGAGCTCTTCGACTTCGACGTCTACGCGATCGCCGGCGATGGCTGCCTGATGGAAGGGGTCTCGCACGAGGCCGCTTCGATCGCGGGTCACCAGCGCCTCGACAACCTCTGCTGGATCTACGACAACAACCACATCACGATCGACGGCCACACCGACCTCACCTACGAGGACAAGGTGAACGCGCGGTTTGACGGCTACGGCTGGAACGTGACCACCGTCGAGGACGCGAACGACATCGACGAGATCGTCCACGCCTTCGAGAACTTCCGCTCCGAGACCGAGCGCCCGACGCTGATCATCGTCGACTCCCACATCGGCTACGGCTCGCCCCACAAGGTCGACACCGCCGAGGCCCACGGCGAGCCGCTCGGCGAGGAGGAGGTCATCGCGACGAAGGAGGCCTACGGCTGGCCCACCGACGCGCAGTTCCTCGTCCCCGACGGCGTCCGCGAGCGCTTCGCCGACGGGGTGGGCGCGCGCGGAGCCGAGGCCAACGCCGCCTGGCAGGAGCTCTTCTCGGCCTATTCGACCGACGAGCCCGACGCCGCCGCCCACCTCGATGCGATGCAGCGGCGCGAGCTGCCCGATGGCTGGGACTCCGAGATCCCGACGTTCGACGCCGACCCCAAGGGGATCGCTACCCGCAAGGCCTCGAACCAGGTCGAGAACGCCATCGCCGCCAAGGTGCCGTGGCTGCTCGCCGGTTCGGCCGACCTCACCGGCTCGACCTCGGTCGGGCTCGAAGGCGCGGCGGACTTCGAGCCCGACGACCGCGCGGGGCGCCAGCTCCACTACGGGATCCGCGAGCACGAGTCCGCCGCGATCTCGAACGGCCTTTCGCTCTCGAAGCTGCGGCCGCTGTGGTCCACCTACCTCACCTTCTCGGACTACGCGCGGCCGGCGATCCGCCTCTCTTCGCTGATGGAATTGCCGGTCATCCACGTCTTCACCCACGACTCGATCGGCCTCGGCGAAGACGGCCCGACCCATCAGCCCGTCGAGCAGCTCGCGAGCCTTCGCGCCGTCCCCGGCCTCGACGTGATTCGCCCCGCCGACGCCAACGAGACCGCCGAGGCGTGGCGCATGGCGATGGACAGACACCACCAGCCCGTCGCCCTCGTCCTGACCCGCCAGAACGTGCCCGTCATCGACCGCTCGAAGTACGCGCCCGCAGAGGGAGCCCGCCGTGGCGGCTACGTGATCGCGGACGTCCCGAACGAGGGAGGCGGCGGCGATCCCGATGTGATCCTGCTCGCGACCGGCAGCGAGGTGGCGCTCGCGCTCGAGTCCCACGACAAGCTGATCGCCGACGGGGTCGCCTCGCGCGTCGTCAGCCTGCCGTGCTGGGAGGTCTTCGACCGCCAGGACCAGGCCTACCGCGACGAGGTGCTGCCGCCGGCCGTGACCGCGCGCATCTCGATCGAGGAGGCGTCTACCCTCGGTTGGGACCGGTATGTCGGCGAGAAGGGCCGCACGATCGGAATGAACACATTCGGCACCTCGGCCCCGCTCAAGGACGCAATGTCGAAGTTCGGCTTCACCCCAGACAAGGTGGTCGAGGCCGCCAAGGAGGTCATCGAATGAACCCCACGCAAGAGCTCCACGATCTCGGCCAGAGCCTGTGGCTGGACAACATCACCCGCACGATGCTCGACGACGGGACCCTCAAGGGGTACGTCGACGAGCTCTCGGTGACGGGCCTGACGTCGAACCCGACGATCTTCGAGAAGGCCGTCACCGCCGGCGACACCTACAACGACCAGATGGACGAGCTGCGCCAGCAGGGGCTCGATCCCGAGCCGCTCTTCTTCGAGATGGCGATCACCGACCTGCGCCGGGCCGCCGACCTGTTCAGGGCGGAGCACGACCGCACCGACGGCGTCGACGGCTTCGTCTCGCTCGAGGTCTCGCCGAAGCTCGCCTTCGACACAGACGCCACCGTCAAGCAGGCCGCCGACCTCCACGCGAAGGCGGGCCGCCCGAACCTCTACATCAAGATCCCGGGCACGCCAGAGGGCCTGCCCGCGATCGAGGAGTCGATCTTCGCCGGCATCCCGGTGAACGTGACGCTCCTCTTCTCGCGCGAGCAGCACCTCGCGGCCGCGGACGCCTACATGAAGGGCATCGAGCGCCGGATCGAGGCGGGGCTCGATCCCAAGGTCGAGTCTGTCGCGTCGCTCTTCATGAGCCGCTGGGACGTCGCGGCCGAGAAGGACGGCATCCCCGACGAGCTCAAGATGAAGCTCGGCATCGCGGTCGGAAAGCGCGCCTACAAGGGCTACCGCGACTTGCTCGACTCCGACCGGGTGCAGCGCCTCGAGAACGACGGCGCCCGCCCCCAGCGCCTCCTCTGGGCCTCGACCGGGACCAAGGACCCTGACGCCTCAGACACCCACTACATCGAGGGCCTCGCCTCGCCCAACACGGTGAACACGATGCCCGAGGACACGCTGCTCGCCTTCGCCGACCACGGCGAGGTGGGCGACCCGCTCCCGCCCGACGGCGGCGACGGCGAGGAGGTCCTGCAGCAGTTCGCCGACGCCGGAGTCGACGTCGACGCGCTCGCCCAGCGCCTCCAGCAGGAGGGCGCGGACGCTTTCGTCAAGTCGTGGGATTCCCTGGTCGAGTCGATCGACGCCGAAGCCCAGAAGCTCGCGAGCTGACGGAGCTTCGCTCCAGGGAGGCCTGGAAGCAGCTTGAGTCCCACTACGCGGAGATCGAGCCGCGCCACCTTCGCGAGCTCTTCGAAGAGGATCGCGGCCGCGGCGAGCGGCTGATCGCCGAGGGCGCGGGGCTCTTCCTCGACTACTCGAAGCACCGGGTCACCGACGAGACGCTCAAGCTCCTGTGCGAGCTCGCGATCGAGTGTGGATGGGAGCAGCGCCGCGACGCGATGTTCGCGGGAGAGCACATCAACGTCTCCGAGGACAGAGCCGTTCTTCACGTCGCGCTGCGGATGCCGAAGGAGCGCTCGCTGATCGTGGACGGTGAGGACGTCGTGAAGCAGGTCCACGAGACGCTCGACCGCATGGGCGCCTTCACCGAGCGGGTCCGCTCGGGGGAGTGGACCGGCCACACGGGCAAGCCGATCCGCAACGTGGTCAACGTCGGGATCGGCGGCTCGGACCTCGGCCCGGTGATGGCCTACGAGGCGCTCCGCGACTACTCGCGCCGCGACATGAACTTCCGCTTCGTCTCGAATGTGGACGGCACGGACTTCGCCGAGAAGACCAGGGACCTCGACCCCACCGAGACGCTCTTCGTGATCTCGTCGAAGACCTTCACGACGCTCGAGACGATGACGAACGCGCATACGGCGCGGCAGTGGGTCCTCGACGGGCTCGGCGGCGACGAGTCCGGGATCGCCAAGCACTTCGTCGCCGTCTCGACCAACGCCGAGGAGGTCTCGAAGTTCGGGATCGACACCGACAACATGTTCGGCTTCTGGGAGTGGGTCGGAGGCCGCTACTCGATGGACTCGGCGATCGGCCTGTCGACGATGCTCGCGATCGGCCCCGACGGGTTCGGCGAGATGCTCGCCGGCTTCCACGCGATGGACGAGCACTTCAGCTCGACCCCGATCCAGGCGAACCTGCCGGCGCTGATGGGCCTGCTCTGCGTCTGGTACGGCGACTTCTTCGGCGCGCAGACCAACGCGGTCCTCCCCTACGACCAGTACCTGCACCGCTTCCCCGCCTACCTCCAGCAGCTGACGATGGAGTCGAACGGCAAGCACGTGACGCTCGACGGCGCCCACGTGGACTACGAGACGGGGGCGGTCTTCTGGGGCGAGCCGGGGACCAACGGCCAGCATTCCTTCTACCAGCTGATCCACCAGGGGACGAAGCTGATCCCGTGCGACTTCATCGGGTTCATGCAGACGCTGAACCCGCTCGGCGACCACCACGACATCCTCATGTCGAACGTCTTCGCGCAGCCCGAGGCGCTCGCCTTCGGCAAGACACCCGAGCAGGTCCGCGAGGAGGGGACGCCCGAGGCGATCGTGCCCCACCGGGTGATGGAGGGCAACCGGCCCTCATCGGTGATCCTGGCCGAGAAGCTGACTCCCGCATTCGCTCGGCACCCTCGTCGCCCTCTACGAGCACAGCGTCTTCACGCAGGGGGCCATCTGGAACATCGACTCGTTCGACCAGTGGGGAGTCGAGCTCGGCAAGCAGCTCGCGGTGAAGATCATCCCCGAGCTCCAGGCCGACTCCGAGCCGGATCTGCAGCACGACAGCTCGACCAACTCGCTGATCCGCCGGTATCGAGCGAACCGCTCCGGCTAGCGAAGGGGACAGGATCCGGCGGGGACGTAACCGCCGTCCTCGTACTTCGTCCGGTCGCACTTGAGGCCGGAGATCACGCTGCGGAGCTTCCCCTTCTTGGTGCGGGTCACGACCTGCACCCACGAGTAGTAGTAGTCCGACACGCCCTCATCGGTCTCACCGGGTATCGGAGGGGTGTCGACCATGTAGCCCTTGCCGCGACGGGTCCGCTTGCCCTCCTTGTAGCAGCGCTGCGCGCTGCCGATCAGGTCGATGCTCGATCCCTTGGCGTCGTACTCGCCAGCCAGCCGGGTCGCCGTCTTGTCGATCTCGACGTACATCTGATCGCAGCTCACCTTCAGTGTCTTGCCGCCGCCGGCAGATGCGGAGGATCCGAGTAGGGCGCCGACCGCGACGGCGGCGCAAGCAACCAGGAGAGCAGCGAGTCGCCCGCGTCTCATGGCTCCAACCATACGCCGAAATCAGCCCGCCAGATAGCGGCCGACCAAGGTGGCTTCGAAAGCCTCCGGCGGCACGTCGCAGCGCTGTCCGATCTCCTTACGGAACTCGCCGAAGGCCGCGAGCTCGGTGAGCGAGTAGCCGTCCTCCTCGGCGATGTGCACGAACGTGACGCCGTCTTCGAGCAGGTATGTCGAGTACGCGATGCCCGCGGGAGAAGCCTCGCGGAGCTCCTTGAACACCGCCCGCACGAGCTCGTGATTGCGCTCCGCCTGGTCAGGCTTGACTCGGTAGCGCACGATGGTCCGCTTCATCTGAGACCTCCTCCGTTGTCGTTGTCGGTTCACGGCTCGGGATGAACACGCCGGCCGCCGCCCCCAGCAGCGAGAGGCCGGCGGTGACGCCGAGCGCGGGGCTGAAGCCGTCGACGAACGCCTCGGGCGACGCGTAGCTGCCCGCGGCGCTGAAGACCGCGACCAGCACCGCGATGCCGAAGACGCCGCCGAGCTCGCGCATCGTGTTGTTGACGCCCGAGGCCTTGCCGACCTCGCCGCTTCCGACGGCGCCGACGACCGCGTTCTGAAGCGCGGGCATCGCCATCGAAACGCCGATGCCGGCGACGACCAACGCAGGCACCATCGCGACGTAGTCCATGCCGGGATCGGCGATCAGCGCTATCCACGCCATGCCAACCGTCTGGAGAGTCAGCCCGGCGATGGCGAAGGGCCGCTCGCCGATCCGGTCCACGAGAGCTCCGGCGATGGGGGCGACGATGAATAGCGTCGCCGTCCACGGCATCAGGCGCAATCCGGCGCCGAGCGCGTCATTCCCGAGTCCCGTCTGCAGGAACTGTGAGAGGAAGAAGACCGCCCCGAACAGCGAGGCGATCATGAAGAAGCTCCCGGCATTGCCAGCTGAGAAGGCGCGCGAGCGAAACAGCCGCAGAGGGACCATCGGCTCGCGGGCACGGCGCTCCCAGGCGATGAATGCGATCACGAAGGCGATGCCCGCGGCGATAGAGCCGATCACCTCGGGGCTGCCCCAGCCGGCGCCGTTCCCGCGCACGAGTCCCCAGACGATCCCGAAGGAGCCTGCCATGAGCAGGCCCAGGCCGGGGAGGTCGAGCGCGGTGTCCGGTCCGCGGCTCTCCTTGATCCGGGTCAGCACCAGAGGCACGGCGACGAGCCCGATCGGGACGTTGAGCCAGAAGATCCACTCCCAGGCGATTCCGTCGGTGACCGCGCCGCCGATCACTGGCCCGCTGGCCACGGCCAGGCCGGTCAGCGCCAGCAGGATCCCGATCGCCGAGCCGCGCCGCTCCGGCGCGTAGGCCTCGCTCACGACGGTCAGGGCGAGCGGGAGTACGAACGCGGCCCCGGCTCCCTGCAGCGCCCGCGCGCCGATCAGCCAACCGACGCTGGGCGCGAGTGCGCACAACGCCGACGCGGCCGCGAACACGCCGAGGCCCGTCGCGAGGGTGCGCCGCCTCCCGAATCGGTCGCCGACGGCCGCGCCGGCCATCAGCAGCACCGCGAAGGTGAGGTTGTAGGCGTTGACGGTCCACTCGAGCTGCTCGATCGACGCCCCGAGGTCGTTGCGGATCGTGGTCAGCGCGGTGGAGACGACGAGGGTGTCGAGCGAGACCATGAACGAGGCGACCGCGGCGATCGCGAGCGTCCACTTCGCGGTGGTAGCTGTGCCTTCCGGTGACATGCTGGCTCCTTCGAGTCGTTAGTTGGAAGAACATATCAAATACTAGGTTTTTCCTATCATTGGCTCTCGGAACTAGACTGAAGGGGACTTCAAACGTGGCCAACACCACCCGGACATACGGCGATGCCTGCCGAATCGCGCACGGCCTCGACCTTGTCGGCGACCGCTGGTCGCTGCTCGTCGTCCGCGAGCTGTTGCTCGGACCGAAGCGATTCACCGACTTGAGCGACGGGTTGCCTCGCGCCACCCCCGACATGCTGAGCCGGCGGCTCCGCGACCTCGCGGCCGGCGGGGTGGTCGAGCGCCGCAGGCTGGACGCGCCATACAGCGCCTATGTTTACGAGCTGACCGACTACGGCGCCCGGCTTGAGCCGCTGATCATTGGCCTTGGGGAATGGGCGGCGCGCTCCGAAATCGCGCCACGCGATCCCGGCGTCATGAGCCCCGACTCCCTCGTGCTCGCGCTACGAACCCACTTCGACCCCACCGCGGCGAAGGGCGCGTCAATCAGCGCGGAGCTTCGGATCGGCGATGCCAGGTACAGCCTCGCTGTCACCAACGGGGAGTTCGAAGCCGCTTCCGGCGCGCCGGATCATCCTGACGTCGTGATCGCCGCCGAGACTCTTCCGCTCGCCGACGCGCTCTGGGACGAGGGCTCGCTGTCAACGGCACGCCGCGCCGGCGACGTTCACATCGAGGGCGACGAGAAGGCGGGTTTGCGCCTCCTCGGAATGTTCCCGCCGCTCGAGCCGTTCGACGAGGACGAGGCCGTCGGCTCGCGTAAGCGATGATGCCGCCCGTGGCCGAGCGGACCCAGGCGATCCTCTTCGACATCGACGGCACCCTGATCGAGAGCGGGGGCTCGAGCGACCGCGCCTGGCACCGCGCCTTCGAGGAGCTCCACGGCGTCGACGTGCAGATCTCGAAGGTCACCGGTAAGGGCGTTCCCGACCCCGCCGTCGGCCGCCAGGCCTTCGAGGCCGTGATCGGCCGCGAGCCCACCGACGAGGAGATGGCGAAGCTGATGGCCAAGCGCCTCGCGTACCTCCCGGAGGAGGTCGATTCCTCAGAGGGCTACCGCGTGATGCCGGGGACCGAGGAGCTCCTCGACAGCCTGATCGACGACGGCTACCTGCTCGGCCTGGTGACCGGCAACGTCGAGGGCGCCGCCCACATCAAGCTCGCGCGCGCCAACCTCAACCGCTTCTTCTCCTTCGGCGGGTACGGCTCGGACTCCGACGACCGCACCGAGCTGACCAAGCGTTCGCTCGAACGCGGCGAGGTCGTCCTAGGCTCGCCGATCGACCGCGCCCGCTGCTTCTCGATCGGCGACACCCCTCGAGACGTCGAGGCCGGCCACGGAGCGGGCATCCGAGTCACCGGAGTAGCCACCGGCAAGTTCAGCGTCGAAGAGCTGACCGAAGCCGGCGCCGACGCAGCGATCGCGGAGTTCGCCGACGGCCTGCCGCTGCTCGTCGCCTGACGGCCGTTCCCGTGCTACTGGAACTGCTTGTCCTTGCCGGGACCGCCCTTCAGCTTGTCCTTGCCGGGGCCGCCGCTCAGCTTGTCTTTGCCCAGCTGGCCGTAGAGCTTGTCGTTGCCCTTCCCACCCTTCAGGGTGTCCTTGCCCGAGCCTCCGCAGATGAAATCGTTGCCCGCCAGGCCGGAGAGCTTGTCATTTCCGCCGGCGCCCGCGATCACGTCGGCGGCGGGGGTGCCTGAGAGCTTGTCGGCGCCCCCGGTGCCGCTGATCGTCGCGGGCTTGCCGCGGCAGGTTGGACAGGAGGAGGTGTCGGGGTCTTCGCTCTCGTCGCCGAGGCCGTCCTGGTCGCAGTCGGGCTCGAGCGCTGCCGATACGCCTAGCTGCCGGTCATTCACCGGGGAGAACATGGCCGGGGGGCCCAGCGCGACATCTTCCCCGAACGCACCCTGGTGGACGACATACCCCATCGCGGGGCGCGCGCAGTAAAAGACACTGGGGGGCGCCGTGTAAAGCCCGATGACGTCGCCGGCCAACACGGGTATGCGGGTGGGGAACGTCGTGAGCACATCGAGGTCGGGGATGGATTTAACCTCGCTTTCTCCCACGATCGTGAACTGGTCGCCGCTCGCATGACGACCGACCTTCAACCTCACCGCTGACCCGCCACCCGCGCTGGATGACTGGAAGCTCCACGAGGTGATGACGCCCGCGAAGGGAGCCGCGTACTGTCCTCCGGGCGAACCCGATTGAAGCCGGGTTCTCGGGCTGCAGTTGTCGGTGGGCACGAACGTCTGCCCGATCTGGGCCGCCGCGCCCGCGCTTCCCGGAACGGCGGTCAGGGCGGCCAAGACAACGAGGGGCACGAGCGCTAGACGCCTCATCAGCCAGTTCACCCTATCCCGGCATGATGGTTGCGACAAGCGCTTCGTGGATAGGGTGTGCGCCATGGCCGAGAACAAAGCCGTGATCATCTTCGACAACGGTGATAGGAAGAACGTGCAGAGCACCGTTGAGCAGATCAGGGCCGAGATCAGCGCGGTGACGGTGGCGGACGTTCCCCTGATCAAGGTCATCGAGACCGATGGCGAAGTGGTCCTGATCAATGCCAACCACATCCGCGAAGTCCAGCAGTACGGACCTCCCGAGCGACAGCCCCCCCGCGGTAGCTGACCGAACCCTGGCTTCAGTGCGTCGTAGGCACGTACCGCATCGCCACCGCCCCTGAGCCGAACTCCAGCCGGCTCACGAGCCTCAAGTCGACAGGATTCGTCAGGCCCGCGAACAACGTCGGCCCGTGGCCCACGAGCCTGGGCTGCACCACGAACTCGTACTCATCGATCAACCCCAGCTCCGCCAACGCCAACGGGAGCGTCACGCCTCCCACGAGCAATCCCGTACCCGACTCCCGCTTCAGCTCCTGAACGGCCGGCCCCAGATCCCCACGCACCAGCTCCGCGTTCCAATCGACCCGGTCCAGGGTGCTCGACACGACGTACTTCTTCGCCGCGTCGATTGTCCGGGCGAAAGGCGCCATCCAATCGGGCATCGCTTCCGTTTGCCCCGGCGGCCGGAAGGCTGACTCCATCATCTCGTAGGTCACCCGGCCGAAAAGCAGAGCATCGGCCTGGTCGAGAGTCTCAGTCGCGTGGCGATGCATCTCTTCGTCCGGGACCCCCGCGCGATGGTCGCAGCACCCGTCCAAGGTGACATTGATGGAATACCGAAGCGGTCCCATTGCGTAACTACTACCACGGCGCCGCGGCTTTATTTTGGGGGTTGTCTGGAAAGGGCAACCACGACAACTCGATCCAGGAGGAGCTGATGGCCAGGCGAACTAGGACACTTCTAATCACGGTGGCAGCGGTCGCGGCGGTGACACCGGCGGCCACCGCATCTGCCGGGACTCTGGACCAGCAGCAGACGGTCAGCAACTTCGGCGGCCTTCAGGTCGCCAACATCACCTCCAAGGCGCAGACCTTCACCGCCGGCCTCACCGGGCAGCTGGACCAGGTCGATCTGGCCATCAGCAACATGATGGCGACCACTCCGCTCACGGTCCAGATCCGCAACGGAACCGCCACGGCTCCCGGCGATACGGTCCTCGCTACCGCGTCGGTCCCGACATCGGCGGTGCCGAGCAGTGAATCGTTCATCCCGATCACCTTCGCCTCCCCCGCTCAGGTCACCGCGGGAACCCAGTACTCGATCGTGGCGCTCAACGACAGCACCGGCTGGTTCTGGTACGCCGGAAAGACCCCGGACATGAGCCCCACGTCGGCCTACGAGGGCGGCAGGCTCTATTCCACCCCGAACGGGCCCCCGGCGACCGGCCCCTGGTTCGAGGGCAACACCTTGGCTGACTTCGAGTTCAAGACCTACGTCACGCCGCCGACGCCCCCGGGACCGGGTGGCGGTCCCGGCGGCAGCGGTACCCCCGCGACCGGCGACCGCGCCGAGGCGCTGAAGAAGTGCAAGAAGAAGCGCTCGCAGAAGACGAAGAAGAAGTGCAGGAAGAAGGCGAAGAAGAAGCCGGTCTGAGGCCGAGACTGAGCATCGCCGCTTTGGACGAGCGGCCAGCCGACGCTTAAAGGGAGACCAGAGCCGCCAGGAACAGTGCGAACGCTCCCCAGGTCGTTGCCAATTGGATCCAGTTGATCTCGAAGTAGCGCCGCCGGTCTGCCTCCCAGTCCGCTGGCAGAGCGTCGGGGTCCCAGGCCAAGATCCGGTTGTACGTCGGCGTCTTCCAGACGTTGGAGACCACGAGCACGCCGACGACCACGATCCCCAGGCCGATCGCGGTGAGCACGAACGCGGTGGAGCCGGGATCGTCCGAGAGAAGCACGAGCGCGACGACCGGCCCGAAGGTCATCCCAAGTGACCAGGCATAGTTGTATACCCGGCCCCAGGACTTCCCCGCGAACTGAAGAAACGTTTCCATGAAGCTCCTGAAGGCCCGGCCGTCCATCGCCGCGAGCATCGGGCGCATGATCGTGCAAAGCATCCCCAAGAGGCCAGCCGCAAGCCCCGAAAGGAAAACGGTCAGTGCCAGTGCCCATTCCTCGGCTGTCACCCGGACTTCCTCCCGGTGGACTGGCCGAAACCCTACCGCCGTGCCCGGCGATCGACCGAGGGCGACCTTGACCCACCCGCGCGGCGCCACCCGCAGGCGACCTGTAGGTGTCCTCTGCATTGAAAGCGACCCTTCTCGCGTTAGGTTCCCGAGGGACCGGATCGCAACCACTGACAGGAGTGCCGCATGAGCACGCAGGCCGACAACAAAGTGAATCTCTCGATGTCCATGTCCGCCGACGGCTTCGTCGCCGGACCCAGCCAGGACGAGGACAATCCGCTCGGCGTCGGCGGGATCAAGCTGCACAGGTGGCACATCGATGAGGGGCCCGAGAGCAGAGGACACCCCGTCAACAAGCAGGTGATGTCAGAGATGATGGACGGGATGGGCGCCTTCATCATGGGGCGGAACATGTTCGGCCCGATCCGCGGCGAATGGGGCGACTCGGACTGGAAGGGCTGGTGGGGAGACGATCCGCCGTACCACGCTCCGACCTACGTCCTCACCCACCACGCCCACGATCCGATCGAGATGGAGGGAGGCACGACCTTCAACTTCGTCACCGAAGGGATCGAATCCGCCTACGAGCAGGCGAAGGCGGTCGCCGGAGGCCAGAACATCTCTATCGCCGGCGGCGCCTCATGCGCCCAGCAGGCCCTCAAGGCCGGACTGGTCGACGAGGTCGACCTCCAGGTATCCCCGGTGATCCTCGGCGCGGGGGAGCGGCTCCTCGACGGCTTCGAGCCGGGAGAGCCGGAGCTCGAGCTGGTCCGCGTGCTCGAGGCTCCCGGCACGATCCACATCCGCTACCGGGTGGTCGAGGCCTGAGGGCGCGCTTTCCATGCAAAGCGACACTTTCTCGCTCGTTCTCGGTTGAGCTTGCCTTCAGCCTCTACCCCAGCCCGCCGATGGCCCCCCTCTCCGGTAGGAGGCGCGCGGCTCGGGGGAAACGGCGCCTAGTCCACCAGGCGGCGGTTCACCGCCCACCGGCTGAGCTCGTGGCGGTTCGATAGCTGCAGCTTTCGCAGGACGGAGCTGACGTGGGCCTCGACCGTCTTGGTTGAGATCGAGAGGCGGTGCGCGATCTCCTTGTAGAGGTAGCCCCGGGCGATGTAGCGCAGGACCTCGCGTTCGCGGGCGGTGAGCTGGTCGAGTTCGGGGTCGACCTCCTCGGCGGGGATCTCGCCGGCGAAGGCGTCGAGGACGAAGCCCGCGAGGCGGGGGGAGAAGACGGCGTCGCCGTCGCGCACGCGGGCCACCGCGTCGGCAAGCTCCTCGCCGGTGATGGTCTTCGTGACGTAGCCGCGGGCGCCGGCCCGGACGACGGCGATGACGTCGGCGGCCTCGTCGCTGACCGAGAGGGCGAGGAAGCGCTGCTGCGGGCGGGCCTTCGCCACCTGCTCGATCACCTGGACACCGCCGCCGCCCGGCATGTGGACGTCGAGCAGGACGACGTCGGGCTCGAGCTCGGTGATAGCGCGGACCGCGTCCTCGACCGTCTCGGCCTCGCCGAGCACCTCGACCAGGTCGGTGAGCTCGGCGCGCACGCCGGCCCGGAAGATCGCGTGGTCGTCGACGATGACGACGCTCGGGGTACCGGAACTCATCGGCCGTTCCCCTCGATCCGGAGCTCGACCTCGGTCCCGCCCTCGGGTCCCCCGCGGATCTCGGCGCTGCCGCCGTGGCGCTCCATGCGGCCGATTATCGACTCGCGGACGCCGCGGCGGTCGGCCGGGAGCTTGCCCGGGTCGAAGCCGGGCCCGCGGTCGTCGACCCAAACGCCTGCGCTGCCGTCCTCGATCTCGGCGTAGAGGCGTACGGGCCCGCCATCGGCGGCGAACTTCGCTGCGTTCGTCAGCGCCTCGCGGGTCGCGGCGACGAGCGCCTCGTAGCGGTCGTCGAGAGGCGCGTCGCCGACGACGACAGCCTCGACGATCGCGCCGTGCGTCTCCTCGACCTGCTCGGCTGTGTTGCGAAGGGCGTCTGCGAGCCGCTCTCCCGGCCGCGGCTGCTCCGGGCCGGCGAGCCAGCTGCGAAGCTCGCGCTCTTGGCGGCGAGCCAGCTTCGCGACCTCGTCGGGATCGTCCGAGCGACGCTGCACCAGTGCGAGCGTCTGCAGCACCGAGTCGTGCAGGTGGGCCGCAACCTCAGCTCGCTCCTGGGAGCGGATCCGCTCGGCGCGCTCGACCGTGAGCCTCCGCACCAGGCCCCACCAGAAGGGAGCCGAGATCAGGGCCAGCGCGATAGCCACAACGAGGGCAGCGAGTGCCGTGTCGCCGGCGGCGTCGAGCACGCCGTTCGCCCATAGGAACAGCAGGGCGGCGCCGAGGACGAGTGCGATGCCGAACCCTGCGCGCGAGTACCGGCGCGCCGCGTCACCCGGGTCAGGCTCGGGTTCGCTCAGCACGGCCCTTCCCGACCCGACCCGCTCGGGGCGGGCCGCGCCCGGGTCGACGCGGGGTCGCGAGAGCCCCCACAGCAGCGCGACGCCGAAGGCCGCCAGCGTCAGCGGCCAGACCAGCGCGTCGCTCCACCACAGCTCGAGCTCGCGGAAGGAGAGGAGGACGCTCAGTGAGAGGAAGGCGACGCCGGTCGCGATCCGCCAGCTTCCGCGCCGGCGCCGCGGCTTGTCCTGCGAGGCCTCGGCCGCTCCGCCGGCCGCGGCCGGCACGAGCGCCCACGCGATCAGATAGGCGAGGACGACCAGCCCGCTGGTGCCGATGGCCAGCACGACCGCCACTACCCGCACCACCAGCGGGTCGACTCCGAATCGAGCCGCCAGACTCGCGCAGACCCCGCCGAGGATTCCCCCGGCGGGGTCGCGAGTGAACCTGGGTCGGGTGTGCTCCGAGCTCAGGGCTCTCGAGCTCCCAGCCCGCTTGCGAGCAGGGCGACGCCCGCGAGGGCGGTCACCGTCGCGGCCAGCCAGCCGCCACTGAACCCGAGCGAGCCCTCCTCGAACAGGAGAAGGAGCCCGCCGAGGAACGTGATCGCGATGCCGGCGCAGAGCGCGCCGACCTGGACCGGCTTCATCAGCGGCAAGCCTCGGGCTCGGCGGCAATCTCATCGGGCTGCCCGTCGCCGCGGGGCCCGGGGCCTTCGCTGCCATCGAACTCGTCGGGCCCGCGGTCGGTGACGACCACCTGGCCGAACTGCAGCTCGGCATCGAGGTCCAGGATGGGCTGGGTCGATCCAACCGGTGCGACGCGATCGAACTCGGGCCTCGCCCCGGAGTTGGACTCGCCGCGGACCAGCAGCTCGCCGGCCTTCGCCTCTGCGTGACCAGTCACGCAGACGTTCGACGGGACCGAGATCACGAGCTGGCCGATCCCGAGCTCGGCGGGGACCGTGATGGTCTCGCCGGGCGCGAAGTCGAGCTCGCGCAGATCGATCTTGACCTGGCCGACCCCGAACTCGTAGCCGCCATCGGGGATGTCGGCGACCGAGGTCGGCGTGTAGCTGCGCTCGCCGACCCCGCCGTCGAAACGGACGTCGGCCGCCGCCACCGCGCCCGCCGGGACGGCGAGGATGAGGGCGAGGCCGAGCAGCCACGGCGCGACGCGCCGTGTGGTGTCGCCGATGAACGCCGTGGCCGCGAGGGCGACGCCCAGCGCGATCACGACTCCGGCGACGACCGCGCCGCTTCCGGTCGCGGTGGCCCACGCTGCGACGGTGGCGATCGTGATCGCCGCTCCGATCGCGCAGACCACGAGCAGGCCGATCGCCAGGAACCGGACGATCCGCGGCGGCGAGCCGTCGCCCGCCACGGGCTGGACGGCGGTTGTCCGCTCGGCGGGCGAGGTGCTCCCAGTCGAAGCGGCTTCCATGGCCGTTCCGGGAGCGGACTGCCCGGGCCAGCGTCCACGGATCGCGCGGTAAGCGCCGGCGCCGAGCAGTACGAGCGCTCCGAGCCAGAGCATGCCGAGTCCGAGGAACCAGCCGTCGCCGGCGCCGATGAACGGCCCGGGGAGGATGATCAGCCCGGCGATGACCAGCAGGACTATCGCCCAGGTGGGCGGCTTGCCGCCCTCCACGGGCTGGCCCGTGCCGTCGTCCATCGGGACGATCACGGCCATCGCGAGGTATACGAGGATCCCGAGGCCGCCGAAGAGCGAGGCCACGACGAATCCGAGGCGCACGAACGTCGGGTCGACCCCGAGGTAGGAGGCGGTGCCGCCGGCTACGCCGGTCAGCATGCGCTCCGATGGTGAGCGGAGCAGACGGCGCTGGCCGCCCTGGTCCGGGTCCTGCTTCTGAGTTGTATCGGGTGTGTTTGTCATGCGATTGAAGATGACGCGGGGAAGGGGCCTCGTCTATGGGGAATCACCCCTAGCGCGCCCCTAACTACCCCCCGATCGGGCGGGTTTCGCCACGCGTTATTGGGTAAAGGAAACCAGGGGAGACGACAACAGGAGGGAACTATGCGAAGAGGCGTACTGACCGCCGCACTCGTGGCGCTCACCACCTTGCTGGCTGCCCCAGCGGCATCGGCGATCGACGAGGTGGACACCAAGAAACTGCGCAAGGCGGTGACGGTCGATGGGATCCTCGACCACGAACGCGCCCTGCAGACCATCGCCAACGACCCCGCCACGACGGCAACCGCGCCGCGACCACCCCGGGGTACGACGCCTCGGTCGACTACGTGGCCGAACGGCTGCGTCGAGCCGGCTACAAGGTCAGCTTCGATGAGTTCGACTTCCCGATCTTCACGCTGAACCGGCCGTCGACGCTGGCGGAGGTCTCGCCGACGCCGAGGACGTTCGTCGAGGACACCGACTACATCGTCGCTCAGTTCTCCGGAGCGGGTGTTCTGACGGCGAACCTGGTGCCCACGACCGACATCCAGGCGCCGCCCCCGGTCGGCGCCCGGCACCGGGACCAGCGGCTGCGAAGCCGGTGACTTCCCTGCCACCACCGCGGGCAACATCGCGCTGATTCAGCGCGGCACCTGCCCGTTCACCGACAAGTACGACAACGCGAAGGCGGCGGGCGCCGCGGGCGTGTTGATCTTCAACGACGGCGGCGAGGGCCGCGAAGAGCCCCTGCCGACCACCGCAACCCCGAACATCGGGATTCCGGCGGCGATGATCAGCAACGACATCGGCGAGTCCCTGCTCGACGAAGGCCCAGTCCGGGCCCGTCAGGTCCGGATCGCCGTCGACGCGACCACGACTCCGAATCAGGAGCTCAACGTGATCGCCGACAGCCGCAAGGGCAAAAAGGGCCGCACGATCGTCAGCGGCGCCCACCTCGACAGCGTCGAGGAGGGCCCGGGCATCAACGACAACGGCTCGGGCGTCGTCATCCCGCTCGAGGTTGCGGAGGAGATCGCGCAGCTGCGCTGCAAGGACGGCAAGCCGCGGAACCGCGTGCGCTTCGCCTTCTGGGGCGCGGAGGAAGCCGGGCTCGTCGGATCGACCGCGTACGTGGATGAGCAGGCGGAGAGCGGCGAACTGGATCAGATCGAAGCGAACCTCAACTTCGACATGATCGGGTCGCCCAACTTCGTCCGCTTCGTGTACGACGGCGACCTCTCCGACAGCGAGCCGCCGCCCAGCGGAGCGCCCGACGGATCGGCGCAGATCGAGAACATGTTCCTGCGCTACTTCCGCTCGCGCGCGCTGGCGACGGCCCCGACCGCGTTCGACGGCCGCTCCGACTACGGCCCGTTCATCGAGAACGACGTCGCAGCCGGCGGGCTGTTCACGGGCGCCGAGGACATCAAGACGCCTCAGGAGGAGGCGATCTTCGGCGGTGCAGCCGGGCTCGCCTACGACCCGTGCTACCACCAGGCTTGCGACACGTTCGCGAACCTGAGCACGAGGGCGTTGAATCAGATGTCCGACGCAGTTGCGCATGCGATGTGGACGCTGGCTCAGTCGAAGAGCCCGGTTACCACGCCGCAGAGCGGCAAGGCAGCCAAGGCCGCCAAGGCCGGCCGGGCAGCCGCCCGCGCCGACGGCAGCGCGTTCCGCTATCAGGGTCCGATCCCGACTCGGTAGCGGCGAACACACGGAAACAACGACGAGGGGCGGCCGCTGGCCGCCCCTCGTCGTTCCGCTGACGCGAGTGACGGTCGCCCGGGTCCGTATGCTCGGCCGTACCGATGGTGGATTTCATCCCGCTGCTGGCCGACGCCTCCTCAGACCTGCTGGCCGCGCGCAACCAGATGGCGTTCACGCTCGGGTTTCACATCGTGCTCGCGAGCATCGGCGTGGCCTTCCCAGCGATCATGCTGATCGCCGAGTACCGGGGCAGAAAGCACGGCGACGCTGACGCGATGCTGCTCGCCCGGCGCTGGTCGAAGGTCGTCGCCGTCACGTTCGCGGTGGGCGCGGTCACGGGCACAGTTCTGTCGTTCGAGATGGGCCTGCTCTGGCCCGAGTTCATGGACCGCTTCGGCGATGCGTTCGGGATCGCCTTCGCCTTCGAGGGCATCTTCTTCTTCACCGAGGCGATCTTCATCGCGATCTACATCTACGGCTGGGACCGCCTCGAGGGCTGGAGGCACTTCTGGACCGGGGTCCCGATCGCGATAGCGGGGGTCGGCGGAGCCCTTTCGGTGATCGCCGCCAACGCATGGATGAACCAGCCGCAGGGCTTCGAGCTCGGCGCCGACGGCAGGGTCACGGACGTCGAGCCGCTGAAGGTCCTCTTCAACCCGGCGACGCCCTACGAGTTCACCCACATGCTCCTCGCCGCGTACATGGTCACCGGGTTCCTGGTCGCCTCGATCTACGCGGTGGGGATGCTGCGCGGGCGACGCGACCGCTACCACCGCGTCGGCATGGCGATCCCGCTCTGCGTGGCGGCGATCGTGACGCCGTTCCAGCTCTTCGTCGGCGACACCGCCGCCCGCGCGATCGCCGACGACCAGCCCGCGAAGTTCGCGGCGATGGAATGCGTTTACGAGACCGGGCCGAACCAGACGGAGTACCTCGGGGGCATCTGCACCGACGACGAGGTCAAGTACGCGATCGGGATCCCCGACCTCGACTCATTCCTGGTCGGCTTCAGCGCGGACACCGTCGTCACCGGCCTCGACCAAATCCCCGACGACGAGGAACCCCAGGCGCTGACCCTGCTCCACCTGAGCTTTGACGCGATGGTCGGGATCGGCACCGCGTTGATGGGCCTGGCGCTGTGGCTCGCCTGGCTTCTGTGGCGTAGGCGTGAGATACCCGAGGGCAAGTGGTTCCTGCGGGCGGTGGCCGTCTCCGGCATCGGCGCGATCGTCGCGATGTGGTGCGGGTGGATCGTCACCGAGGTCGGCCGCCAGCCCTGGATCGTCAACGGCTACATGCGTGTCGAGGAGGCCGTGACCGGGGCGAAGGGACTCTGGTACGTGTTCGCGTTCACGTTCCTGCTCTACACGGCGATCGGCGTCGCGACCGTCCTGGTGCTGCGCTCGATGTCGCGGCGCTGGCGCGAGTCCGGCGAGGACGAGCTCGCCGGGATTCCCTACGGGCCGCCGGAGCCGAAGAAGGAGGAGGTGTCATGAGCGAGGCCGACGCCGTCGCCGCCGTACTGCTCCTCGGCGCGACGTTCTACGCGATCTTCGGGGGAGCCGACTTCGGCGCCGGCATCTGGGAGCTCTTCTCGCGGCGCGCCGGCGACCCAGAGTCGGTCCGCAACCGGATCGAGCACTCCATCGCCCCCGTCTGGGAGGCCAACCACGTCTGGCTGATCTTCATCCTCGTGTACCTGTGGACCGGCTTCCCCGAGGCGTTCTCGGCCGTGATGACCACGCTCTACATCCCGCTGGCGCTCGCGGCCGTCGGGATCGTGCTGCGCGGCTCGGGCTTCGCCTTCGGCAAGGTGATCGATCCGCCCTGGCGCGACCGCGCCAACCTCGTCTTCTCGCTCTCGTCGATCATGACCCCGTTCTTCATGGGAACGGTGGTCGGCGCAATCGCAGCGGGCGAGGTCCCCGCCGAGGGCAACGGCGATCCGACGTCGAGCTGGATCGGATTCCTGCCGCTTGTGGTCGGCGCCCTCTTCGTCGTCTCGGGTGCCTACATCGCCGCCGTCTTCCTCGTGCACGACGCGAACGCGAGCGGCGAGGAGGACAACGCGCGGCAGTTCGGGCGCTGGGCTCTCGGCGCATCCGTCGTGGCGGGGGCGTTGGCGGTGCTGGGCGCGTTCGCGCTCAGCGAGGACGCTCCGTTCGTATGGGATGGCCTCAAGGGCGATGCCTTGCCGCTGGCGATCGCGTCCGTGCTCTGCGGCGGGATCGCGGTCGTGGCGATGGCGCGGGTCACGAGGCGCGGCGAGGCCAAGCTGCCTTGGATGCGGCCCTTCGCGGTCGCCGCCGTCGTATTCCTCGTCTGGGGAGGCGGAGTCGCGCAGCACCCGTTCCTGTTGCCCCCGGGCGAGTCGGCTGGTCTCACGATCGAGCAGGCTGCCGCACCGGACATCACGCTGACGATGCTGCTCGTCGTCTTCGGCATCGCGCTCGTGATCGTCGTGCCCGCGCTGCTGCTTCTCTACACGCTGAGCCAAAAGCGCCTGCTCGAATAGAGTCCGGCCGGTGAAGTGGAAGCCGGGTAAGCGCAACCCCAATCTCGAGGATCGCAGGGGCCAGAGCCCGCCCAGCGGCGGCGGCCTGGGCGGTGGCAGCGCGAGCGGCTTCCCTATCCCGCTCCCCGGCGGCAAGTCCGGCGGAGGCATCGGGACGATCGTGATCATCATCGTGCTCTTCCTCGTGATCCGCGGATGCGGCGGCGGGGACGGAGGCGGCGGCAGCGGCTTCGATATCCCGGGGCTGCCGAGCGACC
Organism: uncultured Solirubrobacterales bacterium; assembly: GCA_963820665.1. Lineage (GTDB taxonomy): Bacteria > Actinomycetota > Thermoleophilia > Solirubrobacterales > 70-9 > CAVUAT01. Next base: position 278,533 of record CAWGAL010000005.1, on the reverse strand, counting down.
AGTCCCAGGTCCCGGCCCAGCCCGAGACCGGCGGCGACTCGAGCCTGCCCGAGGGCGCCGACCCCGAGGCGAACCAGGTCGAGTTCGTGAACTTCGTCCTCACTGACCTCGACGCGTTCTGGACCGAGCAGTTTCAGGGCACGCAGAACCAGCTGCAGACGCCAGGCCTCGTCGTCTTTCGCCAGGGGGTCAACACGGGCTGCGGCCAGGCGAGCTCTGCGACGGGCCCCTTCTACTGCCCGCTCGACCAAAAGGCCTACGTCGACCTCTCCTTCTTCAACGAGCTCAGCAAGCGTTTCGGCGCGCCCGGCGACTTCGCCCAGGCCTACGTGCTCGCCCATGAGTACGGCCACCACATCCAGCAGCAGCTCGGGATCGAGGAGAAGGTCCGAGCCGAGAGCCAGAACAACCCCGACGAGGCGAACGAGCTTTCGGTCCGCCTCGAGCTCCAGGCGGACTGCTTCGCCGGCCTCTGGGGCAAGTCGGCCTTCGACGCGGGCATCCTCGAGGACGGCGACCTCGACGAGGGCATCACCGCGGCCGAGGCGGTCGGCGACGACCGCATCCAAGAGCAGACCGGCGGGCGCATCAACCCGGAGAGCTTCACGCACGGCACGTCCGAGCAGCGCAGCACCTGGTTCCGCAAGGGCTTCGACTCGGGCGACATCCAGCAGTGCGACACGTTCTCCGGCGACGTCTAGCGCGCGCGGCGTTTGCCCCAACTCGCGGTATGAGCCCTGCGGGTAGCGCGCGCGCTGGGTGCATGGGTCACGAAGCTGGGTTTGAGGGTCCGTCAGAATGGTTCTCGGAATGCGCTGCCCGTCCTGCAGCAACGAGAATCGCGAGGGAGCCAGGTTCTGCGATTCGTGCGGAGCCGAGTTGTCCGTGGGCGCGAGCCCGCCCGGGCAGGCGGTCCTTGAGCAGCTGCCCGCGGACGTACCGTCGGAGATCTCGGCGGGGCGCTATCGGGTCAAGAGCTTCCTCGGCGAGGGCGGGCGGAAGCGGGTCTACCTGGCCGACGACACGCAGGCCTCGCGCGAGGTCGCGGTCGCGCTCTTCGACACCGCGGACGTCGCCGCCGCCGTCCAGGCGCGCGCCCGCCGTGAGGCGCAGGCGATGCGAAAGCTCGGTGACCACCCGCACGTCGTCAGCGTGCTCGACACGGGCGAGGAGGACGGCAACCCGTTCATCGTCAGCGAGTACATGGCGGGCGGCGACGTCGAGGCGCTGCTCGCTTCGGAGGGCGGGCGGCTCGCTGTCGAGCGCGCGGTCGAGGTAGCAAGCGACGTCACCCGTGCGCTCGAACACGCCCACGCGCGCGGGATCGTGCACCGTGACCTGAAGCCCGCCAACGTCTGGCTCGACGACGACGGCACCGCGCGGCTCGGCGACTTCGGCCTGGCCACGACCGAGGGTCGCGCGCGGGTCAGCCGCGGCAACCTGGTCGGCACCGTCGCCTACCTGCCCCCCGAACAGGCGCTCGGCGAGGCCGCCGGCCCGGAGTCCGACATCTACTCGCTCGGTGCGCTGCTCTACGAGATGCTGACCGGGCAGCCTCCGTTCTCGGGAGACGACGCGGTCGCGATCATCAGCCAGCACCTGCACTCCGACCCGGTGCCGCCCTCGCGGCTCAACCCCGACGTGCCCGAGACCCTCGACAGCGCGGTGCTCGAGCTGATGGCGAAGCGGGGGGAGGACCGCCCGGCTGGAGCGGCGGCCGCCCGCGAGCGCCTGAGCTCCGCGCTTGCGGAGCCTGATCCGGCCGACCCGGCGCCGCGAGCGGCCAACCCGCTCGACCGCCTCGCCGGAGGCGTCTTCGTCGGACGCGACCGCGAGATCGAGCAGATGCGCGAGTCGGTCGACTCGGCCCAGTCGGGGGTCGGGCGCATGCAGCTTCTGGTCGGCGAGCCCGGCATCGGCAAGACGCGTGCGGCCGAGGAGCTTGCTACCTACGCGCGAGTTCGCGGCGTGCGCGTCTACTGGGGGCGCTGCCGCGAGGACGACGGGGCGCCGGCGTACTGGCCGTGGGTCCAGGCGATTCGCGAGCTCGTCCGCGACTCCGACCCCGTCGCGATGGCCTGGCAGATGGGCGCGGGCGCCGCCGAGATCGCCTCGTTGATCCCCGAGGTTGCGGAACGCCTCGATATCGAGCCCGCCGACCTGACCGACTCCGAGGAGGCGCGCTTCCGGCTGTTCGACTCGGTCACGACCTTCCTCGTCGCCGCCGCGCGCGACAGGCCGATGATGATCGTGCTCGACGACCTGCACTGGGCGGACGAGCCCTCGCTGCTGCTGCTCAAGTACGCGGCGGCCGAGACCGCCTCGAGCGGCCTGCTCATCTGCGGCACCTACCGAGACGTCGAGCTCGGCCGCCACCACCCGCTCGCCCGGGTGCTTGGGGAGATCGGCGGCGATCGCATCGCGCTGCGCGGGCTCGACGCCGGCGACATCGCCCGCTACATCGAGATGACCGCGGGCCAGCCGCCCGCGCCCGGCCTCGCGGAGGCCGTCCACGCGCAGACCGACGGCAACCCGTTCTTCGTCGGCGAGGTGGTCAGGCTGCTCGCGAGCGAGGGGCGTCTGGCCGGTTCCGACCTCGGCTCGTGGGAGGCGGCGATCCCGCAGGGAGTGCGCGAGGTCGTCGGCCGTCGCCTCGACCGCCTGTCCGACACCTCCAACGAGGCGCTCAAGGTCGCCGCCGTGATCGGCAGGGAGTTCGACGAGGACCTCGTCGTCGCGGTCTCCGACCAACCACCGGGCGAGCTGATGGGCACAGCCGCCGAGGCGATAGCCGAGCGCCTGGTCACCGACGTTGGAGGTGGCCGCTACTCGTTCGCACACGCTCTGGTTCGCGACACGCTCTACGACGAGCTGAGCCCCGCGCAGCGCGCGCGGTTGCACGAGCGGATCGCGCTGGCACTCGAGGAGCAGTGCGGCGACGACCCCGACGACCGCCTCGGTGAGCTCGCGCATCACTTCCTCGCCGCTGCCCCCCGCGGCGACCTGGCCAAGGCGGTCGACTACGCCGAGCGCGCCGGCGAGCAGGACATGGACCAGCTCGCCTACGAGGACGCGGTCGAGGTCTACGAGCGGGCGCTCGAGGTGCTCGAGCTGACCGACGAGCCCGACGAGGCCCAGCGAACGAGCCTGCTGTTGGCTCTGGGTGGCGCCGAGGCGAGCGCCGCGCGCCTCGCCGACGCCCGGAGCGCCTTCGGCCGCGCCGCCGAGTCAGCGCGCGCGCAGGGCGACACCGACAGCCTTGTCGGCGCGGCGATCGGCATCGCGATGATGAGCTCCGCCGGCCGGGTGGACGAGCGCCTCGTGGCGCTGATCGACGAGGCGCTTGAGGCGATCGGCCCCGAGCGGACCGCCGCCCGCGCGTCGCTGCTGAGCGCGAAGTCGCAGGAGATCTACTGGGTCGACGCCCTAGGAGAGTCGAAGCGCCTGGTCGACGAGGCGATCGGGATCGCCCGCGAGGTGGACGCCCCCGTGACCCTGGCGGCGGCCCTCCACAGGCTCATCTTCATCCCCTTCGGGCCCGACGCACCGAACGAGCGGCTCGCGATCGCCGACGAGATGCTGGCGCTCGGGGAGTCCTGCGGTGACCGCGAGACGGTGCTGCGCGCCCACGCCTTCCGCGTTTGGCAGCTGATCGAGCTCGGCGACCTCAGCGCCGCCGACCGCGACCTCGAAATCTACGCCGAGCAGGCCGACCAGCTGCGCATGCCCCAGCACATCTGGCAGACCTACGCGATGCGCGCGATGCGGGCCCTGCTCGACGGCGACATCGAGAAGGCCGAGGAGTTGACTGAGCGTTCACGGCGCGAGGGAGAGCGCGCCGAGCAGCCCCTCGCATCGCAGTACTACGGCGTGCAGATGAACCAGATCCGCAGCCTCCAGGGCCGCGCCGGGGAGCTGATCCCGGGTGTCAGGGAGCTGGTCGAGGAGTTCCCGGGCATCCCGGCCTGGCGCACGGCTCTGATCAGCCTCGCCGCGCGGGCCGGGAACCACGAGCTCGGCCGGCACGAGCTCGAGCGCTTCGTCGGGGCCGACCTTTCGGCGATCTCGCGCGACGCGAACTGGTTCACCGCGATGTCCCTGCTGGGTGAAGCGACCGCGCTGCTGGGCGACGCCGAGCGCTCCGGATGGGTCTACGAGGCGCTTCTTCCCTACGAGGGCCGAGTGATCGTCGTCGCGCGGGCAGCCGCGGTCAACGGGCCGGTCGACCGCGTCCTCGGGATGCTCGCGCGCACGATGGGCCGCCTCGACGACGCCGTGCGCCACCACGAGGCGGCTCTCGCGATCTGCACCCGGATGGGCGACCGGCCGGGCCTCGCGCTCACCCCGGTCGACATGGCCGAAGCGCTGCTCGACCGCGACGGCCCAGGCGACCGCGACCGCGCCCTCGACGCACTCAGCGATGCGATCCCGGTGGCGCGGCAGATGGGCGCGCGCTGGGTGGTCGACCGGGCGCTCGGCCTGCGACTCGAGGCTCAGGGGCTCTCGGGGGTCGACGTCACCACGTCGATCGACGAGGTGGTCGAGGCCTTCGAGGCCGAGCGCCCCGACCTGCGCGCCCACGCGGCCCCCGATGGCACGGTCGCGATCCTGTTCAGCGACATCGAGGACTCGACTGTGCTGACCGAGTCGCTCGGCGACGAGCGCTGGCTGGACGTACTGCGATCGCACAACGCAATCTTCAGGGAGGAGCTGGCCCGTCACGAGGGCTTCGAGGTCAAGAGCCAAGGCGACGGCTTCATGCTCGCGTTCCCCGAGCCGTGCCGCGCGCTCGAGTGCGCGATCGCCGTGCAGCGCGCCTTCGCCGAGCGCAACAGTGACGGGGAGGACGACGTTCCCCTGCGGATCAGGATGGGGCTGCACACCGGCGAGGTGATCGCCGAAGAGGGCGACTTCTTCGGCAAGAACGTGATCCTTGCCGCCCGCATCGCGGCGCAGGCCACGGGCGGCGAGATCCTCGTCTCGGAGCAGATGCGCGAGGCCGCCGAGGGCCACGGTTCGTCGGGTCCCCAGGGTACGGAGCTGCGATTTGACGCGGGCCGCGAGATCGAGCTGAAGGGCCTTGCGGGCACCCACCGCGTCTTCCGCGCCGAGTCCCGCCCGGTCAAGGTCTAGCGCTTCCATAACCTTCCGCGGATGCTTTCGGCCCTTCTAGCCGGCGCGCTGATTGCCGGGGCGTCGCTCGTCTGCGGCCAGGCCGTGATGGCCCTCGCGGGCCGCGAGCGCTTCTCGCCGGTCGCCCCCGCCGCCGGCCTTTCGGTGCTTCTGATCGTCTGCGGGATCGCGGTCAAGCTCCCCGGGCATGGAACCACGGCCGCGATCGTCGCCGCTGTGGTCGTGGCCGCCGCGGCCTTCGTGCTCTGGCCGCGGCGCACCGAGCTCGGAGCGTTCCGTCTCGGCGCGCTCGTCGCGGTGCTGATCGCCGCCGCCGTGGTCGCGATTCCGTTCGCGACCAGCGGGCGCGTCGGGATCCTCGGACAGGGGCTGATCAACGACGACATGGCCTCGCACCTGCTGTTCACCGAGTGGATCGACACCCGGGCGGGGCCGACGCCGGACCTGATCGAGGACGGCTACCCGCTTGGCCCCCACGCGATCGTCTCGGCCGCGAGCAAGGCGACGGGAGCAAGCCTGATCGAGGGCTTCGCGGGGCTGACCGGCGCGATCGCGGTTCTCGCCGCCCTCACCGCCTACGGCGCACTCGGCGGTCTGCGCCCTTTCCTTCGCCCTCCTGCGGCGGCGCTCGCGGCGCTTCCCTATCTCGGGGCCGCCTACCTCGCCCAAGGGGCTTTCAAGGAGCCGATGCTCGCGTTGGCGCTGGTCGGGTTTGCCCTGTCGTTGCCCGCCCTCCGCAAGGCCTGGCGGGGTTACAGCCCGACGATCGCCTCGACTCTGCCCGACCGCGGGCGCAGCTGGCTGAAGGGACAGGTCAGGCTCGCGATCCCGGGGGGTGTGATCGCCGCGGGCACGATCTACAACTACAGCTTCCCCGGCCTCGCCTGGCTCGCCCTGGCGGCGATCGCGTGGGCGTTGCTGGTGGCGTGGCACGAGCGCGAGCGCCGCGATGGAATGCAGCTGCGCGCGCGCGTGCGCTGGGCCCGGCCGTTGCTGATCGCGGGCGTCGCGATCCCGCTGCTCCTCGCGCTGCCCGAGCTCGTCCGCATCCTGAGCTTCGCCGGCTTCGAGGCGTTCAGCCCGTCCGGGGCCGAGGGCAACACCGGCTTCGGGAACCTGCGCCAGGCCCTGAACCCTCTCGAGTCGCTCGGAATCTGGCCCTCGAGCGAGTTCCGGGTCGCGCCGCAGAACTCCAGCACCCCGGTCCTCGCCTTCTACCTCGGGGGCCTGCTCGGCCTCGCCGCGTTCGCCTGGGGGTTGGGACGTGCCCTTGCGCGGCGCGAGTCCGCGCTGCCGGCGGCGTTCGCCGCGGGCGCTGCCGGGTACCTGGTGGCGCTCGTCGTCGGCACCCCCTACACGTCGGCCAAGGCGCTCGCGATCGTCGCCCCGGTTGTGATGCTGATCAGCCTCCGCGGGCTGCTCGGAGCCGACGAGCTCGAGCACGAGTCCAAGAGCGAGGCCGAGTGGTGGCCGCCGCAGCGGTTGCGTCCTTTCGTCCGCCTCGGTGTCCCGGCCTTCGCCGCCGTGTTCGCGGCGGCCGCCCTGTTCTCGACCCTTCTCCCGCTCCGCCAGTCGGCCGTCGGCCCGCAGGTCAACCCCGAGCGGCTGATCGCCGATATCCGCCCCCTGGTGGAGGGCGAAGACGTGCTCTTCCTCGGCCGCGACAACTTCATCTCCTGGGAGCTGCTGGGCGCCGAGGACGTGTATTCGCCACTGGTGAACTACTACGACACCGAGGAGACCTCGACCCTCTATCGCGCAACGCCCATCAACGCCAAGTTCGACTGGGACAACGTCCCGGCCGAGGGCGTCGGCGCCGAGAACGCGAAGGGGCTGCAGGACTTCGACTGGGTGCTCGCGACGAGCGCTGCGTTCAACAGCGACGCGCCGCCCGAGTTCGAGCCGGTCACCGAGACAGAGGGCTTCACGCTCTGGAAGCGAAGGGACGGCGCCGCGACGCCCGGTCCTGGAGAGCCTGGCCATAGGAGGACCCTGCTCGAGCCGCTGTATCCCGGGGCGACTGCAAGTTGCGACGATCCCGCCAACGCGTCCCTCCGCCGGCTGGACGGGGACGCCACGGTGTTCGGTGTCGCGCCGGTGATCGGGAAGGCCTGGAAGCCCAGCCCCGACATCACCGAGGCGGCTCCGGCGACCGAGGAGCTGCTGCTTACCCCCGGCCGCTGGGCGCTCTCGCTCCAGTACGCGAGCACCCAGGACCTGCGCCTCACCGCCGAGGGCCTCGACATCACCCTCGACGCCAACCTTCTCTTCCGCGGGCCCTCGCCCTACTACCCCGCCTCCGCCTTCGAGGTTCCCGGCCCGAAGGGCGGGCCGGCGAGGACGGTGACCTTCACCGCGTCCGTCGAACGGCCGCCTCTGGTCGGCCGCCTGCTGGGATCCGAGAGCCGCGCGTACCTCGGCACGATCGCTGCGACCCCCTTCTCACGTCCGGCGCGGGAGGCGGTCGCGCTGAGCGACGTCTGCGACCGCTATGTGGACTGGTATGCGCTCGATCCCGACACCCCGGACTCCGCCATAGCCGGCGTGGAGGCCCCGGAGCCCCGCCCGCCACAAAGCGACGAATAGCTCACCTGGCTCTGTCTCTACCCTTGAGTCCGTGCCACGCCTATGGGCATACGCGCTGGTCGTGCTGGTCGCCTGCTGCATCGCCTCGATGGTGATCGCGATCATCAACCTCACGTAACTCCGGATAGGATTGCGCCGCAAATCCGGCACGTCCCAGGCGACGAGGAGGAACGATGTTCGATCGCATTGTGGTTGGCACCGATGGGTCTGACACCGCCAAGGAAGCGGTGAGGACGGCGATCGAGCTCGCGAAGCTCACCGACTCCAAGCTCGAGATCGTCAGCGCCTACGAGCCAGTTCCCTCTCAGCGCCTGAGGGAGGAGGGCGGGGGAATCACGGGCGACGTCTCACACGTCGTCAACGCCCGCGAGGACGTCCAGTTCGTCCTCGACAAGGCGGCCGCCGAGGCGAAGAAGGCAAAGGTCGACGTCGTCACCCACCCACGCGAGGGCGACCCCGCCGACGCGATCCTCGACGTCGCCGAGGAGCACAAGGCCGACCTGGTGATGGTCGGCAACAAGGGCATGACCGGCGCCCGGCGCTTCCTGCTCGGCAGCGTGCCGAACAAGATCAGCCATCACTCGCCGTGCGACGTGTGGATCGTGCACACGACCTAAAGCGACGAATCACCAGAGCGGCGCTGTGCCTGCGCTGCCGAAGATCAGCCACATCAATAGCGAAAGGATGGCTATCACCGCGCCGATGGCGAGGATGTGCTCGAGCGGCCCGCCTACGGTGGGCACCCACGCCTCGCGTGACCGGCCCGGTGGGGGGACCGCGTTGAGGCGCATATAGGCGGTGTTGAGCCCTCCGAGAAGGGCTCCGAACAAGATCATCGCCGAGGGGACCGCCAAGAGACCCAACAGGAGATGCTGCGACTTCGACCTGACCACCTCGCCCAGCGCCCAGAGGACCCCGGCGGGTACGCCGATCCAAAGCGCGAACGAGCCGACCAGCATCAATCCGAGCAGGAGGGTGCTCAACGCCCGGTCGAGTGCGCCCATTCGCCGACCGGCTGGCCCATGGGCCTGCACACGTTCCGGGAGGAACCCCCTGCGGGGACCTAGGTGTTTGTGGGGGGACCCCGGTGAGGTCACTTGACCACCTGCAGCTCCGGGTGGGTGGCGAGCAGGGTCTGCGTGAAGACGTAGTTGATCGCGAACATCCCGAGGAACGAGATCACGACGGCCTCGTTGACCGCGCGACCGACGCCCTCGGCGCCTCCTGACGCGGTCATCCCCTTGAAACAGCAGACGATCGCGATCACCGCGCCGAACAGGGTCGTCTTCAGCATGGAGCCCCACAGGTCGACAGTATTCGCGCTGGTCAGCAGTGTCGCGAAGAAGCCACCGAGCGGCTCGTGGTAGAGCAGCGTCGCCGCAACGCCGCCGACGATCCCGAAGATCAGTGCGTAGATGTTCATCAACCCGGTGATCAGCATCAGGGCGAGGAAGCGGGGGACGACGAGGTTCTTGATCGGGTCGACGCCGAGAACCTGGAGGGCATCCAGCTCCTCACGGATCTTTCGCGCTCCGAGGTCGGCGGTGATCGCGGTGCCGGCGACTCCGGCAACCACGACTCCCGTCACGAACGGGGCGAACTCTCGAATCGAGGCGAGCACGAAGAAACCGCCGAGGCGGTCTAGCGATCCGAACAGGGTCAAGAAGTTGGCGGCCTGAAGGCCGGGGGCGCCGAAACCGAACGCGAGTGTCGAGATCATCATCGGGAACCAGCAGAGCTGAAGCGCGAACAGGAACTGACCGACGAACTCACCCCCGTATGGGTAGGGAGGACGAATGGCCGAGCTCAACGTCTTCGCTGTCAGGATCGCCATGTCGCCGGTCTGCTCGAAGAGGGACTTCGCGGGCAGGAACGCCCTGTCGGCTGCCGCCCTGACCATCTACGGGCAGCCCGAGGAGATCTTCACCCGCCACCAGTTCATCAGCGCGCCCACCGGCCCGAAGGCGGGCCGCACCTGCCAATGGCCGCACCCGGGCTCACCCATCTGCTCGCGTGATCCGATCTCCCAGCGGTGGGACGCGGGGTCGGCGAGCGCTTTCTCACGCCTCAGGCGAGCGAAGCTCTGGCTCTCATCTCGTTGCTCCGCGTTCGCTCGCGCGGTCTTCAGCTGCGCAACCAGCGCGTCGCGAGCCGCCTCGAGTTCCCCCAGGTCGGCGACATGAGGATGCGGGGCGAGGGATGCCGCGGCCGTCGCGGCCTCGGCTTCGGGGTAGGGCGCCAGCGTCGCCTCGAGCCGCGCGATCTGGCCGCGCAGCGACGCACGGGCCGCCTTGGCGTCCCCGGAGGTGGGCGACTCGGGCCCAGGCACCCTTCCCGCCTCGAAAGGATCGGCCGGCGAGCTCCCGGAGTAGAGCGCCCGCGCGAGCTGCCTCGGGTCTATCCCCTGGGCGAGCGCATCGGTGGCGACCTGCGCGGCGAACTGCTCGAGCGTCGGTGCAACCGGCGCGTAGGGAGCCACGAAGGTCCCGAGACCCTGCCGTGACATCGCGAGACCATCGTTCTCGAGGCGCCGGTAGACGCTCCGAGCAGTGTTCACGTTGACCCCCGCCCCTGCGGCGAGCTCACGGACCCCGGGGAGCTGCTGCCGTGGGGCCAGCCGGCCGCTCTCGATCAGGGATTGAAGCCGCCAACTGAGGTTCACTCCGATCGGCAGATCATCGGCTCGCGTCAGTGCAGAAAGGTGGTTGCCCGGGCCGTTCTCGGTCGAGTGTGCCATTGAACTAGCACACTAATACACACGGTGCGGGGGCGCAAGTCGCGAGCGAGCAGTGGGATTCGGCCGCGATACGGCGGATCGAGGCGGAGCGGCTCCCGCAGGTCAGCAGCCGGCGGCGCGGGTGGTGACAGCGGCGCGCGCGTCGACCAGGCCCTCGCCGAACAGGCGGGGGTCGTAGCTCTGGCCGAGGGTCTCCGACGTCTTGCGAGCCGTTGCCTTCAGCTGGCACTCGATCGCGGAGGTAGAGGGGTCGCGGCCCAGGACCTTGGAGGCGACCACCATCGCGGCGACGCCCGAGACGTGGGCCGCCGCCATCGATGTTCCCTCGTAGAACGCGGGGTAGCCGAAGGTCCGGTACCCGGCGCTATCGAAGGTCAGCTGCAAGATCGGGGCGTCGCGGCCGAACAAGGAGTCGTCGGTGCCGCAGCTGGCGGTGATGGGCAGCCCGCCGCCGGGGGCGACGAGGTCGAGGCCCACGCCGGTGCGCGACTCGGCCGCCAGGCAGGCGTCCTTGGTGGTGCGGCCGACACCGATCACTCGGGGGGCGCCGGCGGGGAAGGCCGCGGGCTCGCCGTTGGAGTTGCCGGCTGCGCCGACGAGCAGCGAGCCGCGCTTGGAGGCGAACTTGATCGCCGAACAGACGGACTTGATCTTGGCGCAGCTCGTGACGGAGAGGGCGAACTCGAAGCTCATGTTGATCACGTCAGCGCCCTGTTTCGCGGCGTAGCGGATGCCCCTGGAGATATCGCGCGCGTTGCCGAGGCCGTTCGCGTCCAGCACCCGAACCGGGATCAGCTTCGCCTTCGGCACCAGCCCGGTGAGCCCGACGCCGTTGCCCGTGCGCTCGCCGATGGTGCCTGCGACGTGGGTGCCGTGGCCGTCGCGGTCGAGCGGCATTCCGTTGCCCTTCACGAAGTCGAAGCCGGGCGCGAACTGCTTGGAGGCGAAGTCGGGACTGCGCAGGAAGCCGGGGCGCTTGGCCCGGTAAGCGATGCCGGTGTCGAGCACCGCGACCTTCGCCCCCTTGCCGAAGGCGGCCTTGCGCTGCTTCAGCACGTCCCAGGCGCCGACGGCGTCGATGCCGCCACGGGCCTCGAAGGTCGGGGTGGTGCCCCCGGTGGGCGGTGGCGTGCCCCCCAGGCAGAGCGAGCCGCACGGCAGAAAGTTCCACTGCGTGCGGCGCCAGTCGCCAGCCACCGTCCCGAGGCCGGGGTCGTTCGGGACGGCGGAGGCGCGAGCGAGGTAGTTGGGGACTGCGTAGGCGACGCCGGGGTTCGAGCGAAGGGCGGCCGCCGCGTCGCCGATCCCGACCTCCTCGGGCAGCTCGAGCAGGCGCTCGCCGCCGCCCTCGAGCCCGACGATGAGCTCGCCCGGGACGTACTCGGGCGCCTCTGCGCCGGCCGCAGCTGCGGCCGGGGAGGCAGCCAGGAGCGCTGCGGTGAGCGCGAGCGTGGTTGTTGCGATCAGCTTTCGCATCGTGTTCATGGCCGCCTGCGTTCCTGCCTCGGGCCGGAGAGGTGAGTCACGTAACACGATACGGAGGGGAAAGTTCCCCCGGACGGGATACTGCCGCGATGACTGAGATCGCTGACCCGGCGCTCGACGAGAGCATGATGCAGCTCGCTTTGGAGCTCGCCGCTGACGCAGCCGAGCTCGGCGACGTCCCGATCGGGGCCGTGCTCGCCCGCGGGGACGAGGTGCTCGGCTCTGCGGGCAACGAGCGCGAGCAGCGCCGCGACCCCACCGCGCACGCGGAGGTCCTTGCACTGCGCCAGGCCTCGGAGCGCCTCGGTGGCTGGCGCCTGCCCGAGACCACGCTGTACGTGACGCTCGAGCCCTGCGCGATGTGCGCCGGCGCGATCTCGCTCGCCCGTGTGCCGCGGCTCGTCTATGGGACGAGCGACCCCAAGGGGGGCGCCGCGGGAGGGGTGTTCGACCTCTACGCGCCGCCGGCCTCGGCCGCGCTCAATCACCGCCCCGAGGTCGAGCGGGGCTTGCTCGCCGGCGAGGCGGCCGCCCTGCTGGAAGCCTTCTTCGCCGCGCGCCGTTAGGCGAAACGGCCGTCGCTGCTGGCCGGCCAGTCGATCGCGACCGAGTCGCCGCCGTCCACCTCGATGTAGGCCAGCCGCGTTTCTGTTTTCACTCGGTGATCGTGTTCCCCTTACGGAGAGGGTGGGATTCGAACCCACGAGGCGCGTAAACGCCCACGCGCTTTCCAAGCGCGCTCCTTAAGCCACTCGGACACCTCTCCGGGCGAACCGGAATATAGGGGCTACTTGATGAAGTAGAAGGGATTCGGCAGCTTGAAGCTGCGGTCTGCGTGGCCGCCGGAGAGGTCGCTCTCCTGGTCGCCGATGTTCGCGACGATGCGGTGGCCCTGCTGCTCGATCGCGGTCCGGGCTTCCGACTTGAAGGCGATGGTCGGTTCGCCCGAGGGCTTGAAGTAGTAGCCGGCGATGTCCGTGTAGCCGACGGCGTTCATGTTCGTCCGCGTGAGGTCGCCGACCGAATCGGGCCGGCCGGTGATCGCGAACACGCTGATCCCCAGCGCGCGAGCTCGCCGGTACAGCGACAGGGTCGGGGCGATGGCGGGGGAGTCGGCGGACGCGATTGCGATGATCAGGGCGCCGGCCGCGCCCGAGAAGGCCTGGTTCTCGAGCTCGACGTAGTTGGAAACCGAGGTTTCGTCGATGTCGATGGTGACCGCAAGCTTCGGGGTCGTGCAGGCGGCGACGCGCTTTTTGCCCTTCAGCTTCTTGGCCTTCGCCTTGTTGCACCGCCGCTTCGCCTTCGCACGGATCGCGGCCGCCTGGTTGACGACGAACGCCTCAGCGCGGGAGCCGACGTCCTGCAGGTCAGCCGCGTAGGAGCCGCTGTCGTAGTACGCGCGGACGGGGTCGACGAAGTCGGCGATGCCGAGCGTGCCCTCCGAGCCGATCCGCGGCAGGCCCACTCCCGTGTCCCGGATCGAGATGGCCGGCTCGGGCATCGGCTTCGCCGGCGTGGCGGGCTTCTTCTTGCCCGCGACGGCCGCGACCGACGTCGCCAGCAGTGCGCCGAGCGCCACCAGCGCGAGTGCCCGGACCCAGGTTCTGATGCTCCCTCCCATACGCGCCGATCCTAACGCCAGGCCGATCACTGGCCGTTAGCATCGCCCCGTGGCCTGGAACGTCTATCTCGCCGGCGAGATACACAGCGACTGGCGCGAGCAGATCGCCGCCGGCGCCGAGCATGCCGGCCTCGACGTCACGTTCACCTCGCCCGTCACCGACCACAGCGCCTCCGACGACGTCGGAGTCGCGATCCTCGGCGACGAGGACGATGCTTTCTGGAAGGACCACAAGGGCGCGGGCGTCAATGCGATCCGCACCCAGACCTTGATCGGCGCCGCCGATGTCGTCGTCGTTCGCTTCGGCGAGAAGTACAAGCAGTGGAACGCCGCATTCGACGCGGGCTACGCCGCCGCTCTCGGCAAGCCGATCGTCACGCTGCATCCCCCCGACCACGACCACGCGCTGAAGGAGATCGATCGCGCCGCGACGGCCACCGCGTCCTCGCCCGAGCAGGTCGTAGGGATCCTGCGCTACGTGCTCAAGGGTGAGCTCGCGAGCTAGGCACCGATCGGGCGGAGCTCCTCGGCGTAGGAGACCGAGTGGCGCTGGAGCTCGCCGGTGCCCGGCTTGACCTCGTAGGCGCCCATCCGCCGAGCGACAACACCCCGTCGTGGTGGGCGTCGATCAGCGGAGCGGCCTCGTCGAACGGCAGGCTCTCGATCCCGAGCGGAAGGGAGGGGGTGATCAGCGCCCGCTCGATCCCAGCCGCGGCGAGCTCGCTGCGCCGCACGTCGGGGTCGTGCTGAGCGAGGTCGAAGAGGTAGTCGGGCTCGCCGTCGAGGACGAGGCGGTAGCGGCGGCCGGACTTGCGAACGAGCGGCGCGCGGTCCCGGCGGGAGAGCTCGGCCAGGAGCTGCTCGGGCGAGAGGTGTTGGTGGACGTCGGTGCGGCGCATGGCGCGAGACAATAGCAAGCAAGTTGATCGGCTTTATCAAGATAGGTGATTGCCGCTAGCCTAGCCCTCGCTGGAGGGGTGCCGGAGCGGTTGAACGGGCCGGTCTCGAAAACCGGTAAGGGCCTTCGGTCCTTCGTGGGTTCGAATCCCACCCCCTCCGCTTGTAGAGAGGGCTTCGAGGGCTTGCTCCGGGTCGAGCAGCGATCAGGTCGTCTTGACGAGGAAGACCGAACAGGGCGCCTTGTGGGCGATGGAGTTCGGAACGCTTCCGAGAATCCGGCGATGCATGCCCTTGTTGCCGATCACCAGCGCGTCCGCCTCGCACTCTTCGGCCAGGCGCACCAAGACGTCGGCCGCGTCGCCCTCGTCAAATAGGGTCCGGCAGGAGAGCCCCTCCGCCTTCAGTTCGTCCTCTTGCCGGGACAGAATCGCCTGGAGCTGGGCCGAGGTGCTGTAGGCCCACTGGCGCTCGTCGGGATCATCCTTTGGCGCGGTGTTGGAGTCCTGGAAGGCGCTGATCAGCACCAGCTCCGCGTCGTATCGCTTGGCCAGCTCGATGGCCTCCGCGACCGCCTGCTTGGCGGTGTCGGAGCCGTCGGTTCCCACGGCGATCGTGGAGAGCATTGGCGGGGAGGCTACACCCGCGCGGTCCCTCCGGCTGCACATAGCCATGAATGCTCGAAGGTTCTCGACGTTCTCCTCGGACATCACCTACTCCGACAACCCGGCGGCTTCGAGGGCGTCCGCTTCGTGCGTGAACCACCTCATCTCCACGAGCTTGCCATCGCGGAAGGTCCCAGCCGCGTGCATCTCAATGCCGATCTCGGCGCCCGTCGGGAGCTTCCCCGCCTGACGTGTGCTGATCACGACCGAGTCCCCGGCGTCGATGATCCGGAGCGCCTCGATTGTATATTCGTCCCACGGCTCGATCCAGTCGGCGACGAACGCGAGCGTGGCCTCCGCGCCGTCGATCGGCTCGGTCTGAGTGTTCTCGGCGAGCGGAACCCACTTGACCTCCTCGTGGAGGCCCTTGGCCCATTCCGACAGGTCGCCGCTGTCCCAGGCGTCGACCATCCGCCGCGCCATCTCCACGTTTTCCTCCGACATCACCTACTCCATCAGCCCGGCGGCTTCAAGGGCCTGCCTCCGGCCCTGATAGAGGCACAAGCGCGATACAGCGCCTTGGCGGATCGTCCAGACCCACGTGCCACGAGCCTTCACCTCGACCCCGTCGCGGCCCACCAGGGTGTTCGTGAATGGCGTCACCACGCGGTCCCCGGCGTCGATCACCTCGTCGAATTCGTACTGAACGGATTCCCAAGCCTTGCCGAAGTTCTCCGCGAGGCGACGCCACTGATCAATGTCGTAAATACCGTCGTCCAAGCCGACCGCGCGTGTCATGTCTACCTCGAAGTCCGAGGTGACGTAACTCGACACAGCATCGAAATCCGCTCGGTTGAAGGCATCACGAGCGCCACGGACGATCTCAACGTTCTCTCTTGACATTGCCCGCGCAGTATCGCGCTGCGGCGACCCGTCCGAGTCTGAGCGCTTCGCCAGCACCCCTGGCGTCGACAGGATTCTCGACCCGAACGCTGGATCTTTTCCCAGCGAGACTGCGCAGGAGGATCGCTCCATGCATGAGAACCGCATCGAGGCGACGAGTCAATGCCCGACGCTGGTACTCCCACTGGTACGCACCCCCGCAATACACTCCCGAAACCGCTGAGCCATGCGGATTCCGTGAGGGCGTAGGCGAGTCTCGAAAACCGGTAAGGGCCTTCGGTCCTTCGTGGGTTCGAATCCCACCCCCTCCGCCTATGAGGAAGCTGATCGTCTCCGAGTTCGTCTCGCTCGACGGGGTGATGGAGGCTCCCGGCGGGGAGCCCGGCTTCGAGCACAGCGGCTGGGTCATCGACTACTCGGGCCCCGAGCAGGAGGCCTACAAGCTGGCCGAGACGCTCGACTCCGACGCGCTGCTGCTCGGCCGCGTTACCTACGAGGGCTTCGCCGAGGCCTGGCCCGGGCGCGGCGGCGAGTTCGCCGACAAGATGAACGCGATGCCGAAGTACGTGGCGTCGAAGACGCTGACGGAGCTGGATTGGGAGAACTCGTCGGTGCTCGAGGGGCACGTGCCCGAAGCGGTCGCCGAGGTGAAGCGCCAGCCGGGCGGCGACATCCTCGTCGCCGGCAGCCGCACCCTGGTCCACACGCTGCTCGAGTACGGACTGGTCGACGAGCTGCGGGTGATGGTCTTCCCGGTGCTGCTAGGCAGCGGACGCCGCCTGTTCCCCGAGGCGGGAGCCAAGGTCCCGATGGAGCTCGTCGAGTCCCAAAGGTTCCCGTCGGGCGTGGCGGTCCATACCTACCGGCTGGCCGAGAGTTGACGCTCCTCGACCGGGTGCGCTCCGTGCCCGAGGGCCACGTCACCACCTACGGCGACGTCTGCCCCGGAGCGCCGCGTCACGCCGGCACGGTGCTTTCGGCCTGCGGGGACCCGTCGGTCCCATGGCACCGCGTCGTGCGGGCCGACGGGTCGCTTGCGAAGGGCGAGCGCCAGCGCGCATTGCTCGAGGCGGAGGGTGTGCCGTTCAGAGGCGAGCGCGTCGACATGCGCGAGGCGAAGGTGCCTCGCGAGGCGCTCGCGTTCGACCTCGCCTAGCTGGCGTCGGCGATTGCGCGCTCGAGCTGAGCCTTGCTCATCTTCGAGCGGCCCTCTATCCCGAGCTCCTGCGCGCGCGCATAGAGATCGCCCTTGCTCATCGTCGGCCCGGCGCCGTTGGGCCCCGAGGCTGCAACGGACGGCGCGGGCGCCTTCGGCGGTGGCGCCTTGGGAACGACCCCGGAGCTCGACACCGGTTCGACCGCGCTCTCGCTCTCGCGCGTGCGCTTGAAGAGCTCCCAGAAGGCGTACCCGAGGGCTGCGAGCACGGCTATTCGGACGAGTCGTCTCATCTAATACAGACTGCCCGCTTCGGCGGCTCGGGAAACCGGCATGCGGCTATCCGGCCTCGGCCAGCAGGCCGCCGACGTCCAGCGGGCGGCTGAACATCTCGACCCCGTCGCCGTCATCGGGGCGTGGCCACTGGTCGCGGGGGCGGTCCCAGTAGAGCTCGACCCCGTTGCCGTCGGGGTCGTCGAGGTACAGCGCCTCGCTCACGCCGTGGTCTGATGCCCCGGTGAGCGGGATGCCCGCCTCGAGCACGCGGCGAAGCGCCGTCGCGAGCGCAGCCCGGGTGGGGTAGAGGATCGCGGT
This sequence comes from uncultured Solirubrobacterales bacterium, assembly GCA_963820665.1. Classification (GTDB taxonomy): domain Bacteria; phylum Actinomycetota; class Thermoleophilia; order Solirubrobacterales; family 70-9; genus CAVUAT01. The sequence continues at coordinate 260,813 of CAWGAL010000005.1, read as the reverse complement.
GTGAAAGAGGCCGGTGGTCCCCGGCGGCGGGGGCGGGCCACCCTCGCTCTGCCAGGTGTTCAGGCCGATGTGGTGGTGGTAGCCGCCGGCCGATACGAAGGCGGCCCCGTTCCAGCGCTGCTGCAGCTCGAGGCCGAGCACGCCGCTGTAGAAGTCGAGAGCGCGGTCGAGATCCGAGACCTTCAGGTGGACGTGCCCGATCCGCGCGCCGGGGTCGATCGTGTGGCTCCGGTCGTTCACCGCAGCTCCGAACCTACTCGGCCCGACGCGATGCGAAACAGCGACGACGCTGTTTCCCGGGCGGTGTCCGGCGCGATCGCCGACGGCGACGCACCGGGGTGGTGCCTTGCGATTCGGACCCGCAGGACTCCGGGGCGGATGCGGAAGCGAAGTGGCGGCTGCAGGGTCGCGGCCTCGCCGTCTATCCCGGCCGGAACCGGCCTACTCGCCTCGAGCTCGAAGGAGGGGGCAGACCAATCCCGCCACGGGCGTTGGGTGCCTCGGCGCTTCTCAGGAGACGTCGGCTCGGCGAATACCGTGATGCCGAGCAGGCCGTCGTCGATCCTGGGCCGGGTGCCCGACCCGATCGGGCGGCCGAGGCGGTAGCGGTTGTTGGAGACCAGGATCGCGGCGCTCGAATCGTGGGCATGGCCGTGCGGCCCCCTCCAGCTGAGCGGTGGGACCTTCGCGTCGGGCCCGAGCACCTCCGAGACCGTGTCGAGCAGCGTGCGCAACTTGGCGTCGCGATAGCCGGACTTCTGCACCGCCTCGGCGTAGACGCCGAGCGAGACGTTGTTGACGAACACGCGCCCGTTGACGTCCGCGAGGTCGACCACGTGCTCGCCGCCCTCGACGAACGCGTCCAGAGCGCCGACGACGTCGTCGCGGTCGACCCCGAGGTCGAGGGCAAAGTGGTTGCGGGTGCCGGCGGGGATGCACGCGTATGGGAGCCCGCGCTCGGAGGCGATCGCGGCGACCACGGCCTGCGAGCCGTCGCCTCCGGCCATCGCGAGGGCGTCGGCGCCTCGCGCGACCGCATCGTTTACGAGCGTCTCGAGGTCGGTGCCGGGGCTCAGCTCCACTGGCTCGATGCCCCGAGCCCGCGCCTCAGCCGGGAGGTCGAACTGCGTCGCCTTGCCGCCGCCCGAGCGAGGGTTGTAGAAGAGCACGGCCCTGCTCGGAGCTTCTGCGGGCGGCAGAGAAACCCGGATCCGCAGGGCGAACTGGGTCGCCGCCACGCAGATCGCCGCCGCGCCGATGGTCGCCAGCCCGAGGACCACCGTGTCCCCGGTCAAGACCAGAATCAGCGCGCCCGCCGCGGCCACCACCGCCGACGAGAACGCCGCGATGCGCAGGGCGCCGCCTCGCAGCACCCCGAACAGGGCGAGGACGACGGCGGCGACCGCGAGCGCGGTGACCGCGATGCCGCGAGGGAAGGTCTCGATCGCGACCAGCAGCGCCAGCGCGATGGTCACGGCCCCCGCGAGTAGGGCCACCGCCGCCGCGATCTGCCGGCGGATCACCGGGCACCCCCGGCGAACCCACCTAGGATCGCCTGATGGCCGACCGCGAGCTGCTCGCAGAGGTGCACCGCATCGACCTCGCTGTCTACGAGGCGATCGCCGGCGCCGGGACGCCGTCGCTCGATCGCGCCTTCGCCAGGCTCTCGAACGCTGCGAACTACTCGCGCCTCTCCCTTGCCGCAGCGGCCTTGCTCTCGGTCGCCGGCGGGCCGCGCGGCCGGCGCGCCGCCGTGAGGGGCCTCGCCTCGGTCGTGGTCACCTCCGCCGTGGTGAACCTGGTGCTGAAGCCGCTCAGCGGGCGGCGGCGCCCGGAGCGAGTGCCGCACAGGGCCGGCTCCCCGGCGCCGATCCCGATGCCGGGGTCGCGCTCGTTCCCCTCCGGCCATTCGGCCGCCGCGTTCGCGTTCGCAGCGGGAGCCGGGCGGGAGATGCCCGCCTCCGGGGTGCCCCTGGGCATCCTTGCTGCCGCCGTTTCCTACTCGCGCATCCATACGGGCGTCCACTATCCCACCGACGTCGTCGTCGGGGCAACCTGCGGAATCGCAATCGCCGCTGCGGTCGACCTCGTGCTCGACCGGCGAGCCTGAGCGCGCCCTAGGCGCCGGCCTTCGGCTGCGGGTACTGGCGAGCCGACGAAGCGGTCCCACATGCGGTCGGTCATGGCCTTGCGCATGCCCATGATCACGCCGGCCGACGCGGTGACCTTGTAGCGGGTGTGCGGGCGCCGCGCGGTAAGCGCCTTCTCGATCTTGTCGGCGACCTTCTCGGGGCCGCCGCCGAACTTCGAGCATCGCCGCCCTCGTAGGCGCCGGCGGTCGCCGTCGGCGACGTCCTTGTTGAACTTCGCGTAGGGCCCGTCGTGCGTACGTCTCGTCCATGCTGCCGACGGCGGTCTCGCCGAACTCGGTCATGATCAGGCCCGGCTCGATGATCACGACCTCGATGCCGAAGCCGGCGACCTCGAAGCGCAGCGCGTCCGAGAGGGCCTCGACCGCGTGCTTGGTCGCGTGGTAGACGCCGCCGCCGGGGAAGACGAGCTTGCCGCCCATCGAGCTGATGTTGACGATCCGGCCCTGGCCGGCCTTGCGCATGCCGGGCAGCACGAGCTGGCACATCCGCATCAGGCCGAAGACGTTGGTCTCGAACTGCTTGCGGACGCTGTCCATCGGGATCGTCTCGACCGCGCCGCTCTGGCTGTAGCCGGCGTTGTTGACGAGCGCGCCGATCGAGCCGCCGTCCTCCTCGACCTCGCTCGACCGCGCCCGCCATCGAGCTCTCGTCGGTGACGTCGAGCGCGAGCGTCTTGGCGCCCGCTCGGCTTCAGGTCCTCGATCGCCTCGGGCTTGCGGGCGGTCGCGTAGACGTTCCAGCCGTCGCCGCGCCAGCCGCTCCGCGGTCGCCCTCCCGATGCCCGGTCGAGCAGCCGGTGATCAGCACCGGCTTGGACTTGTCGATCGCCATTCGAGGCTCTCTCCTTCGAAGGTGGGAGCCGAAGCCTCTCAGAACTCAGCGAGCTAGGCTCCGCCGCGATGCGAGCGGTCACCTTCCAGGCGCCCGGCGAGGTGCGGGTCGACGAGAAGCCCGAGCCCGAGCTGCTCGCGCCCGACGACGCGATCGTCGCGCGTCGAGGCGAGCGGCATCTGCGGCTCGGACCTCCACATCTACCACGGCCGGGTGCAAGATCGAGCCCGGCTTCATCATCGGCCACGAGTTCGTGGGCGAGGTGGTCGCGGCCGGCGACGACGTCGACGCGGGTCGCGGTCGGCGACCGCGTGCTCGGCACCTACTGCACCGCCTGCGGCGAGTGCTTCTTCTGCGCGCGCGAGCGAGTTCCACAAGTGCGACGACGGCCGCGTCTTCGGCCACGGCGAGACGCTCGGCTCGCTGCAGGGCGCCCAGGCCGAGCTGGTGCTGGTCCCGCACGCGAACCTGGCGCTGCGCAAGGTGCCCGAGGGGCTCTCGGACGACGTCGCCCTGTTCGCCGGCGACGTGATGGGCACCGCCTACCACGCGATCGACTCCCGTCCGCTCGCCGAGGGCGAGACCGCCGCGGTCCTGGGCCTCGGGCCCGGTCGGGCTCTGCGCCGTGCAGGCGGCGAAGGCCGCCGGGCGCCGCGCAGGTGATCGCGATCGACACCGTCGAGGACCGCCTGGCGATGGCCGAGTCCTTCGGCGCGACGCCCGGTCCACCTGACCGAGGAGGACCCGCGCGCCGAGGTCAAGGAGGCTGACCGACGGCCGCGGCGTCGACCTCGCCGTCGACGCCGTCGGCCACCCCGAGGCGCTCGAGCTCGCCTGCCGGCTGGCGCGCAAGGCCGGGCACCGTCTCGGCCACCGGCGTCTACGCCGAGCGCGATCGAGCTGCACATGGGGATCGTCTGGATCAAGGCGCTCACGCTGCGGACCGGCCACGCGAACGTGATCAAGCACGTCGACCCGGTGCTCGAGCGCCTCGCGGCCGGCACGCCTCGACCCCTCGCCGCTCGTCACCCACCACATGAAGCTCGACGAGGCGCCCGAGGCCTACGAGGTCTACGACAACCGCGAGGCGCTGAAGATCGTCCTCGCGCCCTAGGCCTCGAAGCTCCGCGTCAGAGTACGCGCCTGCTTGCGTATCTGACCGAGCTCGGCAGCGTCGATGCGGTCGAGATTTCGCACTTGGAGCTTCATCCGGTGGTTCGCCGCCAGGCGCTTGCGGTTGCGGTCGAGAAAGTCCCAGTAGAGGGTGGTGAACGGGCAAGCGTCCTCGCCCGTCCGCTGCTTGGGGTCGTAGCGGCAGCGCCCGCAGTGGTCGGACATACGGTCCACGTAGCGCCCGCTCGCGGCGTAGGGCTTGCTCATCATCTGCCCGCCATCGGCCCAGAGCGCCATCCCGATCACGTTCGGCGCCATCACCCAGTCGAAGCCGTCGATGAACGCCCGGTGGAACCAGTCGTTGGCCTCGCCGGGTCGGACGCCCAGCAGCAGCAGCAGGTTCCCGAAGATCATCAGGCGGCGGATGTGATGCGAGTAGGCCGTCTCCGCCAGGCCGCCGAGCGCATCCGAAAGACAACGCATCTCGGTTGCCTCCGGGTCGAGCCGCTCCAGCGCAGCCGGCAGCGAGACGCGGGCGCGCAGCGCGTTGGCGCGGCGGAGCGACGGGCCACGCAGCCTGTATACGCCCCAGACGTACTCGCGCCAGCCGATGACCTGGCGGATGAACCCCTCGGCCGAGGCGATCGGGACGGCGCCCGAGCGGTAGGCGTTCTCGGCGGCTAGCGCGCACTCGAGCGGCGACAGCAGCCCGAGGTTGAGCGAGGAGCTGATCAGCGAGTGCCACATGAACGGCTCGCCGTCGACCATCGCGTCCTGCAAGGGCCCGAAGTGGGGCAAGCGCCCGGTGACGAAGCTCTCGAGCGCACGCAGCGCCTCGGCGCGCGACCCGGGGAATAGGCGCGGTCCGTCGGAGCCCGCGGTCTCGATGCCGCCTGCGTCGAGCTCGCGGCGCACCTGCTCGTCCACGGCGTCCTCTCGAGGGCGATAGGGGCGGGGCGCCGAGACCTCGTCCGGCGGCGGCTCGCGGTTCTCGGCGTCGAAGTTCCAGCGCCCTCCCTCGGGCTCGTCGCCGTCGATGAGCAGCTCGAAGCGGCGGCGCTGGCGCCGGTAGAAATCCTCCATCCGAAGCTGCTTGCGGCCCTCGGCCCAGGCAGCGAACTCGGCCGGCGAGGTCAGGAAGAGCCCGTCCTCGATCACCTCGACGCGCGGGCTCACGGCGGCGAGCGCGGTCCCGGCTCCGAGCGCCGTCGGCTCGAGCAGCGCCACCGACTCCGGATGGTGCTCGCGGATGTGGGCCCGCACCCCCGTGGCGAGACTGCGGGCGCGGCGCCGGTCCACATCGAAGCCTCGATCCTGCAGCTCGTCCCCGAAGCGGCGCATCGACGACAGCACGAGGTGGACCTTCTGGCGGTGGAATCGCAGCGAGCGCAGCTTCGCCTCGGATTCGACCAGCAGGACGCGGTCGGCACCTTCGAGCGCGGGGTTGTCGTGGGAGAGCTGGTCGCCCAGCACCCACGCGGTCCTCATACTCGCAGCGGCTCCAGCCATGCGGCCGGCACGAATCCCGCGGGGACGGTGGTCGGGTAGGCCGGGATGACGCCCAGTGCGAAGCGGCCTGCCTTCCTCCGCTCGATCAATGGCGCCATGTCCTCGTAGCTGATCAGCACCCGGATCGAGGTCGCGATCTGAAAGTCGGCGGCGTTCGGCTCGGCGCCTCCGATCGTCCCCTCCGCGATCAGCGCCTCGACGTGGTCGAGCAGAACCGGGATCAGGGCCACCGTTCGCTCCACGCCGGCGGCATCGTTCGCGTCGGCCTTGCGCGCGAAGTACCAGGCGACCGGGGTCGTTGCGCGGCCGACGACGCCAGGAGCGGGAAGGCTCGACTCGCGGGCCATGTGCACCCGCATCTCGGGCTTGGTCAGCGCCAGGTGACGCGTCAGCTTCCGCGGCACCGGCTGCAGGATGTCGTTGCCCCAGCGCTCGGCCTCCTCGACTGCGATCCGCTTCTGCGGGTCGGTTGGAAATAGGCGCGGCTCGGGCTGGACCTCGTCGAGGAACCGCGAGATCGCGCGCGAGCCCTGCACCCGCTTGCCGTCGAGCTTCAGCGCGGGGACCGTCCCGCGCCTGAACCCGAGCGGGCGCAGCGCGGCGGCATGCGCTCCCGGCGGGAGGTCGACGACCTTGTGCTCGATCCCCTTGCGCTCGAGCATCAGCCGGGCGGCGTGGCCGGGATGGGATGGCTCGAGGGAATAGAGAGTCGCCTTCACGCGCGGCACCCTACGCTAAGGGCCCGTGTCCGAGCCCCTCAGCGGAGTGCTGCTGATCGCCTCGCCCTCGCTTGGCGACTACTTTCGCCGCACGGTCGTGCTGCTGGTCGAGCACAGTGACGAGGGCTCTTTCGGGCTCGTCTTGAACAGGCCCTCCGACGTAACGATCGGGGACGCCGTGCCCGAGCTCGCCGAGTCGATCGGCACCGAGCACGTGCTGCACTCGGGTGGTCCCGTTCAGCCGAACGCCGTCACCTCGTTCGGCGAGTACGCGGACCCCGCCGAGGCGACGAAACTGATCGTCGGCACCGTCGGCATGGTGGACCTCGACGCCCCACCCGAGCTCGAGCGGCTGCGCGTGTTCGCGGGCTACGCCGGCTGGGGGCCGGGTCAGCTCGAAGCGGAGCTCGAGGCCGAGGGATGGATCCTCGACGAGGCCCGCGTCTCCGACCTCTTCGCCCCACCCGACGGGGACCTGTGGTCGAAGGTGCTCGAGCGAAAGGGAGGAGAGTTCTCGCTGCTCGCGCGGATGCCGGCCGACCCCTCGCTCAACTGAGCTCGGTCAGTCGGGCTAGGGCGTGGCTTCGTAGGCGATCTGCACGTGGTCGCGCGCGACGGCCACGAAGTCGCGCCGCTCGGTGCCGCTGCCGTCGAGCGGCGTCAGCTCGGCGTTGACCAGCGAGATGAAGCTGAGGCCCTCGGCGTTCAGGAGGTCCGAGAGGCGGGTGCGAACGCCCTCCGCGGGCAGCGTCACCTCGCCGACGATCCGGTAGCGCGCGGTCTCGAGCACGACGCGCTCTGTGCGGGTGTCGGAGGCCATGGTCCTTCCCTATCGGCCCCTGGCCTCCCGGCTTGAGCGCGGGCCGGGTGGCCGCGCTCAGCCCGCCTTGGCCCCGATCAGGATCCCGAGCTGGCGCGATTGCGCCACCAGCGTCCCGTCGGGCGCCCAGAGCTCACCGTCCTCCTCGAAGAAGCCATCGCGCACGTGGCGGTTGCGAAAGCGCCCGAGCAGCAGCGGGCCGTCGATCGGAAGCGGGGAGCGGAAGTGGACCGTGAGGTCGATCGTCGGCGCGGGGGCGAGCTCGGCCAGCCGCGGCCAGGGGGCTGGGAACCACGCGTCAGCGAGGACGGCGACTGCGAGCGCGTCGATCGGCCGCTCCTCCCGGATCCCGAGCCAGCCGCCGGTCTCGCCGCGATCGGAGCCGCTGAACGGCATCTCGCCGAAGCGGTGCTGCATCACCATTCGGTCGGTGAAGGCCGGGCGCTTCCTGCCGCGAAGCGACTCGACCGGCGCCTCGACCGCATCGGGCGCCGGCACCTCGGGCATCGGGGAGTCGTCGAGAAGCGGGCTCTTCCACGGCTTCGAGTACGCCCCGAGCGCCAGCCCGAGCAGCTCCCCGTCCTGCTCGAGCCGGGCCGTGACCGAGCTCAACGAGCGGCCGGCTCGCTCGACCGTGGCGCTGACCGTGACGGGGCCCGGGGCGGGCGGTCGCAGGAAGTGCATCGTCACCGAGCGCGCCTGTCGATCGGGGTCGTCGACCGCGAGCTCGACCGCGCGCATCACGATCGCCATCACGTAGCCGCCGAGCGGTCCGCGGGGCGTGTCCCAGCCGTCCGCGATGGCTCCGCTCCAGACGCCGGGCGCCTCGGGGCGAAGCGCGGTGTCGGCGTCGAAGCTGAAGTTCACAGGCGCGGCACCTTACTCAGAGCGCCGCGTGTATATCGTCACCGGGATGCCGGAGCAGCCACTGGACGTCCCGCCCGGAGCACTCGACTCCATCGACCCGCACGTGATCGTCCTCTTCGGGGTCACCGGGGACCTCGCGAAGCGCAAGCTGCTGCCGGGGCTGCTGCACCTGAGCGAGGCCAACCTGCTGCCCGACTTCCGCGTCGTCGGGACCTCGCGGCACGACACCTCCGACGACGAGCTGCGCGAGATGGCGCGGGAGGCCTGCGTCGAGTTCGGGCGGGTCAAGTTCACGACCGCGATCTGGGAGGAGTTCGCCGCGAAGCTCACGCACGTCAACGCGAAGGACGGCGCCGAGGCGCTGGCCGACGCGGTCGGCGCGGCCGAGAAGCAACTCGGTGACGGCGCCCGCCGGCTCCACTACCTGAGCGTCCCGCCCGCGAGCGCGCTCGACACGGTCCACCTGCTCGACGAGGCGGACTTGGTCGACCGCTCGCGGATCGTCATGGAGAAGCCGTTCGGCACGGACCTCGAGAGCGCGCGCAAGCTCAACGCCGAGCTGCACGAGGTCTTCGACGAGGAGCAGATCTTCCGCATCGACCACTACCTCGGCAAGGAGGCGGCGCAGAACATCCTCGCGCTGCGCTTCGCCAACGGCCTCTTCGAGCCGATCTGGAACCTCAACCACATCGACCACGTCCAGATCGACGTCCCCGAGATCCACTCCGTCGAAGACCGCGCCGGCTTCTACCAAGAGACCGGGGCATTCCGCGACATGGTCGTCACCCACCTCTTCCAGATCCTCGCCTTCGTCGCGATGGAGCCGCCGACGGCGCTCGACCCCGACTCGATCACGGTCGAGAAGAACAAGGTCTTCCGCTCGCTGCGCCCGATCGATCCCAAGCAGGTGGTCCGCGGCCAGTACGAGGGCTACCGCGACCTCCCGGACGTCCCCGACGACTCGAACGCCGAGACCCTGATCGCGCTGCGCTGCGAGGTGGACAACTGGCGCTGGGCAGGCGTCCCGTTCTTCCTGCGCACCGGCAAGCGGATGGCGGAGGGGTGGCGGATCATCTCGATCGCGTTCCGCGAGCCGCCGAAGAGCATGTTCCCCGAGGGTTCAGGGGTCAACAGGTACGGTCCCGACCACCTGACCTTCGACCTCGACGACTCGGCGCGCCTGTCGCTCTCCTTCTACGGCAAGCGGCCAGGGCCGGGGATGCTCCTCGACAAGCAGAGCCTCCAGTTCTCGCTCACCGACGCCGGCAAGGCTGAGGACACCCTCGAGGCCTACGAGCGCCTGATCCGCGACGCGATGCTCGGCGACCACACGCTCTTCACCACCGCCGACGGCATCGAGCGGCTATGGGAGGTCTCCCAGCCGGTGCTAGACGCCGACATCCAGGCGCTGCCGTATCCGCAGGAGTCCTGGGGTCCCGAGGGCCCGCTGCAGGAACTCGTCGAGCCTTATCGGTGGCGGCTCCCGTTCGAGCGCCGCTGGCGCGAGCCGAAGCTCGAGGGCTATCACGACGTGCTGCGGGACAGGCTCGGCCCCGGGTAGCTACTGCTGCGGAGCCGCTGCGGCCGGCGTGACCGACTCGAGGTCGATCACGAAGACAAGCGCGGCGTTGGGCGGGATGTCGGGCGGCTGCCCCTGCGCCCCGTAGGCGAGTTCCGCCGGAATCGTCAGCTGGCGGCGGCCGCCCTCCTTCATCCCGACGAGGCCCTCGTCCCACCCGGGGATCACCTGGCCCGAGCCGAGAGCGAACTCGAACGGCTGGCCCGTGTCGAAGTTGGAGTCGAACTCGGTCCCGCCGTCGAACAGGACGCCCACGTACTGGACCGAGAGCTGGTCGCCGGCCGCGGCCGTGGCGCCGTCGCCCTCCTCGAGGTCCTCGATCTGGAGCTCGGTGGGCGGATCCCCGTCGGGGATCTCGACCTCGGGCTTGCTCGCGCTCGCGCTCGAGCCGGAGTCGTCATCATCGCCGCCGGCGAGAAGCACCACCAGCACGACGACGACGAGCACCCCGCCGAACGCGATCAGGCCTTTGACCCTGTTATCCACGGGCGGCAGCCTAGTCGAACCGCGATCGATGGGCCCGGCTGGTTTCGAACCAGCGGCCTCTCGCGTGTGAAGCGAGCGCTCTCCCACTGAGCTACGGGCCCGGAGGGCGGTCAGTTTAGGCGCCGGAGAGCCAGGCGACGGGGTTTCGCACCATCATCTGGTCGAGCTGCTCGTCGGTCATGCCGCCCTGGCGCAGGTCCGGGATCACCTTGTCGTGGACGATGCGGACGTCCCAGTCGATTGCCTGCTTGGCCTCGTGGAGGGCGGCGACGATCTCGGGCGGGAACCAGTCGAGCGTCCCGCAGGCGTCGGCCGAGAGGAAGAGCTTGTCGGCGTGGCCCTTCTGGAGCAGGGCGAGCGCCGTCGCGATCCGCTTGTCGTAGGGCAGGTAGAGCTCCAGGCCGAAGCGGTCGAGCCCGGCGTAGACGCCTCGGTCGAGCAGCCCCTCGATGTAGTCGACGTCCTCCGAGTCTCCGCAGTGGGCGATCTGCACGCGCGAGAGGTCGACCTTCTCCTCCTCGAATATGTCGACCTGCTTCGGGCCTGTCTCGGTCGCGGGGTGCGAGTGGGCCATGATCGGCGCGCCGGTCTGGACGCTCGCCATCGCCGCGGCGCGGTGGATCTTCGAGACATTCTCGGTCAGGCCCGGCTCATCGGCAGCGCACTTGATGAAGGCCGCCTTGATCTCGGTCCCCTGGATCCCCTTCTCGATGTCCGCGACGAACATCTCGGCGATCTGCTCGGGGCTGCGGGTCAGGAAGAACTGCGGCAGATGGTCGTAGGTGTAGATCCCGGTGCAGGGCACGACCTGGAGCCCGGTCTCCTCGCTGACGCTCCGCATGAAGTCGACGTCGCGGCCGAGGAACATCGCGGTGGGATCGGCGATCGTCTTCACGCCTCTCTCGAGCGCCCGCTCGGCCATTTTCACGGCCTCGGCACGCTCACCTCCTGCCTGGACGGCGAACGGAGGCTCCTCCGCAAGCGTCACCCGGTCGGGCCACTGCGCGGCGACGGCCTCGTCCTGGCAGCGGAGGTGCTCGTGGATCAGGGTCGTACCGAGTTCGCCGGCATCGACGGGGCCCGTCACGGTTTCGATCGTCGCCATCGCGGGGACTCTAATGCCCCGTCGGTTGAGCCAGCCCTGCGCGGGGTAAGGCCTTCTCCGTGGCCGGGATCGACACAGTCTCCTACTGGGCGAAGTCCGCGCCGGGGACCGAGTATCCGCAGTCCGGCGAGGCCGACTGCGACATCGCCGTTCTCGGCGGCGGGATCGTCGGGGTCACGACGGCGTTGCTGCTCGCGCAGGAGGGCGCGAAGGTCGCGCTGCTGGAGGCGCGCCGGATCGGCTCCGGGGCGACGGGCTACACGACGGCGAAGCTCAGCTCGCTGCACGGGCTGACCTATGCCGACCTCGCCTCCAAGCTCGGGGCGGACGTCGCGCGCACCTACGGAGAGGCGAACGAGGCGGGGATCGCGCTCGTCTCGAGCCTGGTCGACGAGCTCGGGATCGATTGCGACCTTCGGCGCAAGCCGAACTTCACCTACACCGAGGACCACGCGCACGCCTCGCAGCTGATCGACGAGGTTCGGGCCGCGGAGGAGGCAGGGCTTCCCGCGTCGTTCGTCACGAACGTCGATGAGCTGCCGTACGAGGTCCCGGCGGCGGTCCGATTCGACGGGCAGGCCGAGTTCCACCCGCTGCGCTACCTGCACGCCCTCGCCGCGGCGGCAGCCGACGCCGGCTGCGCGGTCCACGAGCGCTCGCGCGTCGTGTCGGTCGCGCAAGGCGAGCCGTGCAAGGTCAAGACCGAGCACGGGGCGACGCTTCGCGCCCGGCACGTGGTGGTCGCGACCCACCTGCCGATCCTCGACCGCGGCCTCTACTTCGCGCGCAACCATCCCGAGCGCTCCTACGTCGTGCTCGCGCGGCTGCGAGGCGACGTCCCGCAGGGGATGTACCTGAGCGACGAGAGCACCGCGCACTCCCTGCGCTCGGTCCCGACCCCCGACGGCGAGCTGCTGATGGTCGGCGGCGAGTCGCACAAGGTCGGCGAGGCCGACGAGCTCGAGCGCTACCGCGACCTCGAGGAATGGACCCGCGAGCGCTTCGACGTCGAGTCCATCGAGCACCGCTGGGCGACGCAGGACCTCGATCCCGAACGACAAGCTCCCCTTCGTCGGGAGGCTGTGGCCGTTCTCGGCGCAGGTGACGACCGCGACCGGAATGCGCAAGTGGGGCCTGGCGATGGGGACGACCGCCGCCGCGATGCTGCGCGACCGTGCCCTCGGGCGCGACAACCGCCCTCGCTGCCACGTTCGACCCGATGAGGCTGCACGCGGCCGCGGGCGGCCCGTCGTTCGCCAAGGAGAACGCGAACGTCGGCTTTCACTTCTTCCGCGACCGACTTCAGCGCGGGCTCCGCCGAGGCGCTCGCGCCCGGCGAGGGCGCGGTCGTCGGCGACGGCCTGCACCAGCGAGCCGTCTTCCGCGACGACGACGGCAAGCTCCACGAGCGCTCGGCGCGCTGCACGCACCTCGGCTGCATCGTCCGCTTCAACGACGCGGAGCGAAGCTGGGACTGCCCCTGCCACGGCTCGCGTTTCGGCGTCGACGGCGAGGTACTCGAGGGACCGGCCGTGCGGCCGCTCCCGCCCGCCGACTAGCTCGCGGGGGCCGACCCGTCGCCTAGACTCGCGCCCGGAGCCCGCCGTCTGAGTTCGGGCGGCGCGATCCCTAGGGGCCCTTGGCGCGATTCCTCCACCGACTCGGGATGTTCGCGGCCCATCGCAAATGGGTCGTTCTCGGCGCATGGGTGGTGCTGATCGCCGGCACCACGAGCCTCGTCCAGGAGTTCGGAGCCAACACCTCGAACAACCTCGAGCTGCCGGGCACCGGGAGCCAGTCGGCATCGGACCTGCTGGCCGAGCGCTTCCCGCCGCAGCAGAACGGCGCGAACCCGATCATCTTCCGCACGCCCGACGGCGAGAAGGTGACCGACTCCCCGTACAAGCAGGCGATCACGTCCTTCGTACCAGGCGATGAAGGACCTCCCCGACGTGTTCTCGGCCACCAGCCCGTTCTCGCAGCAGGGGGGAGGCGCAGGTCAGCAAGGACGAGCGGACCGCGTTCATCTCCGTCCTGCTCGACATCGGGTCCGAGGACCTGACCGAGCCGATAGCCCAGTCGTTCGTGAAGGCGGCCGAGCCGGGACGAAAGGCCGGGATGGAGGTGGCCGCGGGCGGCTCGATCGGCTCCGAGCTCTCCGAACCCGCGACGGAGTCGAGCGAGGTCGTGGGGATTCTCGCGGCGATGATCATCCTCGCCTTCACCTTCGGCACGCTGGTCGCGATGGGGCTGCCGCTCATCTGACGGCCGTGTTCGGGCTCGGCGTCGGGCTGGCGCTGATCGGCCTGCTCGGGCACGTCACCGAGGTGCCGACGATCGCCCCGACGCTGGCGACGATGATCGGCCTCGGTGTGGGCATCGACTACGCCCTCTTCATGGTCAGCCGCTATCGCTCCGAGCGCGGCGAGGGCCTGGAGATACCGGACGCGATCGCGCGGGCCGTGGCGACCTCGGGCACGGCGATCGTGTTCGCAGGCGGGACGCGTGATCATCGCTTTGGTGTCGCTGATGGTGGCGGGGATCCCGCTCGTCACATCGCTCGGGTACGCGTCGGCGGTGGCTGTGCTGACGGCTGTCCTCGGCTCGATCACGCTGCTGCCGGCGCTCCTGGCGCTGGTCGGCCGCCACATCGATTCGTTCGCGCTGCCCGCGTTCCTGCGCCCGAAGCCGACAGCCCCCCGGAAGGGGTTCTGGGGGGCGTGGGCGACCTTCGTCACCTCGAAGCCGAAGCGCGCCGTCGCCCTGTCGGCGCTGATCCTGCTGCCCCTGTTGATCCCCTTCACCTCGCTCGAGCTCGGCCAGGAGGACATCGGCGCGACGCCGAAGGACACCACCGAGCGCCAGGCCTACGACCTCCTGTCCTCGGGCTTCGGCCCGGGCTACAACGGGCCCCTGCTCGTCGCCGTCGATCTGGGGAGCCCCGCGAAGCCGAGCAGCACCTTCGAGAAGCAGTACGCGAAGGCGCAGAGCCTCCAGGCCCAGCTCGAGGAGGAGCAGGCCCAGGGCCAGACGCAGGCCGAGTCGCTCGAGAACTCCGCGGAGGAGCTCGAGGCCGAGCAGGCGCGCCTGCTCGCCGAGAAGGACGCGTTGGTCGCGGAGGGCGGCCTGGGCTCGCCGCCGAGAAGGCGCAACTGAAGCGAAGCGCGAACAAGCTCGATAAGCAGCGCGGCTTCGTCAAGCAGCTCGAGGGGGTCGTCGCGGAGGCCGGCGAGCTCGCCGAGCTGGGTGCGGAGCTGACGGCCCAGGCGGCAGTCATCAACGCGAAGCTAGAGAAGGTCCGGCTCGCCGAGCAGGCCACCCAGGACCAGCTCGATCAGCCCCAGACCCCCGCCGACCGAGCGCGCCTGGAAGCGCGCCTCGCCGCCTTGCAGCGGCGCGAGGCAAAGCTCGAGTCCGACCTCGCCTCCACGCAGGCGGCGCAGCAGGAGTTGAGTGCCCGCGGCGCCGCGCTGAAGCGCGAGGCGAAGCGGCATCAGGGCGAAGGCGTCGAAGACGGGAGCCGACGTCCTGGGCCTGGCCGAGGACGCGGCCGGGGCGGCGCTGCAGGCGATCTCGCTCGTCGGCCAGAAGAACAAGCTCCAGCTCCAGGCCGCGAACGCAAAGGTCGAGGCCGCGCAGCTCGAAACGCAGAAGGCTGAGCTCGACACGCTCCAGGTCCAGGCCTCCCAGCAGCAGGCACAGGCCGAGAAGCTGAAGGCCACGCTGACCGACGAGCTCACAGCGGCCGGGGGGGACGAACGCGGGACCGACCCGCGTCTCGTCTCGCTGCAGGATGCCCTCACCGACACCGTCGGCGTGCAGGTGGTCTCGCCCCCGAACATCAACAAACCGGGGGACGCCGCCATCTTCACGGTGATCTCGAAGTCCGACCCTGCCGAGCCGAAGACGGCCGAGCTCGTCGACGACGCTCCGCGAGTACGTGATTCCTCAGTCGACCGCGGACACGGACCTCGAGACCCACGTCGGAGGCTCCACCGCCAGCAACGTGGACCTGGCTACCGCGATCTCGGACAAGCTCTTCCTCGTGATCCTCGTCGTCAACGCCCTCGGCTTCATGGTCCTGCTGATGGCGTTCCGGTCGATCGTCGTCTCGGCCCAGGCGGTCGCCGCGATCGCGATCTCGGTCTGCGCCGCGTTCGGGGTGGTGACCGCCTGCTTCCAGTGGGGCTGGGGTGTCGAGCTCGTCGGCCTCGACACGAAGAGCGGAAAGGACCCGATCGCGAGCTTCGTTCCGCTGATCATGTTCGCCGTCCTCTTTGGCCTCTCGATGGACTACCAGGTGTTCCTGATGAGCCAGATCGAGCAGGCGCGGATGAAGGTGAAGGGGGACTCCCAGGCGATCGCCCTCGGGCTCGCGACCGGTGCGCGCGTCATCAGCGCGGCGGCTTTGATCATGATCTGCGTGTTCGGCAGCTTCATCCTGAACGGCGACCCGACCGTGAAGCAGTTCGGGGTCGGGCTGGCGGTCGGGGTGGCTCTCGCGGCGATGTCGGTCCTGCTGCTGGCGCCCGCCCTGCTGGTCCTCGCCGGCAAGCACGTTTGGTGGGTGCCGAAGTGGGCCGATCGCTACCTGCCGAACTTGGACATCGAGGGGGCTCACCTCGACGACGACGATTCCGCGCAAGCCGCGCAAGAACTCGAAGATGGGCTCGATGAAGCTCTAGTCCATGATTGGCGGATGAGCGAGCTCCGAAAGCAGCTTCCGCCCCTCGACCGCGAGGGGCTCGACGATGACCCGATCGCCCAGCTCGGCGACTGGTACGAGCTCGCCGAGCGCGAGGTACCGCTGGCCGAGGCCATGACCCTCGCCACGGCCGACGCCGACGGGGCCCCGAACGCCCGCATGGTGCTGCTCAAGGGGTTCGGCCCCGAGGGCCTGCGCTTCTTCTCGAACTACGAGAGCGTCAAGGGCGCCGAGCTCGCCGCGCGCCCGCGCGCGGCGCTGATCCTCTACTGGCGCGAGCTCGATCGCCAGGTTCGCGCCCGCGGCCCGGTCCACAAGCTGACCGCAGAGCAGTCCGACGAGTACTTCGCGAGCCGGCCCCGCGACAGCCAGGCCGCTGCTGCGGTCTCGCCGCAGAGCCGGACGATCGACCGCGAGGAGCTTCGATAGCGGCGTCGCCGAGGTCCTCGATGCCGCCGGCGACGGCCCGATCGAGCGCCCCGCCCACTGGGGCGGCTACGCGCTCGAGCCCGAGGAGATGGAGTTCTGGCAGGGCCGCGACGGGCGCATGCACGACCGCTTCCGCTACACCCGCGAGGGAGGCGGGTGGCGGATCGAGCGCCTGGCGCCGTAGACTCTCCGACGGACCGTGCTAGGCGGGGAATCAGCGGTGCCCTGTCACCCGCAATCCGCTCTAGCGGGGCCGAATCCCCGATCGAGGGGCCGGCATTCGGAGCCGAGCCGCCGCGAGAGGTGTTGACGGCCAGGTCCTGCGCAGTGGTGGCCCGTGAACCAGGTCAGGTCCGGAAGGAAGCAGCCTTAAGCGGTAGCCGTCATGTGATGCAGGCAAGCCTGGCCCGAGCCGATCGCAGAGGAAACGACCGGAAGCTTCGCCTCAGAGTCGGGTGCACGGTCCATTTTTCACTACTTCGGCGGCAGCGTCGCGGCGAAGTCCACGCCCGCGTCGATCCACTCCGACAGCGCCTCGTCCTCGGCCACGGCCTCGAGGTCGACCATCACCCAGCCCGTCATCGGCTTGCTGTCGCCGGGCTTGAAGGGGTTGACGCCGGCCTCTTCGACCGCCTTCTCTGCGTCCGGGCCGAGGCGGACGATCAGCCCGTCGCGGTGCGCCGCGACCGCCATGTTGCCGTTGAGAAAGAAGCCGAGCGAGCCGAAGATCTTGCGCTCGAGGATTCCATCCCTCGTTGCGACGGTGTCTCGAACCCTCTGGACCAACCCTTCGTCGTAGGTCATGGGGCGAGGATAGACTCGAAGCGATGGCCGAATCCGCCTCTCTTTACCGCCGCCACCGGCCTCAGAGCTTCTCCGAGGTCGTGGGGCAGGAGCACGTCGTGCGCACGCTTTCGAACGCGATCGAGCGCGATCGGGTCCATCACGCCTATCTGTTCGTCGGCTCGCGCGGAACCGGCAAGACCTCGATGGCGAAGATCCTCGCTCGCTCGCTGAACTGCGTCAACGCCCCGACGCTCGAGCCCTGCGGCGTCTGCGACTCGTGCACGACGATCGCCGCAGGCACGTCGCTCGACGTGATCGAGATGGACGCCGCCTCGAATCGCTCGGTTGACGACGTCCGCGAGCTCCGCGACCGCGTCGGCTACGCGCCCGCCGAGGGCCGCTGGAAGGTCTACATCCTCGACGAGGCCCACATGCTCACCAAGGAGGCGTGGAACGCTTTTCTGAAGACGCTCGAGGAGCCGCCGCCGAACACCGTCTTCGTCCTCGCCACGACCGAGCCCCAGAAGGTGATGGCGACGATCGTCGACCGCTGCCAGCGCTTCGACTTTCAGCGTCCGTCACTCGAGCAGATCGCCGAGGTGATTCGCCGCGTCGCCGACACCGAGGGCATCGAGGTCTCCGACGGCGCCGTCGCGCTGACCGCGCGCTCGGCCGGCGGCAGCTTCCGAGACGCGCTCGGCACCCTCGACCAGCTCGTCGCCTTCGGCGGCGACAAGGTCGCGACCGACGACGTGGTCGAGATGCTCGGCGCGGCCGATGCTGAGCTCCTGTTCGGGGCCACCGACGCCCTCGCCGCGGGCGACTCGGCCGCGGTGCTCGACGTGGTCGACCGCCTCGCGCGATCGGGCCGCGATCCGGCGCAGTTCGCACGCGACCTCGTCGCCCACCTGCGCCAGCTCCTGGTCGCCCGCGCGACGGGCGCCGTCCCCGAGTCGTTCACGGTGACCGTCGCCCAGCCCGACCGCCTCGCCGAGCAGGCCGGCGCGATCGGCGACGTCAAGCTGATGGGAGCCATCGACGCCCTCTCGACCGCCGTGGCCAACATGCGAGAGGGAGACGACCCCCGCCTGAGCCTCGAGGTGGCCCTGCTGAAGGTGGCCCGCCCATCCCTGGACACATCCCGCGACGCACTGCTGCGGCGCATCGAGTCCCTGGAGCGCCAGCTGGGAGGCCAAGAACAGCCGCCGCCCCCGGCGACCAAGGTGACCCCGCCACCCAAGGCCGAGCCGAAGACCACCTCGTCCGAGCCGCCGGACGATTCCTCTGAATCCCCCGCGCAGGCGTCGCAACCGCCCGCCCCCGGCCGCGAAGTGGAGGAGGCCGCTCCGGCCGAGCCGGACGACCTTCCCGACGCCGCCCGCCTAACCGACCTCTGGCCCGCAGTCGTCGAGCACGTTCGCTCCTCCGGCGGCGAGATGCTCTCGACCATCCTCGAGGGCGCCCGGCCCCTCCGTGTGGACGGCGAGCGCCCGACCCTCTACGTCGGCTTCCCGGCGGGGGCGACGTTCAACAAGCGCAAGGCGGAATCGAAGGCTTGCACCGAGCAGCTCGGCAGCTCGATCGAGGCGGTCGCCGGGGCGCGGCTACCGCTCAAGTTCGAGCTGATGGACGGCGACGCAGCCGCGGCTCCGTCAGAGGAGGCCGCCCCGCCCGAGATGGCCGACGATGAGATCATCGAGATGCTGAAGACGAAATTCGACGCGCGAGAGGTCTTCGAGGACCAGCCCGAATCAGGCGAGGACGACGCGCAGAGCCGGGAGGCGGGCTGATGCCCAAGCAGCCGAACATGAACCAGCTGATGCAGCAGGTCCAGCAGATGCAGGCGCAGATGGCGCAGGCTCAGGAGGACCTGAAGAGTGAGACGGTCGAGGCGAGCGCCGGCGGCGGCATGGTCAAGGTGACGATGACCGGCGACATGGCGCTGCGCGAGATCACGATCTCGCCCGAGGCGATCGACCCCGAGGACCCGGAGCTGCTGCAGGACATGGTCACCGCAGCCGTCAACGAGGCGATCCGCGCCGCCCAGGAGCTGGCCTCGACCAAGCTCGGCGGGATCACCGGCGGCATGGGCGGCATGCCCGGCATGGGCGGCGGCATGCCCGGCCTCGGCGGCCTCCCCGGCGCCTAGGCGTTCCGCTTCCTCAGCCTCGCCGCCACGGCTGCGAGGTTCCGTTCGACGGTCGAAGCCTCACGTGTGACCTGACGGTGTGTGAAGCGGAGGCTCGTCAATCCGGCCGCCGCGTGGGCCTGGTCCCGATGGCGGTCCCGAGCCTGTTGCATCGGCGTGCGGTGATACCGAAGCCCGTCAGTCTCGACGACCAGCCCGAGATCGCGCCAGTAGAAGTCGACCTGGAAGCCGTTCACTCGGACGCCCGTCTCGGGCCGGCCAAGCCCGGCACGCATGGCTATGGGCACGAAACCACGCTCGAGCTCCGAATCCGTGAGAACGAAGGTGTCGCGATCGAGAAGCTGACGAAGCGCCGGCACCCCGTGCTGCCCGGGCCTGCGTTCGAGTTCCTTCCGAAGCGACTCCGGGTCGATGAGCCCCAACTTGTCGGCCTGGTTGACGGTGCGCTCGAGGCGTGGGAGGGGAAGCCGGGTTGCGAGGTCGATGAGGGTGCGGGCGGGGGTGGTGACTGGAATGCGGCGGTGCTCGGTGACGTCGGTCGGAGGTAGGGCGACGCGGTGGATCCGCAATCCGGGGGCTCGCGGTCGCCTCCCTCTGGAGACTGAGATCTCGATCGTCCGCTCCCAGTCAGCGATTCTGAATAATGCCGCGGCGCTGACGAAGCTAAGCGCGCTGGCAGAACCGCATGCCAACGCGGCTGCCATCCATCCGCCATCGCGGGTCGGGTGCGGCCAACCCACCGCATACACGCCGGCATGGAGCCGGTGGAGACGCCCTTTGGCAACGCGGTGCCTGATCGCCGTTTCGGAGAGACCCGCCTCGAGCAGCTGCGCTCGGCTGAGCACGCCGTGCTGTGCCCGGGCCAATGTCCAGAGCTGTTGGACGTTTTCGGGCCCCATAGGACATGTACAGGTCCAAGAACTCGAAGTTCGCCCCCGGGAGCGACAGTAGGCTCACCGCATGTACGCCGGGCCCATCAGTCGGTTGATCTCTGAGCTCTCACGGCTGCCCGGAATCGGGCAGCGCACCGCGCAGCGCTTGGCCTTCCACATCCTGCGCGCCTCCGATGACGAGGCGCTCGCTTTGGCCGAAGCGATTCGCGAGGTCAAGGAGAAGGTGGGTCTCTGCGAGGTGTGCTTCAACCTCGCCGAGGGCCCGCGCTGCAGGATCTGCGAGGACGGCCGCCGCGACGCGACGTTGATCTGCGTGGTCGAGGAGCCCTCCGACGTGATCCCCTTCGAGCGCACCGGCGAGTACCGCGGCGTCTATCACGTGCTCGGCGGCGCGCTGTCGCCGATCGACGGGATCGACCCCGAGGACCTGAAGATCGCCGAGCTGCTCGAGCGGGTCGGCGGCGAGACGACCGAGGTCGTGCTCGCGACCAACCCGACCACCACCGGCGAGGCGACCGCTCAGCACATCGCGGCGCTGCTGCGCGACCGCGTCACCGTCACCCGCCTGGCGTCGGGACTGCCGGTCGGTGCCGACCTCGAGCACGCCGACGAGGTGACGCTCGGCAAGGCCCTGTCGGGCCGCCGCTCGGCCTAGCCCGGGGGTGCTAGAGGCGGCGGGTGGGGTCGTCGTAACCGCTGCGCGAGGAGCGCTGGGGGTACTCATCCTTCTTGTCGCGGTTGCCCGTCTGCACCAGCTCGTAGAGCAGTGAGAGGGCGAGGCCCGCGCCGCCGACGATCATCAGGATCAGGCCGACGGTCTCGATGTTGACCACGTCGCTGTTGACGTTGATCGCGTAGCGCAGGATGGCCCCGGCCGCGATCAGGAACATGGCTGTTGCAATCGTCATCGTCGGGCAGCTTACCCAGAGCCGCCGGGCCCAACCGCAATCCCGGTCTCAGGCCTTGCCGGGCGCGGCGTCCGGGGCCGCCTCGCTGAGCCCGAATCGGTAGTGAATCCAGCGCAGCGGCTTCGGCGCCCACCAGTTCCAGGCGCCGAGCAGCTCCATCAGCGACGGCACGAGCAGGGCGCGGATGATCGTCGCGTCGATCAGGACCGCGAGCGCCGTCCCGATGCCGTTCTGCTTGATGAAGATGATCTGCGAGGTGGCGAAGGCCCCGATCGCGATCGCGAACAGCAGCGCCGCCGCGGTGACGATGCGGCCGGTGCGCTCGAGCCCGATTGCGATGCACTCCGAGTCGCTCGCTCCGGCGTCGCGGGCCTCCTTGATCCGCGAGAGCAGGAACACCCCGTAGTCGGTCGAGAGCCCGAACGCCACCGCGAACAACAGGATCGGCATCGTCTGCTCGATCGCCCCCTGGCTGCGGTAGTCGAGCAGCCCCTCGAGCCGGCCGTCCTGGAAGATCAGCACCAGGATCCCGAACACGGCGGTCAGGTTGAGCACGTTCATCAGCAGCTGCTTCACCGGCAGCACCACCGATCCCGTCATCAGGAAGAGCACGACCAGCGTCGCGATCACGATGATCGCCGACCGCCAGCGGCACGTGCTCCTCGAGGCTCGATTGGAAGTCGAGGAAGTCCGCCGTGGCGCCCGTGACCAAGACCTCGGCCCCGCTCGGGGCGTCGATCTGCCGGACATCCCGGACGGTGTCCCGGCTGGCCTCGTCGATGTAGGGGTTGGCCGAAACCGCTTCGATCACGGTCGTCCGCCCGTCCACCGGCTGCGGCGGGTTGACCGCGACGACCCCCTCTGTCGCCTCGAGCTCCTGCTGGACCGCCGCCACGTCGCCGGCGTCGGAGCTCGCGAGCACGACTCGCACGGGCGTGTCGCGGTTCGGCGGGAAGTCCGCGCGCAGCACGTCATCGACCTGACGCGAGCTGCGTTCCTCGGGCAGGATCTGAGCGTCGGGAGAGGTGAACTTGATCTGCAGGAACGGGATCCCGAGCGCGATCAGGAGGGCCGCGCTGGCCGCGGCGATCGGCGCCGGTCGGCGCATCACGAACCGTGAGAGCCGGTACCAGAAGCCCTCCTCGGCCGGGCGCGAATCGGCGTCCGCGCGGCGCTGCAGGAACTTCGGTGCAAGGCGAGTTGACCCGGTTGCCGAGCAGCGCCAGCACCGCGGGCAGCACGGTCAGCGAGATGACCGCCGCGAGGATCGCCACGATCGATCCGCCGAGGCCCATCGAATAGAGGAAGCGCTGCGGGAAGACCAGCAGCGAGGCAAGCGCGGCGGTGACGGTCAGCGACGAGAAGAGAACCGTGCGGCCCGAGGTCGCCATCGTCACCTTCATCGCCTGCAGGCCCGGCCCGTACTTCGCGATCTCCTCGCGGTACCTCGAGACCACGAACAGGCTGTAGTCGATGGCGAGCCCGAGGCCGAGGCCCGTGGTCAGGTTGAGCGCGAAGATCGAGACCGAGCCGAGCTCGGCGGCGACGCTCAGGGCCAGGAAGGTGCCGACGATCGCGAGGCCGCCGATCAGGAGCGGCAACAGGGCCGCCACGAAGCTGCGGAAGAAGAGCAGCGAGAGCAGGAAGAGGAGCGGGAAGGCGAGCAGCTCGGCCATCTGCAGGTCCTCCTCGACCTGCTGGTTGACCTGCTCGTTGGCGAGCGCGAAGCCGCCGACCGACACGCCCTCCTCACCCGACGAGCTCCTCGCGGATGCGGTCCGCTGCCTCCTGCTGGGCCTTGTCCTCGGTGGGGGTGAGGCTCACCGCCAGGTAGGTCGCGTCGCCGTCGGCCGAGAGGAAGTCGGGGGAGCCGGTCTCGGCGAAGCCGACCACGCGGTCGACGTCGGCGTCTGCGCCGACGCGCTCGGCGACCTGCTGCGACGCGGGCCTCGCCGGCGGGCTCGGCCGGGTTCACGCCCTCGATCAGCACGATCACGCTCGAGTCGCGGAAGCCAGCGTCGTCGAGACGCTCCTTGGCGATCACCGACTCGGTGTCGGGGTCGTCCGCTCCGTAGGGGTCGAGCTTGTCGGCGACCGAGCCGCCGATCGCGCCGGCGACCACGAAGAAGACGATCGCCACCCCGACGACCCACTTGCCGCGCTTGTCCGCCAGAGTTGCGAGCCCGTTGAACATCAGTTCTCCCGTCTCGGGGCGCCGGCCCCGGTGGTCTTCTTTTTCCCGTCGGCTCGCTCGAAGTCGCGAGCGACCTTCTCGAAGTGCTTTGCGGTGAAGTCGTGGAAGGCGATGCCCGAGGCGAGCACGGCGTAGCTGGGGGCGTCCTTGCGCTCAGCTCGTGATTCGACCTCGCGCAGGCGGTCGGCGATACCGGCGGCGCGCACGGAGCGCTCGCGGGCGATGTCGGCCGCCCGGCCCGGGTCGATCGCTCCGGCGAGGAACAGCTTGAGAAGTCCCTCGTCGCGCAGCTCGTAGATCTCGGACGGCCCCTCGTGCCACTCCCGGAGCGCCTCGGTCCCCGCATCGGTGAGCCGGTAGACGGTGCGCTGTCGGCCGCCCGTCGGGGCGTCGGTTCCCTCGATCAGGCCGTGCTCGGAGAGGCGCTTCAGCTCGGGGTAGATCTGGCCGTAGCTGGCTGCCCAGAAGTAGCGCGTCGAGTCGTCGACGAAGCTCTTGATCTCGTAACCCGATCGGGGACGCATTGCGAGCATCCCCAGGATCACCTTCGCTGTCGCGCTCAGCTCCATCTATCTGCCAGATATATCAGGGTGGCTCAGCGAGCTATGTGACAAGCGTCACTGGCGCAGCAGGCCGAAGCGCTGCTTCAGCTCAAAGATCCGAGCGACCGCCTCGTCGAGGCGGGCCTGCGACAGCCCCCCGTCGCGAGCGGCCTGAAGAATCGCGGCGCGGGCAGCTTGCGCTGCGCCGGGGTCCGAGACGACCACGAGGTCGGTACCCGCCGCGAGGGCCTGCACCGCCGCCTCGGGCGCTCCGAGGCCCGCCGAGATCGCCCCCGAGCTGAGGTCGTCGCTGATCGCGAGCCCCTCGAACGCGAGTTCTCCGCGAAGCACCTCGGTCGCGACGATCGACGAGAGCGCCGCGGGGGTGATCGGGTCGTAGGCGGCGTAGAAGGCGAGCGAGAGCACGACCGCCGGGGCGCCCGCGTCGAAGGCCGCGCGGAAGGGCGCGAGGTCGCGCGCCTCCAGGGCGGCCGTGTCGAGGCTGACCGTCGCGGGGCTGACGGCCGTGTCGTCCGAGGCGCCGCCGAGGCCGGGGAAGTACTTGACCGCGCAGGCGAGGCCGCTCTGCCTGCAGCCCCTGACGGACGCAGCAGTCATCGCGGAGGTCAGCTCGGGCTCGTCGCTGAAAGCCCGGTCGGCGACGGGACTGTCGATCGTCGCCACGTCGGCGACCGGCCCGAGGTTGAGGTCGAAGCCGGCTCGCTTCATCGCGCCCGCGGCCTCGGCGCTCCAGCTCCGGGCGTTGGCGGGGTCGCCCGTTACTCCCACCTGGAGCTCGGTCTGGGCCGGCGGCAGGTCGGGATAGGCGCGATACTTGCCGCCCTCCTGGACCCCGACGATCAGGGGCGGTGAGCCCTTGGCGCCGCCGCTGCGGCGCAGCCGCTCGATCAGCCCTGGACCGCCCGCGGCCCAGGCATCGGCTCCGATGACCGCGGCGCCGGCCCCGGCTGCGCGCCCGGAACCGTCCACTCCCGCGGCGAGCACGGCGTCCGCCTTCTGTTCGAGGCTGAGCGCTCGAACCGTCTTGCGCGCCTCGGGGGTCGACGCGAGCGTCGGTGCGACATCCGGTTCTTCCTCCCCGCCGCGCTGGATCAGCACCGACGCGATCGCACCCGCCGCAGCGAGCACGAGGATCCCGATCAGCAGGGCCTGGTGGAAGCCCAGCTTCGGCAGCCGGGTCTTCGGTTCCTCCTCCACCGAGCGATCCTATTCACGGAGGGCTGGCCCTATGCTCAGTTCAACCCATGCCCCAGACGAAGAGCACCGAGATAGTGGTGATGAAGTTCGGCGGCACCTCGGTTGCCGGATCGGACGAGATCAAGCGCGCCGCGGCGCGGATCGTCGCCGCTCGCGAGCAGGGGAAAGGGCGTCGTCGCCGTGCTCTCTGCGCGAGGCAAGACGACGGACGAGCTGGTCGAGATGGCGCGGGACATCTCCGACGCGCCCCGATCCGCGCGAGATGGACATGCTCCTTTCGACCGGCGAGCGCATCTCGTGCGCGCTGTGCGCGATGGCGATCAACGACCTCGGCCACCGCGCCATCTCGCTGACCGGCTCCCAGGCGGGGATCGTCACCGACTCCTCGCACACGAAGGCCCGCATCATCGACGTACGCGCCGACCGCATCCGCTCGGCTCTGGACGAGGACTCGATCGTGCTCGTCGCCGGCTTTCAGGGAGTCTCGACCGACAGCCGCGACGTGACCACGCTCGGCCGCGGCGGCTCCGACACCACCGCGGTCGCCCTCGCGGCGGCGCTCGGGGCCGAGGTCTGCGAGATCTACACCGACGTCGCCGGCGTCTTCAGCGCCGACCCCCGGATCGTCCCCGACGCCCGCAAGCTCAGCGTCGTCTCGTTCGAGGAGATGCTCGAGATGGCGGCCTCGGGCGCCAAGGTCCTGCAGCTTCGCTCAGTCGAGTACGCGCGCAACCACGGCATCCCAATCCACTGCCGAAGCTCGGCGGACGACGGCGTCGGTACCCTCGTCGTCTCCGAGAACGAGACCATGGAACGACCCCTAGTAACAGCCGTGACCCATTCGACCGACGAGGCTCGCGTCACGCTCACCGGCGTACCCGACGAGCCCGGCGTCGCCGGCCGCATCTTCACCGCACTCGCCGAGGCGAACGTCAACGTCGACGTGATCATCCAGAACGAGCCCGTCTCGCACTCCGACGGCGCCGACCTCTCGTTCACGATCGAGCGCGACGACCTCTCGCAGGCGCAGGACACCATCGACGGGCTCGACGCCGAGGTCGGCGTGGACGTCAACGACCAGATCGGCAAGGTCTCGATCGTCGGCGCCGGGATGCGAAGCCACCCCGGAGTCGCCGCCAAGGTCTTCAGCACCCTCGGCGAGCACAAGATCAACATCGAGATGATCTCCACCTCGCCGATCAAGATCTCCTGCGTGATCGCGTCGGCCGACGTCGAGAAGGCGGTCCAGGCGCTGCACACCGCGTTCGAGCTCGGCGAAGGCGCGATTCACAAGGAGGAGCCGACCGGAGAGCAGCACCGCCCGACGGTGACGTCGTGAGCGGGCGCAGCTACCGGGTCGGGATCGTCGGGGCAACCGGCGCGGTGGGGACCACGCTGCTCGAGGTCCTCGCCGAGCGTGACTTCCCCGCTGCCGAGGTCGTGCCGTTCTCGTCCGAGCGGTCCGCCGGCACGAAGCTCAGCTTCAACGGCGGCGAGATCGAGTGCCGACCGCTCACCCCCGAGTCGATCCAGGGGCTCGACATCGTGCTCTCATCGGCCGGCGGCGACGATCAGCGCGGAGTGGGCGCCGAAGCTGGTCGAGGCCGGCGCGGTCGTGGTCGACAACACGAGCTACTGGCGCATGCACGAGGAGGTCCCGCTCGTCGTCGCAGGCGTCAACGACGAGGCCGCCGACGACCACAGCGGAATCGTCGCCAACCCGAACTGCACGACGATGCAGGCGATGGTGGCCCTTGCCCCGATCCACCGTGCGGCGGGGCTCGAGCGCCTGGTCGTCTCGACGTACCAGTCGGTCTCGGGCACGGGGCGCGAGGCGATCAAGGAGCTTCGGGGCCAGGCGGCAGCGGTACTCGGGGGCGAGGACGTGGAGCGTCAGGTCTTCCCGCATCAGATCGCCTTCAACGTCCTGCCCCAGGTCGAGCAGTTCGTCGACGGCGACGACTACACGACCGAGGAGCGCAAGGTGATGGCCGAGACGCGCAAGATCCTGGGGCTCGGCGAGGACGTCGGCATCTCGGCGACCTGCGCGCGCGTCCCAGTGGTCAGCGGCCACTCCGAGTCGATCAACGTGCAGACCCGCGAGGACCTCTCGCCCGAGGACTGCCGCGCGATGCTCGATAAGACCCCGGGCCTGGTCGTGATGGACGACCCCGCCGCCGGCGTCTATCCGACTCCCCTGGACGCCGCAGGCCGCGACGAGGTCTTCGTCGGGCGAATCCGACGCGATCCCTCGCACGAGCGCTGCCTCAACCTCTGGGTCGTCGGCGACAACCTGCGCAAGGGTGCAGCGACCAACGCCGTGCAGGTCGCCGAGGTGCTGGTGGACCGGGACCTGGTCAGGGTTCCGAGCGCCGCCTAGGCCTACGAACCCGAGAAGCGCTCCCGCTCGACCACTCGCGCCACCTCTACGCGCGAGCTCACTCCGAGCTTTCCGAAGATCCTCCGCAGGTGGCTTTCGATCGTCTTCTCGCTGAGGAAGAGCTCCTCGGCGATCTGGGCGTTGGTGAGGCGGTCGACGACCAGGTCCGCGACCTCCCGCTCCCGTCCGCTGAGCGAGGCAAGGCCCGCCTCCTGCGACTTCGCGGCCTTGCTCCGCCTCGATGGGCGGCGGCCGAGCTTGCCCAGCTCGAGCTCGACCCGGTCGCGGTGGTACCGGGTGTTGCACTCGTCGAACTCCGCGGCGGCCAGCTCGAACTGCTCGGCGGCTCCCTCCGCGTCGCCGGCGGCAAGCAGGGCATGCCCTGCAAGCTCCCGTGAGCCCGCGCGTTCCGTACGTGCCCCGAGCTCGCCCGCCTGTGCGGCCGCCCGCAGCGCGGCGTCGGCGGCCTCGGCCGGTTCGCCCTTGGGCGAGGAGCAGCTCGCCGCGGGCGCGCTCGGCCCATGAGCGCGCCATCGGCAGGCCGGTCTCGTCTGCGGCCTCGGCGGTGAACTTCGAGGCTTCCTCAGCGACCTCCATGTTGCCGGCGGCGACGGCGGCTCGGGTTATCTCCATCGTGGCGTGCGCCCGCCAGCCTCCCGGCATCTGCGACGCGCCCGTGCCACCCATCCGCTCGACCAGGGTCTTCAACCCGTCTTCGTTGCGTCCCGCGACGCGGAGCGCGATTCCATAGCCGAGCCCCGCCCAGCTGCTGATCGCGCTGTCTCCCAGGGATTCGGCCAGCTCGCACGCCTCGGCCCCGTGCTGCACGGCGGCCTCGACGTCACCCTGGACCGCCTGCGCGAGGGAGAGGTTCAGCAGGCCCCAGGCAAGCCCCAGATCGTTGCGGCTGAGCCTCGCCACCTCGACCGACTCCTCGAGGACGGCGACGCCGCGGTCGACGTCGCCGAGGATCCACGAGCAGGTCCCCGAGCACAGGCACGAGGGTGGGGGCGAAGGCCGCGCGGCCGGTGGCGCGACCGATGCGAAGCCCCCTTTCCGCGTGCTCGACCCCCTCGGGGAAGTGGTCCAGGTACATCTCTGCGGCGCTGAGGCAGCCCATCGCGTCGAGGCGGATCGCGAGGTCTTCGTCGCTCATCGCCGTCGATCAGCGGGAGGACTCGCGCTGCGGACCTCCTCCGCCTGCTCCACGCGGCCGGCCAGGGCACACGCCATCACGAGCGCACCCATCGCGGCAGCCTTGAGGGGTACGTCGTCGATCTCCTCGGCGGCGTCGACGGCGTCCTCGCCCCACTCGACCATCTCGTCGAACTCGCGCTGGAAGAAGCGGTCCATCAGCTTGGCGATCAGCAGCGCGACGCGCTCCTCCGGCTTCGCCTCCGCGGCGGCGATCGCGCCGTCCAGGCGCTCGCGCGGCCTGGTCGCGTTGGCCGAGAGCCTGCTCGAAGGAGGCGCAGGCGATCGTCAGGCCCACCCGCAGGTCGTCCTGGTCCTCGCCGACGGTCTCGAGCGCCTGGACGGTGGCCTCGTAGGCGCCGTGAAAATCGCCGAGCGAGGTCAGCAGTCCCGGCAGCGGCAGCAACAGCTCCTGGCGGTCGGCGGGGTCGGCGTCGTCGGGGAGCAGTCGTAGAGCCGAGCGCAGCCACCCCGCGGCGCTGGCCGGCGCGCGGGCCGCCGACTCGAGGGCAGCGTCCCGGAGCAGCGCGATCGCCTCGGCGTCGCCTGGCTGTGCCGCCTGCTCCACGTGGTGCGCACGCACGGCGAGCTCGTCGCTGCCGTCGCGGAGCAGGTCGGCGCAGGCGGCGTGGATGGCGAGGCGGGTTCCGTGCGGGACCGAGTCGTAGATCGCCGCGCGAACGAGCGGGTGGCGGAACTGGAAGCGCCGCGGCACGTCGGTGGGGCGCACGAGGTCCGATCGACACGAGCCTGTCCAGCGCGTCGAGGCCGCTATCGCTGTCGAGGCCGGCAGCCCGCATCGAAAGGTCGAGGCTGAACGGATCACCGACCACCGCCGACGCGTTCACCAAGGAGCGTCCGTCCTCGGAGAGCGCTTCGAGCTCGCGGCTGATCGCAAGGCCAACCGCATGGGGCGCACCGCCTCCACGGCCATCCTCCCCGTGTGACTGCTCGAGGCGCGCGAGCTCGAGGAGGTAGAACGGATTGCCGCCGCTGTCCTCATACAGCGAGTCGCCGTTGCTCCCGTCGCCACCGACAAGCGCCGCCGCATCGTCGCGTCCGAGGGGCGCGAGGCGGACCATCCCCAGGGTGTCGAGCTCCTCGGCGGCAGCGATCTCGGTCATCACGGCGGAATCGAGGCGCCGGGTGCGGTAGCTGAAGGCGATCAGCACACCCGCTCGGGGCGGGCGCCGCATCAGGTGGCCGACCAGCTCGAGCGACGCGCGATCGCTCCACTGCAGGTCGTCGAGCGTGATCAGGATCGCCTTGCCGGGGGCGAGCCCGCCGATCAGCTCGCGCACCGCGCGATGCACGCGTACGCGGTCGTCAGGCGCGGGCGCCTGGGTGGTGCCCGTCGCCAGCGGCCGCATCGCGGGAAACGCGCTTGCGAGCTCGTCGATCAGCTCTGGCGGGAGTGTGCTGAACGCGCTCGCCGGAGCCGCCTCGAGGTAGCTGTCGAGCGCGTCGACGAAGAGGCCGAAGGGCAGCTCGCGCTCGAACTCGGCGGCCCTCCCGTGCAGGACCAGGCATCCCTGGTCGCTCGCCCGGTCCGAGAGCTCGCGCAGCAGGCGGGTCTTGCCGATCCCGGGCTCGCCCTCGACCGCCGCGAACCGCGCCCGGCCCTCCTGGGCCTGCGCGAGACCGCTCAACAGCTGGTCCAGCTCGCGTTTTCTACCGACGAAGCGTGAGCTCACCTTGGAGAGCCCCCTTTCGAGGAGCACCCTAACGCCGATTCAGGGTCCGGTTCAGGGTCTCCCCCTGATGTAGGTGAGCCCGCCTGGAGCGAGTCTTGCGGCCATGCAGTCAAACCCGACAAGAGGAGAGCTCATGCAACCCCGCAGGAACATCGCTGCTCGCGCCGCACACTGGAGCGCCAACCACCGCAAGACGGCCATCTGGGGATGGCTCGCCTTCGTGTTCGTCGTCATGGGGCTCGATCATGGGCGCCCAGGTCGTCGAGCAGAAGGACATCTCGACCGTGGACAGCTTCTCCGGCGAGTCGCAGCAGGCCGAGCGCGCCCTGACGGACGCCGGCATGCGGCCGAACGAGGAGATCGTCCTCATCCAGAGCGAGCAATCGTCTGCCACTGACGCCGAGTTCCAGGCCGTTGTCTCGGACACGGCGAAGGAGCTGAAGACGACCGAGCACGTGACCAACGTCGCCACGCCGTTCGAAGGCGGCGGCGGCGCCATCTCGGAAGACGGGCACTCGGTGCTGGTCGACTTCGAGATCACGGGCAAGGACGTCGATGCCGGCGTCAACGTGGTCGAGAGCGAGGACGCCGTCAAGGGCCTCCAGGCCGCGAACCCCGAGTACAACGTCGAGCAGTTCGGGTCAGCGTCGTCGGACAAGAGCCTGAACGACACGTTCGCGAGCGACCTCGGCAAGGCCGGCATGCTGTCCCTGCCCCTGACCCTGCATCATCCTGGCGGTCGCCCTGGGCGGCTTGGTCGCGGCCGGCGTGCCGCTTCTGCTGGCCCTCACGGGCGTCCTGGCGACGATGGCTCTCGTGGCCATTCCGAGTCAGCTGTTCCCGCTCGACGGCAACGTCGGCGCGCTGATCCTGCTGATCGGCCTCGCCGTCGGCGTCGACTACTCGCTCTTCTACATGCGCCGCGAGCGCGAAGAGCGAGCTGAGGGCATGAGTCCGCAGGAGTCGCTGCAGGCGGCTGCGAAGACCTCGGGCCGCGCGGTGATGATCTCCGGGATCACGGTGATGATCGCCATGTCCGGGATGTTCATCACGGGCGAGGCCACGTTCGAGGCATTCGCCGTGGCGACCGTCAGCGTCGTCGCGATCGAGATGTTCGTCTCGCTGATGGTCCTGCCGGCGGTGCTGGCCTGGCTCGGCGACCGCGTCGACAAGGGCCGGTTCCCGCTGAGGAGGAAGTACGGCCGCCCGACGGGCGAGTCCCGATTCTGGAGCGCGATCGTCACGCGCGTCATGCGCAGGCCGGTGCTCTCCGCGGTGGTGGCCACCTCGGCGCTGCTGGCGCTGGCCATTCCCGGTCTCAGCATGACCACGACGCAGACCGGAATCGATGACCTGCCGCAGGACCTGGCGGTCATCCAGACATACGACCGATACACGGACGCGTTCCCCGATGAGGCGAACGTGAACGAGGTCGTCGTCAAAGCCGACGACGTCCGCAGCGGCGAGGTTGCCGCGTCGATCGACCAGCTGGTCGCGAAGGCCGGCGAGTCGAGCACGTTCATCGCCCCGGCTGATGTCACCTACAGCGACGACGGAACCGTTGCGCAGATCGCTCTGCCGAGTGAAGGCAACGGAACCGACGACGCATCGATCGCCGCCCTGGACGAGGTCCGGAACGAGCTCGTCCCGGCCACGGTCGGTAGCGTCGACGGCGCCGAGGCGAATGTCACCGGTGGTGCTGCGAGCACCGAGGACTTCAACGAGGTCCTCAACGACCGCATGCCCCTGGTGTTCATCTTCGTCCTCGGGCTGGCGTTCGCGCTGATGCTGTTCACGTTCCGGTCGATCGTCATCCCGATCAAGGCGATCGTGCTCAACCTGCTCTCCGTGGGCGCGGCCTACGGCGTGCTGGTGATCGTGTTCCAGAACGGCGCCGGCGAGTCGCTGCTGGGCTTCGAGTCCAACGGCGGAGTCACCAACTGGCTGCCCGTGTTCCTGTTCGTGATCCTGTTCGGCCTCTCGATGGACTACCACGTGTTCATCCTGACGCCGGGTCCGGGAGCTCTACGACCGGGGCATGAGCACCGACGACGCCGTCCGCGAGGGAATCTCCCGCACGGCCGGCACGGTCACCAGCGCAGCGATCGTCATGGTCGCCGTGTTCGGCGTGTTCGCGACGCTCTCGTTCATCGATTTCAAGCAGATGGGCGTCGGCCTCGCGTTCGCGATCCTGATCGACGCGACCGATCATCCGGGGAGTCCTGCTCCCCGCGACGATGAAGCTGCTCGGCGATTGGAACTGGTACCTGCCGAGCTTCCTCCAGTGGATTCCCGGGCCCTCCCGGGAGCGGCGAGGACGGGCGCCAGCGAGCCCGGCACCGTCGGCTACGAGCCGGAGCCGGCCCGCAGCTGACCGACGACCACTCGATGCCGCAGCCGGCGCCCGCACACCGCGGGCGCCGGCAGGCGGCGGAAGGGACACTGCATGAACGACTTCCTCCTCAACCACCGCCACCAGCCCGACGAGTGCGAAGCGACCTTCGCCGCCTGGCACGGGTTCGACAGCCCCCTGCGAGGCGGCTCGGCGCCCTCCACCTGCCTGGCCGGCGGACCACCGGATCTGGTGGTGGGTCAGGGCCCGCGACGAAGACGAGGCTCTAGCCCAGTTGCCCGGATACGTCGCCGAGCGAACCGACGCCGTGCGGGTCCGCGCGGTCGAGATCCCCTAGACCCCTCTTTTCAGGGTCCGGTTCAGGGGGTGTCCCTGATGTCTGAAACACCCAGGACGGAGACGATTCGTGTCACGAACAACCTCGACGCAGCAGAAAGGCAAGCCATGTCAGCACCAACACACAAAGACCCTCATCACGACCGCAGGTGGCGCATCCTCGGTGTCATCGCCGTGGCGCAACTCATGGTCGTCCTCGACGTGACGATCGTCAACATCGCCCTCCCGTCCGCTCAGGCGGACCTCGGGTTCGACACGGATTCACGCCAGTGGGTCATCACGGCTTACGCGCTGGCATTCGGGTCCCTGCTCCTGCTGGGTGGGAAGATCAGCGATCTCGTCGGTCGCAAGTGGACCTTCATCGCCGGGCTCGGCGGTTTCGCGGGCGCCTCGGCGCTCGGCGGCGCCGCTTCGTCGTTCGAGGTCCTGATCGCAGCCCGCGCCTTGCAGGGCGCGTTCGCGGCGCTACTCGCACCCGCGGCGCTGTCGATCGTCACGACCACGTTCACCGACCCAGTCGAGCGGGGCAAGGCGTTCGGCGTCTATGGCGCGCTCGCAACCGCCGGTGCGGCGCTGGGCCTGCTGCTCGGAGGATTCCTCACCGAGCTCCTGACCTGGCGCTGGACGATGTACGTGAACCTGGCGTTCGCGATCCCGGCCGCAGTCGGCGCGGCGCGCCTGCTGGTGAACATGCGCCCCGCCGTGCGCCCGAAGATCGACGTGCCGGGGGTCCTGCTCGCAAGCTCGGGCCTGTTCGCCCTGGTCTACGGGTTCTCCAACGCCGAGATGGACAGCTGGTCCGCTCCGCTCACCGTCGGCCTGCTGGTCTACGGCGTCGTGGCGGCCGCTGCGTTCATCGCAGTCGAGCGGAGGGTCGATCAGCCCCTCCTTCCGATGCGGGTGGTCAGCGATCGCAACCGCGGAGCAGCGTTCATCGCGGTCTCGATCGCCGGCGTCGCGATGTTCGCGACATTTCTGTTCCTGACCTACTACCTGCAGCAGGGCCTGGGCTTCTCGCCGATCGAGTGCGGTCTGGCTTTCCTGCCGATGATGGTCGCAGTCCTGGCGACGGCTCCCGCCGCGGCTACGAAGCTCCTGCCCCGCGTGGGACCTGGCCCGCTCGTCCCGACAGGGATGGCGATCGCCGCAGCCGGCCTCGTGTACCTGACCGGGATCGACCTCGATTCGTCCTACGCTGAATCCGTTCTGCCGGGCGTTGTGGTCCTGGGAGTCGGGTTCGGGCTGATCATGGCTCCCTCGTTCGAGACCGCGACGCACGGCATCGCGGCAGACGACGCGGGCGTGGCCTCGGCGATGGTCAACACCTCCCAGCAGGTCGGCGGGTCGCTGGGCGTGGCGTTGCTGTCGACGCTGTTCGCCGATGCCGTCGCGAGCTACACCGCCGCGACGGGTACGCCGGCAGCCCTGGCGCAGGCCGAAGCGGCAGTCCACGGTTACTCCACCGCGTTCTGGTGGGCGGCGGCGATCCTGGCAGCCGGTGCGGTCGTGACCGCGCTGCTCTTCGAGCGCCGTCATGAGACCGCGTCGGCTCCCATGCCCGCGGCATCTGGCGTGACCGACGCCGGCTGACACATTGGGGGGCGCGGCGAAAGTCGCGCCCCCCAGGCAGCTGCCTAGCTGCCGCGCTTCTGGCGCTTTCGGCTCTTCTTCTTTCCCCGCTTGCCCTTCTTCGCGCCCTTGCTGCAGCGGCGTCCACGCGGGTCGATGCCGTCGCGGACCACCCGATTGCCGCCGGCGCCGCAGTTGAGCGCCGCGTCGCGGCTGCGGTCGAACGCCTCGAGGGTGTCGGCGCCGCCTCCACCGAACAGGGAGTCCTTGCCCTGCTCGCCGCGCAGGGTGTCGGCGCCGCGGAGGCCGTAGAGGGAGTCGTTGCCCTCGTTGCCGAGGAGCAGCGGGTCCGCGCCCGGCGTCCCGTAGAGGACGTCGTCGTTCTGGGTTCCCTCCAGGATCTCGCTGTCCGCCCGCACCTGCGTCGGGATGCAGCCGGGCGCGCCCGGGACCAGCGCGAGGCCGCCGAGCTGCGCCACGATTCCGGCGTCGATCGTCTGGCCGAACCCGGCGATGTCGCCGCGCCCCTTGCCCCCGCTCATGTCGTGCCCCTCGCAGGGTTGTGAGGTGACGAGCTGGTCGATCCCGTCCCCTCCGAACATTGCGTCGCCGCCCTTCGCGGAGAAGAGCGCATCGTCACCGCCGCCCGCGCTCAGCCGGTCGAAGCCCGTCGGCCCGGCGAGGAGGATCTCCGAACCGGCCGAGCCGTCGATCGCGTCGCTTCCGTCGCCACCGTCCAGCACCACCGAGGCGGTGACGGGGAAGCCGGGGCCGAGCGCGAGCTGGTCGCCGCCGCCTCCCGACCATACGGTCGCGTAGCCGAGGGGGACCGCGGGGGCGGGGCAGTTGACCACTAGCGCCGAGCCAGCCGCGCAGCCTGGGCCGGCGGCGAGCGGGGCGCTCGAGGTCACCGTCACCTTGGCGGCGTCGGAGGTGACCGAGATCGACTCGGCGCCGGGCCCTCCTCGGACCAGCAGCCCGGGGTCACCCCCGACGCCCTCGAGCGTCGCGCTGGCCGGAGGAGAGGATGGGCCCCCGCAGTCGTTGTTCCCGAAACCGGCGCATGCTTCGGCGCCGCCGAGCCCGCGGGCGAAGCCCCCCGTGCCCGTCAGGTCGTCGTCGAACTCGGTGCCGATCACGTTCTCGACGCCCTTCACTTCCTCGGCGCCCTCGCCCAGGGGATCGGCGTCGATGGCCAGCTTCTGGGCGGGGTCCTCGAGCGCCCGCTCGTTCGGCAGGTCCACCATCACGCCCGTGACCAAGCCGCTGGGGCCCGGCGGCGTCGCCGTCGCGTAGCTCACGGTGTCGGAGCCGGGCCCGCCGAAGTAGAAGTCGCGGTTGACGTCGCCTCGCATCAGGTCGTCGCCTTCCTGGCCGTCGATGTCATCGACGCCGTGTCCGCCGGAGATACGGTCGTTGCCGGGCCCGCCTTGGAGCAGGTCGTCGACCAGCTGACCGTAGAGGCGGTCGTTGCCGCCGTCGCCCGCGAGGGTGTCGCCTCCGCCCTCCCCGAGCAGAAGGTCGTCGTCGGGGCCTCCGTTGACGTCGTCGCCGCCCGGGCCCGCGAGGACGGTGTCGACTCCGGACCCGCCGCTGATCGCGTCGGCTCCCGAGCCGCCGAGCATGTTGTCGTTGGCGGTGCCCCCGCGCAGCTTGTCCGAGCCGCTGTCGCCGCGCACGTCGTCCACGCCCGAGCCTCCGCGCAGGCGGTCGCTCCCGATCTGCCCGAGCAGCAGGTCCTGCCCGGCGCCGCCCACGAACCGGTCGTCGCCGCGGGCGCCGACCATGACGTCTGCTCCCTCCCCGCCGGAACCCGTGTCCTTGGCACCGCCCCCGAGTATCCGGTCAGGTCCGCCGCCTCCCGAAAGCCGGTCGGCCTCGCGCCCGCCGCGGATCACGTCTGATCCGCTCCCGCCCGTGACAGCGTCGCGCCCGCGCCCCGTGGCGATCGAGTCTGCGCCGGCGCCGCCGGCGACGTTGTCGTTGCCCCCGCCCGTGCTGGCCCTGTCGGCGCCTCCCCGCAGGTCAAGGGTGTCGTTGCCGAGGCCGGGGCAGACGATGTCCCGTCCGTTCGACCCGGTGATGTGGTCGTTCCCGCCGAGGGCCACGACGACGTGGCGCTTCTTGCCGCCGAGCTTGATCTTGTCGGCCTTATCGGTCCCGACCACGTTCGCCTTTCTGCCGGCGCATTTGGGCGTTTTCTTCTCATCGCCGCCCGGCGCGGCGCCCGCCGTGGCAGGCGCCGAAAGCAGCGCTGTGGCCAGCGCGATGATCGTCCCTACCCGCACGGCGGGGATCCTACCCTCGGCGTTCCGCAAGTATTGACAGATGGAGCTCGGGTTCGGAGAGGTGCTTTTGTTCAGCGGCGCGCTGCTCGCGATCGCCGCCGCGCTCTCGGGCCTATTCCACGGAACAGTGTTGTCGGTCTCCGTTCTCGGCGTTGCGCTTGGTGCGGGCCTGGCGGGGGCCGGAGTCGTCGATGTCAGCCCCGACGACGACACCACGGTCCAACTGATCGAGCTGGCGCTGATCGTCACCCTGTTCTCCGACGGCCTCTTCGTGCAGCGTGAGCTGCTGATCGTGCACTGGAGTGCCCCCGTGCGCGCGCTCGCCCTGGCGATGCCGCTGACCCTGCTGCTGCTCGCCGGGTGCGCCAAGCTTCTGTTCGGCGACCTCGATTGGGCCGAGGCGTTCCTGCTCGCCGCCGTCCTCTCGCCGACCGATCCCGTCGTCACCTCGACCGTGGTGACCTCGCAGCGTGTGCCGGAATCGATCCGCCACACCCTCAATCTCGAGTCCGGGCTGAACGACGGGCTCGCCCTGCCGTTCGTCCTCTTCTTCATCGTGCTCGCATCGCCCGGAGGTGACGCCGGCAGCGAGGCACTGGAGTTGCTGGGCGAAGCGGCCGTGGGTGCGCTGATCGGGGTCGCCCTGGGCCTCCTCGCCGGGCGGGTTACCCACCACCTACCCGGTGGAGGGATGGAGCGCCGATACGAGGGGATCTTCGCGCTCGGCGTCGGCCTCCTCGCGTTCGGTTTGGCCGACGTCACGATCGGCAACGGATTCATCGCTGCGTTCGTCTGCGGCATCGCGCTGGCGGTGGCCGACCACGACATCGCCGAGGACTTCATCGTCTTCTCCGAGAACGTGAGCTCGATCCTGCAGGTGCTGGCGTTCTTCGTCTTCGGAGCGCTGATCGTCGCCGTCGGCGTCGGGGTGGGAGTCGGGCTGCTGGTGGTCTTCATCCTCTTCGCGCTGCTGGTCGCGCGCCCGCTGGCGGTCGCGATCTCCTTCCTGCGCGTGAGGCTGCCGACGCCCCACCGCGTCTTCATCGCCTGGTTCGGGCCGAAGGGTGTCGCCTCTATGCTCTTCGCCCTGTTCGTGCTCAACTCGGCGGTGGGGGAGCGCGAGCTGATCTTCGAGGTCGCTGCGTTCGTGATCCTGGCGTCGATCCTCGCCCACGGCCTCAGCGACACCCTGGGAACGAACTGGATCGAGCGCCGGATCGCGGCCGACCCCGACCTGAACGCCGAGGACGAGGGAACGGTTCCCCGCCGCTAGGCGGTGACCGCTTCTTCGGGCGCGCTCTCGGCCGAGGACCCGTCGATGCGGCCCTCGACCCACTCCGTCGAGGAAATGTGGCGGCCCATGCCCAGCTCTGCCGGCTCGAACCCGAGGGCGAGGCCGACAAGCTGCGGCAGGTGCAGCACGGCGAGGCCGAGGTCGCGGTTGACGACCTTGGCGGCCTCGGGCTGCTGCATGTCGAGGTTCAGGTGGCAGAGGGGGCAGGGTGTGACGAGGCAGTCGGCCTCGGCGTCGAGAGCGTCGCCGATGTGGGTCCCGGCTTGGCGCAGCGAGACCTCGCGGGCCATCGTGATGATCGGAAAGCCGCAGCACTTGCGGGCGCCGTCGTACTCCACGACCTCGCCGCCGAGGGCCTCGATCAGCTGCTCGAGGTAGAGGTCGCGCTCGGGGTGCTCCTCGTAGCCGAGGCGGTGGCGGGGGCGCAGGATGTAGCAGCCGTAGAAGGGGCCGACCCTCAGGCCGGTGAGCGGCCGCTTCACTTGCGCTACGAGCTTGTCGAGGCCGTAGTCCTCGATGAGGACCCAGAGGAAGTTCTTGTTGGAGAAGCCCTCCTTCTCATACTTGAGTCCCTCTTCCGCCAGGGCGCCGTTGATGTGGTCGCGGTACTCCGTGTCCGCGTCGAGGCGCTGCTGGCACTCCGATTGGGCTCCCTGGCAGGTCGAGCAGATGTTCATCATCGGCGCTCCCGTCTGCTGGGCGAGCGCGAAGGTGCGCGCGTTCAGGGTGTCGGCGAGCTCCTGATTGTGCTCGGCGATCACGCCGGCACCCGAGCAGTTGGCGCGGTCGAGCTCGATCAGCTCGATCCCGAGCCGCTCGGCGACCAGCGCCATCGACCCGTGCAGCTCGGTGGTGAAGCCCCGGCTGACGCAGCCGGGCCAGTAGGCGACCTTGATATCGCTCATCAGCTCCCCTCCTGGTCGGGCTCGGGTTCGATCGCGCCGGCCGGCACGGCCTCGGCCTCTTCGACGGGCGCGTCCTCGTCGGCCTCCTCGCCCTTGATGTAGAGGTTGAGCTCGATCTTGTGCTCCTCGGCGTGGGCGTAGATCTTCTGCACGTGGTCCTGGGCGTCGCCCGGGAGTTTCTCGTGGATGCCCGGGATCAGCTTCGGCACCGAGCGCATCTTGCCGCTGCGGATGCCGCGGATCGCGGTTGGGATGGACTGCAGCAGCGCCTTGAGCGCGCCGCGCGGCGGCTTGAGCTTGCCCTTGATGCCCGGGGCGAAGGACTCCTGGAGCAGCAGCGACTCATCGAGTGTGCCCTTCGACTCGATGATCTTCACGAACGCCGCCTCGTGGCGATGGCCGTTGTTGACGTCGTCGATGCCGTCCTCGCCGGCGGCGCGGCGCAGTCGCATGATCTGGTCCATCGGGGCGACGCCCTTCGGGCAAGCGTCGATGCACGAGAAGCAGTGGGTGCAGTCGTAGATCCCGTGCGGGTCGTTGGCGAGGTCGTGGAGGCGCTCGGTCGTCTGACCGTCGCGCGGGTCGCCAACGAAGCGGTACGCCTTCGCGAGCGCCGCGGGGCCGATGAAGTCAGGGTCGGCCTCCATCGAGAGGCAGGCGCTGACGCACGCGCCGCACTGGATGCAGGCCATCGACTGGGTCACGTCGATCATCGACTCGGGCGGCACGATGTACTCGCGCTCGGGGGGTGGGCCCTCGGGCAGCAGCCACGGGGTGACGCGGCGGATCTTCGTCCAGTGCGTCGACTCCATGTCGGTCACGAGGTCCTTCAGCACGGGCATGTTCCCCATCGGCTCGACGACGATTGGCGCCGGCTCCTCCGCTTCGCGTCCGGGGCCGCCTTTTCCGGAGGCTCCGTTCGCGCGGTTCGCCCATTCGCTCGCCTCGCCGATCTGCGTCTTGCAGGCGAGGCCGGACTGGCCGTTGATCTTCATCCCACACGACCCGCAGATCGCGGCGCGGCACGAGCAGCGAACCGAGAGCGAGCCGTCCTCGTTGTCTTTGTGCTGGAGCAGCCCGTCGAGGACCGAGAGGGTGGGGTCGAGGTCCACATCGAACGTGTCCCAGTAGGGCCCCTCGCCCGACTCGGGCGAGAAGCGGCGGACCTTGAGCGTGTAGTTCGCCATCAGAAATCCCTCATCTCTAGTACGTCCTCTCCTTCGGCTCCCACTGCGTCATGGTCACGTCCGAGTAGCTGATCTCAGGCCCGTCGCCGTTCTTGGAGAGGTCGATGTGCTTGAGCCACTCCTCGTCGTTTCGATCGGGGAAGTCGGTGCGGTACTGGGCGCCGCGGCTCTCGGTGCGATGCAGCGCGCCCATGCATGTGGCCTCGGCGTTGTCGAGCATGAAGCCGAGCTCGAGCGCTCCGAGCACGTCCTGGTTGAAGACGGTGCCACGGTCGTCGATGTAGCAGGACTCCGCCTCTTCCTTCAGGCGCTTGACGGTCTCCAGGGCTGTGTTGATGCCGTCGGCGTCGCGGAACACGGCGACGTGCTTGTCCATCGTCTCGCCGAGCTCCCTGCGGACCTCCGATACGCGGCGCCCGGAGCCCTTCTCGCGAGCGATGATCGATGCCATCAGCGACTCCTCCTCGTCGAGGATCCTCTGCGACGGCGCGACGGCCTCGCGGCCCTTGGCGCGCTCGGCGGCGTCCTGGCCGGAGCGCCGGCCGAAGATCAGGGTGTCGAGCAAGGAGTTGGCGCC
Source organism: uncultured Solirubrobacterales bacterium (assembly GCA_963820665.1). Taxonomy (GTDB): domain Bacteria; phylum Actinomycetota; class Thermoleophilia; order Solirubrobacterales; family 70-9; genus CAVUAT01. The sequence goes on along the minus strand of CAWGAL010000005.1, from coordinate 220,030 downwards.
GAGGCGGTTGCCGCCGTGAACCGAGACGCAGGCGACCTCGCCCGCGGCGTAGAGGCCGGGCACGTCGGTGCGGCCGTGGACGTCGGTCTTGACGCCACCCATCGTGTAGTGGTTGCCCGGCTTGATGCGGATCGGCTCCTTGGTGATGTCGACCCCTGCGAAGTCCTGGCCCACGAGCACGATCTCGCGCAGCGCCTCGTGGATGCGCTTGCGCGGCACGACGGTGATGTCGAGCGCGACGGTGCCGTCCTCGAACCCCCGGCCCTCGTTGATCTCGGTCTGCTCGGCGCGGCTGACAACGTCTCGGCTGGCGAGCTCCATCTTGTTGGGAGCGTAGGTCTCCATGAAGCGCTCGCCCTTCGCGTTCAGCAGGTGCGCTCCCTCGCCGCGCGCGCCCTCGGTGATCAGGAACCCCTTGCCCGCGAGCGTGGTCGGGTGGTACTGGATCATCTCCATGTCCATCAGCGTGGCCCCGACGCGGTAGGCCTGAGCGATCCCGTCGCCGGTGCAGATCAGGGCGTTGGTGGTCGGTTGCCAGACCTGCCCGTTGCCGCCGGTGGCGAGGATCACGGCCTTGGCGCCGAAGAGCTCGGTGGAGCCGTCGCGGATGTCGCGGCAGACGGCGCCGACACAGTTGCCGTCGTCGTCCATCGCGAGGGAGGTCGTGAAGTACTCCTCGTAGCGGGCGACGTCCTCGGAGTGCTTCATCAGCTGCTCGTAGAGGACGTGCATGATCGCCTGGCCCGTGATGTCGGCCACGTAGTAGGTGCGGGCGGCCGAGGCGCCGCCGAACGCTCGGGTGCCGAGCTCACCCTTCTCGTTGCGATGGAAGGTGACGCCGAGGTGCTCGAGGTGCAGCAGCTCCTCGGGCGCCTCCTGGGTCATGATCTCGACCGCGTCCTGGTCCGCGAGGTAGTCGGAGCCCTTGACGGTGTCGAAGGCGTGCGACTCCCAGCTGTCGTCCTCGTTCAGCGCGGCGTTGATGCCGCCCTGCGCGGCGTTGGAGTGCGAGCGCACGGGGTGGACCTTGCTGATGATCCCCACCGAGACTCCCGACTCGGCAGCGGCCAGCGCGGCTCGCTGGCCGGCGAGCCCTGCCCCGATGACGAGTACGTCGTGGTCCGGCACAAGGCCGATCCTATACAGCGCGTCCGGTCGGCTCCGCCCTCGAAACCCTAGTCGGTGGGCCGGGTTTCAGGACCGGATCAGGCGCTGCCCGGTGCCCCGGCGGGCGGGCCCTGGAGAGCGCGGCCGACGGCGTCCACGGTGATCACGCCGCTCATCCGGCCCTCGCCATCGATCGCGATCAGAGCGCCGAGCCGGCGCAGACCCTGGTTGCCGAGGACCGATTCGAGTGGCGCGTTGTCGGCGATCGTCAGCGAGCCCTCGTCGCGCGCGAGGATCTCGCCCACGGTCGTGCTCTGAAGCTCGGCCTGCGGGACGGCCTGGGCCGTGGCGGCATCGAGCACTCCGATGAATCGCGACGAGCTGTCGATCACCGGGAACCAGGGGTAGCGGTAGCGCAGGAAGAACTCGTCGAGCGCCTGCTCGATCGTCAGGCGCTCGGGGATCGCGACGGGCTGGCGGTCCATCACGTCGCCGACCGAGAGGCCCTCGATGCGGTCGGTGACATGGCTCTGCGCGATGGCGCCGCGAGCGGAGCCGTTCAGGATGAATCCGACGAAGATCAGCCAGATGCCGCTGAACAGGTCACCCGAGAGGATCAGCAGGCCGCCGAGCCCCATCATCAGGTAGGCGAAGATCCGCCCGAGAGTCGCCGCGAACCGGGTCGCGCTCGCGCGGTTCCCGGTCCGCCACCAGGCGATGGCGCGGGCGATGCGCCCGCCGTCGAGCGGGAAGGCCGGCAGCAGGTTGAAGAGGAGGACCAGCAGGTTGATCGACGCGAGCCAGGCGATCACCGCGACGGCGCCCGAGGCGTCCGTGTCGCTGTCGGTCAGCGCGGCGTTTCGGAACTCGTCGGGCCCGGCGATCGCCATCCCGGCTGCGAGACAGACCACGAAGATGACGGCGGTCACGATCGGCCCGGCGATCGCGATCTTGAACTCGGTCGCGGGCGAGTCGGAGTCCCGCTCCATTTGCGCCACCCCTCCGAACAGCCACAGGGTGATGCCCTCAATCCCGATCCCGTTGCGGATCGCGACGAATGCGTGCCCGAGCTCGTGCAGCACGATCGAGGCGAAGAAGAGCAGGGCGCTGGTGACCGCGAGAACGTAGGGGCCGATCGCGTCGTCCTCGGCGCCGAGCACGTCGCGGTAGAAGCCCGAGAGCCACAGGATGATCAGGAAGAGGACGAGGAACCAGGAGTAATCGACGCTGATCTTGATTCCGCGAACCCGAAACAGGGTGATCCCGCCCGAGGGCATGGATCGATCTTAGGGTGCCTGAGTCCTTGTCGGCGGGGCCTCGACCTGTGATGTCGGGTGCGCCGGTGGCGCGGGGTGAGCCTGCTCGCTGAGGCCGCGGAAGCGGACACGGTCTCCTCCCGAGCTTTTGGCCTCGTACATGCCGGCATCCGCCGCCTGCCAGAGCTCGCCGAATGAGGAAACCGGCTTCTCACTCGTCGTCGCGCCGATGCTGACGGTGACCCGCACGTTCTCGGGCAGGGGCGAGCGGGCGATCGCCGAGCGCAGGTCCTCGGCGATGCCGAGCGCCTCCGCCGCGTCGGCCCCGGGCAGGAGCACCGCAAACTCGTCGCCGCCCACTCGCGCCGCGGCGTCGAGCTCGCGAGTCCAGTGCTGGAGCGCGGCCGATACCTGGCGCAGGGCCTGGTCGCCGGTGGGGTGACCGAGGGTGTCGTTAAGCGCCTTGAACGCATCGATGTCGATGGCGAGCACGCTGATCTTCCCGCCGTCGCGCAGGGCCCGGGCGCGCTCGACCGCGAACCGCTCGTCCATTGAGCCGCGATTCAGCAGGCCCGTCAGCTCGTCACGGCTGGCGCGGTGTGTGAGCTCGCCGACGTGGCGGTAGAGGTTCCCCCGCAGCTCGGCGACCAGCAGACCGGCGACCAGCAGCGAGCTCATCGTCACCAGCCACTGGGTGATCCCGGCGCCCGCGACGTCCTGACCGGTCAGGACCCAGGCGTAGGCCCCGCCGACCATGGCCGTCTGGAACAGCGCGTTCGGAAGGCTCAGGAAATAGAAGGAGTAGAGGATGACCCAGAGGTAGAGGATCTCGTTGTCGGCGCTGCCGCCCGCGATCCCGCCCTCGCGGGTCGCGATCGTGATCAGCGCCGTGCCGATCAGCGACATCACCAACAGCCCTCGCTCGCCGAGCGTGGGGCGGCGGCTGAGCAGGTACCCACCGGAGAGCGCCGAGAGCGCGCCCGCGACCAGGATCAGGTCCTCGGAGCCCTCGGCCGGTGGCGGCAGGATCGCCGTCGCCACCGCGAGCATCCCGCCGGCCACGCCGAGGATGCCCATCGTGCGGACGGCGAGCTCGCGAGGAGCGTGCGCGCTTGGATCCATTCCGAACTTCATCCGATTTGGATCGACGGATCTTCCCCGGGCTTGACCTCGCTTCCACCGAGAACCGCGCAAATTCCGCCTCGTCAGGCGCCTTGCGAATACGGTCTGCGCCCAGGCGACCCAGGAGGACGAATGGACTACGAAACCCTTCGCTACGAGACCGATTCGCACGTAACCGTGCTGACCTACGCGCGGCCCGAGCAGCGCAACGCGGTCAGCCGCAAGATGAATGACGAGTTGCACCACGCCTGGCAGCGCTTCCGGGACGACCCGGACGCCTTCGTGCTGGTGATCACCGGCGAGGGCGACGCTTTCTGCGCCGGCTGGGACCTCTCCGACGCCGCCGAGCTCGGCGAGGGCGGCGTCCCGGACTGGGACACCTTCAAGACGAGCGTCTACAACACTCCCGGGGAGTGCGGCTACACGCGCAAGGTCGACGTGTTCAAGCCGGTGATCGCCGCGGTCAACGGCTGGGCAGTGGCCGCCGGCCTCGAGAACGCGCTGCTGGCCGACATCCGCATCGCCTCCGAGAACGCCGTCTTCGGAGCGCTCGAGCGCCGCTGGAACATCGTCGGCGGGGACGGGATGAACGTCCGCTTGACGCTGATGGTCGGCTACGGGCGGGCGATGGAGATGATCATCACCGGCCGCGCGGTGGGCGCCGACGAGGCGCTTCGCATCGGCCTCGTCAACGAGGTCGTCCCCGAGGGCCGCTCGCTCGAGCGCGCCCTGGAGCTCGCCCACGAGATCGCGGCGCTGCCGCAGGGCGCGGTCCGCTCTGACAAGGAGACGATGGTCCGCAACGTCGGGCGCACCTATGAGGAGCAGCTGCGCCAAGAGGCCGAGAACTGCCTCTCGATGTTCGCCCGCCGCGACTCCCACGCGATCGGTGCCCGCGCCTTCAAGGAGGGCCGCACCCCCGAGTGGCCGAATCACGGCCTGTGAGGCGAGAGCCGACTACAGGTCCAGCAGGCGTTTCAGGTTCATCGGCGCCTTGAGCGCCGCGAACTCGCCGGACTCATCGATCGCCTTGGCCGCCTCCGCCATTGCGGCGTAGGCCACCCAGGTGAGCTGCGAGCCCACGCTGATTCGGGTGCCGCCCGCGTCGGCGATCTCGCTCATGGTCAGGCCCGGGAACGCGAGCACGTTGAGCGGCTTCGAGGTCTCCGCGCGAACCGCTCGGATCTCGTCGACGGTTTGCAGCCACGGCGCGTAGAGGACGTCGGCGCCCGCGGCCTCGAAGGCCTGGAGCCGGGCGATCGTGTCCTCGATGTCCGGGTTGCCGCGGAGGTGGTTCTCGGCTCGCGCGGTCAGCGTGAACGGGAACCCGAGACCGCGCGCGGTCTCCGCCGCCGCAGCCACCCGGGCGGTCGCGTGCTCGAGGTCGTAGATCTTCTCCTCGGCGGGGTCGAAGTCCTCGATCGAGCCACCGACCGCGCCGTGCTCCGCGGCCACAGTGATCGCCGCCGCGACGGCCTCGGGCTCGGAGCCGTAGCCGTTCTCGAGGTCAACCGAGACGGGCAGCGCCGTGGCCTCGTCGAGCGCGCGGGTGTGGGCCGCGACCTCATCGAGGCTGACGTCGCCATCCGCGCGCCCCAGCGTGAGCGCGAAGCCGCCGCTCGTGCTCGCCAGCGCCGAGAAGCCGAGGGCGGCGAGCACCCTCGCCGATCCCGCGTCCCAGGGATTGGGAATGACGAAGGGATCACCTGCGTGCAGCTCGCGGAATGCGCGCCCCTTCTGCTCCTGGGTCGGGTCGCCGGCCACGCGGCTCAGTCAGGCGGCCGCGCGGTGGCGGTCGATGATGCGCGCGTAGTCGATCCCGGCGGGCAGCGTTCCGAAGGCGCGGCCCCAGTCCCCGCCGAGGCGGGACGAGACGAAGGCGGCGGATGACGCCTCGTCCGCGAAGCGCACCATCAGCGAGCCCTGCAGCAGCAGGGCCATCCGCTCGACGATGCGCCGGGCGCGGGCCTCGACCTCTGCCATGTCCGAGAGCTCGGCGCGGAGCGCCTCGGCCTCGGCTGCGACTAGGGGCTCGGATCCGCCCTCGGCGACCTCGGCGAAGTAGGCATCGAGTGCCTCCGGGCTCTTGACCATCGCCCGCAGGACGTCGAGGCACTGCACGTTGCCCGAGCCCTCCCAGATCGAATTCAGCGGGCTCTCTCTATATAGGCGCGGCATCCCGGACTCCTCGACGTAGCCGTTGCCGCCGAGGGACTCGAGGCACTCGACCGCGTGCGAGGGGGCGCGCTTGGTGATCCAGTACTTGAGGACGGCGTTGGAGATGCGCTTGAACGACTGGGCCTGCTGGTCGCCACCAGCCGTCCCCGGACGCGCAGCAGAGGAGGCGGCGTCGGGTGCTGCCTCGTCGTAGGACCGCGCAAGGCGCATCGCCGAGATCGTCGCCGCCTCGGACTCGATCGCGAGATCGGCGAGCACGTTTTGCATCAGCGGCTGCTCGACGAGCACCTTGCCGAAGGTCGATCGCTGCGAGGCGTGGTGGATCGCCTGCGCGAGCCCGGCCCGCATGCCGGCGGTCCCGCCCTGCACGCAGTCGAGGCGGGTGTGGTTGACCATCTCGATGATCGTCCTCACCCCGGCGCCCTCCTCGCCGACGAGCTGGGCCCAAGCGCCGTCGAACTCGATCTCAGACGACGCGTTGGAGCGGTTGCCGAGCTTGTCCTTGAGGCGCTGCAAACGGAAGCTGTTGCGCTCGCCGTCGGGGGTCCAGCGCGGGAACAGGAAGCACGAGATTCCGCCGTCGGCCTGGGCGAGCACCAGGAAGGCGTCGCACATCGGAGCCGACATGAACCACTTGTGGCCGGTCAGCTCGTACTCGGCGCCGGGCCCTCCGCCGTTCAGCGGCCGGGCGACCGTCGTGTTGGCGCGGACGTCGGAGCCGCCCTGCTTCTCGGTCATGCCCATCCCGGCGAGCGCGCCGGGCTTCTGCGGCGCGGGAACGTTGGAGCCGTCGTAGGCGGCGGTCGTGAAGCGCGGTTCCCACTCAGCGGCGATCTCGGGCTGGTGGCGAAGGGCCGGGATCACCGAGTAGGTCATCGAGATCGGGCAGCCGACCCCGGCCTCGGCCTGGCCGAAGCACATGAACGCGGCGCCGCGGGCGACGTGCGCGCCGACTCCGGGCTCGCGCCAGGGCAGTGAGTGCAGCTCGTTGGCGACGCTCGCCCCGAGGAGCTCGTGCCAGGCGGGGTGGAAGTCGACCTCGTCGACGCGGTTGCCAAAGCGGTCGTGGGTCCGCAGCTTCGGCGGGTTCTCGTTCGCGAGCCGCCCGAGCTCGATCGCGCGCTCGGAGCCGGCGAACGCGCCGACCTTGGAGATCCGCTGCTCGGCCCAGTCGGCGCCCTCGCGCCGCACCGACTCGACCAGCGTGCGGTCAGCCTCGAAGACGTTGTAGTCCGCCAGCGGGGTCGCCTGGTTGGAGACCTCGTGAGTCTTTACGCCCGCGCCTCGTTCGACCGTGGCCATGCGCGCATGATCGCAGCAGAGCGGGCGCGAGGCCGTCAGATCCGATCCCCGTCCGTCCCATCGTCAGTAGCATCGCCGCCTTCGTGGCGAAGATCAAGGTCAAGAACCCTGTCGTCGAGCTCGACGGCGACGAGATGACTCGCATCATCTGGTCCTTCATCAAGGAGCAGCTGATCGTTCCCTACCTCGACGTCGAGCTCATCTACTTCGACCTCGGGATCGAGAGCCGCGACGCGACGAACGACCAGATCACCGTCGACGCGGCCGAGGCGATCAAGAAGCACGGCGTCGGAGTCAAGTGCGCCACGATCACCCCCGACGAGGCCCGGGTCGAGGAGTTCGGCCTCAAGGAGATGTACCGCTCGCCGAACGGGACGATCCGCAACATCCTCGGCGGTGTCATCTTCCGCGAGCCGATCGTGATTTCCAACGTCCCCCGCCTCGTGCCCGGCTGGACGAAGCCGATCATCATCGGCCGTCACGCGTTCGGCGATCAATACCGCGCAACGGACACGCTGATTCCCGACGGCGGCGGCAAGCTCCGCCTCACCTTCAGCCCCGACGGCGGCGGTGACGAGATCGTGCTCGACGTCTTCGACTTCCCGGAGGAGGGGGGCGCCGGCGTCGCGATGGCGATGTACAACCTCGACGACTCGATCCGCGACTTCGCCCGCGCCTCGCTTCGGTACGGGCTAGAGCGCGGCGTCCCGGTCTACATGTCGACCAAGAACACGATCATGAAGACCTACGACGGGCGCTTCAAGGACCTCTTCCAGGAGATCTTCGACGCCGAGTTCGCCTCTGACTTCGAGGCCGCCGGGATCACCTACGAGCACCGCCTGATCGACGACATGGTCGCCGCGGCGATGAAGTGGGAGGGCGGCTACGTCTGGGCCTGCAAGAACTACGACGGCGACGTTCAGTCCGACACCGTCGCCCAGGGCTTCGGCTCGCTCGGCCTGATGACGTCCGTGTTGATGACGCCCGACGGCAAGACCGTCGAGGCCGAGGCCGCCCACGGCACCGTCACCCGCCACTACCGCGAGCACCAGAAGGGCAACCCCACCTCCACCAACCCGATCGCCTCGATCTTCGCCTGGACCCGCGCCCTCGCCGCGCGCGGCCGCATGGACGAGACCCCCGAGGTCACCGAGTTCGCCGAGACGCTCGAACGCGTCTGCGTCGAGACCGTCGAGAGCGGCAGGATGACGAAGGACCTCGCCCTGCTCGTCGGCAGCGACCAGGAGTTCCAGACGACCCAGGAGTTCCTGGCCTCGATCGACGAGAACCTCCGGAAGGCGATGGGCTAGCGCGTCTCGAGTGCCTTCGCGATCCGGTGGGCGACCACCGCCGGCCGTCCATGCGTCACGTAACTCGCGATCGGGGCGATCTCGTCCCCCTCTGGCTGTGTGGACGACGCGAAACGTGGGAATGGGTCAAGTAAGTCGCCAAGCGGGAGCCTTTGCGATGATGCCGCCCCCCGAATCGAACCCACCAGAGGAGACTTCGAACGTGAGCTCACCCGAGAACGCCGTCAACGTGACCGTCACCGGCGCCGCCGGCCAGATCGGCTACGCGATCCTGTTTCGCATCGCCAGCGGGGAGATGCTCGGTCCCGACACCAACGTGCATCTGCACCTGCTCGAGATCCCCGATGCCGTCAAGGCGGCCGAGGGCACCGCGATGGAGCTCGACGACTCCGCCTTTCCACTGCTGACCGGGATCGAGGTCTACGACGAGCCGAAGGCGGCGTTCGATGGATGCCAGGTCGGCCTGCTGATCGGCGCCCGGCCCCGCACGAAGGGCATGGAGCGCGCCGACCTGCTCGAGGCGAACGGAGGCATCTTCAAGCCCCAGGGCGAGGCGATAAACGCCGGCGCGGCGGACGACGTCAAGATCCTCGTCGTCGGCAACCCGGCGAACACGAACTGCCTGATCGCGTCATCGAACGCTCCCGACGTCCCGAGGGAGCGATTCACCGCGATGATGCGCCTCGACCACAACCGCGCGATCGCCCAGCTCGCGGCCAAGACCGGCGCCGAGGTCGACGACATCAAGAAGATGACCGTCTGGGGCAACCACTCCCCGACCCAGTACCCGGACCTTGTCAACGCCGAGGTCAAGGGATCCTCCGCCTGGGATGCGGTCGGCGACGAGGCCTGGATCGCCGACGAGTTCATCCCCACGGTCGGCAAGCGCGGCGCCGCGATCATCGAGGCCCGCGGGTCCTCGAGCGCAGCGTCCGCGGCGAGCGCCGCGATCGACCACATCCGCGACTGGTCCCTAGGAACCCCCGACGGCGACTGGGTCTCGATGGCGGTCCCCTCGAGCGGCGCCTACGGCATCGAGGAAGGCATCTTCTGCGGCCAGCCCTGCACGGCATCGGGCGGCGAGTACACGGTCGTCGAGGGCCTCGAGGTCACCGACTTCTCGCGCGAGCGGATCGACGCCAGCGTCGCGGAGTTGCGCGAGGAGCGCGACTCCGTCTCCGGGCTGGGGTTGATCTAGCCAAAGGCCTCGTCAGGCGGGGTGGTAGCCCTTCCCCTTCTTCTTGATGCGCCCTTCCTTCTCCAGGTCCGGCAGCACCCGGTACAGGTAGTTGGGAGCCTTCAGGTGCATCTTCTTCCCGAGCTCGGCCACGCCGATCCCGGGGTTGTCGGAGATGATCTTCACGGCCTGGTCGGCCCTTGAGCCTCCTCGGCGGCGCCGGCGCCTGGGAGTGCTGGTCGATCCGCGGGGCCTTCCCGGCCCGCGCTTGCGGCCTCCGCCGAGCCCGGAGATCGCCGTCTCGATCTGCCTGAGCTCCTTGTTGAGTTCGTCACGCCGCTCCTCGAGCAGTGCCCGCGCCTTGTCTACTGTGTTCGCAGCCATGTGTGAGTCCCTTCACCCTGCAGTTAATTTTCTATTCACCTTCACTGTAACCGTCAGCGTCATCCGGCATGGGTGAAGCGCGGTACACGGTGGTGATCGCCCGCATCCTGCTGCCGGCGGGGACGGACAAGCTGCGCGAACGGTTCGACCTGCGCGAGGGCGGCCTCGATGCCGATCGCGGGCGGTTGCTCGAGCTCGTCCCCGGCGCCGCCGCGATAGTCGCGGACCCGACGGTCCCCATCGACGGCGAGGTGCTCGACGCCGCGGGCGGCGGCCTGCGAGTGGTCTCCAACTTCGCGGTGGGGCACGACAACATCGACCTCGACGCCTGCGCCGAGCGTGGGATCGCCGTCACCAACACCCCCGGCGTCCTCACCGAGGCGACCGCCGAGCTGGCGCTCGCGCTGACCCTGGCCGCGGCGCGCCGCTTGAGCGATGCCGAGCGTGACTTGCGCGAGGGCCGCTGGAGCGGCTGGGACCCGGCCGCCTACCGCGGGCTCGAGCTGCGCGGCTCGACGGTGGGGGTGGTCGGCCTCGGCCGGATCGGCGGCCGCTACGCGGAGATGGTGGACGCGCTCGGGGCCGACGTCGTCTACTCCGCTCGTTCTGCGAAGCGGGGCCGAGAGCGAGCTAGGCGCCCGGCGCCTGGATCTCGCCGAGCTGATGTCGGCCGCTGACGTCGTCAGCGTCCATGCCCCCGCGGGGGCCGAGACGCACCGGCTCATCGGTCGAGCGGAGCTCGACCTGCTCGGTCCCGAGGGGGTCCTCGTCAACACCTCCCGCGGGTCGCTCGTCGACGCGGCCGAACTGGCGGCCGCGCTTCGCGACGGGCGCCTCGGCGCGGCCGGGCTCGACGTCTACGAGGACGAGCCGCGCGTGCCCGAGGAGCTGCTGTCCGCGCCGCGATGCGTCCTGCTGCCCCACATCGGATCGGCGACGATTCCCTCCCGCGACGCGATGGCGGCGCTCGCAGCCGACAACGTGATCGCGGTGCTCGATGGGCACGAACCCGTCAGCCGCGTGACCTGAAGGCGGGAGCGCCCAGGTCAGGCGGTGGTCTCGTCACCGGGCGCTGCGGGCCGGCGCTCGACCTTGCGGCGCCTCGGAAGCGTCCGGAAGACCACATCCCACAACGGCGACGAGACCCCGAAGCCGAAGTGGTGGTCCTGGAAGTGGTGGCGCATGTGCTGCTCGCGCAGCTTGCGGCCGATCGATGACTTCGGCGTCGCGTGATGGACGTAGTAATGCGTGTAGTCGTAACCGAGGTAACCGAGGAGGAAGCCCGCGAACAGCGGGAGCGCGTGCGGCGTCCCGAAGATCAGGATGAAGAGCACGTAGAAGAGGGCGGCCAGCGGGATGCTCGCGGCCGGGGGCATGACCAGGCGCATCGCGTCGTTCGGGTGGTCGTGATGGACGCCGTGGATCATGAAGTGGAGTCGGTCGCCGCCGCGGAACTTCGGACGCCAGTGGAAGACGAGGCGGTGCAGCCAATACTCGGTCGGGGTCCAGATCACGATCCCCGCGAGCACGAGCAGGGCGCTGGTGGCGCCATTGAGCCCCCGGTCGAGGCCGAGCCAGATCGCGCCGGCGACGACCGGCAGGTAGACGACCGCCGGCATCGCGGGATGGACCCGCGTGAAGAAGTCGAGGAAGCGACTCTCGAACATCGGCGGAGAAGCCGAGAGACGGGTTGATCGCGGCTCCGACATCTGACCGAATGGTAACCAGGAAATAAGAACATCGCCATTTGCGGAAACGTGCCTGAAGCCTGCCTGGCGAAGTGGCATAGTGGAGCGGCGCCGCGGGGAAGGGCCTCCGGCGAGAGACCTGACGAGAGAGGACCAGATCTTGGCCACCGGTCGAGCGCGCTCCGGCGCGAAGAAACCGTCCTGCGACGACTGCTACTTCCGCAGGCACAACCTGTGCGCACTGGGCCTCGACGAGCCCTGCCCGACATTCCGCCCCGACACGCCGGCCGGCCTCGTCCCCCCGCGCCAGCCCGCGCTGCTGATGCGCGAGCCGAGCCGAGAGGCCGTCGCCACCGCCTAGCGCCCCCGCGTTGTAGCTTCCTCGAAGAGGAAGTGAGGGGTTCTTGAAGATCACGGTGCTGGGCAAGTCGCCGTCCTGGCAGGACGCGGGCGGCGCGTGCAGCGGCTACCTGATCGAGGAGGGGGGGACCACGGTGCTGCTCGATTGCGGCAACGGCGTCTTCGGCAAGCTCCGCGAGCGAATCGACTACGTCGACCTCGACGCCGTCCTGATCTCGCATCTGCACGCCGACCACTTCCTGGACCTCGTCCCGTACTCCTACGCGCTCACCTACGCGCCGAAGCAGCAGCCCGTGCCGGTCCACACCTGGCCCGGGACCGATCAGCCGGCGAAGCCGAAGCTGATCGCCCCGCCCGGCGCGCGCGCCGTGTTTCGCCAGGTCGTCGGCGCCTGGGGCAACGACGACCTGATCGAGAACGCGTTCGAGCTCAGCGAGTACGCCCCCGGCGACAGCGTCGCCGTCGGCGAGATCACCGCCGGCTTCCACCCTGTGCCCCACTTCATCGACACCTTCGCCGTGAACGTCACCTCCCAGGGGGGAGAGGCCAAGCTCTCCTACAGCGCCGACACCCGGCCCGGGGACGAGATCGTCGAGATCGCGCGCGACGCCGACCTGATGCTGGTCGAGGCGACGCTGCCCCGCCCGGAGCGCACCGGCGTCCGCGGCCACCTGACCCCCGAGGAGGCGGGCGATCACGCGAAGCGCGCCGGCGCGCGGCGCGTGGTCATCACGCACATCTCCGACGAGCTCGGCGACGACTGGGCCCGTGAGGAGGCCGAGCGCGGCTTCGGCGGACCGGTCGAAGTCGCCCGCGAGGGCGCGACGTACGAGATCTGAGATCCCCGTCTGGCTATCGTTCAACTCGTGACGAGGCAGCGCGACCCCTTCGCTGATTTCGCCCGCATGCGGCGCGAGATGGACGATCTCCTCGGCGACTTCTGGGACCAGGCCGGCCACCGCACCGCACCTCGGGCACTCACCGCCGGGTTCGTCCCCCGCGTGGATGTCTACTACTGCGGCCAGGACCGCCCCGAGCGCGCGATCGTCAAGGTCGACCTCCCCGGAGTCGACGTCGACGCGATCAACCTCGAGGTCCGCGGCCGCTCGCTGGTGATCACCGGCGAGCGCCCCGTGCGCGAGACCGAGGGCCGCACCTTCCAGCAGGTCGAGCTGCCGTCCGGACCCTTCCGCCGCGTGATCGAGCTCCAAGCCGACGTGCAGGCCGACGAGGCCCAGGCGAGCTACGAGGACGGGATCCTTCGCATCGAGCTTCCCGTCCGGCTCCCCGAAAGCGCCCGCCAGGTCCCGATCGAAAGAGCGAACGAGGAGCAGTGACCGACCTCGACCGCGACTTGGCTTCCGTCGACGAGCAGTTGGCCGGAGCCGAGGCGCCCGAGATCGAGGTCGTCGAGCTGCCGGATGTCGACGACTCGGTGCGCGGCGAGCAGCCGCTGCCCGATGCGCTGCCGGTCCTGCCGCTGCGCGAGACCGTCACCTTTCCCGACACCCTGACCCCGCTGGCGGTCGGTCAGGAGCGCTCGATCAACCTCGTCAACGACGTGCTCTCGGGCAACCGGATGCTCGTCATGGTCGCCTCGAAGGACCCCGGCAACGACGCCCCCGGGCCGGACGACCTCTACGACGTCGGCGTCGCCGGAACGGTCGCCCGGATGATGAAGGTGCCCGACGGCACCCTGCGGATCCTGGTGCAGGGCGGCGAGCGCGTTTCGCTCACCGGCTACGTCGCCGAGGAGCCCTACCTCGTCGCCCAGGTGCAGCCGATGGCCGATGTGGTCACTCCGTCGCCCGAGCTCGAGGCCCTGACGCGCAACGTCCAGAACACCTTCAGCGAGATCATCGAGCAGATCCCCTACCTGCCCGAGGAGCTCCAGCTCGCGGTCACGAACCTCGATGACCCGTCGGCGCTCGGCCACCTGATCGCCGGCGCGCTCCGCATCTCAAGCGAGGAGAAGCAGGGCCTCCTCGAGGAGGTCGACGTCGCCAAGCGCCTGCGCCGGCTGTCGGAGATCCTCACCCGCGAGCTCGAGGTGGTCCGCCTGGGGACCAAGATCCAGTCTCAGGTCGAGTCCGAGATCGACAAGGGCCAGCGCGAGTTCTTCCTGCGCCAGCAGATGAAGGCGATCCAGGAGGAGCTCGGCGAGGAGGATGATCAGGCGGCGGAGGTGAACGAGCTGCGCGAGCGGATCGAGGCCGCGGAGCTTCCCGAGGATGCGGCGAAGGCAGCCGAGCGCGAGCTTGGACGCCTCGAGAAGCTGCCGTCCGCCGCCGCCGAGTACGGGGTCATCCGCAGCTACCTCGAGTGGCTGGTGGATCTCCCGTGGTCGGTTGAGACCACCGACGACCTCGACATCAAGCACGCGAAGAAGATCCTCAACGACGACCACTACGACCTCGAGGAGGTCAAGGACAGGATCCTCGAGTATCTCGCGGTGCGAAAGCTGAATCCGGAGTCGCCCGGGCCGATCCTCTGCTTCGTCGGCCCTCCCGGCGTCGGCAAGACCAGCCTCGGCAAGTCGATCGCCCGCGCGTTGGGCCGCAAGTTCGAGCGCATCTCGGTCGGCGGGGTTCGCGACGAGGCCGAGATTCGCGGGCACCGCCGGACCTACATCGGCGCGATGCCGGGGACGATCATCCGCGCCCTGCGCGACGCCGGCACCCGCAACCCGCTGTTCATGATCGACGAGATCGACAAGATGGGCGCCGACTTCCGCGGCGACCCCGCCAGCGCCATGCTCGAGGTCCTGGATCCCGCGCAGAACTCGAGCTTCCGCGACCACTACCTCGACCTGCCGTTCGACCTCTCGGACGTGATCTTCATCGCCACCGCGAACCAGCTCGAGACCGTCCCGGGCCCGCTGCAGGACCGCATGGAGGTGATCCAGCTGGCCGGCTACACGGTCGACGAGAAGCTCCACATCGCGAAGAGGTACCTGGTCCCCCGCCAGCTCGAGGCCAACGGACTGAAGAGCTCGCAGGTCGAGCTCACCGACACCGCGCTGGTCGTGATCATCGAGGAGTACACCCGCGAGGCCGGCGTCCGCAACCTCGAGCGTGCGATCGGCACCGTCTTTCGAAAGATCGCTCGCGACGTAGCCGAGGGCAAGGCGAAGGGCAAGGTCCAGGTCTCGGGCAAGCGCGCTCGCGCGCTGCTCGGCAAGCGCCGCGTCTTCTCAGAGCAGCGCCGCCGCACCAAGGACCCCGGCGTCGCCACGGGCCTCGCGTGGACCCCGGTCGGCGGCGAGGTCCTGTTCATCGAGGCGACCTCGATGAAGGGCTCGGGCAAGCTCACCATCACCGGCCAGCTCGGCGACGTCATGCGCGAGTCCGCCCAAGCGGCCCTGTCGTGGGTCCGCGGCCACATCACCGAGCTGCGCCCCGAGCTCGACGACGACTGGTTCGCGAACAACGACATCCACGTACACGTGCCGGCTGGCGCGGTGCCGAAGGACGGCCCCTCCGCCGGCGTCGCGATGACGACGGCGCTCGCCTCCCTCGTCTGCGAGAAGGCAGTGCGCAACGACCTGGCGATGACCGGCGAGATCACCCTGACCGGGCAGGTGCTGCCCGTCGGCGGGATCAAGGAGAAGACGCTCGCCGCACAGCGCGCCGGCATCAAGGACGTGCATCCTGCCCTCGCGCAACGAGGGCGACGTCGCCGAGATCCCCACGCACGAGCTGGGCGATCTGAAGTTCCACTACGTCGACTACGTCGGCGACGCTCTGGCGATCTCGCTCGGGCCTCTGAGACGAGGCTTTGAGTAGTGCCCGTCGATGCGGGTATATCCTCCGCACGCACTCAGGCAAGTCAAGGAAACGAGGAGACCACAAATGGGTCAAAGCAGAAGTGAGAGGGCCGGTGACACCGCCAGGTCGGTCGCCTCGAACCCGTACGTGAGACGGCTGATCGAGGACGAAGAGCTTCGCGACAACATCCGCGTCGCCTTCGAGTCTGCGAAGAACGCCTACGGGCGCATGTCCAACGGCAAGGGCCCGGCGCAGTCGCTGCTCGACGACAAGAAGGTCCACCGCGACCTGAGCGACGCCGCTGCGTCGTTCAAGGAAGCGGCTGACCAGATTCGCGGCCGCCGTACCGGTGGCGGCGGGTTCGGCTTCGGCAAGGTGCTGCTCGTCGCCATCATCGGCGCAGCGCTGGTGCTGATTCTCTCCGAGGACGCGCGCAAGGCGGTGCTCGACAAGCTGTTCGGCGCCGAGGAGGAGTTCGAGTACACCTCGACCACCACCCCGACTCCCACGGACACCGCAGCCGACGCGACTAGCGCGAGCTCGGCCAGCAAGAGCTAGAGCCACAGGACACCAGGCTTGCCAGAGGGCGCTTCGGCGCCCTCTGGTCGTTCATATAGGTTCCGGGCCGCCGATGGCTTCGAGGGGAGAACCGGTGGCGGACGAGTCCGCGAAGCGATCTACCCGCTCCGCGTGCGCAGCAAGGCGGCAGCCGTCGGCACGATGGCGAACTGGACGTTCAACTTCATCGTCTCGCTCACGTTCCTGGTGCTGATCGACGCGCTCGGGCAGGCGGGAACCTTCTTCTTCTACGCCGCGATCGGCCTGCTCACGTTGTGGTTCTGCTGGAGGCTCGTGCCCGAGACGAAGGGCAAGCACCTCGAGGAGATCGAGGCGGAGTTCGAGGAGCGGGCGGCAGCGAAGACCGCGGCGCGAACCGGCTAGCCGGTAGCCTCGCCCGCATATGGAAGCCGTAGGAGCAGAACGCCAGCTGAGCGGAGAGAAGGCGAACCGCATCGTCGAGGCGATGCGCTCGAGCGTCGCCCGGCGCGGGATCTCCGGGTCCACCTTCGAGCACGTCGCGCGTGAGGCCGGCGTCAGCCGCGGCCTGCTGCACTACTACTTCGGCACCAAGGAGGCACTGCTGGTCGAGGTGGTCCGTCGCGACGCCGAGCATCGCATCGCCCGCCTGGGAGAGCCCATCAGCAAGGCCGCGAGCGCCGACGAGATCCTCCACATCCTTGTTTCCAATCTCGAGGATTCGATCCAGAACGAGCCCGGGTTCTGGGTCCTGATCTTCGAGCTGTTCACCGCCGGCCGGCGCAACCCCGAGATCCAGCGCGAGGTCGGCGAGCTCTTCAACCGCACCAGGCAGCACCTGGCCGAGAGCTTCCGCGTCAAGGAGAGCGAGGGCGTGCTCAAGCTCGCCGCCGAGGCCGACGCTGTCGTCGGCTTCCTGTTCGCGCTGGCGGACGGGATCGCGCTGCAGATGCTCTCGGACCCCGAGCGCGACCACAGCGACGTGGTTGCAGCCGGAACGGTGGCGGCGCGTTCGCTGCTCAGCGCCGGTTAGACACCTAGTAGCTTCGCGCCCGTGTCGACGGGAGAGATGATCTGGCAGCAGCCGGCCAAGGGCGGATACCCCGACCCTTCGATGGTCGCCCTCCCGGGTCAGGAGCGCCACCGGCTCGGTCGCGAGGGGCGGATCCCCTTCTCGCCGATGAGCTACCTGACCGAGCTGCGGATGACCGCGGCCTCGCGGGGGCACTCCAGCTTCTCGATGCCGGCGTCGCCCTGGTTCGCGAACTCCGCCGGCCTGATCTCGGGCGGGGCGCTAGCGCTGATCGGCGACGCGGCCCTCGGCTCGGTGGTCCACGGCGACCTGCCGCCCGGCGAGTTCATGACGACCGCGGAGCTGTCGCTCACCTTCCTGCGTCCGCTTTTGGCCGACGGCCACTCCGAGATCAGCGGCTCAGGCCAGCTGATCCACCGGGGCCGCTCGCAGGGACTATCGGAGGCTTTTCTGTTCGACGTGGGGGATGCCCTGATAGCCCACGGGACCTCGCGCTGCTCGGTCCTCGGCCCCGTCGACCCGATGCCCGAGCCTCCCGCCGACGCGCCGGTCCTCGACCAGCCCCTGCCGGGTGACGATCCCGACGACCCCCTGCGAAGGCCTCTCAGCGGCGAGGTGCTGGCGCCTGAGGTCTTCGAGCGCCGCGCCGGGCTCGAGGTCCTGACCGCCTTGATCGACGGCGAGCTGCCGAGGCCGCCGATCCACCACCTGACGGGGCTCCGCCTGACCAAGGCACGAGAGGGAGAGGCGGCGATGGTCCTGCCGTGCAGCCGATGGCTCTCGACCTCGGCGAGGACCGTTCAAGGCGGGTTCACCGCCATGCTCGCGGAGGCGGCTCTGGCCGCCGCGGTCTATTCCACGGCCCCGGCCGGGACCGCGACGGCCACCCTCGACCTTAAGGTCAACTACCTGCGCCCAGTCTTCCCCGACGACCGCGACCTGACCGCACGCGCTCGGGTCCTGCACGCGGGCCGGACGATCGCGATCGCAGCAGCGGAGCTGACCAACGCCGACGGCAAGCCGGTCGCGCTGGCGACTGGATCGACGATGTACCTGCCGGGAAGGCCGGCCAACCTGACGGGCGTCGACTCATTGGGGGTGGGCGGCGAGGAGGATTAGTCTTCCCGCATGGGGCTGTTCGACTTCCTCACGCCGCAAGGACGAGTACGCGATCCCGCAGCCCGGGACGCCCGAATTCGAGGCCGCCGTTTCGGGGTCGGCGATCGCCGGATGGCCAGAGCGTCGAGATGGGCGAGGGCGGATGGTCGAGCGCCGACGACGTCACGGAGATGCCGGCGAAGGAGACCGTCGACCTGCGCGGCACCGACGCGCGCGAGAACGTCGAGGAGGTCCTGCGAAAGCACGGCATCGACCCCGACAAGCCCGGCCAGCAGGTCGACGCGACCTCGGTCCCCGGCCTGCAGCAGGCGATCCTGGGCGCTCTCGGCATGGCGGGGCTGAAGATCCCGAACGCCGAGGGGTTCGGGGGCGGGATCTCACCGCCGCAGGTGGATCCCCTCGCTCAGATCGAGCACCTGGCGAACAAGCGCGACGCCGGCGAGATCACCGAAGCCGAGTTCGAGGCGCAGAAGCGGAAGCTCCTCGGGCTAGGCGCCTAGAGCCTCGGCTTCCAGACCTTGCCCATGCGGGCGAGGTTGCGCAGGTCGCCGCTCGGGCGCAGCTTGCGCCGCAGCGACGCGCCTTCGGCGGGCTCTCGCCGCGCATCGAGATCTCGATCCACTGCCCCCAGGTCGTCTCGAGCGTCAGGTCGGCGTCGATCGGCGAGGCCAGGGGCCGCGGCGGTGGAGCCGTTGTTCAGCGTCACGTGCCACGGGTCGGCGTCCGTGAACTTCCACTGGACCGTCATCGGGGCGTCGAGCGCCGTCGTGTCTGGCCGAGCGCGCGACGACGTCGAAGTAGATCTCCTGGACCTCGGGAGTGGCGCGTGACGATCCCGGCATCCGGCTCGCCGAGCACGCCCGCCTGCAGCAGCTTGATCTGGCGGTCGGCGCGCTCGTCGTGGGGCATGTCGGGGTCGAACGGGTAGAGGCTCCCGTTCGCCATCTCGCTGGAGGGGGAAGCCGATCGCCTTCCACTTCGCCTCGACCGAGCGCATCCCGAAGGAGCAGATGTCCTCCATCGTGAACCCGTAGGCCGTCGTGTAGCGCTCGTCCCAGTCCGGCGGGACGAAGACCGAGATCGAGGAAGGGGAGCATCTCGCTCAGGATCTCCTCGACCGCCGCCTTGCACTCGTCGGACTCCTCGAGCAGCTCGGAGAGGACCTTCACGCCGAAGCCGATGTGGCGCTGCTCGTCGCGCGCGACGTTGTGCATGCCCTCGGAGAAGCCGGGCATCGTCCCGGCCTTGGTGAAGAAGTCCTCGATGTAGTGCTGGCCCGGGCTGGGCCATCGAGGCCTCGATGATCAGGTGGTAGAGCGTGATCGCCTGCGCGAACTTGGGCAGCGAGCGGTCGCGGCGCAGCTCGTCGCCCATCGACTCGAGGCGGTCGAAGACGCCCTTGTAGCCCCAGTTCAGGTAGGGCTCGGTGAAGGCGAGGCCGGCCGAGAGGCTGTCGCCGGCGCCGATGACCTCCTTGAAGAAGCGGTGGAAGAAGACGGAGTGGCGCGCCTCGTCGACCTGCTGGGTCGCGAGGAAGTACTTCTGCTCCTCCTTCGGCGCGGCGTCGATGTAGGGGGAGAGGCCGTCGGTGACCGCGTCCTCGCCGTAGAAGAACATCGAGTAGATCCACAGCGGCCGACTCGCGCTGGATCTCCGAGAGCGCGGTCCAGCCCTTGAGGTCCTCGGTGAAGTCGATGTCGTACGCCTGCCAGTTGCCCTGCTCCCAGCGGCGGTAGAGGTCCTCGTAGGAGATCTGGCTCGCCTGCGCGGGCCGAGATGTCGTCCTTGGTGAGCGGCTCGCGTGGTGGCGGTGCCGTTCGTCGCTGTGGCCATTGCGTGGGCCTCCTCTGCTCGTCGCGGTTCCGGTGATCGGGCCCCGTACACTAACTGACTGGCTGGTCAGTTAGCGAGGAAGAGCCTGTGACGTCCATCACACAACCGCGAAAGCGCGATGTCCGCCTCCGGATCGCCGCGTCGTGATCCTCGAGGCCGCCCGCGAGGCGTTCGCCGACGGCGGCTACCACCAGACCTCGCTCGACACCGTCGCCGAGCGCGCCGGCGTCTCGAAGGCCCTGATCTACGAGCACTTCGCCTCGAAGCGCGAGCTGCACGCCGCGATGCTCGAGCAGCACGTGACCGAGCTGGTCGAGCGGCTGAACGTCGCCCTGGCCGAGCGCCGAGCCGGGCGAGGACAGGATGCGGGCCGGCACCGAGGCCTTCTTCACCTTCCTCGAGGAGCGCCGCGGCGCCGCCGCGATCATGCTGCGCAACACCGGCGACCCCGACGTCGCGGAGTGGCTCGCGCGGCTGCGCGACCAGGTCGGCGCGGCGATCGTCGACGCTGATGACAGCCGAGATGGCCGAGCAGAGATCAGGCGAGAGCCCGCAGACTCCGGGTCGAGATCGAGATGATCGCCCAGCAGCAGATCGGCGCGATCCAGTCCCTCGCCGACTGGTGGGGCGAGCACCGCGACGTCCCCAAGGAGCAGGTCGTCGCCGCCGTGATGGAGCTGGCCTGGGTCGGGCTCGAGCGGATCAGTCAGGGCGAGCGCTGGCGCGGCTGAGCGGCCTACTTCTTCCGCTTCTTCTTCCCGCACCGCTTCGGCTTCGTGCCAGCGGCGAACCTACAGCCGCCCGTGCTCGCGCGCAAGTTTCAAGCAGGGTCGGGCGCAGCCGGTACGGCGTTGGCCAGCCCCGACAGCGCCACGAAGGCAGCCAGCGCCAGGAACGCCAGGTCTCCATCACCCGAACCGATCGCAGCGCCCACCAGCGGGATGGCCACGATCGGGGCCGCGTTGGCGCCCGTCACGATCAGGCCCAGGCCTCCGAGCGGGCGGCCGGGCAGGACGTTCTCGCCCTCGTCGTAGACGAGCGAGGCGGGGACCGAGATCGACACACCGAGCAGGACGACGCCCACGATCGCCCAGCCGACCCCGTCGCCGACCCCGATCACCGCGATCCCGGCCGCGCCGACGAGGCATCCGAAGAGGGCGACGGCGCCGGGCGGTGCTCCCCGCGCCGATGCGACCCCGCCCAGGTAGCGCGACGCGGCCGAGAGGCCGAAGAGGGCGAACGAGATCGCTCCGGCCTCGCCGACGCCGAGGCCCTCCTCGATGCCGAGGTAGGCGATCAGCCACACGCCGATCACCAGCGGGACGCCGAGCGTCGAGATTCCGAGCAGCTGCAGGCGCCAGAAGGGAATGAGCTTGGCCGCCTCGGCGAACACGCCCTCAGTCGGCTCGGTCCGCGGTGCGACCGTGGGCGCTTCGCGAGGAATGAAGGGCAGCGGGATCAGGCCGATCAGGGCCGCGAGCAGCAGGCTCAGGCGCCAATCGAGCCCGACCTCCTCGAGCAGGCCGCCGATGCCGAGCGCCAGGGCGACCCCGAGCGTGATGCCGGCCCCGTATATGCCGAGCGCGCGCAGCCCGCCCTCGGCCCGCGCGAACGCGCCCCCGAACAGGAACGTGAGCCCGACGCCGACGCCCACCACGATTCGCCCTCCGACTACGCCAACGAGGATCGGGCTGGCGGCGGCGATCACGTTGCCCGCGGCGATGAGTGCGCACGACGCGCGCAACCCGACGGCTAGGGGGATCCGGCGCGCGATCTCGGCGCCGGCCAGCCCGGCGGCCGCGACCCCGGCGAAGAAGAAGGTCCCCGAGATCAGGCCGATCGTCGTCAGGGACACGTCGAAGTCGGCCACAAGCGAACCGGTGATCGGGCCGATGTTCCCGGCATTCCAGGTCGCGCAGGCCCCGAGCAGGAAGACGCAGAGGCGGTTTCGCGCGCTCACAGGCGCATTCTGCGCTAGGGCTGGGCGGAAAGCTTCGGTGAGCGCCACGGCTCGGCGAGCCGGCGCGTCAGCTCAGCCGCGAGCTCGCCGGCGGGGATGCGCGACTGATCGAGCGAGTCGCGGTCGCGCAGGGTGACCGTGCCGTCCTCCATCGTCTGGTGGTCGACGGTGACGCCCCACGGCGTGCCGATCTCGTCCTGGCGGCGGTAGCGCTTGCCGATCGAGCCGCCGGTGTCGAACTCGGCCGACATCAGCACGCGCAGCTCCTCGTAGATCTCGCGCGCCTTCTCGGGCTGGCCGTCCTTGTTGACCAGCGGCAGCACCGCGACCTTGACCGGGGCGAGCCGCGGGTGGAGGCGCAGCAGCACGCGCTCGCGGCCCTCGACCTCCTCCTCGTCGTAGGCGTCGACCATGAAGGCGAGGGTGGCGCGGTCGGCGCCGGCCGAGGGCTCGATCACGTGGGGGATGTAGCGGTCGCCGGTGCCGGGATCGACGTAGTCCATCTTCTCGCCCGAGAACTCCTGGTGCTGGGTGCAGGTCGAAGTCGCCGCGGTTGGCGATCCCCTCGAGCTCCGAGAAGCCCATCGGGAACTCGTACTCGATGTCGGAGGTCGCGCTCGAGTAGTGCGAGAGCTCGTCGGCGCCGTGCTCGCGCAGCTGCAGGTGGTCGGCGCGGATCCCGAGGTCGGTGTACCAGCTCATCCGCTCGTCCATCCAGTGCTCGTGCCACTTCTCGCGCCTCGTCGGGCGGGACGAAGAACTCGATCTCCATCTGCTCGAACTCGCGGGTGCGGAAGATGAAGTTGCCGGGCGTGATCTCGTTGCGGAAGGACTTGCCCACCTGGGCGATCCCGAACGGCGGCTTCTTGCGCGCGAACTGCAGGACGTTCTTGAAGTTGACGAAGATCCCCTGCGCGGTCTCGGGGCGCAGGAAGACCTCGGAGCCGGACTCGGCGACCGGGCCCATGTGGGTCTCGAACATCAGGTTGAAGTTCATCGGCGTCGGACAGCTCGCCGCCGCACTCCGGGCAGCGGATCTCGCCCTCGGCGTCCTCGGCGCCGAGCTGCTCCTCGCGCAGGTGGTCCTCGCGCCAGCGCTTCTTGCACTCGCCGAGGCACTGCACGAGCGGGTCGGTGAAGCCCTCGAGGTGGCCCGAGGCCTCCCAGGTGCGCGGGTGCATCAGGATCGCCGCGTCGAGGGCGACCATGTCGTCGCGCTCCTGCACGACCGACCGCCACCACTCCGCCTTGACGTTGTTCTTGAGCAGCACGCCGTAGTGGCCGTAGTCGTAGGTCGAGGCGAGCCCGCCGTAGATCTCCGACGACTGGAAGATGAAGCCGCGCCGCTTGCAGAGCGCGACGATCTTGTCGAGTGTGACTGCCTCCGGCATCGCGCCAGCCTAGTCATCCGCGCGACGCTGGCAGGCTGCCGATGCGGCCTCGGGCAGGGACTGCGCCTTGAGCAGAACCCGCGAGAATGGACATTAGTACTAGCGCGCTGCGAGCGCACAGGGACTAAGGTCGCCTCTTGCGTTCGTTGACGAACATCGTGCGGGGGCACGGGGTGGCGCTGCTTCTCGCTTTGACCGGGGGCCTGCTGTGGCCTGCCCCGGCCCAGGCCGGAACCCTCCCCGCCGGCTTCCAGGAGTCGACCGCCTTCAGCGGCCTCGACGAACCCGACCGCGCTCACCTTCGCCCCCGACGGCCGCGTCTTCGTCGCCGAGAAGAGCGGCCTGATCAAGGTCCTTCGACGGCCTCGGCGACTCGACGCCGACCGAGCGTCGCCGACCTCCGCACCGAGACCTACAACTTCTGGGACCGCGGCCTGCTCGGGCTCGCGATCGACCCGCAGTTCCCGACCCGCCCCTACCTCTACGCGCTCTACGCGCTCGACGCCGAGCCCGGCGGCTCGGTCCCCCGCTGGGGCACCGCGGGCGTGAGCGCGACCCCTGCCCGACGCCCGCCGGGGCCGACCGGCGACGGCTGCGTGGTCACCGGCCGGCTCGCGCGACTGACGATCAGCGGCGAGACGATGTCGGCGAAGACGAACCTGCTGACCGACTGGTGCCAGCAGTACCCGAGCCATTCGATCGGCGACCTCGGCTTCGGCCCCGACGGCGCCCTCTACGTGAGCGGCGGCGACGGCGCGAGCTTCAACTTCGCCGACTGGGGCCAGGACGGACAGCCCGCTCAACCCCTGCGGCGATCCGCCTGGCGGCGTCGGCGGCGCGATGACGCCGCCGACCGCCGAGGGCGGCGCGCTCCGAAGCCAGGACGCGCGCACGACCTCGGACCCGACCGGTCTCGACGGCGCGCTGCTGCGAGTCGACCCCGACACCGGCGCCGGCCTGCCCGGCAACCCGCTTCGCCGGCGCTCCGCCGACGCCAACCAGCGCCGGATCGTCGCCTTCGGGCTTCCGCAACCCGTTCCGCTTCACCGTCCGCCCCGGGCACCGACGAGGTCTGGATCGGCGACGTCGGCTGGGGCGGCTGGGAGGAGATCAACCGCGTCGCTCGACCCGAGCGACTCGCGGAGCCGACAACCTCGGCTGGCCCTGCTACGAGGGCGCCGGGCGAGAGCGGCTATGACGGCGCCAACCTCGACCTCTGCGAGACGCCTCTACGCGCCGGGCGACGCCGCGACGTCGTCGCGCCCTACTTCGCCTACGACCACTCAGCGCCAAGGTCGTCGCCGGCGAGAGCTGCCCGACCGGGAGCTCCTCGATCGCGGGCCTCGCCTTCTACGACGGCGGCGCCTTCCCGAACTCCTACGACGGCGCCCTCTTCTTCGCCGACTACTCCCGCGACTGCATCTGGGCGATGCTGCCGGGCGCGAACGGCCTCCCGAACCCGTCGACGATCCAGACCTTCGACGCGGGCGCCGCGAGCCCGGTCGACGCTCGCGGTCCACCAGGGCGAGCTCTTCTACGCGAACTTCGACGGCGGCACGATCCAGCGGGTCGCCACGCGGCCGGCAACCAGTCCCCGACCGCGGTCGCGACCGCGACCCCCTCCAACGGCCCGGCCCCGCTCGACCGTGCAGCTGAGCGCGGCGGGCTCGAGCGACCCCGACGACGCCTTCGCACACCCTCGCCTTCGCCTGGGACGCCGACGGCGACGGCCAGTTCGACGACGGCAACTCGGCTCACCCTGACCCGCACCTACCCGGCGGGCACCCACGTCGCGACGGTCAGGGTCACCGACCCCGGCGGCGGCTCTGACACCGACTCGGTCACGATCCAGACCGACAACACCGCCGCCGGTCGCCCAGATCAACTCCCCGAGCGCCGCCACCAGCTGGGCGGTCGACGAGCAGGTCTCCTTCTCGGGCGCCGCCACCGACGCCGAGCAGACCCTGCCCGCCTCGGCCTTCGACTGGGAGCTCGTCATCAACCACTGCCCGAGCAACTGCCACACCCACACCGAGGAGACGTTCCCAGACCGCACCGCCGGCTCCTTCTTCGCCCCCGACCACGAGTACCCCTCGACGCTGACGGTGGGCTGACCGTGACCGACTCCGGCGGGCTCACCGACACCGAGTCGGTGACGATCGACCCGCGCACCGTCAGCCTCACGCTCGACTCGAACCCGGACGGGCTCGCAGCTCGGGCTCAACTCGGCGCCGCCCGCGACGGCGCCCTTCACCCGGACGGTGATCGAGGGCTCGCAGAACACCGTGATCGCGGACTCCCCGCAGACCCTCGGCGGCGAGAGCTACGCCTTCGGGTCGTGGTCAGACGGCGGCGGCGCGGCCCACAACGTCACCGTCGATGCAGGACACGACGCTGGTGGCGACGTACAACGACGCGACGCCCCCGGCCGCCCCAACGATCACCGACACCGACCCGAACTCGCCAGCGAACGACAACCAGCCCGAGGTCTTCGGGACCACCGGCGCGGGCTCGCCGACCGCGGTCAAGCTCTACACGGACGCATCGACTGCTCGAGCCCGCCCGCGGCGACCGGCACGCCGGCACAGTTCGCCGGCGCCGGGATCACGCGTCACGGTGCCGGCGGACGCGACGACCCAGCTCGCCGCGAGGACCGCGGACGCCGCAGGCAACGAGTCAGGGTGCTCCGCGCCCTTCGAATACGTCGAGGACTCGACGGCTCCAGATGCGCCCGAGATCACCGACACCGACCCCGATTCCCCCGCCAACTCGAACAATCCCGCGGTCAGGGGCACCACGGGGCCCGATTCGACCGTCCAGCTGTATGAGTCCGACGACTGCTCGGGGCCGATCGCCGACGAAGGATCGGCCGCGGAGTTCGCCGGCTCGGGGCTTACCGCGTCCGTGCCGGATGACTCCACCACCGACTTCACGGTGATCGCCGTCGACAACGTCAACGCCTCGGCGTGCTCGGACCCGTTCTCCTATCGCGAGGACTCGACCGGGCCCGAAACCGTGATCGTCGGCGGCCCCGCCGCGAGGGTGAAGATGCCGACGATCAGGCGAACGGGTCGAGTCGAGCGACCGAAGGGAGCGGCGGTCACCTTCAGCTTCGTCGCGGGCGAGCCCGTCTACGGCTTCGCCTGCAGCCTCGACGGAGCGGCGTTCGCGTCGTGCACGTCGCCCCTCAGCTTGAAGGGCCTGAAGCGCGGGCCACATTCGTTCGCAGTTCGGGCGACCGACTCGGCCGGCAACCCGGACGAGACCCCCGCAGCGCAAGGGTTCAAGGTGGTGAAGAAGAAGAGGAAGAACCGCTGAGCGCCGGTCCAGGGCCCCTCGATGCCGTGGGGGCCCTCGAGCTCGCGGGTTCTCCCATCGTCCTCGTCGAGGGGCTCGCCGGCGTCGAGGGGATCGCCGAGCTCACCGAGGCGTTCGGATCGGATGACCTCGGGTTCAGGCGGCGCTGGGAGTGGTCGGCGGGCGCGGACGGCTCGGGGCTTACCGAGGCGACCCTGTCGATCGAGTTCGGCCACGAGGGCCGTCGCTGGTCGCTCGCCGTTCGCTTCGACCCCGAAGCAGCCTGGACGCTCGACGCGCTCGTGCCGATCGCCAGCGGCCAGCTCTTCTCCTTCGCGGACCCCGAGCGCCTCCCGCCGCCGGCGGGCGAGGAGCTCGAGCTGCTGCTGCCGCTGATGCTCGACCTCGACCCCGCCTTCCTCGGCGCTGTCGGAGAATCGGTGGGAGGCACGCTGGAGTTGGCCGTGGCGGTGCACCGCTTCGAGCACGAGCAGCGAGCCGAGGCGGCCTCTCAGCGCGCCGCCGAGGCCATGGGCAGCCTCGGCTTCGTCTGGCGGCTGCGCGAGCGCACCGCGCCCGGCGCCCGTCCCGAGGGGGGTTTCGTGCTGGTGGCGGTCGCCTTCTCGCAGGCGGGCGCCGAGGAGGCATCCGCCGCGATGAGCGCCGCGGGCGGGTCGCTGCAGCGGCCCGCCGGCGCCCTTCGCGAGGCGATCGAGGCGCGCCTTTGGCCCGGCGTCGAGGAGGGCGCGGCCGAGGCCGCGGGCGAGGTGAGGCCCGGGCGCCGCGGCGGCCTGATCCTCGTCGACGACGGCCGGTTCGCCCCCTTCGGGCCCGAGGTCGGCTGAGTTGTTGGGATACTGGAAGCGATGCCGATCTACGAATACCGCTGCGAGAACGGGCACCAGTTCGAGGTGATCCAGAGCATGTCCGAGGACCCCGTGACCGCCTGCGAGGAGTGCGGGGCGCCGGTCGAGCGCGTGTTTCACCCGATCGCGGTCCACTTCAAGGGGTCGGGCTTCTACAACACCGACTACAAGAACAAGTCGAAGACGGGCAAGGACTCGAAGGAGTCGAAGCCCGAGACCAAGTCCGAGTCGAAGTCGGACTCGAAGAGCGACTCGGGCTCGAGTTCCGGCTCGAACAGCGACTCGGGCTCGAAGTCGGACTCCAAGCCCAAGGCGAAGTCCTCCTCGGACTAGTTGCCTAGGGCGAGCACTCCGGCTCTTCGTCGGGCGCGCCGCCGATCAGCTTCTCGACCGCCCGCCTGCACTCGCCCTGCGAGACGAAGAGGCTGCCGCCCGGGGCCGAGGCCCGAGGGCTTCAGGACGTTGGTCTCGCCGCTGCCGCCGAACACGGCCGCGAGCGCGAGCTGGGGGAGGGTGAAGCCGCCCATGTCGCTGATGAACGCCTTGGGGGCGTTCCAGCCGATCCACGGGCCCTTGACGAAGTTGTAGGGGACGCGGAGGGGGTCGGTGAGCCGGCCCTTGATCCCGTTCAGGATCACCTGCTGGCGCGCGGCGCGGTCGGTGTCGTCCTCGGAGGGGTCGCAGTCGTTCTTTCGAATCCGCGCCAGCGCAAGGGCCTTGTCGCCCTCGAGCGTGTGCTCGCCCGGCGGCAGCTCGATCGAGACCCCGCCCTGCTGCTTGCCGCCGTCGACGTCGCCGCAGACCTTGCTCTTGATGTCGACGGTGATGCCGCCGAGCGTGTTGATGAAGTCGGCGAAGCCGTCGAAGTCGATGATCACGATGTGGTGGATCGGGATCCCGAGGAAGTCCGAGACCGTGCGGATCGTCGAAGCGGGGTTGCCGTCGGGACTGTTGGTGTTGCAGGCGAGCGAGGCGTTGATCTTCTGCGATCCGCAGTCGGGGATCGCGGCGTAGGTGTCGCGCGGGATCGAGAGCTTGCGAAACGAGGTCAGCGACGCGTGCAGCACCATGATCGTGTCCGCGCGCGGCGGGCCCTGGCCCTCGGTGCCGCTCGCATTGCCCTGCCTGTCGCCGCGGCGGTCGCCTCCGAGGATGAGGATGTTCTGGCCGGCGAGCACGTCGGGCCCGCCCTCGAGGGCGTCCTTTGCGCTGTCGTCGAGCTTGCCCTTCTGGATCTGGGCGGAGATCGCGAAGGCGAGGAAGCTGATCGCGATCCAGGCGACGATCGCGATCAGGACCCAGCGGAGCCAGCGCCGGCCGCCGCCGGAGCCGCCGCGCAGGCGGTCGCGCCAGCCACCGCCGCCACCGGGCCCACGGCGCTCGGCCCTGAGCTTCTCCATGTCGGGCTTGCCGCCGAAGCGGTCGCGCAGCCCGGGGCGCGACTTGTAGACCTTGTAGTCGGGCTTGTCTCCGGGCGGGCGAGGTGCGCTCGGCGGCTCCTCGGACGCCGGCTTCTGGCTCCCCTTCTTCTCGCCGTCCGTGCCGTAGACGGTGTACTCGGGGGCGCCGGCGTCGTCCGGGCCGTCGTCCTCCGCGGGCCGATCGGGCGGCCGGTCATCTCCCTCGGGGTGCATCGGATATCAATACTTACCAATGCAGCCGTCGTACGACCGGTCCACGACTTGAGCAAGCCCGAGGCGATCGGAGTCGATCTCGGCGGCACGAAGCTGCTCACCGGCGTCGTCGACGTCGACCAGAACGTCCATCACGAGAGCCGCGAGGTCCTCGACGGGGGCGAGCGAGGACGAGGTTCTTGACGGCGATCGAGCACGAGATCAACGAGGCGCGAGAGGCGCGCCCCGACGTCGTCGCCGTCGGCCTCGGGATCCCCTGCACGATCGACCGCGAGCGCGGCGTCGCGATCAACGCGGTCAACCTCGAGATCACCGACGTCCCGATCCGCGACCTCATCGCCGAGCGCGTCGGCCTGCCGGTCTTCGTCGACAACGACGCGAACGTCGCCGCCCTCGCCGAGCACCGCTTCGGCGCCGCCACGGGGACGCGGAACGCCGTCATGCTCACGATCGGCACCGGGATCGGCGGTGGCGTGATCATCGACGGCGAGCTCTACCGCGGGTCGATCGGCGCCGCCTCGGAACCCGGCCACATGGTCATCGACCTGAACGGCCCGCCGTGCCAGGGAACCTGCCCGAACCACGGCTGCATCGAGGCGTTGGCCTCGGGCACAGCGCTGGCGCGCGAGGGGACCGCCGCGGCTGGATCCCATCCCGAGTCGGCGCTCGGGCTCGCGCTGGCGCGCGAGGGCGCCGTCACCGGCAAGACGGTCACCGAAGCCGCGATCGCCGGCGACGAGACGGCCGTCGAGGTGATGACGCTGGTCGGGATGCGACTCGGGGTCGGGCTATCGAGCCTCGCCAACATCTTCAACCCGGACGTGCTCGTCATCGGCGGCGGCGTGATCGCGGCGGGCGACCTGCTGCTCCGGCCCGCCCGGGAGGAGCTCCGCAAGCGCGCGCTGCCGCCGATGAACGAGACCCCGGTGCGCGAGGCCGTGCTGGGCAGCGACGCGGGGATGATCGGCGCCGCCGAGATGGCGCTCGAGGAATCGGGCTCGGTCTCGCGCTGATCCTGGAGCCGGATGGTACCCGGCATCCGCGCCTGTCCGGGGGACTGATCTAGGCTCGGTGCGATGCCCGGAAAGCTCACCGTCTGCCCGACGCCGATCGGCAACCTCGGCGACATCACGGCCCGCGCCCGGGCCGCGCTGGCCGACGCCGACATCGTCGCCTGCGAGGACACGCGCCGCGCGGGCCGCCTGTTCGAGCTGCTCGAGATCCCCTCGCCGCGCCTGGTCTCCTACCACGAGCAGAACGAGGCCGACCGCGCCCGCGAGCTCGCGCAGCTGATCGAGCGCGGCGAGACGGTGACGCTGATCTCCGACGCGGGCATGCCGGGAATCTCGGACCCCGGCTACCGCCTGATCCGGGCCTGCATCGACCGCGACCTCGAGCTCGAGGTGCTGCCCGGCGCCTCCGCGGTGACCACCGCGCTGGTCGCGTCGGGCCTTCCCTCGCATCGCTGGCGCTTCGTCGGGTTTCTGCCGCGGCGCACCGGCGAGCTCGAGCGCGTGCTGCAGTCGCCCGAGACCGTGATCGCCTTCGAGTCGCCGCGCCGGCTCCCCGAGTCGCTGGCCGCGCTCGCGACGCTCGCGCCCGACCGCCCGGCGGCCGTCTGCCGCGAGCTCACCAAGCTGCACGAGGAGGTCGCGCGCGGCACCCTCGGCGAGCTGATGCGCCGCTTCCGCGACGACTCCCGCGGCGAGATAGTCGTCGTGATCGGCCCCGCGCGCGAGACCGCGAGCCAGGACATCGGCTTCGCGATCGACGCCCTGCGCGGCCTGGTCCGCGCCGGCGCCCGCCCTCGCGCCGCGGCGAGCATCGTCTCGGCACTGACCGGGGTGCCGGCGAACGAGCTCTATCGCGGCATCACCGGCCGCGACCCGAGACGCTGAAGTGCACTGGTCGTCCGGTACTTTGGGCTGAGCATGGCCACCAAGCGCGAGCCAAGGATGGTTTCCCTCGGCTACGGCAAGTTCGCCCGGGCCGACCGCATCTACGCCCTCGTCCCGCTCGACCCGAAGGACCGTGGCGACGGCCGCCGCACCTTCGTCCACGTCGAGGGCATGGACGAGCCGATCGTGGCCTCGCGCTCCGAGCGCGCGATCCTTCGCGAGATCGAGGAGGCGCTGACGGACGCCGCCGGCATCCCCCGAAAGCGCCGGGCCGCGAAGGGCCAAGAAAAACTTCTGTAGCTAGATTCGCCTGGTGAGCTTCTACGTCACCACGCCGATCTACTACGTCAACGGCGAGCCCCACCTGGGCCACGCCTACTCGACGATCGCCGCCGACATCCTCGCTCGGCACCACCGCCAGCGAGGCGAGGACGTGTTCTTTCTCACCGGCACCGACGAGTTCGGCGAGCCCGTCGCGCAGCAGGCCGAGCGCGAGGGCGTTACGCCGCGCGAGCTCGGGGACCGGCTCGCCCCGCGCTTCAAGGAGATGGCCGCGAAGGTCAACGCGTCGAACGACTTCTTCATCAGGACGACCGACGAGGGGCACCAGAAGCGGGTCCAGGAGGTCGTCCAGCGGGTCCACGACAACGGGCACGTCTACGAGGGCACCTACGAGGGCTGGTACTGCCCGCGTTGCGCCGACTTCAAGACCGAGTCCGAGATCGAGGATGGGAACCGCTGCCCGATCCACAAGATCGAGCTGACCCGCGAGAAGCAGGACAACTGGTTCTTCCGGCTGTCGGCATTCCAGGAGCCCCTCGAGAAGCTCTACGCCGAGCGCCCCGAGTTCGTCCAGCCGGACTTCCGCCGCAACGAGGCCCTCGCCTTCATCCGCCAGGGCCTGCACGACGTCTCGCTCTCGCGCCCGACCCTGAAGTGGGGGGTGCCGGTGCCGTGGGACCCCGATCAGGTGATCTACGTCTGGTTCGACGCGCTCCTCAACTACTACACCGCCCTCAGCTACGCGCGCGACGACGAGGACCTGACGGGCGAGTTCTGGCCCGCGACCCACATCCTCGCCAAGGACATCCTCAAGTTCCACGCCATCTACTGGCCGGCCTTCCTGATGGCCGCGGGGATCGAGGTGCCGAAGCGGATGTTCATCCACGGCTACCTGCTGATGGAGGGCGAGAAGATGTCGAAGAGCCTCGGCAACGTGCTCGACCCCGACGAGGTGATCGAGATGTTCGGCGCCGACGCCCTGCGCTACTACTGCTTCCGCGAGGTCTCCTTCGGCCAGGACGGCCAGATCTCGACCGCGGGCTTCGAGGCCCGCTACGAGAGCGAGCTCGCCAACGAGTACGGCAACCTCGCCAACCGCACGCTGTCGATGATCGGCCGCTACCGCGACGGCGTCGTGCCCGAGGCCGACGCCGAGGCCGGGCTGGCCGCCGCGTTCGACGGCGCGCCGGACCGCATCCGGGAGCTGCTCGACGAGGCCGAGCTGACCCAGGCGCTGGAGGAGGTCTGGAAGCTGGTGCGCCGGCTCAACCAGTACGTCGAGGAGACCGCCCCCTGGAAGCTCGCCAAGGACGAGGCCGAGGCCGGCCGCCTGGACTCCGTCCTCTACGGCCTCGCCGAGGGGCTGCGGGTCGTGACCCTGCTGCTCCACGCGTACATGCCCGACGCGACCGCGCGTCTGCTCGATGCCCTGGCCGAGCCAGGGCGCGGGCTCGAGGAGTTCGGGTCTCGAGGCGGCGGCCAGGCGCTCGGGGAGCTCTCCCCGCTCTTTCCGAAGCTGCAGTAAAGGAGTAACGTGCGGCCGGTGAAGCGCAGGGCACTCTCGGGACTCGCAACCGCCACCGCGGTGATCGCCCTTGCGGCTCCGTCGGCGCTGAGCGCGGCGGCGCCGCCCGCATCCGCCTCCGCCGAAACGCTCGTCAACTTCGTCGGCCCGAAGAAGCTCAAGGTCGGCAAGCGGATGACCTATTCCTTCGCCTGCTCCGTGAACTGCGACGTCGTCGTCTCTGACCTGCTCGAGGGGCCCGGCGGCAAGCTCAGGGGCAGCCTCAGCGGCAGCCTCGCGGCGGGCGTGCCGGCCGGCGTCATCCTGAAGCCGAACGGCCCGCTGCTCAAGGACCTGAAGGCCGACACCGGGAAGTTCAAGCTGAAGGTCACCGTCGACGCCACGGACCCGACCACGGGCGAGACGGACACCGACCGGCGCACCTACCGCTTCAAGTAGCACCCGGCGCCCGGCCTGCAGCCGCCTAGACTCGCCGCGTGGTCGACTCCCACGCGCACATCGCACTCTGTGAGCCGCCCGACGCGGAGATCATCGCCGCCGCCGAGGCCGCCGGGGTGAACCGCATTCTCAGCGTCGGGCTCGGGGAAGACTCCAATCCCGGCGTGATCGAGCTGGCCGCGGCGCACGAGGCGGTCTTCGCCTGCGTCGGGCGCCATCCGAACGACGCCGACGGCTTCGACGACGAGGCCGCCGGCCGTGTCAGCGAGCTCGCGCGCCGCGACGAGGTCGTGGCGGTGGGCGAGACCGGGCTCGACTTCTACCGCGACCGCTCGCGTCCGGCCGACCAGCGCCGGGCGTTCGGCGCCCAGGTCGAGATCGCTTCGATCGTCTGCAAGCCGGTCGTGATCCACATGCGCGACGCCGAGGGCTCGGAGGACGCGGTGACCGAGATCTTCGACACCCTCGAGAAGGCCGCCGGCTCAGACGTGATCCTGCACTGCTTCTCGGCCGACCCGAAGTGGGCCGAGCGCGCCGCCGCGAACCGCTGGTACTGCTCGTTCGCGGGCAACTCGACCTACCCGAAGGCCGAGGCGCTGCGCGAGGCCGCCTCGCTCGTCAGCGAGGACCGCTTGCTCGTCGAGACGGACTCTCCGTTCCTGGCGCCGCAGCCGGTGCGCGGCAAGCCGAACCAGCCGGCGAACGTGGTCGCGACCGCCGAGCGCATCGCGGAGGTGCGCGGGGTGTCCTACGCGGAGCTCGAGCGAACCGTCGAGGCGAACGCCGCGCGCGTGTTCGGCTGGTAGACCGCGCCGGTCGAAGCAGGCCCTCCGTACACTGCGCCTCGTGGTCAAGGGCAAGCCGCGAGCGAGCGCCAGGCAGCGGCGCCTGGGCCAGAACTTCCTCGCCGACACCAACCTCCTGGACTCGATCGTTCGCGATGCCGGCGTCGAGGCATCCGACGTGGTGCTCGAGGTGGGCGGCGGCGGCGGAGCGCTGACCGAGCGCCTCGTGCCGAACGCCGCCCGGGTGCACGTGGTCGAGTACGACGAGCGCCTGCGCGACGTGCTCGAGCCGCTCGCCGCCGAGGCCGGCAACGTGCAGCTGCACTGGGGCGACGCGATGAAGGTGAATCTCGCCGCGCTCGACCCGCCGCCGGACCGCCTCGTCGCGAACCTGCCGTACTCGATCGCGACGCCGCTGCTGCTGAGGACGATCGCGGAGCTGCCATCGCTTCGCTCCTGGTTCGTGATGGTGCAGCGTGAGATCGCCGAGCGCCTGCGCGCCGAGCCGGGCACGCGCGAGTACGGGTCGCCGAGCGTCGTCGCCCAGATCGCGTGCGAGGTCCGCCTGGTACGCACCGTCGACCCGGCGGTGTTCACGCCACGGCCGAGAGTCGAGTCGGCGCTGCTGGAGATGCTTCGCCGCGGACCCGCCGCGCCGCCGGCGCTCGAGGCGCTTGTGCGCGCCGCCTTCGCGCACCGGCGCAAGTCGCTCGCCCGCTCGCTCGAGCTCGCCGAGCCCGGAAGGATCGAGCAGGTTCGTGCCGCGCTCGAGCGCATCGGGCTGCCCGCGAACGCACGCGCCGAGGCGCTCTCGCCCTCGCAGTTCGAGCGGCTCGGAGCCGAGCTCCGATGAGACCCGTGGTCACCCTTCGCGCCCCGGCGAAGCTGAACCTCTCGCTGTTCGTGGGGCCGACGCGCGAGGACGGCCTGCACGAGATCGGCTCGATCTTCGAGCCGCTCGAGCTCGCCGACGAGCTGCGGGTCAGCGAGTGGGAGGGGCCGGGCGACGAGGTGGTCTGCCCCGACATCCCCGGGCCGAACCTGGTCGAGAAGGCGCTCGCCTTCCTGCGCGAGCAGGGGTGGGAGTCGCCGCCGCTTCGCGTCGAGATCGACAAGCGGGTGCCGATCGCGGCCGGGCTCGGCGGCGGCAGCGCCGACGCCGCGGCGGTGCTGCGCCTGGCCCGGGGCGAGTTGGACGGGATTCGCGCCCTCGCCGCCTCGGTCGGCGCCGACGTGCCCTCCCAGATCCAGCCTCGACCTTGCCTCGTCTCGGGCGCGGGCGAGGTCGTCGAGCCGATCGAGCCGCCCGGCGATCACGGCGTCGTGCTGATCCCCCAGACGGCTGGCCTGACCACGCCCGAGGTATACGCCGAGGCCGACCGTCTCGGCGCCAACCGGGTGGAGGCCGAGCTCGAGGTGCTTCGGCGAAAGCTTCGCGATGCCGTCGCCGATGGCGCCTCGCCGCTCACCTATCCCGAGCTTCTCGTCAACGACCTGGAGCCCGCTGCGATCTCGCTGCGGCCAGAGATCTCCGACCCGCTCGCGGCGCTGCGCGAGGCCGGCGCCGCGCACGCGATGGTCACCGGCTCGGGGCCGACCGCCTTCGGGCTGTTCGACGACCGAGCCGCCGCCGAGCGCGCCGCCGCGGGGCTGACCGAGCGCTTCCCGACGGCGGTCGCGACCGGCCCCCTGCCCGCGGACGCCGAAGTGGGCCCGGTGGAGGAGAGGTGAGCGGGCTTCCGATCAGCGGGCGCACGCTCAAGCTGCTCATCGGCGCGGCGCTGTTGATCGGGTTCTTCGTCTTCCGCGACGAGC
Source organism: uncultured Solirubrobacterales bacterium (assembly GCA_963820665.1). Taxonomy (GTDB): domain Bacteria; phylum Actinomycetota; class Thermoleophilia; order Solirubrobacterales; family 70-9; genus CAVUAT01. The sequence goes on along the minus strand of CAWGAL010000005.1, from coordinate 183,966 downwards.
TGCCGAGCTTCAACATCGAGAAGATCATCGAGGACCTCTCCGAGGGGCTCGGTGCCTGGACCTATGGGCTGGTGGCGATCCTCGCCTTCCTCGAGACGGGCGCGTTCGTCGGGCTCGTCGCGCCGGGCGAGTTCACTGTGCTGCTCGGCGGCGCCGTCGCCGGCCAGGGCGACATCTCGCTGCCGCTGATCCTCGCGATCACCTGGCTGTCGGCCTTCCTCGGCGACACGGTCAGCTTCCTGCTCGGCGCCCGGCTCGGGCGCGACTTCCTGATCAAGCACGGGGAGCGGGTGCGGATCACCCGCGAGCGCCTGAAGCAGGTCGAGGACTACTTCGCCAAGCACGGCGGCAAGACGATCATCATCGGCCGCTTCATCGGCCTGGTGCGCGCGCTGGCGCCGTTCATCGCCGGCACCAGCAAGATGCCCTACAGCAACTTCGCGCCGTACAGCATCATCGGGACCGGGCTCTGGGCCACCACCTTCATCCTGATCGGCTACTTCGCCTCGCAGAGCCTCGACAAGGTCGCCGAGCATCGTCGGGACGGGGCTGATCTGGTTCGGCTTCTTCGTCGGGTTCGTCGTAGCGATCGTGGTCGCCGTCCGCTACCTGCGCGAGGAGTCAAACCGCGATCACGTCGTCGCCGAGATGGAGAAGCGGCGGCTGCTGCGCCCCGTGCTGGCCGCGGCGCGCAGGCTGCGTCCGCAGGCGGTCTTCCTCTATCAGCGGCTGACCCCGGGCGGCCTCGGCCTCGAGCTGACGACCCTGATGGCGATCGCCTCGGTCGGCCTGTTCGTGCTCATCGCCTACTGGTCGATCGTCGCCGACGACCCGGCACCGACCGCCGGGGACGAGGCGGCGCTACGCTTCGCCAACGACATCCGGACGGGCTGGCTCGACGACGTGGCGAAGGTCGTCACTGTCTTCGGCTCGGGCTTCGTCGTCCTTCCGCTGGCGCTGGCGGCGGCCGTCTGGCTGGGGGTCACCCGACGCTGGGTGGAGCTCGTGATCCTGGTCCTCGGCACGCTGACCGTGTTCGTCGGCGTCGACCTGATCAAGGACGCGACCGACCGGCCGCGGCCCCCCGATCCACTGGTCGAGACCGACGGATCGGCGTTTCCCAGCGCCCACGCGGCGTACTCGACGCTCTACACGTGGGCGGCAGTCACGTTCGCGTTCCGGATCGCCCCGTCGATCACCAGGCGGACGGCCCTGATCGTCGGTGGGCTCGTCGCGACGGTGCTGATCGGCCTGTCCCGGGTCTACCTCCGCGTCCACTGGCTCAGCGACGTGTCCGGCGGATGGGGGCTGGGCGCCGCCGCCTTTCGCGCTGATCGCAGCCGTGGCGCTTGTGGTCGTCCACATACGGAACAATCTGCAGACCGATGACCGAGGCCCTGACAGCGGTCGCGGCGCCCCTGCTGGCGCTGGGAACTGAGTACTACCTCTTCGGCGCGGCCGGGCTGGTCTCGCTCGTCGCGTTCGTGGGGCTGATCCTGGTGCCGGCGCTCGGCTCCTACGGCCGCGGACTGGGAGAAGTTCGCGGCCGGGTTCGTCTCGCTGTTCGTACTCGCCGCCCTGGTCCTGGTCGGCGTCCTCGTCGGCGCGGCGATCTTCTACTACTGGAATGACATCACCGAGTTCTTCTAGGGTCGACGGCACCGGCTGCCGATCGGCTGAACGAAACGGCGGGCGAACCTAGAATGTCGCGATGAACGCGCAGTCCAAGCGCGGCGCCAAGGGCGCCGACGCCGCATTCGAGGAGCTCTCGACCGCGATCGAGTCGGGAGCCGGGTTGCCCGCTGTCGCGCGGGCGGCGGGCAAGGTGCTGGACGCGAGCGTGGCGCTGATCGACCGCTCGAGCGCGGTGCTCGCGGTCGCCGCCGCGTCCCCCGACGAGGAAAGCAAGCTGCTCGCCGGCGGGCGAGAAGACGCAGCACGATCGAGCTTCGCGTCGCCGACAGCCCGGTCGGCGAGCTGCGCTGGCGGTCCCGCGGCGACGAGGACCCCGGCCCGGCGCTGCTGCGGATGGTCACGACGCTGCTGGGCCTGGAGCTCGAGCGCTCTCGCTCGCCCGAGTGGGCGAGCGAGGAGGCCGCGGGCGACTTCGTCCGCTCACTGCTCAGCCGCAACGTGACCGACCGCGGCGACATCGCTGCTCGCGCGGCCGAGCTCGGCGCTGACCTCTCCGGGTGGAGCGGGTGTGCTGATCGCCCGCGCGATACCGCGCTCGGCTCAGGACGGTGACTGGCGCGCCCGAGTGATGGCGCTGGCGCTGCGGGCCGTGCGCGCAATCAGCCCGGGCGCGCTCGCCGCCGAGGCCGAGCACTCCGGTGAGGGGGCGGAGGTCGATCGGCGATCGTCCCGACCGAGGAGCTCGCGCGCCTGCGAGCGGGCCGCCGAGTCGCTCGCGCGCGAGCTCGAGCAGGGGCTGCCGGGCTTCGCGGTCACCGTCTCGCAGAGCCGCCGCGCCGGCGACCCCGTCGACCTCTACCGGGCGGGCCAGGAGGCGAAGCTCGCCGCGAACGTGGGCGAGGCCGAGGGCACGCGCCTGCTCGCGTTCGAGGACACCGGCGCCTACCGGCTGCTGTTGCCCGCGATGAGCGAGGACCCCGCCGAGCTCGAGCGCTTCTACTCCGAGACGGTCGAGCCGCTGGTCGCCTACGACGAGCAGTACGAGACCGACCTGATGAACACGGTCGAGACCTACCTCGACCACGACGGCAACGTCGCCGCGACCGCGCAGACTCTCTTCACCCACCGCCACACCGTTCGCTACCGCCTCGAGCGCGCCAAGGAGCTCTGCGGCCACGACGTCACCTCGACCGAGGGCCGCGAGAAGCTCGGCCTCGGCCTGAAGGCGATGAGGGTGCTCGGCATCGCGCCGCCGAAGGGCCCGGCCGGCGAGCCCGGCTCGACCCGCGGCAAGGTCGCGGGCCGGCCCTCGGCCGAGCCCGAGTAGCGCTTGCGCTCCTGGAGCGAGCCCGCCAAGGCTCCACCCGATGCCGTCTGGCGGCTGATGGCCCGTCCCGGCGAGTGGAGCCGCTGGGCGCCCCACATCCGCGGCGGGTGGCGACTCGGTGACCCGGAGGTCGAGGAGGGCCGCACGGGCTTCGCGCGCCTCGGCGGCGTCGTCCCGGTCCCGGCCAAGGTGACCCAGGTCACCCCCGGCGTCTCCTGGAGCTGGCGCGTCGGTATGACGATGACCCTCCACCACCTCGTCGAGCCGGTCGGCGACGGCTCCGAGCTGACGATCGCGATGGAGGCTCCGGGTCCGCTCGAGCAGGCTCTGGCCGAGACCTACGGCCGCGCGTTCCCGGCGCTGTTGCGGCGGCTGGCGCGAGAGGCGGAGGCGCACGCCGATGATCGCCGAGTTTGACCAGGCGGTGCAGTCCGAACCCCCAATTCCGGGAGGAGGGTTCGAACCCCCGCTTCGTGGACCAAAACCACGCGTGCTACCGACTACACCATCCCGGATCGAGGCCAGTCTACGTCCGGGATTGGCCGCCCGATCGGCATTTGCGGGCATTCGTGACGGCTATGGCCGTCACCAGCGCCCGCAAACGAGCATCATGGGCACGACCTCGAAAGGAGTTGCCTGAGTCATGCAAGTCGCCTACCTGCTGTACGACCGCTTCACCGCCCTCGACATCACCGGGCCGCACGAGGTGTTGAACAGCGTGCCGGCGACCGAGTCGATCTTCGTGGCGGAGAAGACCGGTCCGGTTCGCAACGAGTCCGACACCCTCTCGCTGGTGGCCGATGCATCGCTGGACGAGGTCCCGAGCCCCGACATCCTCGTCGTTCCGGGTGGGTTCGGCACACGCGCGCTGTTCGAGCACGAGCCGCTTCTGGACTGGATCCGCTCCGTGCACGAGACGAGCACCTGGACGACCTCGGTCTGCACTGGCTCGCTGCTGCTGGCGGCTGCGGGCCTGCTCGACGGCGCCCCGGCGACCACCCACTGGCTCGCGCGCGACACTCTGGCCGAGCTCGGCGCCCAGCCCGTCCCCGACCGTGTCGTGCGGGAGGGGAAGATCGTCACCGCCGCCGGCGTCTCTTCCGGGATCGACATGGCGCTCTTCCTGGTCACCGAGATCTGGGGCCCCGAGGTCGCGCAGGCCGTCCAGCTCGGCATCGAGTACGACCCCGAGCCGCCGCACGACGCCGGCTCGCCCGAGAAGGCGCCGAAGGAGATCGTCGACCTGGTCCGTGACTCGCAGCATTTAAGGCAGCAGGAGCGGCACCGAGGCGCCCGCGGCCGTCCGACGGTCTACGCTTCCGGGGTGAGCACCCCCACGGCTCTGATCATGGCCGCGGGCCAGGGCACCCGGATGCGATCCGAGACGCCCAAGGTCCTGCACGAGGTCTGCGGGCGGCCGATGGTCGCCTGGCCCATCCTCGCCGCCCGCGAGGCCGGCGCCGAGCGCGTCTGCGTGATCGTCTCGCCCGACCACGACCTCTCCGACGCTCTTCCCGAGGGAACCGAGACCGTCGTCCAGCCGAGCTCCGACGGCACCGGCGGAGCGACTCCGCGCCGCGCGCGAGGTCGATCGCCGCGAGCGAGACGGTCGCTCGTCCTCTCCGGCGACACCCCGCTGGTCGCGGCCGAGATCATCGGCGCGCTCGTCGCCGCGCACGACGAGGCCGGCGCCGCCGCCACCGTGATGACGACCGAGCTCGACGACCCCGGCTCCTTACGGGCGCATCGTGCGCGGCGACGACGGAGACGTCGAGCGCATCGTCGAGGCCAAGGAGCCCGGCGACGCCACCGCCGAGCGAGCTCGCGATCAAGGAGGTCAACGCCGGCACCTACGCCTTCGCGGCGCCGCCGCTCGCCGAGGCGCTCGACCGCGATCGGCAACGACAACGCGCAGGGCGAGTACTACCTGCGGCGACGTCGCTGCCGCTGATCCGCGAGGCGGGCGGCTGCCGCATCGCCGCGTCCGCGTCGCCGGACCCCGGCGGTCAACCTCGGCGTCAACGACCGCGTCGACCTCGCCCGCGTGACCGACGAGGCGCGCCGCCGCATCCTGCTCGAGCCCACATGCGCGCCGGCGTCACGATCGATCGATCCCGCCTCGACCTGGATCGACGCCGACGTCGAGCTCGACACCGACGTCACGCTGCTCCCCGGCACCTCGCTGCGCGGCGCGACCTCGGTCGGCTCCGGCTCGGTCGTCGGCCCGATGACGACCCTGATCGACTCCCGCCTCGGCCGCGACGTGCAGCGTCCCGCACTCCTACCTGATCGAGTGCGCCGTCGGCGACGGCGCCAACGTCGGGCCCTTCGCCTACCTGCGCCCGGGCGCGGCCCTCGGCGAGGGCTCCAAGGTCGGCACCTTCGTCGAGATCAAGAACTCCGAGATCGGCGACGGCGCGAAGGTGCCCCACCTCTCCTACGTCGGGGACGCCGACATCGGCGCGGGATCGAACCTCGGCGCCGGCACGATCACCGCCAACTACGACGGTTTCCGCAAACACCGCACGAAGGTCGGCGACGGGGTTCGCACCGGGGTTGACACCGCATTGATCGCACCCGTAGAAGTCGGCGACGGTGCTTACACTGGTGCCGGTTCGGTGATCACCGAAGACGTTCCGGACGGGCGCGCTGGGCATCGCGCGGTCGAAGCAGTAGAACGTCGACGGCTACGCCGAGAAGGCTGAGAAGTCGAAGGCGAAGACGAAGGGGAAGGGCTCTTGAGCACGATCGAGGATCGTCCGCAGGCGATCAGCGCGATCACCCAGGACTACACGAAGCGCCTCATGGTCTTCGGCGGCCGCGCCTCCATGGACCTCGCCGCGAAGATCGCCGGAAACCTCGACGTCGACATGGGCCAGGTCACCCTCAAGACCTTCACCAACGGCGAGGTCTACTGCCGCTACGAGGAGTCGATCCGCGGGGCCGACGTCTTCATCGTCCAGTCAACCGCCGCCAACGAGGCCGCGGGCATGACCCCCAACGACGCGCTGATGGAGCTGCTCGACGATGATCGACGCGGCCCAGGGCGCCTCGGCGCACCGGATCATCGCCGTCATGCCGTGGTACGGCTACGCGCGCCAGGACAAGAAGTCGGCGCCGCGCGAGCCGATCTCGGCCCGCATCGTCGCGAAGGCGCTCGAGGCCGTCGGGGTCGACCGCGTCCTGACGATGGACCTCCACGCCGGCCAGGTCCAGGGCTTCTTCGACGTCCCGCTCGACCACATGACGGCGATGCCGATGCTGACCCGCTACGTCGCCGACCTTGCCTTCGACGAGGAGCCCGTGATCGTCTCGCCCGACGCCGGCCGCGTGAAGACGGCCCGCAACTTCGCCCGCAAGGTCGGCTGCACCTGGGCCGTCATGGAGAAGGACCGCCCCGCCCAGCAGGTCGCCGAGATCGGCTACGTCGTCGGTGACGTCAAGGGCAAGACGGCGATCCTCGTCGACGACATGATCGACACCGCCGGCACGCTCACGCGCCGCGGCCAGCACCGTCCTCGAGGAGGGCGCCGCCCGCGTCTGCGCGGTCGCCACCCACGGCGTCTTCTCGGGCCCCGCCTACGAGCGCCTCGCCTACGAGAACTCGCAGCATCGAGCAGATCGTCGTCACCGACACGATGCCGCAGCGTCCCGGCGCGCCGGACAACATCAAGGTCATCTCCGCGTCCCAGACGCTGGCCGACTCGATCCGCCGCATCTTCACCGACGACTCGGTCTCCGAGATCTTCGCCGGAGAAAACCAGCTCTTCTAGAGCAGCCGTCTGCCGCGGACGCCTACTGGAGCGCGGAGATCCGCCACTCGTCGTCTGACTCCTTCGTCAGCGTGACCGTCAGGCGGCTTGGGCCCTCGCCTCCCTCGCGGACGGCGTCGATGTCGGCGGTGCCCGTGTCGTCGCGGACCCGGACCTCAACGATCTCCAGCTCCTGCGGGATGTCGGCCCCCGTCGTCTGCTCCTGGACGAACGCGGCGCAGTTGTCGCCGACCGCGAGCTCCTGCCTTCAGCGACTCCGAGTAGAGGTCGCAGACCGCCTCGAAGTCCTCGTCGTTCTGGGCATCGACGTACGCCTGGACGACCTCGCGGGCCTGCTCCTGGTCGGACTCTCCGCACCCGATGACGCCGAGCAGCGCAGCGGCGCAGGTCAGCGCTGTCAGGGAGCGGGGCACGGTCGCGAGCAACCTAACACTGATGATCGGGCTAGCCTGCGCGCATGGCGGACGATTCCAAGGAGGGCGATAAGCCCCTGCATTCAGGCGCCTCGCCCGTGTACCGCAGGATCGGCCACAAGGGCGCCGACACCATCGTCACCGGCAACACGATCGAGAGCTTCGAGGCGGCGATCGACGCACGACGTCGACATGATCGAGTTCGACGTCCTGCGCGGCCGCGAGGGCCAGCTGGTCGTCGCCCACGACTACGACGACGCGCTCTCGCGCAAGGTCCTCGGCCTCTCCGACGCGCTCGACGCCTTTCGCTATCCGCCCCTGGACAAGGTCGAGATCGACTGTGACCTGAAGCTGCCGGGCCGCGAGGCCGAGCTCGCAGGCGCGCTCTCGGGCCACGGGCTCGTCGATCGCGCGATGGTCTCGACGATGGAGATATCGAGCCTGGTCAAGCTGCGCCAGCTCGAACCCGACCTTCGCCTCGGCTGGACCTTCCCGAAGACCCGCCGCGACTGGACGAGCCACGGCTGGCTGCGCCCGGCGCTGATCGGCGGGCTCGCCGTGATGCGCCGGCAGTTCCCGAAGGCGATCGGCGAGCGCGTCTCCGAGCTCGGGCTGAGCGCCGTCTGGGCCTACCACCACGTGATTTCGCCCCGCGCAATCGATGCCGCCGCTGAGTCCGGCGTCGAGCTGATGGCCTGGACCGTCGACGACCTAGGCCGCATGGTCGAGCTGATCGAGATGGGCGTCGGCGGAATCGTGAGCAACGACCCCCGCCTGTTCGCCGAGGCCGAGAAGGTGATCGCCGGCGACGCGCCGGCGCCCGAGCCCGAGGACGGCGACGTGATGGAAGAGCTCGACGATGAAGCCGAGCCCGCCTCCGACGACGCCACGGCAGAGGCGAAGGCGAAGGCGAAGAAGAGCTAGGCGGTCTCGCGGTTGGCGAGACCGGGAGTCTGAGAGGTGCCGCGCCTCTCGAAGTAGCGCCACTCCGCCGCGCCCAGCACGGTCGAGGGCGGGTCCGCGTAGACCCACTCGCGCATCATCTGGTGCCAGTTGGCCGTCGCGCGCAGCTGGGCCAGCACGGCGAGGAGGCCGGTCTCCATCCGCCGTCCCATCAGCTCGTCCGCGGGCAGCGCCTCCTTGCGCACCATGTCGAAGAAGTCCGAGCGCGGATCGGAGGTCACCTCGATCATCTTCATCACCCGCTCCGGGGTGATCTCGAGCTCGCGGTCGTCGAGGTACCAGCCGCCGACGAAGCGGACGTGGTCCATCAGCCGCTCGGCGTCGATTCGCTGCGGGTTATGTAGGAAGCCGAGGTCGTCGAGGGCTTCGAGGAGGGCGTCCGCGTCGTCTCGCGAGGCGGCGTCGATGGCCCGCTGCTCGAGTGAGATCTGGTTCCTCGACAGGCGTTTGGTCATGCCGAAGTCGAGGAAGGCGACCCGGCCGTCGTCCATCAGCTTGTAGTTGCCCGGATGGGTATCGGCGTTGAAGTGCTGCAGGTGGTAGATCGAGCCGAAGCAGAAGCGGAAGACGATCTCGCCGAACAGGTCCTGCTCGTCCTGGGGGAGCGTCCGCACGTACTCGAAGTCGTGCCCCTCGACCCATTCGCTGACCAGCACCCGCCGGCGCGAGAGCCGCGAGTGCACCTGTGGAACGTAGATGAACGGGTGGCCGTCGTAGGCGCGCGCGAACGAGCGTTGGTTCTGGGCCTCGAACTCGTAGTCGAGCTCCTCGAGCACGCGCTCGCGGATCTCGCCCGCGATGGCCTTGGCGTCGAGCCCCGGCGCGAGCGCCTTGGCGACCCGGACCAGGATCCCGGCGTTCGCGAGGTCGGACTCGAGCGCCTCGGCGACGCCCGGGTATTGGATCTTGACGGCGACGTGCTCGCCATCTCGCAGCGTCGCCTTGTGCACCTGGCCGATCGACGCTGCGGCAGTCGCCTCCTCGTCGAACGATGAGAAGAAGCGCTCGAGCGGCTGGCCCTCGTACTCCTCGTCGAGCACCTGGCGGACCTGGTCCCACGGCATCGAAGGCGCGTCGGAGCGGAGCTTCGCGAGCTGCTCCTGGTAGATCTCGCGGTGTTCGGGCGGCAGGAAGTCGATGTCGATGAACGACGCCATCTGGCCGATCTTCATCGCGGCGCCCTTCATCTCGCCGAGGACAGAGGCCATCTTCAGGGCCGACTCGAGGTGGCGCGTCTCGAGGCGCTCCTGCTTGCGCTCGTCGGAGCGGCCGAGGTTGGAGGCGGCGGTGCCGGCGTACCGAGTCGCCTGGCCGCCAATCGCGGCGCCGAGCTTGGCCGAGCGCCCGACGCGGCCCTTCGGAATCCGCCCGGCCTCCTCAGCTTCCTCAGCCTCCTCGGGGGCTGTCTCTCGCGGGTGCTCGTCGAGCCACGGGAGCTCGAGGCCCCAGCGCTCGTTGCCCTCTTCCGAGGCGTCGTCGTCTGTGCGTTTGTCGGGGTCGGCGGCCATGTCTCCAGCCAGTTTTCTATCCTGGCTCGTCACCTACCTTCCCAAAGTAGGCCTTCCTGCCGAACTCTGGATGGACACCATGGCTGCCGACCGAGCGACACTCAACGTCTCAGCGCGCGAGAACTTCGGCTCTCGCGCAAGCCGCCGGCTGCGCCGCGACGGCCTGATCCCGGGCGTCGTCTACGGCCACGGCGGCGAGGCCAAGCCCTTCCAGGTCCCCGAGCGCGACCTCCGCATCCTGCTCGCCGAGGGCCAGACGCTGCTCGACCTGCAGATCGGCGACGGCACCGCCGTGCCGGTCGTCATCAAGGAGCAGCAGCGCCATCCGCTCCGCGGCGAGGTCGTGCACCTCGACTGCCTCGAGGTCCGCCTCGACGAGGCGATCGAGTCCGAGGTCCCGATCGAGCTCGAGGGCGCCGACCAGGCGCCCGGCGTCCGCGAGGGCGGCGTGCTCGAGCACGTCACCCGCGAGGTCACCGTCGAGGCGCTCCCGACCGAGATCCCCGAGCGCATCGTCGTCGACGTCTCCGAGATGGTCATCAACGACACGATCTCGCTCGAGACCGTCACCCCGCCGAGCGGTGCCAAGTTCATGGTCGACGATCCTTCCGAGATCACCATCGCCACTCTGAGCCCGCCCCGCGTCGAGGAGGAGCCCGAGCCCGAGCTCGAGGAGGAGGCCGAGCTGATCGGCGAGGACGGCGAGCCGGTCGAGCCCGCCGAGGGCGAGGAGGATGCCGAGGACGGCGGCGGCGGTCGCGAAAGCGACTCCAATGAAGGCGGCGACGGTCGCGGGAGCGACTCCCAAGAGGGCGGCGGCGGCGAGTAAGCCTTGGGCCTGTTCGACCGACTGTTCAGGCGGCGCTCCTCACAGGATGTCGGGACGAACCAGGACCCCGGCCCGATGCAGACCTTTCCTCTCGCCGGTAGCCAGCATTCGGACGACCGTTCGGACGAACGCGGCGACGATCCCCGCGAGTCCGGCTCGATCGATCCCTCGAGCCAGCAGATCGAGGTCGGGGACTCTGGCGCATCCGATTCCGGCGGCGGCGGAGGCGACTTCGGCGGCGGCGGTGACTCCGGGGGTGGCGGAGGGGACTCCGGCGGCGGCGGGGGAGGGGAGTAGGCCCTGTCGCTGTTTCGCCGCGGCCGGCGCGGGAGCGACTCTAATGACGGCGGCGGGCGCGCGGACGTTCTGATCGTCGGCCTCGGCAATCCCGGAGCCGCCTACGCGGCCACGCGCCACAACGTCGGCTTCGAGATCGCGGCGCAGCTCACCGATCGCTGGGCCCTGCCCAAGGCGAAGAAGAAGTTCGGCGGCCTGATCACCGAGGGGCGCACGCGCCCCGGTGGGCCACGGGTGGGCGTCCTTCTCCCGCAGACCTTCATGAACGAGTCGGGGTCGGCAGCCGGCCCGGCCCGCGGCTCGCTGGGAGTGCCGCTTGACCGGGTGATCGTGGTCCACGATGAGATCGACCTTCCGTTCGGCGAAGTGCGCAGCAAGCTCGGAGGGGGGCTGGCGGGCCATAACGGGCTGAAGAGCCTCGGCGGAGGCCTCGGAGGCCCGGACTTCTGGCGGGTCCGCGCCGGCGTCGGGCGCCCCGACAGCACCGACCCCGATGTCGTCTCCGCGTGGGTGCTCGGGCGCTTCCGCGAGCCGCGCGAAGATGTCGAGGCGCTCGTTGCGGCCGCCGCCGACGAAACCGAGGGGCTGATCGAGCGGCTGCTCGCAGAGCCGGCCACCGACGAGGACCAGGAGGAGGGGACGACTTGACCGATCCGCAGGACGAAGCTCTGACCAGCTACAGCGTCGACGAGGCGGGAATCGCGCTCCTGCGCCTCGAGCGCGAACGCGCCCGCAACGCGATCAATACGCAGATGCTCGACGGAATGCTGACCCACGTGGCGGCGGCTCGCGAGGACGACGAGGTGCGTGTGCTGGTGATCTCCTCCAACGACCACCTCGGCCTCTCGGCCGGCGCCGACGTCAAGGAGGAGCTCGACGACGAGGGTCGCGTGCACCGCATGCAGCTCTTCGCCGACCTCTATGACCAGCTGACCGCCTTCCCCAAGGCCACCGTCGCCGCGTGCCACGGGTCGGTTGTCGGTGGCGGCGCTGAGATCGCGGTCGCGTGCGACCTGAGGGTCGGCGGAGGCAACCTCCGCCTCAGGTTCCCCGGCGCCGCGCTCGGGGTCCCGGTGGGGCCGGCCCGCCTGGTCACTCTCTGCGGGCTCTCGGCCGCCAAGTACCTGCTGCTGACCTCGCGGAACATCTCCGCCGACGAGGCCCTTCGCATGGGCCTGATCCACCGGGTCGCGCCGGCCGCTCGCACCGAGGAGGTCGCGCTGCAGCTCGCCGCCGAGGTCGCCGTGCACCCTCCCGAGTCGATCGCGCGGATCAAGCGGATGCTGAACGACTGGGATGGTGTCGTCGAGCGCTCGGCCGAAGAGGGCCGCGGCCAGGTCGAGTGGCAGCGCAGCGGCCAGGGGCTTCCTTTCCAGAGCTGACCGCTCCCTAGGATCGAAGGAGTGAATGGACCAAGGGGCAAGAGCCTTCGCCCGGTGCTGGAGCTCGCCGCCGACGGCGAGTCGTTCAACGCGCTCGCGTCGGCGTTGGGCGAGGCCGGATCGCCCGTCGACGCGCACGTCTCGAGCTCGCTGCGGCCCTTCGTGCTCGCAGCCCTGCTCGAGCAGCCCGAGGTGCTGCGCCGCGGCCCCGCGCTGATCGTCGCCACCGACGACCGCTCGGCCCGCGACCTGGCCGCCGACATATCCGCCTACCTGGCGCCGCGCCACGTACGCTTCTATCCCTCGCGGGGTACCGGCTACCTCTCGCACATCGCGCCGCCGCCGCACCTCGCCGGCCTCCGCGTCGCGGCGCTCGACGCACTGGCATCCCCCACCGGGAGCTCCGAGGACCCGCCGGTCGTGGTCGCCAGCGCGGTCGCGCTAGCCGAGGCGGTGCCCGACCCCGCGCTCCGCCCCGAGGGGCTCGCCCTGCACCGGGGCGAGGACGTCGACCTCTCCGACGTCGCTGAGCTGCTCGCCGAGGCCGGCTACGAGCGCGCCGACCAGGTCGAGGAGCGCGGCCAGTTCGCGGTCCGCGGCGGGATCCTCGACGTCTTTCCCGCGACCGAGGAGCGCGCGGTGCGCGTCGAGCTCTTCGGCGACGAGATCGAGAGCATGCGCTGGTTCTCGACCTTCACCCAGCGCTCCCTCGGCGACGCCGAGCGCGTCGAGCTGGCGCCCGCGGCCGAGCTCGCCTCCGAGCACCGCGAGCTGGCGGAGCTCGCCGGCCCGCCCGGCAGCGACAACGGGAGCGGGGACGGCGACGAACGGCTCGAGATCGCCGAGCTGCTGCCGATCGACCGCTTCGAGGCCCCGCTCGAGCTGCTCTCGGACGAGGCCTTCGTCGCGATCGCCTCGGTCGACGAGATCCCCGCGACCCTTCACGACCACTGGGAGGACGTGACGGCCGCGATGCACGCGGACGACGCGCGCCACCTCTACGTCGACGTCGCCGACCAGCTCGACGAAGCGCGCCTCGCTCAGCATCAGCGGGACCGAGTCCGGGCAGCCGCACTCGCTCGCGCGCGCAGCGGGCCGAGTTCCCCTCGCGAACGCCCGCTGAGGGCGAGGGCGAGCTCGAGAAGCTGATCCGCTCCGGCTACAGGGTGGTCGTCGCATTCGAGCGCTCGGGCGAGGCCGACCGCGCGCGCTACAACCTCGCTCGCATCGACGCGCCTCCGCTGTCGGGCGCCGAGCCTCCGCGCGACCCTGGGGTGCGCTTCTCCGAGGCCTCGCTGCGCGAGGGGTTCACCGCCCCCGAGCTGAAGCTCGCGATCGTGCCCTGGACGCGCCTGGTGCACCGCCGCAAGGCGGCCGCGCCGCCGGCCCAGGCGCGACATCGCATCGCCGCTGCGATCGAGCTGCGCGTCGGCGACCTCGTCGTCCACGAGGACCACGGCGTCGCCCGCTTCTCGGGCTTCGACACGAAGACGCTCGCCGGGGTCACCCGCGACTACCTCGAGCTCGAGTACAAGGGCAGCGACAAGGTCTTCGCCCCCACCGACCAGCTCGCGAAGATCAGCCGCTACGTCGGCGCCGACGGCGGCGAGCCCCAGCTCAGCGCTCTGGGCGGCAAGCGCTGGCTCAACCTGAAGGCGCGCGCCCGCCGCGCCGCCCAGGAGATGGCCGGCGAGCTGCTCAACCTCTACGCCGAGCGCCAGGTGCGCACCGGCCACCCGTTCGCGCCCGACGGCGAGTTGCAGATCGACTTCGAGTCCGCATTCCCCTACCGCGAGACGCCCGACCAGCTCGAGGCGATCGACGCCACCAAGGCCGACATGGAGGGCGAGCGGCCGATGGACCGCCTGATCTGCGGCGACGTCGGCTACGGCAAGACCGAGGTCGCGCTACGCGCCGCGCACAAGGCGGCCGTCGACGGCAAGCAGGTGATGATGCTGGTCCCGACGACGATCCTCGCCCAGCAGCACTTCGGCACGTTCCGCGAGCGCCTGGCCGACACCGCCCGTCAACGTCGAGATGGTCTCGCGCCTGCGCAAGCCCGCCGACGTCAAGCGGATCGTCAAGGAGTTCGGCGAGGGGAAGGTCGACATCCTGATCGGCACCCACCGCCTGCTGAGCCGCGACGTCCGCGGCAAGGACCTCGGCCTGCTGATCGTGGACGAGGAGCAGCGCTTCGGCGTCAAGCAGAAGGAGCTGCTGCGCCAGCTGAAGCTGAAGCTCGACGTGCTCTCGTTGTCGGCTACCCCGATCCCTCGCACGCTGCAGATGTCGCTCGCGGGCCTGCGCGACATCTCGGTGATCGAGACCCCGCCCGAGGGCCGGCGCCCGGTCCGCACCTACGTCGGCCCCTACGACGAGGAGCTCGTCGGCCGCGCGATCCGCCGCGAGGTCGAACGCGGGGGCCAGGCATTCTTCCTGCACAACCGGATCGACTCCCTGCACGACGTCGCCGAGGGCCTGCGGTCGCTCTGCCCCGGTGTGAAGTTCGCCGAGGCGCACGGGCAGATGGACGAGCTCGAGCTCGAGGCGACGATGCTCTCCTTCGTGCGCGGCGAGCACGACTGCCTCGTCTGCGACGACGATCATCGAGTCCGGGCATCGACATCCCTTCGGCCAACACCCTGATCGTCGAGCGCGCCGACCAGCTCGGCCTCGCGCAGGCCTACCAGATCCGCGGACGCGTGGGCCGCAGCCGCGATCGCGCCTACGCCTACATGCTCTACCCCTCGCCCGAGACGTTGACCGCCGACGCGGCCGCGCGGCTCGCGACGCTCTCCGACAACACCGAGCTCGGCTCGGGCTTTCGCGTCGCGATGCGCGACCTCGAGATCCGCGGCGCGGGCAACCTGCTCGGCGACGAGCAGTCGGGTCACGTCGCCGCCGTCGGATTCGAGCTCTACTGCCAGATGCTCGAGGACGCGACCGAGGAGCTTCGCCAGGGAATCGAGCAGGGCGACGGCCTCGGCCCCGAGCGCGAGCCGGTCCGCGTCGAGCTCGACGTCGACGCATACGTGCCGAGCGACTACATCCCCTTCGAGGCGGCGAAGATCGAGGTCCACCGCCGCAGTCGCCGCGGCCCGCGAGCGCGGCGAGCTGCGCGCCCTGCGCGACGAGCTCTCGGACCGCTTCGGACCGCGTTCCCGAGCCCGTCTCGAACCTGATCGAGCTGCAGCGCGCCCGCATCGAGCTCGGCGCCGCCGGCGTGCGGCACGTCGAGTTCAGGGCGGGCCGCCTGCGCGCCTCGCCGATCGAGCTCGACTCCGAGCCGGCCGCGGCGCTCGGCGAGCGAGTGCCCGAACTGATCTACCAGTGGCGCGAGCGGACGGCGGCGATTCCCGTCCCCGACGAGCCCGCGGCGCGCCTGGGAGCGCTGCTGGCGCTCGCCGACGGCCTGGCGGCAGAGGGCTCCTTAGCGCCTGCTTAGCGCTGGATGGTTATCCTCCCGCCTTCGTGAGGAGCAAGAGCGGGAACAAGAAGGTGATCGCGGGCGTGCTCGGCGCGCTGTTCGTCGTCATCGTGGCGCTGGTCGCCGCGACCTCCGGGCGTCGGCAAGCGAGGAGCCCGGCCGGCGACTCCGTCGCCGTGGTCGAGGGCGTCAACGTCGAGGGCATCGATCGACGACGGCCAGATCAGCAGCGAGAGCTTCGACGCCTCGCTGCTGCGGGCCGCCACGAACCAGGGCCTCGATGAGGTCCCTCCCGAGGATGACCCCCAGTACGAGGCGCTGCGCGACGAGGCGCTCAACGACGTGCTCGACACCGCCTGGATCCTCGGCGAGGCCGAGGAGCGCGGCATCGAGGTCTCCGAGCGCGAGGTCGCGCAGGAGTTCGAGCGCACCAAGGACGAGAACTTCCAGACCGAGAAGGAGTACGAGGACTTCCTCGAGGAGACGGGCTTCACGCAGGAGGACATCGACCTGCGCGTGAAGCTCCAGCTCCTCTCGACCAAGATCCAGGAGGAGATCAGCGGCGGCGCCGAGCCGCAGCCGGTCTCCGAGGAGGACGCCGCTCTTCTACGAGGCGAACAAGGAGCAGTTCGTCCGGCCCCGCCAGCCGCGACATCCGCGTCATCCAGGCGCCGACGAGGCGGACGCCCAGGACGCCTTCGACCAGCTGAGCGCCGACAACTCGCCCGAGAACTGGAACAAGGTCGCCGCCGAGATCTCGACCGACACCATCGTCCAAGGACGCCGGCGGCGTTCGTCAGGGGTCACCGAGGGCACCTTCCCCGATCCGCTCAACACCGAGATCTTCGACGCCCCCACGGGCGAGGTCGAGGGCCCGGTCGAGACTCCGCAGGGCTTCTACGTCTTCCAGGTCGACGCGGTGACCGAGGCGGGCGACGACCCCCTTCGAGGAGGCCAAGCGCCCAGATCGACCAGCAGCTCGGCCCGCAGATCCAGCAGGAGCAGTTCAGCGCCTTCCTCGCCGACTACCGCGACCGCTGGACCGAGGTCACGATCTGCGCCGACGACTTCATCACCGAGCGCTGCGACAACTTCAACGGCGAGATCGACGCCCTGCCCCGACCCGACGCTCCCCGAGGACCAGCAGCAGCAGCAGCTCGAGCAGACGGGCTGCCCGCCGCCGGTCCTCCCGAACAGCCCGATCTCGCCGGGGACGTTCGTGCCCTTCGTAGCCGCCTCCGGCCCTCCGCAGCGGCCGCACCCGCCCGGTGACGACTCCGTCGCCCCCGCGGGCGGCCAGCTCCCGGGTGGAGCGATCCCCGGCGGTGCCGGCGGGGCGGTCCCGGTCCAGCCGGGCGCGGCGGGGCAGACCGCTCCCCCCCGGGCGGCGCACCGCAGGCTGCACCCCCCGGCGGCTGAGCCGTCGAACGAAGCGGCGCTGAGAGCGCCCTAGCGCGGCTCGACGAGATCACCCGGCGGCTGCGCCGCGAATGCCCCTGGGACCGCGAGCAGGACGCGCGCTCGATCGTCCCGCACACCGTCGAGGAGTCCTACGAGCTGGCCGACGCCGCCGCGCGCGACGACACGGCGGCGATGCTCGACGAGCTCGGCGACGTTCTGTTCCAAGTGGTGTTCCTGGCGTTGCTGCTCGAGGAGCGCGGCGAGGGCGACCTCGCCGCCGTCGCCGAGTCCTGCACCGCGAAGCTGATCCGCCGCCACCCCCACGTCTTCGGCGACTCCGAGATGGAGGACGCCGGCCGAGGTTCTCAAGCAATGGGAGCAGATCAAGCGCGACGTCGAGGGCCGCTCGGCCGACCCGCTGGCCGAGATCCCCGAGAACCTGCCCTCGCTGCTCTTCGCCCGCAAGGTGCTGCGGCGCACCGACCCCGAGGGCTCGTCGTCGGAGGCGAAGCCCGGGGGACCGGACTCGCCGGACGAGGCGAGGGAGGCGGCCGAGCGCGAGGTAGGCGAGTCCCTGCTCGACGCCGTTCGCCGCTCGCGCGAGCTGGGCGTCGACCCCGAGCTCGCCCTGCGCGCCGCCGCGAGGCGCCTCGGCGGCCCTGCTACCCCCTAGACTGCCGCGCCCGCGATGTCCACGATCCAGTCCATCCACGCCCGCCAGGTCCTCGACTCGCGCGGCAACCCGACCGTCGAGGCCGAGGTCGTGCTCGAGTCCGGTGCGTCGGGGTGGGCGGCCGTCCCGTCGGGGGCATCGACCGGCGAGTTCGAGGCCGTCGAGCTTCGCGACGGCGGCGACTACTGGGGCGGCAAGGGGATCTCGAAGGCCGTGGCCAACGTCAACGGCGAGATCGCCGAGGCGCTGAAGGGCGCCCGGGCGGCCGAGCAGTCCGCGCTCGACCACACGATGATCGAGCTCGACGGAACGCCGAACAAGGGGCGCCTCGGCGCCAACGCGATCCTCGGCGTCTCGCTCGCCGTCGCCAAGGCCGCCGCAGCCGACGCCGGCAGGCCGCTCTACGCGTACCTCGGCGAGCTCTACGCCGCGACGGGCGCGAAGGAGCCGGGCGAGGCGAATGTCCTGCCCGTGCCGATGATGAACGTGCTGAACGGCGGCGCCCACGCCGACAACTCGATCGACTTCCAGGAGTTCATGGTCGTCCCGGCCGGCAGTTCCAGCTTCGAGGAGGCCCTGCGGGTGGGGACCGAGGTCTACCACGCGCTGAAGAAGGCGCTCAGCGACGAGGGCCTCTCGACCGCCGGCGGTGACGAGGGCGGCTTCGCCCCCGACCTGCCATCCAACCAGGCGGCGCTCGACTTCCTCGTCGCCGCCATCGAGGGGGCCGGCTACGCCCCGGGGTCGGACGTGTCCATCGCCATGGACCCAGCGGTCAGCGAGCTCTTCGACGACGGCTCCTACGTCCTGGAACACGAGGACAGGTCCCTGAGTGCCGAGGAGATGGTGGCCTACTGGCAGCAGACGGCCGATCGCTTTCCGATCGTCTCGATCGAGGACGGTATGGACGAGGAGGATTGGGATGGCTGGGGCCTACTGACCCGGACCATCGGCGACCGATGCCAGCTGGTCGGAGACGACCTCTTCGTGACGAACCCCGAGCGCCTGCGCAAGGGCATCGACCTGGGAGTCGGCAACTCGATCCTCGTGAAGGTCAACCAGATAGGCACCCTCACCGAGACCCTCGAGGCGATCCAGGTCGCCCGCGACGCCGGCTACACGGCCGTGATCAGCCACCGCTCGGGCGAGACCGAGGACACGACGATCGCCGACCTCGCGGTTGGAACATGCGCGGGCCAGATCAAGACGGGCGCCCCATCGCGCTCGGACCGCGTCGCGAAGTACAACCGACTCCTGCGCATCGCCGACGAGCTCGGCGACCGCGCCGTCGTTCCCGGGCTCGTCCGTCTTCACCCGCGCTTAGCAACGACGCGGCAGGCATTCGAGACCGCGCGCCGAATGCGTTGCGCTATGAGCAGCCGTGCCTACGCCGCGCCCCGACGCGCGCCCAAGCGGCGCGTTCAGCCGCGCGTCGGCCCGTCCCGTATTCGCTGGGATCGCATCGGGCGCATCGCCCTCGTGCTCGTCCTCGCCGGGGTCATGGCCAGCTACCTCAACCCGGTCGTGAACCTGATCGACGCCTGGAGGGACTCCAAGGCCGGTGAGGAGCGGCTGGTCGAGCTCAAGTCCGAGAACGCGTCGCTGCAGAAGCAGCTCGATGACGCCGAGAGCCCGCTGACGATGGAGCGCGAGGCGCGAAAGCTTGGGATGGTCAAGCCCGGCGAGAAGGCCTACGTTCTCGACGGGCTTGCGCGACTGAGCACTAAACTCGCGGCTCGCGCGTGGGCGTCCTGCTCGCGCGTTTTTCTCTGATTTGAGCCGATTTGAGCACTAGCCAGTACCTCCTCGGCGTCGCTGAGCTTGCGGTGATCGTCGCATCCCTCGGAATAGGGGCGTTCTACCTGAGGGCCCTGCTCGTGCCCGGCTGGACGGGTGCCCTCGGGCGCCTCGCCGAGTTCGTGCTCGGCCTCTCGGCCCTGGTCGTGATCGCCGAGCTGATCGGCCTCGTCGGGCTGCTCGAGGAGCTGCCTCTGGTACTCGCCTGCGCGATCGTCGGGCTCGGCACCGCCTTCTGGGCGCGGCCCCGCGTCGACGAGCCCGAGCACGGCGAGTCCCCGGCGGTCCGCTCCAGCACGGTGATGCTCGTGATCGCGGTCGCGGCCTCGGCTCTCGTCGTCGCCCACTGGGCCGAGCCGACGCAGGAGGCGCTCGACACGGGCATGTACTACCAGGACACCACCTGGTACCACATGTCCTTCTCGGGGCGGTTCGCCCAGACGGGCGAGGTCGGGCCCCTTCACCTCACCGACCCGCTCAAGCTGACCGCCTGGTACTACCCGCAGAACTCCGAGCTGCTGCACGCGATCCCGATGGTCGCGATGGACACCGACTTCCTGTCGCCGCTCATCAACCTCGGGTGGCTCGCGGTGGCGCTGCTCGCGGCGTGGTGCATCGGACGCCCCTACGCGGTCGGCACGGCGACACTGCTCGGCGCGGCCGTCGTGCTCGACTCCGAGATGTTCGTCGGCTCGCAGGCGGGCAACGCGCCGAACGACATCGCCGGGCTCTTCTTCCTCTTATGCGTTATCGCGTTCCTGGTCAACGGCGCGGCCACCGCCCGCGCCACGCCGCGGATCGCCGGCGCCGCCGAGCCGCCGCCGTCCGAGCCCGACCCCGAGGTGCCGCTCGCCGCCGACGGCGGGCCCGGCTTCGACCCGAAGGCCGACGAGGATCACCCCCAGCAGGGCGTGGTCACCGACGTGCCCGTCGCCGGCGACCCGCGCGTCCTCGCGGGCGTGGGCTCGGGCCCGCTGCTGCTCGCGGGCCTCGCCGCCGGCCTCGGCATCGGCACCAAGATCACGCTGCTGGCCGCCATCGGCTTCCTCACGCTCGGCGTCGCCTACCTCGGCGGGCGCGAGGGATGGTGGAAGGCGCTCGGCTTCTGGCTCGGAGGCATGCTCGTCACGGCGGGCTTCTGGTACGGCCGCAACCTCTTCTTCGCGCTCAACCCGTTTCCGCAGATCGAGAAGATCGGCCCGATCAACCTTCCGGGGCCCGATCAGGGCGGCTTCTACCCGCGCGAGCCCCACAGCCTCAGCGAGTACTACAACGACCCCGGCGTCTGGGAGGACTACTTCTTCCCCCCGCTCAAGGACGGCCTCGGGCCCCTCTGGCCGCTGATCTTCGCCTTCGTCGCGGCCGGCCTGGTCTTCGCCTTCTTCCGCGGCGGCAGCAAGCTGATGCGTGTCCTGGCCGCGACCGGGATCTTCGCCGCGATCGCGTACGTCTTCACCCCGCTGACCGCCTCCGGTTGGCTCGGGCAGCCGACGGGCTTCGAGGCCAACCTTCGCTACGTCGCACCGGCGATGATCATCGGCCTCACGATCACGCCGCTCGTGCCCGCGCTGCGGCGACGCCCGTGGCCATGGATCCTGATCGGCGTCTTCGGGCTCTTCATCCTCCAGGGCACCCTGCGCTTCGGCATCGACCGGAGGCTTCGACATCGACGCCTCTCCGAGCTGGAACTACGGCCACCTCGACGAATCGATCGAGCTCGCCCTGCTCTTGGTCGCCGTTCCCGCCCTGATCGTCGCCGGGGCCAGGGCCGGGATCGGGCGCTGGGCCCTGACGGCGTTCGGCGTAGCAGCGCTCGCGCTCACGATCGTGATCGGGGATACCCAGCGAGAGCAGTTCCTGGAGGAGCGCTACGAGGCCAGCGTGGCGCCGATGTCTGGAGGCCGGCTTCCGCTCGACTCCCGAGTGGACGCCGCTGCAGGTGTTCGGGAAGAGCACCAGCGACTCTCGCATCGGCGTGGTCGGGCGCGCGTCGGCCTTCGGTCAGTACTTCTTCTACGGAGACGACCTCTCGAACCACGTCCAGTACCTCGGCGAGGAGCTTCGCCGCGGCACGTTCCGCCAGATCGACGACTGCCAGGACTTCCGCCGCATCGTCAACGAGGGCGACTACGACTACATCGTCGTCACCCCGCGGATCAGGCGCGAGACGAGCATCCCGCCTGAGCTTTTCTGGACCGGAGACGACAAGGCCGTCAAGAAGAACGTCAGCTCCGGTCGGCCTCGCGGGCGTCTTGCAGAGTCGACGGAAAGCTCGACCCCTCGACCTGCGACGCGGCCGAGGCGCGCTACCGGGAGAAGAAGGCGATCCAGGAGGAGGACCGCCGCGTCGCCGCCGAGGCCGCTGCATCGAGTCGCTGCCGCCCGAGGAGGAGCGCGAGGCGCGCGAGGCGCTGCGCGAGGCGCAGCGGGAGGAGAGCCACTGATGAGCTTCGGCTCCTACCTCGCCGGCGCGGTCGAGATGCTGGTCATGATCGCCGCGCTCGGCTACGGGGCCGTCCGCCTGCGCGCGCGCCTCCTCGACGGCTGGTAGCGGCGCCCGAGCCCGTCTCGCCGAGATCGTGCTCGGGCTCTCGCTGCTCGTGGTCTCCCTCGAGCTGATCGGGGTCGTCGGCCTCTACAGGCCGGGCTGGGTACTGATCGGGACGGTCGCAGCCGGCGTCGGAGTCGGGCTGTGGGCCAGCCGCGGGGACTGGGCGAGGCTGGCGGAGCTGCCGGCGCCGCCGCTGAGTGCGGTCGGACCTGATCGTCGCGATCGGCGCCTCGATGCTGGTCGCAGCGCACTGGTCGATGCCGACGCAGACGGGCCTCGACATCGGCATGTACCTGCCGAACACGACCTGGCACAACGCCGGCGTTCGCGGCCCGCTTCGTCCAGGACGCCCAGGTCGGCGCGCTGCACATGACCGAGGTGCTGAAGCTGACCGTCTGGTTCTATCCGCAGAACTCCGAGTTGCTGCACTCGTTCGGGATCCTCTTCCTCGACAGCGACTTCCTCTCGCCGCTGATCAACATCGGCTGGATGTGCCTCTGCCTGCTCGCGGCCTGGTCGTTCGGGCGGCCGTACGGAGCGGCGGCGACCGCCCTGCTCGGGGTCGCGATCCTGCTCGATGCCGAGATGCTGCTCCTGTTCCAGCCCGGGGACGCCAAGAACGACGTCGGCGGGCTCTTCTTCCTGCTCGCCGCGGCCGCGATCCTGGTCAACGGCGACGCTCAGTCCCGCGCCGCCACGCAGGCCGCCCGCCCGGCCGGCTTCGTCGACACCGGCACCGGGCTGACCCCGATCTTCCCCCGCGGCGCCCTGATCGTCGCGGGCCTCGCCGCCGGCCTCGCACTCGGCACCAAGCTCAACCTGCTCGCGCCCTTCGGCCTGCTCACCCTCGGCGTGATCGCGGTCGCACGGCCGGGTGACCGGCTGCGTACCGCATGCATCTGGGTCGGCGCCTCGCTCGCGACCGGCGGCTTCTGGTTTGCGCGCAACCTGGTCGAAGTCGGGGAATCCGCTTCCCTGGGCCGACGTCGGTCCGCTGTCCGGCCCGGAGCAGCTCGACATCGACATCCGCGAGCCCGCGACGGTCTCCGACTACCTGACCGACGGCGGCGTCATCACCGACTTCTTCATCCCCGGCCTGAACGACAGCTTCGGCGTGCTCTGGCCGGTCGTCCTGGCGGGCGTCGTCGTCGGCTTCGTCCTCGCGATCTGGCGCGGGCGCACCTCGATGATCCGCATGCTCGGCGTGGTCGCCCTGCTCAGCGGCATCGCGTACCTGTTCACCCCGCTGACGGCGGCCGGGCCCGCCGGGCGAGCCGAGCGCCTTCGAGGTCAACCTTCGCTACGCGTCGCCCGCCCTCGCGCTCGGCGTCCTGCTGCTCTCGATCGACCCCGCTCTGAGCCGCGGACGAGCCCACCAGGGTCTGCTCGGCGCTCTCTCGCTGCTGCTGGTGGTGGGCCTGTTCAGCGGTGGCGAGAGCGTCTGGGACCGCGACTTCCTTCTGGGAGCCGTCGTGCTGACCCTGCTCCTGGTCGCGATCCCAGCGGGCCTGGCACTCGCTCCACGGTGGGGCATCGACCGATGGAGCATCGGGGCGGCGGCGGCCGTGGCGATCGTGCTCGCCATCGGCGTCGGATGGCTCAAGAGCGACGCCTATCTCGACGACCGCTACCGCGCCGAGACGGCGCCGAGCGACTTCCCCGAGGGCATCCGCTCGGCGCTCGCCTGGTTCAACGATGAGGAGCCCACCGACTCCAGGATCGCGGTCGTCGGCGGCCGCCCCGGCTTCAAGCAGTACGTCTTCTACGGCGACGACCTCTCGAACCGCGTCCAGTACGTCGCCCACCACACTGACCACGGCGGGTTCGTGCCGATCACCTCCTGCGAGGAGTGGCGCACCGCGTTGAACGACGGCGGCTACGACTACGTCGTGATCGGGCCCGACCAGCGCATGCAGAACGAGTCGCCGATCGAGGCGGAGTGGACCGGAGCCGACGACGCTACCGCCAAGCTCGTGGACAACGACAACGTCTTTGTCTTCGAGATCACGGGAGAGCTCGATCCGGCCTCGTGCGCCGCCCTCGATCAGCTCGACTACGGCGGCCCCATGCCCGACGCTGATACCGCTGGGTCTTGAGCTTCGGGGGCTACCTGGCGGGTGTCGCGGGCCTGGTCGCGATCGCACTGCCGCTGGGCCTCGCCTCGGTGCGGCTGCGCGGGCGGCTGCTGCCGGGGTGGGACGGAGCGCCCGCCCGCCTGGTCGAGTCGGTCCTCGGCCTCTCCCTGCTGACGATCATGCTCCAGCTGCTCGGCGCGGTCGGCCTCTTCGATGCCTGGGCCCTGATCGCCGCGTCGATCGCCGTAGGCGCCGGCGTCGCCCTTCGGATCCCCCCCGGCGAGGGAGACCCCAGCGGCGAGACGGCCACGGGATTCGCCCGGCTCCCGTCTCCGCCCGTCCCGAGCCTGCAGATGATCGTCGCGCTCGCGGTCGCCGCCTTCCTCGCGGCGCACTGGGCGACGGGGCTGCAGGACGTCTGGGGCCGGGGGATGCTGACCTTCGACACCCTCTGGTACCACGGGCCCTTCGCGGCGAAGATCGCCGAGACGGGCTCGGTCTGGGGGCTTCATTTCACCGACCCGCTCTACCTGAACTGGTTCTATCCGCAGAACTCCGAGCTGCTGCACGGTGCGGGCATCGCCCTGTTCGACCGCGACCTGTTCTCGCCGCTCATCAACTTCGGCTGGCTCGGGATCTGCCTGGTGGCGGCCTGGTGCATCGGGCGGCCCTACGGCGTCGCCCCGCTGTCGCTGGTCGCCGTCGCCTTGGTCATGGACATCGGGCCGATGGTCCCCCGCGAGGCTGGGACGCCCGCCAATGACGTCGCACCGGTCGCGATGCTCCTCGCGGCCGCAGCGGTGCTGGTCAACGCCGCGGCCCAGGCGAGGGCGGGGTCCCAGGCGGCGCGGACGTTTCACTCCGCGGGCCCGCCGCTGCGCGACCTGCTCCCGATGGGCGCGCTGCTCGTCGCCGGGCTCGCGATGGGCCTCGCCCTGGGGACGAAGCTGACTATCGCCGGCGGCGTCACCGCGATGGCGGTCGGCCTGCCCCTGATCATGCCGGCGGGCGCGCGGCGCAAGGCGCTGCTCTTCTTCCTCGGCGGCGTCGCCGCCACGGCCGGGTTCTGGTTCGTGCGCAACCTGATCCAGTCGGGCAACCCCTTGCCGTGGGCCCAGGAGCTCGGGCCGATCGACCTGCCCGGCCCCGATCGAGGGCTCGAGGGCCGCGACAACTACAACGTCGCCCACTACATCTTCCAGACACCCGACAGCGACGTCTGGAGCTCGTTCTTCTACAAGGCGATCACCAACCTGTTCGGGCCGCTGTGGTTCGCGTTCTTCGGCGGGGCGGCTGCGGGGGCGGTGCTGGCCATCGTGCGACCGCGCACGCCTGTGATTCGGCTGCTCGGCGCGGTCACCGTGGTCGCCGGGATCGTTTACCTGTTCACGCCGCTGACCGCAGCAGGGCCGCAGGACCAGCCCCTCGCTTTCGGGATCAACCTGCGCTACCTGGTGCCCGCGATGGCCCTGGGCCTGGCGCTGCTGCCCCTCGAAGGTCGCCTGACCCCCGAGCGCGCCCGGCTGCCGCTGCTCGGCGGCGGGGTGCTGGCGATGCTGGCCACCTCCCTCTACTCCGACTCCGCCTACATCTGGGATGAGCCCTACGCCTCGATCCCGGTCGCCGCGCTGATCGGGATCGTGCTGGTCGGCGTCCCCGTCGCGCTGGTCCTGCTCGGGCGCCGAAGTGCCGCCCTCGCTGCCGGCGCCGGAGCGGCGGTGCTGCTCGTGGTCGGCGCGATCGGCTGGGAGCGCCAGGACGATTACCTGGACGCCCGCTACACGAACGCCGAGGATTTCCGCTTCCAGCTCGATGACGCGGCCGCCTGGGCGAAGGGCACCTCGGATGAGCGGATCGGCGTCGGCGGGCTGAGCGGCGCCTACAACCAGTACCTCTTCTATGGGGACGAGCTCTCGAACCACGTCCAGTACATCGGCCGCAACCTGCCCGCCGGCGACTTCCGGACGATCCAGAGCTGCCCCGACTTCATCGACGCGGTCAACGACGGCGACTACGGCTACGTCGTGACGACCCCCGAGCTCGACCTGAACGACCCGGCGACCGCCAAGGTCTCGCCCGAGGGCGGCTGGCTGCGCGGCGCCGCCGGGACCGTGGAGGTTCTGCGCTCGGGCCGCGTCGCCGTGTTCCGAATCGACGGCGAGCTGGATCCGGCTGCCGCCTGCGGGCAGCAGTGAGCACGGGTTCTTACCTGCTCTCGGTCGTGGGGCTGACGCTCGTTGCCATCTCGATGGCCGTGGCTGGGCGCACGATGCGGCGTGCCCTGCTCCCCGGGTGGCGCGGCGCGCCGTCGCTGCTCGCGGCCGGGGTGCTCGGCCTCGGGACTTTGATCGTGCTCTCGGAGCTGCTCGGGCTCTTCGGCCTGCTCGACGGCGTGCTGCTGACCGCCGCCTGCGTGATCGTCGGCGCGGGGGCGCTTCGCATCGAGCCGATGCTGATGGCGTCGAGCGCACCGGGCGAAGCGAAGGGCGGCGCCGGGCCCCGCGACGCGAAGCCGTCGCCGCCGTGGGAGCTCTGGGTAGCGGTTGGCTTCGCGTTCGTCGTCGCCGTCCAGTGGGCGGGGCCGACCCTGCTCGCGCTCGACCGCGGCATCTACGGCGGCGACTCCCTCTGGTACCACATGCCGTTCGCGGCGCACATCGCGCAGACGGGGTCGGTGACCGACCTGCTGTTCACCGACCCGCTCTACCTGAACTGGTTCTATCCGCAGAACTCAGAACTGCTGCACGCCGACGGCCTGCTCCTGCTCGGCGACGACTTCCTCTCGCCGCTTCTGAACCTCGCCTGGCTCGGCGCCGCGCTGCTCGCGGCCTGGTGCATCGGGCGCCCCTACGGCGCGGGGGCACCGGCGGTCGCCGCCGTGGCGGCGCTGATGTCGGCGAACCTGCTCTTCTCGCGCCAGCCCGGCAACGCCAACAACGACGTCGTCGCGATCGCGCTCCTGCTGGCGAGCGTGGCGATCCTCGTCAACGCGCGCTCGGCAACCGCCCGCGGCCCGCTCATCGTCGCGGGGCTCGCGGCGGGCCTCGCGCTCGGCACGAAGCTGACGATCGTGCCCCCTGTCGGTGCGCTGACGATCGGAGTGATCGCGATCGCCGCATCGGGCGATCGCCTCCGCGCCGCCGGGGCATGGCTCGCCGGCCTGCTGGCCGGCGGCGGGCTCTGGTACCTGCGCGACCTGATCGCCTCGGGAACGCCGTTCCCCTTCGTCGACCTCGGCCCCTTCTCCATGCCAGAGGAGCTCGAGGGCCGCGAGCCATTCTCGATCGCGCACTACCTGACCGACACCGATGTCTGGGGCAGGTTCTTCACCCCCGCGCTCGAGGAGCGACTGGGGGACCTGTGGCCGCTCTTCCTCGCCGCGGCGGTCGCCGGGGTGGTGCTGTGGCTCTGGCGCGCGGAGCGACTCGAACGGATGCTCGCCGTCGTCGTGGCGGTCTCGGCCGTCGCGTACCTGCTGACGCCCCTGGGCGCCTCGGGCCCCGAGGGCTCGCCGGTCGGCTTCCGGCTGAACATCCGGTACCTGGCTCCCGCGCTCGCCCTTGGCCTTGTGCTCGCCGCGATCCCGCCGCCGCTGCTTCGCGACGGCATGCGCCGCTGGTGGCGGCTCGGTGCGATCGGCCTGTTCGCCGTGCTGGTGGCCGTCGGAGCCGGGGCCGCCGAGGGCGGCCAGGTCCTGCTCGACGACGGATCGGATCCCCGGGTCGCTGCTGCTCGCGGCGGTGGTGGTGGGCCTGCCGGTCGGCCTGCTCGTTCTCGCCTCGCGGGGCGTCCCGCGCGGTGCGCTCGCGGCTGCGGCGCTGGTGCCCCTGCTCGTCCTCGTCGTGATCGGCAAGGGAGCGCGCGACGACTATCTCGACCTCCGCTATTCAGACGGCCGCCCCCGACTACCCGGTCGCCGAGCAGCCGGCGCTCGAGCTCGCGCAGGGACTCGGGCCCGCCTTCGAATGGGCGAGGGAAGTCGAGGACGCGCGCATCGCGCTGTCGGGCACCACCGGCGCGCTGTTCCAGTACGGGCTCTGGGGCAAGGACTCGTCGAACGCGGTCGTCTTCATCGGCGAGCACAAGGACCGGGGCGCCTTCGACGAGTACGCCGAGTGCCCGGAGTGGATCGCCGCCCTCAACGAAGGCGACTACGACTACGTCGTGACCACCCCGGCCTACGACCAGGACAACCCGGCAGTCCGCCACCCAGCCCATCGAGTTCCTCTGGATCAGCGGCGCCCGCGAGGCGACGCGGATCACCCCTCCGCCGCTGGTGGAGTCCTCGGCGTACAACGGCCCGCGGCTGGTCGACGTCTGGCAGCTCTCGGGGCCGATCGACCCGATCGCGTGCTCGAACGCGCCCCCGCGCGGCGAGCCCACCCCGGGCCTGCCCTCGGACTAGACAGGGCTGCTACTTGTATGCGTGATGCGCTATCCGCTCGACAACGCGCTCTACCAGTGGGAGGAGGGGTACAGCCGCCTTCGCGAGGCCACCGCCGATCCGCGGCGGGGCAGCACCGTGCTGCGCGCGGTCGAGGCCGTCCGCGATGAGCTTCGGCGGCGGATAGGCGCCACGTTCACGGCCGCCGAGCTGGCGGACCTCTACGCCGAGGGCACGGACTGGTGCCTCGAGGCCGCGCGCTGGGCGCTGCCCGAACAGGCAGCGGACCTCGACCCGCAGGCGATCGTCGACGGGGCCTTCTACCTCCAGCTCCGCGGCGCGACGGACTACTCAGGCGGCCGCCTGGTCCCTTCCGACTAGCTGGCTAGTCGGAATCAGCGGCGCGTTCGAGCACGATGCGGTCGGGCTCGATCGTCACCTTGAGCTGGCGCTCGCCGGCCCAGTGCTCGGAGTAGACGGGGTCGTCCTTCACGGCGGGGTCGAGCCAGAGGCCGTAACCGTCCTTGGTGCCGTGGTCGAAGGCAGCCTCGATCGGGCCGCGCTTGCGGCTCCTGCCGCGTCCTCCGCGCCGGCGCCGGCGCCGGCGCTTGGGCTCACCGTCGCCGTCGGCATCGGAATCGCCCGAGTCCTCGTCGGTTGAGCCCTCCTCTTCCTCGTCGTCCTCGGGCTCTGGCTCCTCGTCGGCCTCGTCGAGCTCGGCTTCGATCTCGGCTTCGATCTCGTCGCGAAGGTCGACGTCGTTGGCGGGCTCATCGCCCTCCTCGAGGCCGTTGCGCTTGATGAAGTCGCGCAGCTGCGAGGCCGAGACCTCGAGCTGGTGGGCGATCCATGCCTCGGTTCGACCCTGGCGTACCCAGGCGCGGATCTGGTTGAGCTGCGGACGAAGGGACTTGCGGGCCATCGAGCGCGTGACTCTACCAACGGCCGTGAATTCCCCGGTTGTGCTCGACGGGCCCACGCCGTTCCGCTAGGGTACTCACTTATTAGTAGGCAATGGCCTCGATCCCCGTGGGGGGTGATCGCAGGCCAAGGGAAGGCGTCTCATGCTCGTACTGACAAGGAAGCCGTGCCAGAGCATCATGATCGGCGACGAAATCGAGGTCCAGGTCCTCTCCGTGGCCGGCGAAAAAGTTCGAATAGGGATCACTGCGCCGCAGGACGTCGGCATCTTCAGGGACGAGGTCTACGAGCGCATCGAGCAGAACGGCGCGAGGGAGGGCTCTGACGACGAGCCCGATCCGAAGAGCCGCGAAGCCCTTCGGCGCTAGCCCATCAACCAGGCGAGCGTCTCGAACATCACGAACACGACCGTGACGACGGTGACGGTGAGGGCGACCAGCAACACGCTGAAGCGGTTGCGGCCGCGCGACTCGGTGCGCTGAATCCTGCGCGCGCGCGAGCGGTTGGCCGCGCGCTTTCGGAGCTGGTCGCGACGGCGCTTCTCGAGCGCCATCTCCTGCTCGAACGCCAGCTCGATCTGAGCCATGCTCTGTCTCATTCGCATGTTGGCCATTGGTGCGCGCCCCGCGAGACGAAGCCGGCTCGTTAGCGCTCGCTCAAATTAGCAAATGGTCTTGCAGGGTCATCCGTCGCAGGCCCCCCAGAGACCGGTCCCTTCACGCCCGGCCCGAGCCTCGATTCGTGCGTAGCGGGGCGCCCGCGAGTCGTTCGGCGCGATGGTCAGGGTTCGGGCATAGCCCCTCCGCAGAAGAACGGCGTTGACCTCGACGGCGCCGGCCCGCACCCAGGCGAGCAGCCTCCCGTAGTCGTCGCGGCGCTCGACGCCGGGGCTGAGGATCACCGTCCGGCTCTCGACCAGGCGCCTGTTCGCCTCCGCGGCCTCGCGGCCGAAGCACTCAAGCGGCTGATCGGGGGTGGACTCTGGGGTGTCGACGCCGATGTAGCGCACCCGCTCCACCTCGCCGCCGGCCAGCCGCACCACGATCGTGTCTCCGTCGGTGACCTCGAGCACCCGGGCCTCGATCGCGGCCGCGGGACCATCCGCAGCCGGCGGCTCACCCGGCGCCCCGCACCTCGAGAACAACCCGGCGCACAGCGCGGCCGCGACCACGAACCCGCGAAGTGAGCCTCGCCTTCGCCTCGTCGTCACCCGGGGGTGAGGCCGTCGAGCCGGCGTTACTCCCCTCCCGAGCTCTCACCCGGGCTCAGGGTTACGGAATGCGGCGGATCTCGGAGAGCATGATCTCCTTGATCTGGCCGATGATCTCGAGCGCCTCGCTCCACTCGCGCTGCCAGACGTTGCGGCCGAAGATGACGCCCGAGCCGCCGGCGCCCATCACTGAGCGGACGTGGCCGAGCAGCTTGTCGTCGTCGGTCTTCGAGCCTCCCGAGAGCACGACGAGAGAGCGGCCTGCCGAGGCGACGCAGTGGCTGATCGCCTCCTCGGGGGTGAACTCGGTCTCGTTGTAGGGAGCCGGGGCGTCCTTGTCGGTCTCGGGATTCAGCTTCGGCATGTTGAGCTTGACGACGTCGGCGCCCATCTCCATCGCCATGCGGGCGGCGTAGTCGATCGCGTAGAAGGAGTCGCGGCCGCCCTTCTTGTCGATGGCCGAGCCTCGCGGATAAGCCCAGACGATCAACGGCATGCCGTAGCGGTCGCAGTCCTCGCGCACGCCCTTCAGCTGGTGTAGGTCGTCGGTCTGCAGCGGAGAGCCCAGATACATCGTGTAGCCGACGGCGTCGGCGCCGAGGCGGACGGCGTCCTCGACAGAGGAGTTGGTCGTCGACAGGGCGTCTTCGGAGGGCGCCACGTCGGTGCGGCCGTTGACCTTCAGGATCAGCGGCACGCGGCCCGCGTAGTCGGGGTAGTACTTCTCGGCGAGGCCGATCTGGCAGGCGATCGCCGAGTAGCCGGCCTCCGCCGCGAGGCGGAACTGGTAGTCGGGGTCCTTCGACGCGGGGTTCGGGAAGAAGTCGCGGGGTCCGTGCTCGATCCCCTGGTCGATCGGCAGCAGCAGCAGGGTCCCGTTGCCCGGGCCGAACTCGAACAGCAGCCGGTGAAGGCGGGCGCGCTTGCCGGGGGGAAGGACTTCGAGCAGTGACTTCTGCTCGGTGGCGGACTTGACTTCCATGCGGGTCGTTACCTCCTGGAGGGGTTTCGCGGGCGTGGGCTCAGTATGCCCGATCCCTGCGTGCCGCCGCGGCCGATACGCTCGCGCCCCGTGCTCGACCACAACTTCACCGGGACGGCGTTCACAGTCGGGATCGAGGAGGAGATGATGATCTGCGATTCCGAGACCCTTGAGCTGGCGCAGGCGATCGAGCAGATCCTCGACGCCGTCCCCGACGACGTCCAGGGCGAGGTGAAGCCGGAGCTGATGCAGTCGGTCCTCGAGGTGGCGACGGTGCCGTGCGCGAACGTGACCGAGGCGGGCGCGCAGCTCTCGGCGCTGCGGCACACGGTGATCGACGTGGCCGCCGACCTCGGTCTCGTGATCGGCGCCTCGGGCACCCATCCCGCGGCTCTCTACGAAAAGCAGGCGATCGTCGACCGCCCCCGATACCACGAGCTCGTCGGCGAGCTCGGATGGATCGCGCAGCGCGAGCTGATCTTCGGCACCCACATCCACATCGGCATCGACAACGCCGAGAAGGCGATTTACGTCGCCGACGGAATGCGGGGCTACCTGCCGCTGTTGCTCGGGATGTCGTCGAACTCCCCGATGTGGCGCGGGATGCAGACGAGGATGATGTCCTCACGCACCCCGGTGTTCAGGGCCTTCCCCAGGGTGGGGATCCCGCCCTACTACGGCAGCTGGGAGATCTACTCCCACCGCGTCGAGCAGATGATGCGCGGCGGGGCGATCGATGACTACACCTACCTCTGGTGGGACGTCCGTCCCCACCCGAACCTCGGCACCGTCGAGCTGCGCGTCTTCGACCAGCAGACCCACGTCGAGCACACGATCGGGTTCGCGGCCCTGGCTCAGTCGCTCGCCCACCGCCTCGCCGACCGCTACGACGACGGGGTGCCGAGCGTCGAGTACCCCTGGGAGCTGATCGACGACAACAAGGTGCGGGCGGCGGTGGTCGGGATCGAGGGAAAGCTGATCGACTTCGAGCGCGGGGTGGAGGTCCCCGGCGGCGAGATGGCCCAGGGGGTGATCGACGACCTGCGCGAGCACGCCCAGGAACTCGGTTGCGACGACGAGCTCGCGAACCTCGAGGACCTGCTGGCGAACGGCACCGGGGCCCGCCGCCAGCTCGACTGGTTCGACGAGCACGGGGACGTGACGGGCCTGATGCGCGAGATCGTCGCGGCGACCGTCCCCTGATCGCCTCGTCGGCGAACGGATGCATGACGGCTAGGTACGGAATCAGTAGCTGAGGCCTTGCATTCCGCGCAGCAAAGTACGAAAATAGAAGCGAGTGGCTACCGAACTCGGAATGAAGGCTGCATTGGAGCTCCTCGGGCGCCGCTGGGCGCTGAAGCTGGTCTGGGAGCTGAGGCGCGACAGCCTCACGTTCTCTGAGCTGCGTGAACGGCTGACGGTCAGCCCCTCCGTGCTGAGCGCGAGGCTGGGTGAGCTCTCGGATGCGGATATCGTCGAGCGCGACGGCGCCCGTCGCTACCGCCTCACCGGGCGCGGCCGTGAGCTGGCCCGGCTGCTCTACGAGCTCAACCGCTGGGCTTCCAGCCCCGGAGGGGGCGGGGTATCCTCGGAGCGTGAGCTCGCCTGAGTTGAGCGTCGTCTGCCGCAGCTGCGGCTCCGAGGTCAGCCCCTACGTGACCGAGTGCCCGTATTGCGGCACCAGGATACGCAAGCGAGCGCCGAAGCTGGAGCGACGCGGCGACGAGCTCCAGGCGCGCGAGCCCCGTCGCGCCCGTCGCCGCCGCGAGCGCGCCGAGCGCAGCGCCGGCCGACGCGGGATTCGGGTCGCGGAGCGCCTCGAGGGCCGCCCGTACGGGGTGATCGCCGCGGTCGTGATCCCGGCCGTGCTGGTGATCGTCCAGCGCGCGGGCACGATCCCGATCGACGACCTCGGCGCGATTGTCGGCCAGGTCCCCGGCGGCGAGTGGTGGCGCTACTTCGCGGCCCCGTGGGTCTACCCCGACGTCGGCTACCTGTTCGTCGCGTCCGTGGGGATCGTGATCTTCGGGCTCGCCGTCGAGCGCAGGCTCGGCACGACTTCGACCGTGATCCTGATGATCGCCGCCGGCGCGTTGGGGATGCTCGCCGCCGATGGCATCGAGGGTGCGATCGCGGGCGAGGGCGACCTGCTGCTCGCGTCGGGCGGCAACGGGGTGGCGCTCGCGCTGCTCGCCTGCTGGGCCGTGCTCAAGGCTCGCGAGCTTCGCACCGAGCCGGCCGATGTCGACGTGATCGGGGCGGCGGTATGCGCGGTGGTCCTGATCCTCCTGCCTCTCGCCGACGACTACGCGAACGTCTTCGCGGGGCTGGGTGGGGCGGCGGTCGGCGCCGCCTGTGGCTTCGCGGCGGCCTGGGCCCGCCGCGAGCGCAGCACCGAATGACCACAGAGCGAAGCTAGTTGGCCGCCGACAAGTTCACGGAGATGACGCCCGAGCTGCACCGCTACGCGGTCGCCCACAGCTCGTTCCGCGACGCGCCCGCCGTCCCCGAGGTCGAGCGTGCGGGCGAGGAGATGGGCCGCCTCGCCTCGATGCAGATCGCCGGCGACCAGGCGGCTCTGATCACGATCCTGTTGCGCGCCATCGGAGCCACGCGAGCGCTCGAGGTCGGGACCTTCCTCGGCTACGGCGCGCTCTCGATCGCCCGCGGCCTGCCCGCCGAAGGCGAGCTCATCGTCTGCGAGCTCGAACAGGAGTACGCCGACCGCGCCCGCGCGCACCTCGAGCGCGCCGGCCTGGCCGAGCGGGTCGAGTTCCGCCTCGGCCCGGCCGTCGAGACGCTCCAGGCGATGGACGCCGACGGCTCGTTCGACTTCGCATTCGTGGATGCCGACAAGGGCGGCTACCCCGCCTACTACGAGGAGTGCCTGCGCCTGGTGCGCCCCGGCGGCCTGCTGATGCTCGACAACGTGTTCATGGGAGGCCGCGTCCTCGAACCGCCGGACGAGCAGAGCGTCGTCATCTCCGAGCTCAACGACTCGATTGCAGCCGACGAGCGCGTGGAGTCGGCGATGCTCGGCTTCGCCGACGGCGTAACCGTCGCCCGCAAGCTCTAGGACCGTGGCGCTTCCCGGCGACGAGCTCGGCTGGCGCGACCTCTCCCGCGCGGGCATGGCGCCGTGCTGGCGGCAGATGGCCCTGGGATCGGGCGGCTCGGTCTGGGAGCGCGAGGACGTGCTCGCGGCGATCGTGCCCAAGGCCCCGACTCGCTCCGTCTTCAACTCCGTCTTCTTCGAGGACGGCGAGCGGCTGCTCGCCTGTCTCGATGAGATCGCGGCCGCCTACGACGCCGCGGGGATCGCGGCGTGGACCGTCTGGGTGCCCGAGGCCGACACCGAAACAGCCTCAGGGCTCGACCGCGCGGGTCATCTGCTCGACGCCGTGCCGCGCTACATGGGCATGGCGCTCGACGAGCTGCGCGAGCCGCCTCCTGCGGCCCCGTTCGAGATCCGAGAGGCCGAGGACTACGCCGAGATGGCGCGCCTGAACGAGATCGCCTATGGCTACCCGCCCGGCGACTTCGCGGCGGTCGCCGAGGCGCCGATGCGAGACATTCGCATCTGGTTCGCCGATCGCCAGGGCGAGCCGGTCTGCACCCTCGCAACCTGGCCCCACCGAGGCGACGCGGTCGTGATCTGGGTCGCGACGCTTCCCGAGGCTCGCGGCCAGGGGATCGCGCGGGCGCTGCTGGCGCACGCCCTGCGCGAGGCGCGCGCGGATGGGCTCGAGACGACGACCCTGCAGTCGACGAAGCTCGGCGCCCCGGTCTACACCAGGCTCGGGTATCGCGACTTCGGCGCCGGCCAGATGTGGGAGCGCCGCTTTAGCGGTTGAGGGGAGCGACCGGGACCGAGAGGCTGCGCTTGCCGCGTTTCCTCTTCTTGCCGCACTTTTTCTTGGCGGCCGCCGCGCGCTTCTTGCCCTTCGCGCCCTTCTTCTTCTTGCACTTCTTCGCCTTCGGGGGCGGAGGCTTCTCGGAGACGGTGAAGTTGTCGAGCGAGTAGGTCTCGCCGGTGCCGTTGACCACGTCGGCGAGTAGGTCGGTGAACGCTGCGGTCGCGAGCACCGACTGGAACTGCGCCTGCGTCGCCGCGGTGCAGGTATACGGGTTGCCCGCGCAGTAGAGCCAGCCCGCCTCGGTGAGCGGGGCGGTCACGCGCTGGAAGCCCACGCCGGGGACCTGCCACAGCCGCACGAGCTCGGGGGCGCTGTCGACCGCCGAGTCGAGGTACAACACCCCTGAGAAGGCCGGCGGAGTGTTGGTCGCGAAGTCGAAGCTGACGCTGCCGCCGTAGTTATCCGCGAGACCCGTCGAGGTGCCGGGGCTCGCGAAGTAGAAGAGGTCGCAGGTCCCTCCGGTGCCGCAGCCGGCGTCCGACCCGCTGTCTCGCTTCGAGATGTAGCCGCCCGGGTTGCCGCCGCTGGGGTTGAAGTCGGGTGCCGCAAACGGCCCACCGTTGGCCTGGGCGGCGCGCCAGCCCTGGTCGCCGCCGTCGAAGGTGTAGGAGAGCGTGACGGCGCCTGCGCCCGGCGCGAGCACGAGCGCCCCGGCGAGCGCACAGGCGATCGCCGCCCCGAGCGCGCGCAACCTCCCCATCGAACATGTACCTGCCTTCCCTGGCACGACGGACATTTTGCCACGCTCCGAAACGCAGGATCGCCCGTGCGCCCTCAGGTTGGACGAACGGACCGCTATGTTCCGCTCGTGCCGGGCGGTCCTTACAGCGACGAGCAGATTGACGCGGCAATCGACGCGATAACGCAGCCCGGAGCCTTCGGTGACGCGGAGCGAATGGTCGCTCGAGCCGCCCCGCAGCTGCAGCGCGTCCTCGCGGCGGCGCTCAACGAGGGCGGTTGGTTCGGCGAGTCCCACGAGGCGGGGGTCCTGAAGGCCGCCACCACCCCCGGCGACGAGGACCGTCTCGTCGCTGTCCGAACGCTGCTCGCCGAAGAGGCGCGGATGGGGATGATGGTCGGCGTCTCGGTGGGATGGGCCCTGGCCGAGCAGCTCGCTCAGGCAGATACAGACACCGAGACCGAGGAGGACTGAACCGATGGAGATTCGCTATCACGGGCATTCGTGCTTCCAGCTGACCGAGGGCGATCACAGCGTCGTCGTCGACCCGTTCCTGAAGCCGAACAACCCGGTCGCGGTGGCGAGCGCCGACGAGGTCGATGCGACCCACGTCCTGATCACCCACGGCCACGTCGACCACGTCGCGGACGCAGTGCCGCTGGCGACGCGCACCGGCGCGCACTGCATCGCGATGGTTGAGATCGCGAAGTGGCTCGACGCGCAGGGAGTCGATGCGACCAGCGACCCCAACCTCGGCGGCACCGTCGAGACCGACTGGGGCTGGGTCAAGCTCGTTCAGGCTTTCCACACGAACACGCTGCCGAGCGGCGAGGAGGGCGACGAGCCCTTCAGCGCCGAGACCGGGGTCGTCGTCGGCCCCCCGGCGGGCCTCGTGATCAACATCGGCGGGACGACGATCTACCACCTCGGCGACACCGCGCTCTTCGGCGACCTGAAGCTGATCGCCGAGCGCACCCCGGTGGATGTCGCCCTGATCCCGATCGGCGGGCACTACACGATGGACCGCCACGACGCGGTCGTCGCGGCTGACCTGATCGGCGCCGGCACGGTGATCCCGATCCACTACGACACCTTCCCGCCGATCGAGACGGACGCCGAGGCCTTCAAGGCCGACGTCGAGTCCCAGACGAGCTCGAAAGTCGTCATCCTCGCTCCCGGCGACACCCACACCCCCTGACGATCCGCCCGGAAAACTGGCCAGTCAGCCAGTTGACCCGGTAAGCTCCCGCGCGCACCCACCCGGCACCCCGAGGAGAGGATCGACATGGAGGCAGGAGAGGCGACCAGAAGCGGCCCGTCGAGGGCGACCCGCGAGGACTTCAAGGCGACTTCTGACCCCGCCCTGCACGAGTCCGCGGACCGCGGCAACTCGATGCTGCTCGACTACTCCGAGCTCTACAACCTCTGGGAGCGCCAGCACTGGGCGACCCAGGACCTCGACTTCAGCCAGGACAAGGTCGACTGGCACGAGCGCATCCCCGAGGAGGAGCGCTACCAGCGCCTCTACGGCCTCTCGAGCTTCTTCATCGGCGAACAGAAGGTCGCCGATGAGCTCGGCCCGATCATGCGCGCCGCTCCGACCGAGACGCAGCGCATCTTCCTCGGCACCCAGATCGCCGACGAGGCCCGCCACGTGCGCTTTTTCGACCGCTTCTTCAGCGAGGTCGCCGTCGTCGGCGAGACCTCGGAGCTGAAGCAGCGCCTCGACGCGCTCGAGCAGCACCTGAGCCCGGCGTTCACCGAGTTGTTCGACGGGCTGCTGAAGCCGCGCGTCGACCGGCTCGCCTCGGAGCCCGACGACCAGGAGGCTCTGGTCGAGGCGATCACGCTCTACCACATGGTCATCGAGGGAATGCTCGCGCTGACGGGCCAGCACTTCATCATCGACTACAACGAGCAGCAGGGCACGCTTCCGGGATTCGTCGAGGGCTTCTCAAACGTCGCCCGCGACGAACATCGCCACATCGCCTTCGGCGTGCGCTTCCTCGTCGATGCGGTTCGCGCCAAGGATTCGAACCGCGACGTGATCCAGAAGATGCTCGAGGAGGCGATCCCGGTCGCCGACCGGGTCATCGACCCGCCTTGGGCCGAGACCGAGGACGACATCGAGCTCTTCGGTGTCGCGCGCGAGGAGGTCCACGCGTTCGCGGCTCAGTGCCTCTCGCGCCGGCTCAAGGTCATCGGGTTGGTCCCGGCCTCCGCCTAGGCGGAGAGCTACTTCTTGCGGCCGGAGCCGCGCGAGGACTTCTTGATCACGCGCTTGATCGTCTGCTTCACAGCCGGTGCGGGAGGAGGCGGGGTGGCCTGCTCGATGCCGGTCGTGGTGCCACCTGCGCACGAGGGGTCGGCGACGCCATCGCCGTCCGCGTCGCAGCTTCCCTCGATCCCGGTGGTGACGGGGCCACCGACCGCGGTGACCTCCTTGTCGCCGTCTGTGTTCGCGATCGGCTCCTTGTGCTTCTTGGCGCCCTTGCTCGTGCCTGCGACGCCGCCGGTCGCGGGGTCGTCGGCGACCGGCTCATCGGTCGGGACGGGCTCGACCACGACCTCCTCGCGGGCGCGGCCTCGGCCGGGCGGCGGTGCGACCTCGGGCGTGACGACGGGCAGCGGCGCCGGCGCCGCCTGCTGAACGATCGGCTCGGGCTTGACGGGGGCGTTGGCGGCCTTGCTCACGTTCGCGGCGGGCGCGGGGTGCCTTCGAAGTCACGTGCTTGATCTCGGCGGCTCCGCCGGCGATCAGTGCTGCGGTGGCGAGACCGGCGGCTGCCTTGGTCCCGATGGCGGCGCCGACTGCTCCGGCGGCGCCCGCGCCTGCGGCACCGGCCCCGGTGGCCGCGGCAGCGCCACCGACCGCGGCCGCTCCGGTCGCCGCGGTTCCTCCAGCGGCTCCCGCTCCGGCACATGCAGCGCCGGCGCCGGCGGCTCCGCTGCCGCCCGCCGCGCCCGCGCCTCCGCCGCCGATCAGGCCGCTGAGCTTGCCGATGACGACGGCCTTGAGGGCGAGAAGCGGCCCGGCCGGGAAGAGCGCGGCGAGGACCTTCGAGTCGCTTCGAAGCTGCTTGCGGAAGTCACCGCACGGCTCGCAGGCCTTGACGTGGCGGCGGGCGGGGCCATCGAGCTTGGCGAGGCCCTCGGCAGCCTCGGCCAGGTGCACGCGGACCTCGTCGCAGGTCAGCTGGCGGGCCTGGGTCGACTCGGCGAGCGCGATCCGGGCGCGAACGAGCAGCGACTTGACGCCGGGGACGGTGGTGTCCATCGCCTGCGCGATCTCCTCGTAGCTCATCGCGTCGATCTCGCGGAGCAGGAGGGCCGAGCGCTGGGTCTCGGGAAGGTGGGAGACGTCCTCGAGCAGGCTGCGGAACTCCTCGCGGTCCTGAACGCGCTCGAGCGTCGTGACGCCGTTCATGTGCGGCATCGTGTCCATCGTGTCGACGCCGTCAGCGGTCGGCCTGCGCAGATGGTTCAGGCAGCGATTGCGCGCGATCCGGTAGAGCCACGGGCGAACGGCGATCTCGCGCTCGTCGGCGAGCATCGCGTTGTAGGCGGCGACGAAGACCTCCTGGAGCACGTCCTCGGCGTCCTGCGTCGAGCCGAGCATCTGCCGGCAGAAGCCGAGCAGGCGCGACTGGTAGCGCTCGACCAGCGTGTCGAAGGCGTGCTGGTGGCCCTTGCGGACGAGCGCCACGAGATGCGGGTCGTCCTGAAACTTGAGCAGGGGAGAGCGCCGGGCGAACAACCCGCGCTTCTGGGCATGTGTGAGTGCGGAGGCTTCCAAGGCGAACTCGGGGCGGGGGTATCTCTCCTACTCCACCCGATGGAACACCGTAACAGCGGTTCAGTTGCGCACCAAGCAGCCGTAATCAGGCCTTTAGAAACGTAGAATTCACAGGCACGATCAGCCGGGGTGGCGCATCTGGTAGACGCACATCGACTTAAAATCGATGGCCCTTCGGGGCATGTGGGTTCGACTCCCACCCCCGGCAATTCCTCAGTCGCCCTTCAGCCGCTCCTCCACCGAGCGCACCTTGTCGTCGAGCGTCTGCTCCTTGTCGCGGCGTTCGTCGAGCTTCAGCACGGTGTACACGCGAGGCAGCCCGAGCTCGAAGGGGACCTCGTGCAGCTCGCCGACGATCTCGAGGATGTCCACGGTCTCTCCCTCTAGCGAGGTGCCCATCGCGTGTAGGCGGTAGCCGACCTTGTCCTGGGCGGCGAGGCGCCGCTGGATCTCGGCGATGTAGGCGCCGGCGCTCGGGTCCGTGCGCCCGAGGCCGATCACGGTGAGGTCAGCTGTCGCCATGGGTGGATCTTGCCGACATTTCTTGCGCAGGGCGGACGTCATCTACGATCGTCCCATGGACGTCGTCGTAGTCGGAGGCCACGGGAAGATCGCGATGCGGCTGCTGCGGCTGCTCGCCGAGCGCGGCGACCGAGCCCGGGGCGTGATCCGAAAGCCCGAGCAGGCCGCCGACCTGGAGGAGCTCGGCGCCGAGGCCGTCGTCTGCGACATCGAGTCCGAGGATCTGACCGAGGCCGTGGAGGGCGCCGACGCCGTCGTCTTCGCCGCGGGAGCCGGGCCCGGCAGCGGCCCGATCGCAAGCGCACCGTCGACCTGGGTGGGGCCGATGAAGCTGATCGAGGCCGCGAAGGCGAACGGGGTCTCGCGCTACGTGATCGTCAGCTCGATCGGTGCCCACGACCCCAGTCGCCGGCGAGGGGGACTTCCGCATCTACCTCGAGGCCAAGCACGAGGCCGACGAGGCGGTCGTCGCGAGCGGGCTCGACTACACGATCGTCCGGCCCGGGAGCCTGACCGACGACCCCGGCACCGGGAGGTCGACGTCAGAACCGAGCTCGGGCCGTGGCGAGGTCCGCGCGACGATGTCGCGGCGGTGCTCGCCGAGGCGCTGGCGCCGATGAGACGATCGGCAAGATCTTCGAGTTGTTCGCGGCGACACGCCGGTCGCCGAGGGTCCGCTCGCGGTCGGGCTCGCTCGCCGCCGGCCGAAGAGCTCGACCTTGATCGCCGTCGCCGTCCTCGTAGCCGACGAGCGCGTTGACGATGCACTCGTCGGGGCGCTTGTAGCCGAGCTTCAGCTTCCGCTTGCCCTTCCCGCATCGTGAACTCGCCGATCGGAACTTGCCCTTCCCGCGCGAGCAGCTCGTGTCCCAGCGACCTCGACCGGCGGTTCGGCTCGCGGTCACCCGGATAAGACCGAGCGGCGCGCCCGTGACGAAACCGAGGGAAGCCTCGTCGCCGCTCTTGTCGAGCAGGCGCCGGGCGCCCAGCGGAGGCGCCGCACGAGCAGCGCGAACACGACCAGTGATCCCTCCCGATGCGCACGGGCATCCTCCCCCACGGGCGGGCGTCAAGTGGGAACGGTGTGTGACTGGGTTCACACGCCCGACCGGCGGCTGCGGGACAATGGGTGGCCATGGGCAACTACCTGTTCGGCCATCCGCTGACCTGGCTCTACCGCAAGATCGGGGCCCGGTACCCGGCTGTGTTCATTGCGCTCGAGCTGCAGACCGCCTTCCTGGTCGGCGTCGGGGCGGTGCTCCTGATCGGCTTCTACTACGACGCCGATCGCTCGGACGTGCTCGCGGTGGTCGGGCTGACCTGCGCACTGACCGCGGTCGCGATCGCGATCGTGCTGCGGCGCATCTTCAAGCGGCTCGGCCCGCTGACCGACTGGATCGCCGGTGCGCGCGGCCCGGCCGAGACCGAGGCCGCCTGGCGCACGGCCGTCGAGCTGCCGATCGAGCTGATCCGCCGCGACGCAGGCTTCCCGGTCTTCGGCGTCGCGATCCCCGTGTCTCGATCGCCGCGGTCGTACCTCTACGACCTCTCCTGGTTCGCGTTCTTCCCGATGCTCGTCGGAGGCCTGATCGCGCTCGGCTACTCGGCGATCCTCCATTACCTGGCGCTCGAGCTCGCGATGCGCCCGATCCTC
Source organism: uncultured Solirubrobacterales bacterium (assembly GCA_963820665.1). Taxonomy (GTDB): domain Bacteria; phylum Actinomycetota; class Thermoleophilia; order Solirubrobacterales; family 70-9; genus CAVUAT01. The sequence continues at coordinate 141,850 of CAWGAL010000005.1, read as the reverse complement.
TTCGACATCAACGCCGCGCTCGATGACGCCGGTCAAGATCACGCGGCCCTCGATCCCGCTGCGCGTGAAGCTGCTCGCCTCGCTGCCGCTGATCAACGTGATCACGGGCGTCACCGTCGCGGCGCTGACCTCGGACGGCGGCGGCGTTCAGGCGCTGAGCCTGAACGTGCTGGTCGCGCTCACGGTCGCCTTCCTGATCAGCTTCGAGCTGACGGTGCTGCTGAGCCGCTCGATCCTGCGGCCTGTCGAGGACCTCGAGGCGGCGACCGAGCGGATCCGCCAGGGGCGCTATCGACGAGCACGTCCCGGTGACGACCGCCGACGAGTTCGGCGAGCTCTCGTCGGCGTTCAACCAGATGGTCGACGGCCTCGCCGAGCGCGAGCGCCTGCGCGAGGCCTTCGGTACCTACCTCGACGAGGAGGTCGCCCGCCACATCATCAGCGAGGAGTACGACCCCGACGGCCGCGAGGTCGACGTCTCGCTCGTCTTCTGCGACGTGCGTGAGTTCACCGAGCACTCGGCGTCGGCGTCTCGGCCTCCGAGATCGTCTCGCGTCTGAACGAGCTCTTCGAGGTGATCGTCCCGATCATCGGCCGCCACCGCGGCCACGTCGACCAGTTCGTCGGCGACGGCCTGCTCGCGGTGTGGAACGCGCCCGAGCGCGTCGACAACCACGCCGACCGCGCGGTGCAATGCGCGGTCGAGATCGCTCGAACGGTCAACAGCCGAAAGCCCGGCGGCTTCGAGATCGGGATCGGAGTCAACTCGGGAAGCGTCGTCGCCGGGTCGATCGGCGGCGCGGGCAGGCTCTCCTTCAGCGTCATCGGCGACGCCGTCAACCTGGCATCGCGGGTCGAGGCGAAGACCCGCGAAACCGGGGACCCGGTGCTGATCACCGACGCGACCCACCGACAGCTCTCCGAGACCATCGAGGTCGCCCCCCGCGGCCGCATCGAGATCAAGGGGCTACGAGCAGCCGATCGACCTGTTCGCGCCGCTGATTCCTCAGGTCGCGATTTCCGGCGAGCCCGGGGCCGACATCAGCGACCCCGGCCTCGGCGGGTCGATGATCGCTCCCGTGGCCGGCAGCCTCGGGCGCCCTGCGGGCGCGGGCGACGGCCTCGGCAAGGCGGCGCCGGGAAGCCTCGGCCGCCCCGGCGGCGGCGCCGGGCACAGCACCCTTCCCGGGCGCTGAAGGTTCGGAGGGCTGATCGATCGCGCGCCGAGCGAAGCCGCCCGACGACGATCTCGACGGCCTCTACGCCGCTCCACTCGAGGAGTTCACTCCGAAGCGAAACGCGCTGGCCTCCTCGCTCCGCGCAGACGGCGATGCGAAGGCCGCGGACGCCGTCAAGGCGCTGCGCAAGCCATCGCGCCCGGCGTGGCTCGTCAACCAACTCGCAGGCCGCAATCCCGACGAGGTCGAGCAGCTTCTACAGGCGGGCGCCGAGCTGCGCGAGCTCCAGGAGAAGATGCTCGCCGGCTCGGCCGACCGCGACGCCCTGCGCGAGGCGGCCGCGAACGAGCAGCAGCTGGTCGAAGACCTGCTCCGCGCGGCGAGGGCGATCGGAGCCGAGCACGGCGTGAGCGCGCAGGCGCTCGACCGCGTCGGCGAGACCCTGCAAGCGCTCGCGAGCGATCCCGATCTGGCAGAGACGGTTCGCCGCGGCCGCCTCGAGCGCGAGCGGCGAGCGAGCTCGCTCGGGCTGGTCGGATCGGCACCCGCCCCGGCGCGGCCCCGCAAGCCGCGCGACGACGCGGCCGCGAAGCGCGAGGGCGCGGAGCGCGAGCAGCACCGGGAGGAGGCGAAGCGCCGCAAGCGGGCCGAGCGCCGCCTCGAGGCAGCGGAGCGTTCGCTGGCTCGCGCGCAGGCCGCTCTGGAGCGCGCCGAGCAGGAGGCGGACGGCCGGAGGAAGAAAGTCGAGCTGGCTGAAGAGGAGGCCGCCGCCGCGCGGGCCGAGCTGGACGAGGCCGGATGAGCCGCGGGCGATAGGCTCGCGGGCGTGGCGACCGAGGAGAAGCAGGACCCGGCCCAGGCCGACGAAGGTGGCGCCGTCCACGGCGGCCGGCTCGTCGCGAGGGCGCTAAAGGCGCGCGGCGTCTCGAAGCTGTTCACCCTCTCGGGCGGGCACCTCTTTTCGATGTACGACGGCTGCAAGGCCGAGGGCATCGACGTGGTCGACTTCCGCCACGAGCAGGCCGCGGCGTTCGCCGCAATCGGGTGGGCCAAGGCGACCCGCGAACCGGGCGTCTGCGCGCTCACCGCGGGCGCCGGGGTCACCAACGGCATCAGCGCGATCGCGACCGCCCAGGCCGACGGAGTGCCGCTCGTAACCCTCGGCGGCCGCGCCCCCGAGATGCGCTGGGGCATGGGCTCGCTCCAGGAGATCGACCACCTTCCCTTCGTCTCGCCGCTCGTCAAGTCGGCGACCACGGCGAAGTCGACCGCCGAGATCCCGCGTCTGACCGCCGAGGCGATCGACCTGGCGATGACTCCCGCCCTGGGCCCGACCTTCGTCGACTACCCGCTCGACGTCGTGTTCATGGAGGCCGAGGCCGAGGTGCCCGACCCGGCGACGGTCAGCGCAGCGCCGGCGCAGGGGGTGAAGGAGGCCGCCGAGTTGCTCGCCGGCGCCGAACGGCCGGCGATCATGGCCGGCACCAACGTCTACTGGTCGCGTGCCGAGACCGAGCTGGTGGCTCTTGCGGAGGCGCTCGGGATACCCGTCTTCCTGAACGGCATGGGCCGTGGCTGCGTGCCGCCCGACCACGAGCTCTACTTCTCGCGCGCCCGCGGCACCGGGCTCAAGGGCTGTGACGTCGCGCTCGTGATCGGCGTGCCTCTCGACTTCCGCCTGGGCTTCGGCGAGGCCATCGCCGAGGACGCGAAGCTGATCATGCTCGACTTCGCCCCCAACCGCCTCGAGAAGAACCGGCAGCCCGACCTCGGCCTGGTCGGCGACATCGGCGCCAGCCTCACCGCGATCCGCGAGGCCGCATCCGGCGACCCCACCCGCACGGCGAAGTGGGTCGACGAGCTGCGCGCGACCGAGACCGAGAAGCGCGGTGGGGAGGAAGAGGACCGCAACGACGATCGCGCTCCGCTTCACCCGATGCGCCTCTACCGCGAGCTCGACGAGTTCCTAGACCGCGACGCGATCGTGATCGGCGACGGCGGCGACTTCGTCAGCTTCGCCGGCCGCGTCTTCCAGACTTGGGAGCCCGGCACGTGGATGGACCCTGGCCCCTACGGCTGCCTCGGCGCCGGCCCCGGCCAGGCCATTGCGGCGAAGGTCGCCCACCCTGAGCGCCAGGTCTGCCTGCTGCTCGGCGACGGCGCATTCGGCTTCTCGGGCATGGAGTTCGACACGATGGCCCGCCACGGGCTCCCCGTCGTCGGCGTCGTCGGCAACAACGGGATCTGGGCCCTCGAGCATCACCCGATGAAGTTCCTCTACGGCTACTCGATCGCCGCCGAGCTCACACCCGAGACCCGATACGACGAGGTCGTCGCGGGCCTCGGCGGCCACGGCGAGCTTGTTCGCGAGCCCTCCGAGCTGCGCCCCGCGCTCGAGCGCGCGTTCGCGTCCGGCAAGCCCGCGTTGGTCAACGTCCTCACCGATCCCGAGGTCGTCTACCCGCGCCGCGCCAACCTCGCCTGAGCGATTCAGGCCCTCCGCGCGGTCCGTCCAGCCCGAGTACCCTGGGTGCGAAGCATTCGCCCGGAGGCTCTAGCCCCTCTTCCCTCGCGCGGACCGGCTCAGAGGGACAGATGCGGAGCCACGAATGAGCGACGAGCACCTCGCTGAGCTGAAGGCGGCGGCAGACCACGCCCGCCAGCGGCACGACCTATACAAGGCCAAGGCCTACGGGCCGAGCCCGACGAGCCCCCAGCGCCTGCGCGAGCTCAAGCGCGAGGCGGAGCGGGCAGCTTCGAGCCTCGACCGTGCGCAGGCCGACCAAAGGGCCGAGGCCGAGCAGCTGGCGCGCGCCGATGCCTGAGCAGCTCGAAGCGACTTCCTGGACCTGCGCGCGCTGCACCGTCACCGTCTCGTGGGCCGCGGGCGCGGCCACCCCCGTGCTACCGGCGAGCTGGGTCTCTGACGGCGACGGCATCTACTGCCTCGGCTGCCGGCGAGACCTCGCCGGCGAGAAGGGAATCGTCGACCTCGACGAGGACGCCCCCGCCGAGCAGCGCCAGCGCCAGCGCTCGCACGCGCGCATCGAGTTCGAGATCGGCCGGGACCCGTCGCGGCCGGACAACCGGATCGCGAAGTCCTGCCACACCTCGGTCATCGCGGTGCGCAAGGCGCGAGCCCGTATGGGATTGACCGCTCGGCCGCCCCGGCCGAGCGATCGCCATCCCTAGGTAAGCTCGCGGCATGGAGTACCGCAAGCTCGGTGACTCGGACCTCGAGGTCTCGGAGATCTCGCTCGGTTCATGGCTGACCTATTCCGGCGGGGTGGAACGCGAGCACACCGACGCCTGCACGCGCAAGGCCTTCGACGTCGGAATCAACTTCTTCGACACCTCCAACATCTACGGGTCGGGGGCGTCGGAGACCGCCTGGGGCGAGATCCTCTCGGACTTCAAGCGGGAGGAGTTCATTCTTGCGACCAAGGTGTACTTCCCGATGTCGGACACGGACTCGGGCCTCTCGGCCGACCAGATCTCCAAGCAGCTGGACGCATCGCTTGAGCGCCTCCAGACCGACTACGTCGACCTCTACCAGTGCCACCGCTTCGACACCGACACCCCGATCGAGGAGACGATGGAGGCGCTCACCGCGGCCATCGAGTCCGGCAAGGTGCGCTACATCGGCTTCAGCGAGTGGACTCCGGAGCAGATCGCGGCCGCGGTCGAGCTCGAGGCCGACGGCATGGCCGAGATGCAGTCCTCGCAGCCGCAGTACAACATGATCTGGCGCGCCCCCGAGGCCGAGGTGCTCGACCTCTGCCGCGAGGCGGGCATCTCCCAGATCGTGTGGTCGCCGCTGGCGCAGGGAGTGCTGACCGGCAAGTACGAGCCCGGCGAGGCCCCACCGCCCGACTCGCGAGCCGCGAGCGACGACATGAGCTTCGCGATCGAGCGTTACATGGCAGACGAGGTGCTCCAAGCGGTGCAGCGCCTGGAGCCGATCGCCACCGCCGCCGGGCTGACGATGGTGCAGATGGCTCTCGCCTGGGTTCTGCGCCGTCCCGAGGTGGCTTCGGCGATCATCGGCGCCTCTCGCCCCGAGCAGGTCGTCGCCAATGCCTCGGCGTCGGGCATCGAGCTCTCGCCTGACGTGCTTGAGGCGATCGACGAGGCGCTGGACGACGTCGTCATCTCGGAGCCGGTGCTGGCCGGCTTCGCCCGCGAGGGCGTGAAGCGCCGCCAGTAACCGGATAGAAACGAGTTCGGCCGAGAGGTGGTGTTACATCCTCACGGTCACGCATCAATGGCCGATGCATATAGGCCTCGACTCGAAGCGGAGAGGCCTATCTCTTATGACCGCGTACAGGCAAACCGCCGCCCCGCCTCGTCCCGACCTCCAGACCCGGAGAGTCACTCTCGGAGACGGCGCCGCGACCACGATCCAGGTGGCGTCCTTCGACCGCTCCATGTTCGGAGCCAGGGTTGTGCGGATGAACCCGAAGCGCAAGCTCGCCGACTGGTGCGGCGAGAACGAGGCCCCGGACGCGCTAATCGGCGGCTTCTACGTGCGCTCGGAAGGGTTGCCGCTGGGCGAGCTTCGAATCGACGGCCGGGTGCTCGATTCACGCCCGTTCGACTCCCCCTGGGGCAGGGTACGTGCGTGCGTCCACTCGCTCGACGGCGAGGTATCGCTGCGCTCGCGGCTCGAGCTCCCCGCTGAGCCCGGGGGCGACCTGCTCCAGGCGGGCCCGATGCTGGTCCGCGACGGGGTCTCACTGGTCGAGCCCGGCTCGGACCCCGAGGGATTCTCGGCCGGCGAGCGTCAGTTCGACTCGGACATCACCGAGGGCCGCTACCCGCGAGCCGCGCTCGGCGTCAGCCCGACCCACCTGATCGCCGCGGTCTGCGAGGGCCGGGCCGAGACGGAGGCAGGGCTCAACCTGGCCGAGCTCTCGCACGCGATGACCGACCTCGGGGCCGTCGATGCGATCAACCTCGATGGTGGCGGGTCGGCCTCGCTCGTTGTCGACGGGCGCCTCATCAATACCCCCCGCGAGCAGCACGGCGTCGAGATCCCCGGGGGCCGCCTGCTTCCCACCGCGCTGCGCTTCGTCGCGCGCTGAGCGCAGCCACAGAAGTTTGGGCTTGCGGGTGTGCGGCTACCCTCGCTTATGAATGCGCTCGAATGCAAACAAGCTGCTGATGGGGTTCTACTTCTATCCCCGCGGTGGTTCGGCGCACGCGTGTGAGGCGATCTCGGGAGAACTCGAGCGAGAGGGATTCGACGTGACGCTGCTGGCCGGCTCGCGCTCGGACAACGCGGGCCTCGGCTCGGCCGAGGAGTTCTTCACGGCCGGAGACCTGCGCCCGGTGGACTTCACCGAGGCGATCGCCAGCGACGACCCACTCGCCTTCGACGGCGGTCCGGGAACCGCGCCGATGCACGCCTCGTACGAGGACCGTCGCGACGCCGAGGACCCGGTATTCGCCTCGCTCGACGAGGCCGCGTTCGAGCGCCAGGTCGACGCCTGGTCGCGCGAGCTCGCCGCCGCTGGCGGCGCCGAGGCCGATGTGCTCTACCTGCACCACCTGACCCCGCTCAACGAGGCCGCCCGCCGCGTCGCCCCCGGCGTCCCGATCCTCGGCCACATCCACGGCTCCGAGCTGCTGATGCTCGAGCGCATCGCCGAAGGCGCTCCCGCGGGCTGGAAGCACGCCGGCCTCTGGGCCGAGCGCATCTGCGATTGGGCCGCCGGCTGCTCGCAGCTCATCGTCAACAGCCCGAAGGGCCTGAAGCGAGCGAGCGCGCTGCTCGACCTGCACCCCGACCGCTTCGCGCTGGTGCCGAACGGGTTCGGGAGGGACTTCGCGCCGCGAAAGGTCGACCGCTCCGCGCACTGGCGCCACCACCTCGTCGACGATCCCCGCGGCTGGGCCCCGGGCGCCGCGCCAGGCACCGTCACCTACGAGCCGTCCGAGCTTGCCGCGCTCGAGGGCACGACCCTGCTCTCGGTCGGTCGCTTCACCGAGGTGAAGCGCATCCCGCTGCTGATCGAGGCCTTCGCGGCCGCGCAGCCGCGGCTCACGGACCCGGCCGGGCTGGTGCTGCTCGGCGGCTACCCGGGCGAGTGGGAGGGTGAGCATCCGCTCGAGGCGATCGAGCGCCTCGGCGCCCGCGATGTCTTCCTCGCAGGCTGGCACCCCCACCGCGAGCTGCCGGACTTCCTCAACGCGTCGGACCTGCTCGTCCACCCCTCGGTACTCGAGCAGTTCGGCCAGGTCCTCGTCGAGGCCATGGCCTGCGGCGTGCCCGCGATCGCGGTCGAGCGCGGCGGCCCGGCGACGATCGTCGACCACGCCGAGACCGGATGGCTGGTCGGTCCCGACGACCTCGCGGCGCTCACGGAGGCGATCGTGGAGGCCGTAAACGACCGCACGGAGCGCGAGATCATGGGGCGAGCGGCCCGCGGCGAGGCGGTCGAGAACTACTCGTGGGACCAGATCGGCGCACGCATAGCGAGATTGGCGCGCGAGCTCCCTGCTACCGTTTCTCAGGTCGGGTAGCCGCCGCCACGCGGAAATGCGCCCGAGAGGTTCCGTTTCTCCCTGCGCTTCACATGATGTTCGGGGGCCGATATGGAGTCTCCCCGAATCACTCATAAGGAGCTGAATAAGTGTCATCGAAGTCATTCGCCGACCTCGGCGTGTCTCGTCCCGTTGTGGACGCGCTCGCCAAGCGAGGCATCACAGAGCCGTTCGAGGTGCAGAGACTTTGCATCGAGGATGTACTCGACGGGCACGACGTGCTCGTGCAGTCGCCGACCGGATCGGGCAAGACGCTCGCCTTCGGCGTACCGCTCGTAGACCGTGTCCAGGCCGAGGCCAGGCGCCCGGCCGCATTGATCCTCGCGCCCACGCGCGAGCTCGCCGAGCAGATCGTCGACGAGACGCGCTCGGTAGCCCATTCCCGGGCGCTCAAGATCGCCCCCGTGTACGGCGGCGTAGGCATTCCCGCCCAGGCCCGCAAGGCCGCACAGGCCCACATCGTCGTCGCCACGCCGGGACGCCTCGAGGACCTGATCCAGCGCAGGATGCTGACCCTCGAGCACGTCCACACGCTGGTCCTCGACGAGGCCGACCGGATGCTCGACATGGGCTTCAAGCCCGCCGTCGACCGTATCGTCGCCCAGATCTCGAGGGACCGCCAGACGCTGTTCTTTTCGGCCACCCTCGAGGGCGCCGTCGGCAAGCTCGCCGCCGCGTACACGAGGGACGCCCGCCGTCATTCGCACAAGCCGGATGACCACGGCCCCGCCGACATCGAGCACCGCTTCGTCCACCTCAGCCACGAGGGCAAGCTGGCCGCACTTGTCGGCGAGCTGCGCGACACCGAGCGAGGCCGCACGCTGGTCTTCGTGCGGACCAAGCGCGGCGCCGACCGGCTGGTCAAGAAGCTCTCGCGCGAGAAGCTCAGCGCGCTCGCGATGCACGGCAACAAGTCGCAGAACCAGCGGCGCCGCGCCCTCGCTAGCTTCGAGAGCGGCGATTGCCAGACGCTCGTCGCTACCGACGTCGCCGCGCGCGGCATCGACGTGGCGGACATCACGCACGTGATCAACTTCGACGCGCCCGAGGACCGCGAGGCATACGTGCATCGCACCGGGCGCACCGGCCGAGCCGGCGCAGCCGGGGTGGCAGCGAGTTTCGTGCTCCCCGACCAGCGTCACGAGATGGGCCGGATCGCATCCGACCTCGGGCTCCACAAGGAGTTCGGGATGCCGATCTCGGGCGGCGGCAACGGCCGCGGCTCGAATGGCGGCAACAACAGGGGTTCGAATCGAAGCAGGGGGCAGGGAAGCAGGGGCGAGAGACAGGCCGGCGGGCAGGGCCCGCGGCGCAACCACAACGACTCGCGCGGCGGGCGCCGCAGGAAGGTGAAGACCACTTGACCGATACCACGACCACAGAGGAATGGACCTGCAGTCGCTGCGACATGACCATCCGCTGGATGCCGGACGCCGAGGCGCCCGAGCGTCCCGCGAGCTGGGTCGAGGAGGACGGCGGGCTCTACTGCCTCGCCTGTAGGCGCGAGCGCGCGGCCGAGGCCGGCGTCGCCCACCTCCCGGACAACGCCCCGGCAGCCGATCGCCAGAAGCTGAGCTCGTGGGCGCGCCTCGAGTTCGAGATCAAGCGCGATCCGACTCGGCCCGACAACCACATCGCCAAGGCGTGCCGCACCTCGACGCCCGCCGTTCGCAAGGCGCGCGGCAAGCTCGGCGTCCCGCCCGCGGCGAAGTTCAACTGAGAAGCGCAGAAGCGTAAGAAGCACCACGGCCGCGGCCCATCGAGGGCCGCGGCCGAATCGACGCGTAGCATCGGAGCCGTGGAGGAAAGCGGCGAATCCGAGCGCCAACTCGCGATGGGCCAGGTTGAGGCCGCGGCCGACGAGTCGAAGCCCGACAGCTTCGGCCTCTCCGGCCCGCACGCCGTCGGCCGTTACGCCACCGGCCTGCGCGACCACTTTCGCCAGCGGCCTCGCCTCGCGTTGCTTGGCGAGGTCACCGGCCTGACGATCAGGGCCAAGGCCGTCTACTTCGAGCTGCGCGACGCCGAGGGCGCCGTGCGCTGCTCCATGTGGCGCGGTGACTTCGACGCCCAGGCGATCCCCGAGGGCGCATTGCGCGACGGGTCCGAGGTGGTCATCGGCGGAGGCCCCGAGTACTACCCCGGGAGCGGCACGGCCTCGCCCTCCTTCAGCTTCCGGGCGACCCGAATGCGGCTCGCGGGCGAGGGCGACCTGCTCGCCCAGCTCGCCGCTCTTCGCCAGCGGCTGGCGAAGGAGGGCCTGTTCGAGCCCCAGCGCACCCTGCCGATGCCCCGCCTGCCGAAGACGATCGGCGTGATCACCGGGCGCGACTCCGCCGCCCTGGCCGACATCCGTGCCGGCCTCGCCAGGCGTGGGTGGGCCGGGACGCTCGTGCTCGCTCATCCGCCGGTACAGGACCGCCACGCTGCGCCGCAGATCTCCCGGGCGCTCACCGACCTCGCCGCGATCCCCGAGGTCGAGGCGATCCTCGTCTCGCGGGGCGGGGGCAGCCTCACCGACCTCTGGGCCTTCTGCGACGAGACGCTCTGCCGCACGGTCGCCCTGCTTCGCGTCCCGGTCATCGCGGCGGTCGGCCACGAGTCCGACCGGACGCTGATCGACGACGTCGCGGCGGTCAGCTGCTCGACGCCCACCCACGCGACCGAGGCCGCCGTCGCGGTCGACGTCACCCTGGCCCGGCGAACACTCGCGGCTGGCGCCAAACGCCTGCACTCCTGCGGCGCCCGCGCCGCTTCCGCCCGCACCCGGCCGCTCGCCGCCGCGAGCCGCTCACTGGCCCAGCACATGCGGGCGCAGCGGACCCGGCTCCACCAACTCATGCGCGAGATCCGCGCGGCCGGGCGCCGGGCAGTGACGGAGCGCCAAGGCCCCAGCCGCACCTTCGGGTTGGTCCTGGCCCGCAAGAGCGCTGCCGCGCGGCTCGACGCGGGGCGCGCCACCGAGAAGCTCCGCCTCGTCTCGCGGACCCTCGAGGGTCACTCCCGCGACCGCGCCGGGCGCGCGGCGACGCTGCAGCGCCTAGCGGCCACACTCGACGCCCACGCGCCCGACCGCGTCCTCGAGCGCGGCTACGCGATCGTCCAGGCCGATGACGGCGACCGAGGCGATGACGGCGGCGGCGAGGTCCTCACCCGCGCGGCGGACGCCCGTCGCGCAGGGAAGCTCCGCGTCCGCTTCGCCGACGATCATGTGAGTGCGAAAGTGATGGGCGCGATCGTGAGCGAAGATGAGAGCGACGATGCCTGACCCGCTGCCCGAGACCGGTCCAGAGCCCAACGGGGCGCCGGCCAGCTACGAGGCCGCCGTCGAGCGCCTCGAGCAGATCATCCAGCGCCTCGACTCCGGCCAAGCCGAGCTGCGCGAGACCCTCGACCTCTGCCGCGAGGGCAAGGGCCTGGTCGAGTACTGCAAGTCCGAGCTCGACGCGGTATCCGGAGAGCTGGCCGAGCTGCAGCTGGACGAGCTCGTGGCGAAGCTCGAAGCCACGTCCGACAACTGATCGAATAGGCGAATGGCCACCCCGGTCAGATCGCTGATGCCGCAGCTTCAGGACGAGCTTTCGGCGTTGGTGGGAATCGCCTCGGTCTCGGCCCCGGGCTTCCCCGAGCATGCACGCGGGCCGATTCTCGAGGCCCACGACGCGATCGCGGGCCTGTTCAGCGACGCCGGGGTCGACGTCGAGCCCCTCGAGCTGCCCGACACCGCCCCGGTCATCACCGGAGGCATCCCTGCGCCGGACGGTGCCCCGACGGTCCTGCTCTATTCGCACTACGACGTCGTCCCCGCCGGCGACGAGTCCGCCTGGGAGAGCCCTCCGTTCGAGGCGACCGAGCGCGACGGGGCGATCTTCGGCCGCGGCAGTGCCGACACGAAGTCGAACGTCTTGTCGCTGCTCGGAGCGATCCGCGCGTGGGACGGGCGTCCTCCGGTCGGCGTGAAGCTCTGCATCGAGGGCCAGGAGGAGGTCGGCAGCGCTCTCACCACCTACCCGCTGGAGAACGCCGAGCCCTTCGAGGCCGACGCCGCGGTGATCGCGGACCTGGGGAGCATCCGCCCCGGGGAACCGACGCTGACCGTCGCCCTGCGCGGCAGCTTCGTCGCGGAGCTCGAACTGCGCACGCTCGCCGGGCCGAAGCACAGCGGGGAATACGGAGGAGCCGCTCCCGACGCCCTGATCGTTCTGCTCCACGCCCTCGCCTCGCTGCACGACGAGCGAGGCGACCTCGCGGTCGAGGGCCTGCGCCGTGAGTCGTGGGCCGGAGCGGGCCCGACCGAAGACGAGTTTCGCGAGCTGGCGGAGGTGGTCGACGGCCTGCCGCTGATCGGCACTGGCGACCTCGGCTCGAGGGTCTGGATGGGACCCGCGATCACGGTGATCGGGATCGACGTCCCGTCGGTCGATGACGCGGTGAATGCGGTCTCGCCCTACGCGCGGGCGAAGCTCAGCGTCCGGCTGCACCCCGGCCAGGACGCCACGGAGGCGATCGAGGCGCTCCGGGCGCACTTCGAGTCCGTCAGCCCATTCGGGATCGGGCTCGAGTTCAGCGCCGGCGGCGCCGGGAACGGCTTCGCCGCGGACACGTCGGGCCCCGCGTTCGGTGCGGCGAGCGAGGCGATGGCTGCCGCCTGGGGAGCCGAGACCGAGACGGCTGCAGCCGGCGGGTCGATCCCACTGGTGAGCGCACTCTCGCGGGCTGTGCCGGGCGCCGAGCTTCTGCTGCTCGGCACCGCCGACGGCTACAGCAACATCCACGCCCCGAACGAACGTGTCCTACTGTCCGAGTTCGAGCGCTCGACCACCGCCATCGCCGACTTCTTCGGACGGTTCGCCGAGTCGGCGGCGGGCTGAGCCTCTACGCCTCAGCCTCCGCCCGCTCGGCCTGCTTGACCTTCCGAGCCGCCTTCACCCGGTCGATCGCGTCGAGCTGCACCTTGCGCAGTCGCACCGCCTTGGGAGTGACCTCGACGCATTCGTCCTCGCGCACGTGCTCGAGGGCCTCCTCGAGCGAGAGCAGCTTCGCGGGCACGAGGCGGACCGTCTGGTCGGCTGACGCCGCGCGCACGTTGGTCTGCTGCTTCTCGCGGATCGCGTTGACGTCGATGTCCTCGGAGCGGGCGTTCTCGCCCACGATCATGCCCTCGTAGACCTCCTCGCCGGGGCCGACGAAGAGCGTCCCGCGCTCCTGCAGGCTGAACAGGGCGAAGCTCGCCGTGTTGCCGCGGCGGTCGGCGACCAGGGACCCGGTGGGGCGCGTGCGCAGCTCGCCGGCCCAGGGCTCCCAGCGGTCGAAGACGTGATGCATCAGGCCGGTGCCGCGGGTCTCGGTCAGGAACTCGGTGCGGAATCCGATCAGCCCGCGCGCGGGGACCAGGAACTCCAGCCGGACCCAGCCGGTCGCGTGGTTGACCATCTGCTCCATCCGGCCTTTGCGGACGGCGAGCGCCTGGGTCACCGTGCCGACGTAGTCCTCGGGGACGTCGATCGCGAGGCGCTCGACCGGTTCGCAGAGCTTTCCGTCGATCTCGCGGGTCAGGACCTGCGGCTGGCCGGCTGTCAGCTCGAAGCCCTCGCGGCGCATCATCTCCAGCAGGACGACGAGCTGGAGCTCGCCGCGGCCCTCGACCTCCCATGCGTCCGGGCGTTCGGTGTCGCGCACGCGGATCGAAACGTTGCCGACGAGCTCGGCGTCGAGGCGGTCCTTGATCTGGCGGGCGGTCAGCCTCGAGCCGTCCTGCCCGGCGGTCGGGGCCGTGTTGATGCCGACGAGGATCGAGAGCGAGGGCTCGTCGACCGAGATCACGGGCAGCGGGCGCGGGTCCTCGGGATCGGCGAGCGTCTCGCCGATCGTCACCTCCTCGATGCCGGCGACGGCGATGATCTCGCCGGGGCCGGCCTCGTCGGCCTCGATGCGGTCGAGGGCCTCGGTCACGTAGAGCTCGGAGACGGTGGCCGACTTGATCTCGCCGTCGGCGCGGCACCAAGCGACCTTCTGCCCGTTTCGGATCGTGCCGTTGCGCACCCTGCAGAGCGCGAGACGCCCGACGTAGGGCGACGCGTCGAGGTTGGTGACGTGGGCCTGAAGGGGATGGCCGGGCTCGAAGCTCGGCGCCGGGATCGAGGAGACGATCAGGTCGCGCAGCGGCGAGAGGTCGGTTCCCTCCTCGCCCTGGGTCAGCGAGGCCCATCCGGCCCTGGCGTTCGTGTAGACGATCGGGAAGTCGATCTGGGACTCGTCGGCGTCGAGGTCGAGGAAGAGCTCATAGACCTCATCGACGACCTCGGAGATGCGCGCGTCGGGGCGGTCCACCTTGTTGACGACGAGGATCACCGGCAGCTTCGCCTCGAGCGCCTTGCGCAGCACGAAGCGGGTCTGGGGGAGAGGCCCCTCCGAGGCGTCGACCAGCAGCAGCACCCCGTCGACCATCGTCAGCCCGCGCTCGACCTCGCCGCCGAAGTCGGCGTGGCCGGGGGTGTCGATGATGTTCAGCTTCACGTCCCCGAAGCGGATCGCCGTGTTCTTGGCGAGGATCGTGATCCCCTTCTCGCGCTCGAGGTCCATCGAGTCCATCACGCGCTCGTTGACGTCGCTGCCCGCGCGAAAGGCGCCCGACTGCCACAACATCGCGTCGACGAGCGTGGTCTTGCCGTGGTCGACGTGGGCGACGATCGCAATGTTGCGAAGGTCGTCACGCGTCTCGGTGGTGTTGGCGGTTGCGGTGCTCATGGACGACGGGGAAGGCTAGGGGTCGGCCGACGGTGGAAACAGAAAGGGCCCGCCGCGAGGCGGGCCCTTTCGTGAAGCCTGTGGTCCTGAGACCGGCTTAGAGCGTCTTCACGCCCGTCGCCGCGGGGCCCTTGGGGCCATCCTCGGTCTCGAACTCGACCTTGGCGTTCTCGGCGAGGGTCTTGAAGCCCTCACCTTCGATCGAGCTGTGATGGACGAAGACGTCGGCGGAGCCGTCGTCGGGCGTGATGAAGCCATAGCCCTTGTCGTCGCTGAACCACTTCACGGTTCCGGTAGGCATTCGCTACCTCCAACTAATGTGCACGCGTACGAGGAGGATGCGAAAGCAACGACCTACGGGCGCTTGGCACAACTTTGTCGACCGATTGGCCGACCTAACACCCGGGACGCTAGCAGTACCGGCGGGCGCAGGTTCAGCAGGTGTGGACCGGCGCAGCCGAACGTACGACCTCGAACGCCGAGCCCGGAATCGACTTCAGCTGATTCAGGTCCTCGTCGTCCCAGCGGCGGTCCGAGGTGCCGGAGAAGAACCAGTTTGAGCCGTTGTCGGCGACGATCAGCCCGTAGCGCTTGAGCGCGGTCGCGATCACGCGCGAGGCGCCCGTGAAGGCGGCGACGTTGAATCCCGCGCCGAGACGCAGCCGCATCCCCATAGGCGGCGCGCCGGCGCTCGACGCGTCGCCCGCGCAGTGCGAGGCGGGGTTGATCCAGGCGTCGCGGGTAGAGGAGAACGTGACGCGGATCGCGTGGTCGATGACGCCTCGCTGCACCTCGTCGTAGCGCACCAGCCCGGCGAAGATCGGCAGCCCGGCCGCGTCGGCCGAGGTGAAGCCGGGCGTGCGCAGGCGCGGCCGAGCGGAGGTTCCAGATCACGCCCGAATCGGCGTCCCAGCGCGGCTTCTTTCCCTTGCGCGGAAAGGCCCGGTAGAGCTCCTGGAGGCGGCAGCGCTTGGCGTCGATCGAGAGGACGTGGCGGTCGCCGTCGGAAGCCGCCCCGCCCTCGACCAGCGCCTTCAGCGGAACCCGGTAGCCCTTGCGGGTCGACTCGTCGCCGTATGCGGTGAAGTTGACCTTCGTCCGCTTCTGCCTCTTCCCGGTCACCGCGTAGGGGAACCCGTACTCGCGCGGGGAACCGAAGTCGGGATGGAGCTCGTCCCCGCCGTTGGCGTTGATGTAGCCGATGATCGCGCCGGAGTTGGGGTCCAGCGGCGCGCCGGAGATGTCCTGGTTCCAGGCGGTCTGGTCAGCCGCGGAGGGCGCGCTCGCCGGGAGGTTCGGCTTCGGGAACACCTGGCAGGAGCCAAGGGAGGGATACGGGCCGCGCGGGAGCTTGCCGCCGCCCTTCTTCTTCGCCGCGAGGGCGAACGCGCCCGAAGTGGCGACGATCAGCGCCGCGGCTACGGCGATGGCCTTCCCTCGCGTCCGCATGGGTCGATGCTAGAGGCGAACCGGGCCGAAGGTCCGGCTAGGCCCAGTGGCTGGCGCGGATCAGGCCGTCCGGGTCGTACTCGGCCTTCACGGCGCGGAGGCGCTCGACGGTCTCCGCGCTGAAGGCCTCGGAGATGTTGATCGGGCTCTCGCTGTAGTTCAGGTAGCGGCTTTGTTCGGCAATGGCGCCGTCGAACACAGAGACGACCTTCGGGAGGAAACCGCCGATCGCCTCGCCGAGCTCGGGCGTCATCGGCGAGCCGACGCTGAAGAGGGCGAAGTCGCCGTCGAGGGTCGCGAGCGCTCCGGCGTCCTCCGGCTCACGCGCGAGGGCCCCGCCGAGCTGGCGGAGCTCGACGACGGTCATGGGAGAGTCCGACCCGGGGCCGACGGTCTCCACGAGCTTCTCCATCGTCGCGTCGTCGAGGCGGGAAACGAGCCTGCCGTCGCTGATCCCGGGCACCGGCTCGGGCGGGTCCATGTGCATCAGGGGGAGGGCGGAGGCCGGGACCATGCCCCAGGTGTGGGCGATGGGCTCGCCGACGGCCTTCAGGGGCTCGACGAGCTTCTCGCCCTCGCCGGCCGGGCCGCTGAAGGCACCGTCGACGACGGTGAACTTGCCGCCGCGAAGGGGCTCGGGGATCGTCTCGATGTCGGGGACCTGGAGGATCCGGAAGCAGGTTGTGAGCTCGTCGGGACAGTCCCCGGTCAGCTCGTGCCACGCGCGTAGGAGATCGAGCGACTTCTCCCACGGGAAAAGGGTCATCCCGGCGTAGGCCTGATCGCACTCGAAGAGGTCGAACTCCAGTGCGGTGACCACGCCGAAGGCCCCGCCGCCGCCCCTCAGGGCCCAGAACAGCTCGGGGTCGGTGTCCGCATCGACCCGGCGCTCGGTGCCGTCCGCCGTGACGAGCTCGACCGCTGTCAGGGCATTCGACTGGAGCCCGCGGCTCCGGGCGTACCACCCGATCCCGCCCATCAGCGAGTAGCCCGCCACACCCACCGTCCCGCTCGACCCGTGCAGGGCCGCCAGCCCGTGCGGGGACGCCGCCTCGACGACGGCGCCCCACTGAACACCGGCGCCGACGCGGGCGCGCTTCGCCGAGGCGTCGACCTCGACCTCGTCGAGGCTCGCCCAGCTTCATCAGCAGGACGCCCCCGCCGACCGGGCGGGCGCCGGCGTTGTGGCCGGTGGATTGCGGCGCGATCGCCAGTCCTTCGTCGGCGGCATAGCGAACGGCCGCCGCCACGGCGTTCGCGTCGGCCGGGTGCACAACCGCGTCGGGGCGCTGGTCGACCGCGAGGTTGAAGGCCTGGCGGTCCTCATCCCAGGTGGGGTCCTGGGGGGTGGTGATGCGGTCGGTGAAGTTCTCGATCTTCATGCGGGGGGAAATCTATCCAGCTTGGAGCTCAGTGTGCTGGGCCGCAAATATGCTTTGCTAAGCTAACTATTACGACATGGCACCGCGCACCGACACAGTCCCCGCCCCGCCGGGACACCGACCTCGCCCCGCGCCTGCGCCTCGCCGTGACCCGCACGGCGCGCCGCCTGCGACAGGAGGCCGGATCCGAACTCGGCCCGAGCCAGACGGCCTCGCTCGCCACGATCGAGCGCCACGGCCCCCTGTCGCCCAGCGAGCTCGCCGAGCGCGAGCGCATCAAGCGGCCGACCGCGACCCGGATCCTCAGCCACCTCGAGGGCGCCGGCCTGGTCGCGCGCGTGCGCCACCCGAGCGACGGGCGCTGCTCGATCCTCTCGATCACCGCCGACGGCAAGGCCCTGCTGCGCAGCCTGCGCGAGCGCAAGACGGCCTACCTCGCCCACCAGATCTCAGACCTTCCCCCCGATGACGTTGCGGCCCTCTCCAGGGCGGCGGATGTGCTCGAGCGCATGCTCGAGGAGCACCCCACGGCGGAGTTTCGGGCGCCCGTGGGTGGCGCCTCGTGACCGAAGCCCTCGGCCGCTCATTCGCCAGCCTGCAGATTCCGAACTATCGGCGCTACTTCATCGGCCAGCTCGCGTCGCTGACCGGCAACTGGATGCAGACGGTCGCCGAGATCTGGGTGATCCTCACCCTCACCGACAGCGGGGTTGCGGTCGGGTTCGTCACCGCGCTGCAGTTCCTGCCGAT
Organism: uncultured Solirubrobacterales bacterium; assembly: GCA_963820665.1. Lineage (GTDB taxonomy): Bacteria > Actinomycetota > Thermoleophilia > Solirubrobacterales > 70-9 > CAVUAT01. The sequence goes on along the minus strand of CAWGAL010000005.1, from coordinate 123,798 downwards.
GCTGCTGCTCGGCGCGCTCGGCGGCCTCATCGCCGACCGCGTGCCGAAGCGCCGCCTGCTCGTCCTCACCCAGGGCCTGCACGCCCTGCCGCCTCTGGTGATGCTCGCACTCGCCCTGACCGTCGGCCTCGCGCCGTGGATGGTGTTCGCGCTCGTCTTCGCCCGGGGCTGCGTCAACGCGGTCGACTACCCGACGCGCCAGGCGTTCGTGATGGAGATCGTCGGCGGCGAGCGCGTCGTCAACGCGGTCAGCCTCAACAGCGTGATGATCCACTCGGCTCGCATCATCGGCCCGGCGATCGCCGGAGTGCTGATCGCCACCGTCGGGCCCGAGCCCTGTTTCGCGATCAACGCCGCGAGCTTCTCGGTGATGATCTTCGCCCTGGTGACGATGGATCGCCGGGCCCTGCAGCCGGCCGAGATCGCGCCGCGCGAGGCCCACGCCGTGCGAGCGGCGCTGCGCTACGTGCGCGCCACACCCGAGCTCTGGATCCCTCTAGCCCTGATGGGGGCGGTGGGGACGCTCGGCTTCAACTTCCAAGCGGTACTGCCGCTGCTCGCCAAGTTCAGCTTCGACGGCGGCGCGGGCGCCTACGCCGCGCTCGTCAGCGCGATGGGGGTGGGCGCGATCGCCGGCGCGCTGGTCACGGGTGCCCGCGGAAGCGTCAGCCCGGCCCTGCTCGCCGGGGCCGCGATCGGCTTCGGCGCCTTGGCCCTGCTGGCTGCGGGAGCACCCTCGATGGCGCTCGAGCTCGCAGTACTGGCGCCGCTCGGCGCGGCCAGCGTGACTCTCGCGGCCTCGGTCAACTCCGCGCTTCAGCTCGCATCGGACCCGGTGATGCGAGGACGGGTGATGGCGCTCTACTCCATCGTGTTCCTGGGCTCGACCCCGATCGGCGCGCCGCTTGCCGGCTGGCTCTCCGAGGCGATCGACCCTCGCGCGGCCCTGGTGATGGCGGGTGTCGCGGGCATCGTCGCGGGGCTCGCGGCCCGCACCGCCTTCGCACGAATGGCCACCGCCACGGCACCGGCCGCCGCGCCCGCCTAGCCGAAAGACCCCCCGCAACGAAACGGACCGCCAATCCATGGCGGTCCGTTCCTGAATAGGCCCCGTCAGGACGGGCAGGGGTACGTCTCGGGGGCCTTACTTGGGGGGTATGTGAGCCTCAGACGACGGGAGGCGCCTTGCGGCAAACGCCTGAGGCCTATGAGCCGAGAGCAAGATGATGGGCGTCCGGCCCAGCATCAAGTCTCCCGACCCACCAAGTATTGGACACATTGGCAGGAAAGCCAATACTCAAAATTGAGGTAGTGGACGAACCAACTACTAAGTGTCCAACGGTCGCGTTAGGCGGTGGCAGGTCAGGCGGGTGCGAGCGCGGCGGAAAGCGCGGACCCGTGCAGGATGTCCTGTTCGGACACCTCAATTTCGTCGATCCCGAAAGCGCGCATGACCTGGACCAGGATGACGCTGCCGGCGACGATGGTCGGCGCTCGCCCGGGGTGAAGCCCTGGGACCCGGAGCCGTTCGGCGAGCGGCAGCGCGGAGAGCGTCGAGAGCATCTTCTGGATCGGGCGCATCGACAGGCGATGGCCGTGGACCCGCTTCGGGTCATACGGCTCGAGCGCGAGGTCGATGGCCGCGAGCGAAGTTGGGGTGCCCGCGACGGCGATCGCACGCGCCGGCCGGTTCCCGTTGACCGCAGCGACCGCCCGCTCGATCTGCTGGCCGACGTCGCTGGCGAGGTTCTCGAGCTCGTGGGGGTCGGGCGGGTCGGAATTGATGTGGCGCTCGGACTGGCGGATCGTCCCGGCCTGCAGCGAGGTGTGGAACAGGACCTCCGAGCCGGAGCCCACGATCAGCTCGGTCGAGCCGCCGCCGACGTCGAACACGAGGGTCGCCCCGTCGGCGAGCGGGCGCTGCGCTGTCGCGCCGAGGTAGGTGAGCCTGGCCTCCTCCTCGCCGCTCAGGAGCTGCGCGTCGAGCCCGAAGCGCTCGCGAAGCTCGGCGATGAACGCGTCGCCGTTGCCGGAGTCGCGGACCGCGCTGGTCGCGATCGCAAACACGCGCTCGGCGCCCATCTCCTCCCAACAGGCCTTGTAGTCGGCGATCACGTTGCAGACGCTGTTGACGGCGTCCGAGCAGAGGTTGTGGGTCAGGTCGACGCCGCGGCCGAGATTGGTGACGGTCGTCCGCCGCTCGATCTCGTGCACCCGGGAGTCCTCGACGTCCGCGATCAGCAATCGGGTCGAGTTGGTCCCGATGTCGACGACCGCGACCCTCACGGCGTCCCTGCCATTGACTCATCCCTGAGCACCGCCCGGCACTCTAACGACGACGAAGCGCGTCGCAAGCCCAAACTGGGAGCGTCCTTGCTTCGTCCCCTATCCCCTTGAGGCATGTCGCCTGCATACCCACGATTTCCTCCTCAAAACCGCTGTCTCGCGCTACACTCGAAACACGCCGCGGGGTGGAGCAGTCTGGTAGCTCGTCGGGCTCATAACCCGAAGGTCGCGGGTTCGAATCCCGCCCCCGCTACCTCTCTCAGTACCACCAGCAAGCCTTCCTTCGGGAGGGCTTTCTGCTTTTCGAAGGCGTCCGCGACGGCTCGGACACCGTGGCGGAGATCTCAATCTTGCGTCCCCGCCTTGTCGAGAGGATCTGCAGCTGCCTCTCCTCCGAACGCCTACTCCGACAGCCTGACGGCTTCGAGGGCTTCGGAAAGGTCGTTGAAGACCGTCAGACGGGCCAGCAATCCGTCGCGGAACTCCCAAATCCAGCCGGATCGAGTCGGGCCTGGAAGCTCGATCCCGTCGCGCCCGTAAAAGCGAGCCTGGGTACTCGTGACCACGCGGGTGTCTCGGGATTCGATCACGTCTGCGAGCTCAATCTCGACCCGTTCCCACGGCTCGGTGAGAAGTCCCCACATGCGCTTGATCTCTTCGGCTCCGTGGTGAACACCCCGCCACTCTCCGATGGCGGTCGAGTTGTCGACCACCATGTCAGGGGCGGCGTCCTTCAAGGCGGCGTCCCAATCCCCGCGACTCCAGGCCGTCAGCGAAGCCCGGATTTTCTCCACGTTCTCCTCCGACATCGCCCGCGCAGTATCTCTCTACTCCGACAGCCCGGCGGCTTCGAGAGCTTCGTTTTCTTCGTGGATGAGAAAGCCCTCGGCCCGCGTTACCAGGCCGTCGTCGTTCAGCGTCCAAACGGCCCAAGTCTCGACTTCGATCTCTATCCCGCTTCCTGTGCCCCGCGCACGGTTCTGTTGGCGGACCAACACCCTGTTGCCGTTGACGCGGAATTCGAGCGGCTCGACTCGCTGGTCTTCAAGGGCGTCAGGCTCCAACCACGCCCGTACCGCGGCAGCACCCTTGAGTGCCGATTGACCGCCCGGCCCGACGTATTCGATTTCAGGATGGGCGAGCTCCATCGCCTTGTCGAAGTCACCGCGGTCCCACGCTTCATAGACGCGCCGCAAGCTACTGACAATCTCCTGATCTCGATCGGGCATCGCCAACCCAGTATCTCGGGAAATGCCCCCGCTTTCCATGCAAAGCAGCTTGGGACCGAACGCTAGGCAGGCAGCTTGGTGCGTTCTCGGATACGCGTCGCGCAGTAGCGAGAGACGAATCGGGCCGCCGATGCGATCTTTTCATGAGCCCTGACCAGTGGGCGGATTGTCGGATAGGGTCGCTCGCACCCGATTGAAGGAGCCTCGCAATGAGCGTTCTGATCCGCTTTGCCCCAGCATCCTTGACCGCAGAGCAGTACGAGGAAAGCATCCGACGCCTGGGAGAGGGAGAGTGGCCCCCAGATGGGCTGGACTATCACGTCTGCTTCGGTTCGGATGGCAACCTCCGCGTCAGCGAGATCTGGGACTCGCAAGAGAAGCTCGACTCTTTCGGTGAGCGCCTCATGCCGGTCCTAGCGGATATAGGGATCGACCCGGGCAAGCCGGAGGTGATGGAGATTCACAACATCGTCAAGCGCTAGTCGACCAGCTCTGTTGCGATCGATCAGCCGCTGGCCGAGAGGCAGGAGCGCGGGTTCGCTAGCTGAGGTGCAGCCGGGTCTCGAACATCTTTCGGAGACGCACGGATCAGCCTGATCAGGGCAGGCAGAGGAAGGCCTACTCCGACAGCCCGGCGGCTTTGAGGGCGTCGGCCTTCGATTGGTAGAGCTTGATGCTCAGTGCCCTGCCTCCGCTGAACGTCCACAGTTGGGCTCCGGTGGCGTCCACCTCGACCCCGCTGCCCCGACCCCGAATCCGGACCCGATTGATGACGATCAACCGCGACTCATCCACCTCGATGATCTCTTCGGGGTCCCACCGCAACTCCTCAAAGGCTTCGACGAAGGAGGTCCAGATCCCATGGACCTGCTCTTTCCCTCGGTAGACACCCTTCGCGGGACCGATCGAATCAGACCAATCCATCTCGAAATCGTCGGCGACCACATCCAGCGCCCTATCGATGTCTCCTCGATTAATCGAGTCGAAGGTTCTGTGAATGAGCTTGGCGTTCTCCGACATCGCCCGCGCAGTATCGCGCGAAGGGGGTGCCGCTTTTCCATGCAAGCAGCTATCCCGCCGACGCTAGGCAGGGAGGACCTGCGTTTCTCGGATACGCGCCGCGTCGTAGCGAGAAACGAATCGGGCCGCCGATGTGATCTTTCGGAGACGCACGGATCAAGCCTGATCAGGCAGGCAGAGGAAGGCCTACTCCGACAACCCGGCAGCTTCGAGGGCTTCGCTCTCGCTGGTGTAGACGCGCCACCAGATGACCTTTCCATCCCGGAACTGATTCACGTGCCAGACCGCGGCGTCGACGGGCGTGTCGCTCTCCACACCATGGCCGCGCAAGCGCAGGGCCACGACCATGAAGTCTCCGAGGTCGCGCACTTCAAGAATCTCGACCTGGAAGTCGGGGAAGGTACGGAGCAACTGCGCCCAGTAGCGGCGTACCCCGTCGTGGCCACGGTACCCGCCCTCAACAGCGGCGAGGCGCGGGAAGGCCTCCACCTCGTCGTGAAGGCCAACCAGCACGGCGTCGAGGTCACGGTCGTTGAACGCCTGAAAGGCGCGGCGGGTGAGCTCCACGTTCTCCTGCGACATCGCCCGACCAGTATCCCGCGAGCTATGGCTTTCGCGCAAGAGCGGGAGCGCGGACTCCCTAGCTGGGGTGCCAACTGGTTTCGCGGATACGGGTGCGGTGGTAGCGAGAAACGGATCGGGCCGCCGATTCGAAGTTCCGGGGACGCACGAAAAGCCACGAGCCATAAGTCGGGGCTATCGCCCTTGCGCCGCGGGACCCCCGGTTGCGATGGACCCGGTAGCCGCTATCCGTTGTCGATCCAATCAGGGCCCAGGTGGGAGCCGATCTCAGCTAAGAGCGCTTCGGCCGCCTCCACTTCGTCTGGTGCTTTCTCGTGCTCCCAGGGCTGGATCAGAATGATCACGGGCCTCGCGAGGTTGTCTGGGTTCAAGATCAGATACTCACCGCCGGGTGTGCGCCCCTTACCAGGCCCGGGCCACGCCTCCACGTAGCTCTGCACTGCCTCGACGCTCTCTTACGACATCGCCCGACGTAGTAGGCCGGCGCCGTCAGGCCCGATCCTCATCGAGTTCACGCTCGATCGGCATCGTGCCGCTGAGTAGTGGCGACGGCGTCTCGGGGTCGTCCTGGTCGCAGACGAAGAGGAAGTCGATCACGCCCGAATCGATCGTGGCATGGACACCTTCGACCTTCCAGCGCGGGTCGATCGTGCGCAGGCGACGGACACATCCGTCGGACCGGATGGTCCCAACGACCGAGCCGTGAATCTCACCGTCGTCGCTTTCGGCGGAGGCACAAAAGCAGACCAAGTTTTCGTTCAGGGCGGTCGCGTCCGAGAAGCACAGCGGAACCCCACTGAGTTCGTCAAGCTGATAGGCGTGCATCGCCGCCAGCTCGTCGGGTTCAACGACGAGGTCCTGGCGGAGTGTGCGCGACAGGTCCCCGAGCTCGAACTCAGCGACGGTGTTGGGAGCGTCGCCCTCGTTCGCGCGATGAAACAGCCAAAGCCGGCTGCCGAGTACAGCCGCGCCCTCGATGTTGATGTCGCCGTTGAGCTCGCCGCGCATGACGTCGTACACGGGCCGCAAATCGATCGAACGCGGCTCTCCCGCGAGGGAGCCATCTGGTGCAAACGACCAAAAGAACCCACGGTCGCGGGAGGGCGTCGACCCTGATCCAATGCCGAGCAGGCCGCCGTTGGGCTCGCCGTGGACCGGGGGAAGAGAGGTCAGGCTCTCGAGATCGGGCTTGTCGGGCTTGTCGCCCGCCCCTGCTGGCGCCGCGAAGACACGCAGCGCCGCTCCGGGCTCGCCGCCTGCGAGGCCGAAAACGCCCACCTCGAGCAGATCGTCGCCGACGACGTAGACAAAATTGCCGCGCTTGGCTATCCCGGACGCGGAAGCGATGTGGGCGGGATGCCCGTCAGCCGGTTGCCCGCTCAGATCGAGATCCCGCAGCCGGCGGAGCTCAAGCGGCGCCAGTTGCTCGCGCGGGACCCCAACGGTGCGCATGCCCTGCAGAATACCCGCGGCGACCCGCCCGAATCCCTCAGGCTGCGTGTCGCGGAGTGGTTGCCGTCCGCAGGGTCACCGGGAAAGGCTTCGTCATGTTCTCGCGCATCATCGATGTATTCCGACGCCGCCCTGCTCCTCGCGCGAATGGGACACAATTCGGCCGGCCAACCCCGAGCGGGGCCAGCCGGCCGAAGTGCCCTGAACTAGGACTGGGTCTCGGTGCGTGCTACGCGGGGACGCAGTCGACGAAGACCGTCCCGCTCTCGGTGTCGTCGTCGTTCTGCACAACGAACCCGGTCTCGCCAGTACCGAACGTGTAGTGCGGGAACGTCGGGTACGTGGAACCACCGATGGTCGCGCCGGGCTGAGCGACGCCCGAAGCAGCAACGTCCGCGAGCGTATGACCGCCGCCGACTGCCTTCTGGCCCGCCGGGCAGGACCAGCCGGCCCAGCCGTTGGGACCAAAGGTCTGCGTCGGAGACGTGTAGCGCTGCGGCACCGGCGGCGTCACCTGGCAGCTCTGGCTCAGGGTGCCGCCCGTCACCTGGGTGCCGGGGAAGGCGTCGCCGTGCTTCTGATGGGCCTTCACGGCGGGCGCGCCGACCACGATCAAGTGGTAGGACCCGTTACCGGTCTGATGGCAGATCGCCACCTTGCCCTGCTTGACGGGCTTGCCCTTCTTGCACTTCTTGTCCTTGCCCTTCTTGTTCTTGCAGTTCTTCTCGTTCTTGGGCTTGTTCTTGCCCGGCTCGGCAGTTGCGACTCCGGAAAGGAGCATTGCGCCGGTGAACGCGCATATGACCGCCACAACCAACGTCTTAGACCTCATAGTCCCTCCAATTCGCGCGGGGCCTCTGGACCCACCCACGCAATTAGCTATCACCCTGTACAGCGCCCTATACCCACAAACGGTTACGGCACGCAGCCCCGACACCGTCGCTTTCCAAGCAAAGCAGCTGTTCGACCGGCCCTAACTAGGGAGGCCCTGAGTCTCCCGGATACGCGTTGCGTCGTAGCGAGGAACGAATCGGGCCGCCGATGCAATCTAAAGGGGACGCACGGATCGCCCCGCGGGCCCGCCGGGAGGCTAGCTCTGGCCGATCAGGACGGCGAGCAAGAGCAGTCCGAGCACAACGCCGGCTCCGGTGAACGCGATGAAGGCGAGATCTCCCTGCCGGACGAATTCACCGCGGGCAAGCGCACGCTCCACCTGGCGGTGACGAAGGCTCGCGTAGACGATCAGGCCGATCCCAAGCAGAACGAAGCCGATTCCGACGATTGTGTACGGCCACTGAGCTTCGTCGGTGAGGGCGGGGACGATCCTGCCGGCGCCGATGCCCACTGCGAGAGACGTCAGGCCTGTTCGCCACCAGGCAAGATAGGTTCGCTCGTTCGCCAATCGCGTATCCGGTTGAGCCGAGGGACGGCCAGATTGGTCCTGGGGCATACGAGCTATCAGTACCACTCAGCGAAGACGAACGGCGTCGACGGCTATGGCCCGGTCCGCCTCCTCGCCGAAGGCGACGAGGCCCTAGACCACACATACGCAACGGCGAAAACGCCGGGCGACCGCGGTTTCGTGCTCTAGGATCCTGGCATGAGCCTTCGGCGCACGATCGTTCTGTTGTCTGCGGCAGTCCTCTGCGTCGGCCTGTTCGGCGCTACGGCCCTCGCGGGCAAGAAGAAGAAAACGGTGGTCGTGGTGAACGGCGGCCCCGTGCTGAGCGGCAAGCAGAACGTCAAGGTCAGCGGTCAGCTCAACACCACCAGCGGGTGCAAGGCAGCGAGGGCGATGAAGCTCTTCCTGACCGACGCGAGCGGTGCGGTCATTTCGACCCTGGATGGCTCGACCAGCGACGTCAACGGCAACTGGCGGCTTCAGGGCAAGCTGTCCGCCGCGCCAGAGGCGACCGCTCGGCTCCAGGTGAAGGCCGTGAAGCGCACGGCTCGGCAAGACGGTCTGCAAGGCCGGCTTCTCCCCGCTCATCGTCATCAACTGAGTCCGATCTCGCAGCACGCGGTGAACGGCTGACCAGCCGGATTCGTGTTCGCTCGGGTCATCCATTCAGGCGGGATACCGACTGGTCTCCCGGATACGCGTAGCGTCGTAGCGAGGAACGAATCGGGCCCCCGCTACCTCTTTCACTACGACGCTGAGGCCCTCCTCTTGGAGGGCCTGGTGTTCCAGGAGCCCCTGCTCCCGAAATCTGTGAGGATGGCCGCGACCGCCGAAGAGCCATCGCATGAGTGTCGCTCTTACTAGTTGGAGGGATGGCTCTGCCAAGCAGGCCATCGTCTATAGGAAGTAACCCACGCGAGCGCAGGAACCAGGTGACTATGAACGACCTAACAGACGCAGCGGAGGACGCGAACCGAGAGCTCAAGACCGAAACGCGGGCCATGTGGGCGCTAGGCGACTACCACAAGTTCGCGACCGAAACGGTGTGGGAGATTGGGCCCGTGTTAGTGGAGGCGTGTGGGATCAGCGCCGGCCAGCGCGTGCTCGACGTGGCCACGGGGACCGGAAACGTCGCCATCCGTGCCGCCGAGGCCGGCGCGGAGGTCGTGGCGTCCGACCTCACGCCGGAGAACTTCGAGGCGGGCCGCCGCGAGGCGCAGGCCCGCGGGACGGAGCTCGAGTGGGTGGAAGCCGACGCCGAGGCGCTTCCCTTTAGCGATGGCGAGTTCGACGCCGTCACCTCCTCCTTCGGTGCGATCTTTCCCCCGAACCACCAGCGGGTGGCCGATGAGCTGCTGCGGGTCTGTCGGCCCAGCGGCACGATCGGTATGGCCAATTTCACGCCCGAGGGGCTTGCGGGCGATTTCTTCCCGGCCTTAGCGCCATACATGCCGCCCCCGCCACCGGGAGCACTGCCGCCGGTCATGTGGGGCAGCGAGGAGCACGTGCGTGAACTCTTCGGAGACCGGACGGAGTCGCTCGAGATGACCCGCAGGGAGTACGTGGAGAGGGCCGCGAGTCCGAGCGACTACTGCGAGTTCTTAAAGGAGACCTTCGGGCCCGCAGTTGCCATCCGCGCGAGCCTCGCCGATCAGCCGGAGCGGGCCGCCGCGTTCGATCGCGACTTCCTCGACTACGCAACGCGCTCGAACCGAGGCGCGTCGGACGGCCCCGCCGAGTACCACTACGAGTACCTACTCGTGGTTGCCCGCAAGAGCGGCGGATAGTCAACTTCCGAGTCTCCTTCCCGCGATCCAGCGACGTCCGGGTCGCGCGGAAGGGATGGGGTGGCCCACTTCTGCTCGGCGCGAAAAGCGGAAGCCTCAAAGAGCCATCGAGGTGCCGGCGTGACCGCCTACTCCGCCAGCCCGGCGGCCTCGAGGGCTTCGTTCCGGTCCGAGTACATCTCCATCCGGACCTGCTTGCCGTCGCGGAACGTAAAGACCTGGGCGAAGGACATCTCGACCGGCATTCCGCCCTCTTTCGACCTGCCGCGCTGGTGCACGAGAGCAACCACCCTGTCGCCCGCGTCGTGGAGGGCTTCCAGCTCGAGCTCCCAGTCCTCCCACGCATCCATCCACTCGCTGAGGAAGGCTCCCGTGCCGTCGACGCCTTCGTACACCTGCTGCTCGGGCCAGCCGTGGAAATTCGACATGTCCCACACGAAGTCGTCCGTGGCGAGGTCCGCAACGAATTCACCTGAGGCCGCGAATCGCTCGTAGCCCACTCGGACGATCTCCACGTTCTCCTGCGACATCGCGACAAGTATCCCGCTACGGAGTGCCGCCTTCCATGTGAAGCGCCGTGCTTCCCGTCCAAAGCAGCCCTTTCAGTTGATGACCGGCGGTTGCCTTTGCAGCTGCATTCACGCGGAACGAGCGAATCTCTCGATGCGGGACATCTTCCGCTGCTGGACCTCGGGCCGGACCATCTCCTCGACCACGCGCCCTAGCGCGTCGCTACTCAGCCGTCGAGCCTGCCCCAGCTTTGGATCAGGGTGAATGTCGTGCCCCATCTGCCCGGCTCGGCCAACTCGGCCTCGGCCTCGCGGCGTAGCGAGGCGAGCTCATCCTCGCTCAGAGTCTCAAGCAGCCGCGACTCCAGCGCGACGCTGAACTGAAGCGGCAGACGCAGATAGGGGTGTCCTGGTCTGAGCGCGACGACCTGCGCGTCTATCTCTGGCTCCTCAATACCGACCTCCCCGAGCAGCTCCGGAAGTTCGCGGCCCGCTTCGCCGCCCAGCGTGGCAAAGATCACGGAGAGCGATCGGATCAATCGCTCGGCCGCGGGGGCAGGGGGGTTGAAGTGCCACGAGCCCAGGTCCCACTCCTCCAAGACCAGTGAGCCACCGGGTCTGACCAAGCGCCCGTACCAGGCCACCTGCTCACGGCCGCGTCCGAGTGGAGCGATCACGTACCGGGCATGGACGAGATCGAAGGATTGCGGCTCCAGCCTGCTCTCGAAGAGATCATCGATCACGAGCTCTACGTTGGAGATTCCTTCTGCATTCAGAAATGAACGAGCGGCGTTGAGCAAGCTCTCGTCTATGTCGGTGCCGAGTATCCGGCCGGACGGGCCGACCCACTCGCTGAGGATTCGAAGCCAGCCCAGGGCTCCGCAGCCGACGTCCAGGCCGTGTCGGCCGGATCCGTCGCCGAGCTTCGAGAGGACCTGCCGCCCGCCGGGCTCCCACACGCGCGACTGCAGCTGCAGGCGCCCCAACTCCGAGGGCTGGTTGGCGAGCAGGTAGTCCTCCTGCGACATCGCCAGCATTATCTCCCTCTCCGATACTGGACGCCCGTTTCGCTCTTGCCTTGCGCGAAAAGGGGGAGTCCAACCCAGGCCGCTGCTTTCCATGCAAAGCGGCTATTCGCTCGGCGATCACCTAGGCAGCCAGCTCGACTAGTTCTCGAATCCGCGTCGGGTGGTAGCGAGAAACGGATCGGGCCCCACTACCTCTCTCAGGACCCACCAGGGAGCCCTCCTTCGGAGGGCTTTCTGCTCTTAGAGGGGCTCGGCCGCTATGCCTGGCAACGCCTCGCTGAGGTCTCGGCGGGAGCTGATCTCGAGCTTCGAAAACACCTTGTGCAGGTGCCACTCGACGGTTCGCGGGCTGATGAAGAGCTGAGCGCCGATCTCGGGGTTTGTCTTCCCATCGGCCGCCATTCGCGAGATCTGCGCCTCTTGGGCGGTCAACTCGTCCCGCGTCTCGACGCTGCGTTTGCGGACCTTCTCGCCGGTGGCGACGAGCTCGCGGCGGGCCCGCTCGGCGAAGCCCTCCATACCCATCGCGGCATACGCGCCATGGGCAGTTCGCAGCTGTTCGCGCGCCTGCACGCGGCGACTTTCCCGGCGCAGCCACTCGCCGTAGAGGAGATGCGCACGGGCGAGTGCGACCCTGATGCGGGTGCGGCCGAGACGCTCGATCGCTTCGCGGTAAAGGCTCTCGGCGTCGTCGCCTTCGCTCAGCAGCGCACGAGACCGTGCCTCGACGCCAAGCGCCCATTCGGATCCGCTCGCCTGGCTGGTCTCCTGGAGCCGCTGAAGTGGGGCGGCGGCGCGCTCCGGCTCGCCGGCACGGACGGCGGCCTCGATGAACTCGGTCGGCACCCAGGTCGACACGCCGAGCTCCTCAGGGTCCGAGCCGGCCTGCTCGCACGCCGCCAGCGCGTCGGAGTAGCGACCGAGGCTGTTGAACAGGACGGCGCTCGCCCACCCGGTGGCAACCAGCCAGAGGCCTTCGCCGCGACGCACCACCTCATTACGGCTGGCCTCGATCAGGGCGGACATCTGCTCCTCATCGCCGCGCCATGCGGCCAGGGCGATGGCACCCTGCCGGGCGAGGTGGCTGCCCGTGGCGTCGACGACAGCTTCCGCCTCCGTCACCAGCGACTGCGCTTCGCCCAGGTCGCCGACGAAGAGCTGCACCCCGAAGCGCTCGATCAAGGCGATCGGGAGAACCGACAGCGCGCCCCCTGTGCGAGCGAGGTTCACCTGTCGTTCGGTCAGCTCGTCCCAGGTCGCGTCGTCGCCGAGCGCTCGCGCCGCTCGGCAGGCGAGCCAGAGCCAGCGCAGTGCGTCCTCGTCGGACATCGGATCGTCGCGAAACGAGCTGAGCGCGCGGTGCAGAATCGGAGCGCCGGCCTCATATCCCCGCATGGTCAGCACCGCCACGCCGTCGAGGAGCAGATCCCCTGCGCGTGGCGATCGTGCGCCGGACTCCCTCCAGTTCGCGGCAAGAACGGCGTCGGCGACCTCGCGCACGCCGGCATCTTGCGCGAGGCGACCCGCGAAAAGCGCAGCGGAGAACGCGTCGAGGTAGGTCTCACGCGAGAGCTTGGCATCGAGCGTCTCGAGACGCTTGGCCGCCGCGAGCAACAGCGGCGGGGCGTCGCGACCTCGGTCGACGGCAAACCGGATCTGGCCGTGCAGCAGCTCGGCGCGCGCCCGCTGGAGCTCGTCGAGGGGACCAGCCTCGGCCACGGCGAGGGAGTCGAGCGCGGCATTCGGGGCGCCGGCGGCGTGGCTGCACTGCGCAGCTGCAAGGGCCCGGCGGCAACGCGGCTCTGGCTCGGGCGTCAGGTCGGCAGCGCGTCTGAGAAAGGCGGCGGCCGCGGCGAGCCCCCCGCGTGCCTGCGCTCGGCCGGCCGATTCCTCGAGCTCGGCGGCGACGCCTTCGTCGAGTGCCGGGGTCGCATGCGCCAGATGCCAGGCCCGGCGGTCGGGATCGACATCCGGATCGGTCGCCTCGGCAAGGGCGCGGTGGACCCGCAGTCGGTCATCGGCCGAAGAGGAGCGGTAGGCCGCCGATCGCACGAGCGGGTGCCGAAAGCGCACTCGCCCACCGAAGTCGACGAGTCCGGCTTGCGATGGTGGCACGGCTGCTTGGGCGTCGACGTCGAGGATCTCGGCCGCGCGCCAGATGGTGACGGGATCGCCGACGGGCTCCGCCGCAGCGACGAGCAGTAGCTCGCGGCTCTCGGGCGGGAGCTCGCTCAGCCGTCGCCGGAAGCTCTCCTCGATCTGGCCGGAGAGCATAGAACCGCTCGGGAGCCCGAATCCGCCCGCCAGTTCCGCATGGGTCAAGCCCTGCGGCAACTCCATCAGCGCCAGCGGGTTCCCCTGGGTCTCCCCGACGATCCGATCGCGGACCCGTTCGTCGAGCCGGCCGGCGACCGCGGACTCGAGCAGCGCCCGAGCGTCGTCATCGGCCAGGCCGTCAACCGCCAGCTCCGGCAGCCCGCCCAGCTCCTTGCTGGCCTCGCGCTCCGCGAAGACGACCGCGACCGCCTCGGCACGAAGGCGCCGCGCCACGAAGGCGAGCGCCTGGACCGAGGCGCGGTCCAGCCACTGAGCGTCGTCGACCACGCAGAGCAGCGGTCGCTCGCCGGCAACGTCAGACAAGAGCGTCAGGGTTGCGAGGCCCACGAGGAACCGATCCGGCGATCCCCCTGCGCTCAGCCCGAACGCTGTGGCCAGCGCGTCACTCTGCGGGTCGGGCAGGTGCCCGAGCCGATCCACCATCGGCGCGCAGAGTTGATGGAGGCCCGCAAACGGAAGCTCCATCTCGGATTCGACACCCGCGGCCTGCGCAACCTGGCATTGCGACGCGCGGGCTTCGAGGAAGTTCAGCAGCGCGGTCTTGCCGACCCCCGCCTCGCCGCGGAGGACAAGGGCCCGGCTCTCGCCCGCAACGACGCGCGCCACGATCTGGTCGAGAGCCTCGCACTCGCTCCGACGACCCCGTAGAGGCGGATATGAATCCCGGCTCAGTGTCGCCACTTGCCAATCCTACTTCCGGACCGAGCATGGGCAACCGTGGCGCGGCGGCGGGTCACTCCACCACCATCCAGTCGAGCAATGCCGTCGACTGGAGGTACACGAGGGCGCAGATGATCAGCAGCAGAACGATGCTCCAGCCGGCAACCCTGCGGAACAGCGCCCCCTCCTGTCCCGCGATGCCGACCGCGGCCGCCACGATCGCGAGGTGCTGGGCCGAGATCATCTTGCCCTGGACGCCGCCGGATGCGTTCGCCGCCGCGAGCAGGGTCGGCGAGATTCCGGTGTCGTTAGCCGCAGCCACCTGAACGCCGCCGAAGAGCGCGTTGGACGCGGTGTCAGAGCCGGTCACGGCAACGCCCAGCCAGCCGATCGCCGGCGAGAGAAACGCGAAGAACGAGCCCGCTCCGGCCGCCGCCCAAAGGCCGAGGGTGAGGGTCTGCCCCGACTGGTTGAGGACGTAGGCGAGCGCGAGGATCGCCGTAACGGCGAGGATGGCGGGCCGGAGCTGGACCAGCGTCGCGCCCGCAACCCTCAGCGCGCGTCGTGGGGAGAGTCCGATCGTGACCATGGTGATGAGACCGCAGCTCAGCATCAGCGTGCCGGCGGCGGGCAGCCAGTTGAAATGAAAAGCCGTGCTGGCCACCGCCTCCCCGTCCGGATTGCGGATGTCGAGCCCCGGCCATTGGAAGCTCGTGGTCCAGGGCGACGCGGCGAGCGCGCGCTTGACCTCCGGCAGCTGTGCGATTGAGAACACCGCGACGATGACGAGATATGGGGAGTACGCCCGCAGGATGTCGAGTGGCGAGTCCGTGACTGCGTCGTCGCTCGCGACGGGGTCGGACACGAGCGGCTCGGCCGGCGTCCAGACGCGCAGCAGCGCAGCAATCGCCGCGATGCTCGCGATCGACGCGACTACGTCCGTCAGCTCTACGGAGATGTGATTCGAGCAGACGTACTGGCCGATCGCGAAGGCCGATCCGCCGACCGCGGCGACCAGCCAGGCCCGCTTGATCCCGCGCCGGCCATCGACTATTGCGAGCAGGATGAAGGGGACGATCAAGCCGAGCAGCGGCGTTTGGCGGCCAACCATGGCGCCGAGGTCCGCCTGATCCAACCCGGTGACCTCCGCCAGCGTCGTGATCGGAATTCCGATCGCGCCGAAGGCGACGGCCGAGGTGTTCCCGAGCAGGGCGAGCGCCGCCGCCTTGACCGGCTCGAAGCCGAGCGCAACCAGCATCACCGCGGTGATCGCGGCCGGCGCGCCAAAGCCGGCGAGCGCTTCCAGCAGCGTGCCGAAGCAGAAGGCGATCATCACCGCCTGGATCCGTTGATCGCTCGAGACGGACGCGATGGAGCGCCGCAGAACGGCGAAGTGCCCGGTCTCGACGGTCATCTTGTAGACCCAAATCGCCGCGGCGACGACCCACATGATCGGGAATAGCCCGAAGCTTGCGCCCTCGGCCGCCGAGAGCGCTGCTTGGTCGACGGGCATGCCGTAGACGGCCGTTGCGACAACGATCGCGACGAGAAGGGCGATGGGCGCGGCGTACTGCGCCCGCATCTTCAGTCCGCCGAGCATGAGGATCAGCGCGAAGATCGGCAGCCCCGCGACGACGGCGGTCAGCCCGAGCGAGTCCGAGACGGGATCGAAGTCCTGGGTGTAGAAGGCCCCTCCTCGTCTTGCAGGCCGGTGTGACTCTCCCATGAATCGACCGGGAGTGCCAGCGGGTGCCGGGACCGCCGGGCCGGGAACCCCGGGGATCCCTGCCGCCACACCCGTGTAGGGACCAGTGACCTCCCTGATGCGAGCCGGATGCAGGCTCGACGACTGTGTGCGCACCGAAGAGGCCAAGGATGACCGACGAAAGACACGCCGAAACCGCTGCCCAGGACGAGCAGCGTACGCAGTGGCGCCTCGCGCTCGGCGCGGTGCTCATTCCTCTGTTCTTCGCGGTGGGGTTCGCGGCTTGCATCATCGGCGCCTATCACCAGCCGCATCCGAACGACATCGAGGTCGCCGTCGTCGGGCCGCCGGCGGTGACGGCACCGCTGGCCGCGCGCCTCCAAGAGGGAGCTGGTTCGGCGTTCGACATCTCCCAGGTCGCCTCCGTCGCCGAAGCGGAGCACCAGGTGCGCCAGCGCAACATTAACGCGGCCTTCGTTCCGACCGCCGACCCCAAGGAACCCGCCGGTCTGATCGTCGCCGGCGCCAACGGCCGCATCGTCGCGACTGCGGCGGAGACGCTCGCACGCACGGTCACCGCGGCTCAGGGGGCGCAACTCGAAGTCAACGACGTTAGCCCGCTCCCGTCCGAGGACGAGATCGGGCTCGGGATCTTCCTGTTCATCGTCGTTTGCACGATCTGCGGCTACCTCACGCCGACCGTGCTCGAGACGCTCGCCCCCGCCCTGCGGCCGAAGCGCCGATACCCCCTCATCGCGGCGACGGCCATCCTGGTGCCGACGCTCGTCTACCTGGTCGGCGGCGGCATCTACGGCACCTTCTCGGGCTCCTTCGGGACGACTCTCGCTTTCATCGGTGTCGGGGCCCTGTACACGTTCACCATCGGCCTCGGCACCCGCCTGTTCCAGGTGCTGCTCGGCCCAGCCGGGATCTTCGCGTCCCTGGCGATCCTCGTGTTCCTCAACATCGCGAGCCTCGGCGCCACGTACACGGCCCCTGTGCTCCCTGACTTCTGGCAGTTCCTGAACAGCTTCTGGATCGGAGCCGCGGCCGTCGACGCCCTACGCAGCATTCTGTACTACGACGGGTCGGGAGCCGGTGGGGACATCCTCGTACTCCTTGCCTGGACTGCCGCGATCGCCGCGCTGCTGCTCCTGCCGGGCTCGCGGAAGCTCGAACTTAAACGCGAACAGTCCGTCGTCGCCGAGGCGGCGGCCTAGAGAGGGAGCAATCATGGCCAGCTACGACTACGACGTCCTCATCGTCGGCTCCGGGTTCGGCGGAAGCGTCGCCGCACTCCGTGCGGCGGAGAAGGGCTACCGGGTCGGCGTCATGGAGTCCGGCCGGCGGTGGAACGACGAGGACATCCCGAAATCTCAGTGGGATCTTCCGCACTTCCTGTGGATGCCAGGTGCGGAGCTCTACGGGATCCAGAGGGTCGAGTACCTCGACGACGTGCTCGTCCTTTCGGGCGCCGGCGTCGGCGGCGGCTCACACGTCTACGCCAACACCCTCTACGTCCCTCCGAAGCGGTTCTTCGACGCCAAGGAGTGGGCGAGCATCACCGACTGGGGCGACGAGCTGGCTCCGCACATCGACCAGGCGACCCGGATGCTCGGTGTCGTTCGCTACCCCTACATGCCCACCGACGTCGATCGGGTCATGCAGCAGGTCGGGATCGACATCGGCAGGGAGGAGACGTTCAACCAGGCCCCGGTGGGGGTCTACTTCGGCACCCCGGGCGTCGAGGCCGACGATCCGTACTTCGGCGGGGTCGGGCCGCGGCGCACCGGCTGCATCTCGTGCGGCAAGTGCAACATCGGCTGTGGCCGCAACGCCAAGAACAAGCTGACGACGAACTACCTCTATCTGGCGGAGAAGCTCGGGGTCGACGTCCGTGAGCTGAACGAGGTCTACGACCTCGCACCGCTCGATGGGGGTGGGTTCGAGGTGCACACGCGTCATCCGGGTTGGGCCCAGCGAGCCACGGACAGGGACCATCACACCTACACCGCCGAGCAGGTGATCATCGCGGCCCACGCATATGGCTCGGCGAAGCTGCTGCACCACATGCAGCACAAGGGCCGCCTGAGCGGCCTCTCGAGCGAGCTCGGGCAACGAGCGCGCACGAACTCGGAACAGCTGCTCGCGATCACGCGAACGCACGAGGAGTGGAAGCGCGATCGGGAGAAGATTCAGTTCACGCCCGGATCGGTGTCGATCACGTCAGGCGTCTGGCCGGATGAGGCGACGAGCATCGAGCCGGTGTACTGGGGCGTCGGTAACGATCTGTTCGCCTTCCTGA
This sequence comes from uncultured Solirubrobacterales bacterium, assembly GCA_963820665.1. Taxonomy (GTDB): domain Bacteria; phylum Actinomycetota; class Thermoleophilia; order Solirubrobacterales; family 70-9; genus CAVUAT01. Next base: position 105,496 of record CAWGAL010000005.1, on the reverse strand, counting down.
CCACCTACCACGAACACGGCGAGCAGAAGCACCCGACCGCCAAGTGGGTGAGGAAGCTGCTCGAGCACCCGAGCGAGGTGCTCGGTGTAAGCGACCCGCGCCACTGGGCGGAGCGAACGGTGATCATGCTCTGCTCGCAGACCACCGACACCTCGATCGAGCTCTACTGGCACGACGACCTGTTGCGAAGCCGGCACGGGTCAGGCGCTGCTCCCGCCGTCCACGTCCCCGTCATCGAGGACTTCGTCGACCGCATGGCGGCGAAGATGAACGGCCACGAAGCGGCGCTGCCTTTCGAGGTCATCAACCGCACGGCCTCGGCTCATTTCACCGGCGGGATCCCGATCGGCGACAGCAGCGAGAACGGCGCGGTCGATCCCTACCAGCGCATGTTCGGCCAACCCGGTCTTCACGTGATGGATGGGAGCGTGATGCCCGCCAACACGGGAGTGAATCCGTCACTGACGATCACCGCCCTGGCCGAGCGGGCGATGTCGCTCTGGCCGAACAAGGGGGACGAGGACCTGAGGCCGCCTTTGGGCTCGGGCTACGAGCGGGTCGACCCGGTCATGCCGCTACGCCCGCTGGTCCCCGCGGGGGCTCCGGCCGAATTGCGCTGGGGTGCGAAGAAGGCCGACGTCGTTCCCGAATACCCGTATTGACAACCGGTCCCGCAAGAGGAGAAGAACGATGACCGAGCTCACTACCGAAACGTTCCGCACAGTCGCCCCGGGTGAAGCAGTGCCTGACGACCACGTCGTTCCCTACTACCTCGAGGACCGCAAGGCACGGGTCTCGGTCGCGCGCGTCGACGGTCGCCTCTACGCCTTTGACGACATCTGCACCTGCGCCGGCGAGGGATGCCCGCTCTCCGGCGGCCTGCTCACCGAGACGACGCTCACGTGCCAGTGCCACGGCTCACGATTCGACATCGCGACGGGCGCGGTGATCAGGGGCCCGGCGACTCAGGCACTCAAGGTCTACGAGGTCCGAGAGGCAGAAGACGGCATTCAGATTCGAGCCTGATCGAGATGACCAGCACCTGACAAGGAGAGAAAATGTCCACGATCCACTTCCACGAGACGACGACAGCAACGCCCGAGCAGTTCATCGCCGGGCTCACAGACTTCGGGCCCGGGCGCTCGGAGCTGTTCCCGAACAGCGCCGACAGTGATCTGAAGGTCCACTCTCAGGGCGCCACCGAGGCCGACGTCACCGAGGGCTCGGGCGGCATCTGGGAACGCCAGCACTACGACTGGTCCGACCCCGGCCACGTCGTCATCAAGACCACCGACTCCAACACCTGGGGCGGCGACTCGAGTCACACCTACACCCTCAAGCGCAATCCCGAGGGGACGACCGACATCGACTATGTCGTGGTTCGCGAGGGCAAGACTCTCAAGGGACGGTTCCTCGGGCTCGTGCTGGGCAGCGTCGGCAAGGGCCGCTTGCAAAGCGCCTTCGACAACGCGGTCAACGCCATCGAGGCGCGCAACAACGGAACGCCGGCTCGATGACCGGTGTGCTCGGCTCGATGGTTCGAGGCGCCGCGGCGAGCGCCGTCGGCACCCTCGCAATGGACGTGTCGCTGTATCTGCGATATCGGCGCGACGGCGGCGACGCCGCTTTCCCCAGTTGGGAGTCCTCAGAGGGCATCGTGACGTGGGAGGACGCCCCGGCCCCGGCGCTGGTGGCGAAGCAGCTGCTCGAGCTCCCGCTCGATCACGAGGTCCCGCCCCGGTACGTGCGAATCCTCAACAACGCTACGCACTGGGGCTACGGCCTCGCAACCGGCGCCGGGTACGGCCTTCTGGCCGGCTCCCGGCGCAAGCCGCGCGTGTGGTTCGGCCCCGCGTTCGGCGCTGCCGTCTGGGCCAGCGGATACGCCGTGCTCCCGCAATTCGGGGTCTACGAGCCGATCTGGAAGTACGACCTCGAGACGCTCAGGAGGGATCTCGGCGCGCACCTCGTCTTCGGAACTGCCACCGCGGCCGCGTTCGCGCTGCTTACCCACCGGAAGGTCGGAAGGTGACATCCGCAGCGGCAGTCAAGCCTCAGTTCCGGGAGGTGGACGGAGTCCGCATCCGCTACGCCCAGAGCAGTGGCCCGGCGGAGCACACGCTCCTTCTTACCAGCCCCTGGCCGGAGAGCATCTACGCGTTCGCCGGGGTCTGGTCTCAACTTGCCGAACAGGCGCGCCTCGTCGCCATCGACCTGCCCGGCTTTGGCGCATCCGAGGCGCGTGACGATCTCTTCGCGCCGCGGGCGATGGGCGAGTTCATAGCCGCATTCATCGCCGAGGCCGATCTTGGCCGGCCGCACATCGTCGGACCGGATGTCGGTACCGCGGCCGGCCTGTTCGCCGCAGCCGCGCATCCGGAGCGGATCTCGAGCTTGATCGTCGGGACGGGCGGAGCCGCAGTTCCGCTCCAGCTCGGTGAGCCGCTGAAGACGTGGGTTCTCGACCCCGACCTGGACAAGTACCGCGAGATTGACTCGCGCGCGATCGTGAACGCGACGGTGGACCGGATCGCCGGCGGCGTACCCGCCGAGATTCGCGCCGACTATCTGGACTGCTACGACGGAGATCGGTTCGCCGAGTCGATGCGCTATGTCCGCCGCTACCCCGAGGAGCTCCCAGAGCTCGCCGAACTGCTGCCGCGGATCGAGACGCCGGTGACGATCATCAACGGCCGCCACGACCCCGTCGTTCCGCTCGCCAACGCCGAGTTCCTGGACGAGCGGCTTCCCAGGAGCCGTCTGGTGATCATCGATGCCGGCCACATGGTCTGGGAGGAGGCTCCGGAGGAGTACGCGGCGGCCGTTCTGGATTCCCTCGACGCAGTGAACGAGACATGACCACCACCGTCGCCGCTGTCACGCATGTCACCGCCGAGACGCTCTTCGTCGAGGCGGGGGGCGTGGAGTTCGCCTACCGCCGCTTCGGGAGCCCCTCCGAGCGCCCTCTCGTGATGCTTCAGCATTTTCGCGGCAATCTGGACAACTGGGATCCGGCTCTGACCGATGCCCTTGCCGCGGAGCGCGAGGTGATCCTGGTCGACTATCCCGGCGTCGGATCCTCCACCGGTGAGCCAAGCGAGACGATCGCTTCGGCAGCCAGGCAGATGATCGGGTTCGTCGACGCGCTCGGGCTCACCCAGCTCGATTTGCTGGGGTTCTCGATCGGCGGGTTCATCGCGCAGGAGATCGCGCTGGTGCGGCCGACCCTGGTCCGGAGACTCGTCCTGGCGGCCACCGGCCCCAAAGGCGCGCCGGGCATGCACGGCTGGCGCGTGGACATCGCCGATGCGGCCCGCGGCGAGAGCAAGCCGGAGAACCTCCTCTACATCATGTTCGCCCATACCGAGACGAGCCAGGCGACGGGCAAGGAGTTCCTCGGGCGGTTCTCAAAACGTCAGGAGGGACGAGACGCCCCGACGAGCGACGCCGCGCGCGACGCGCAATACGACGCGATCGTCGAGTGGGGGATACCCGATCACGCGGCACTGCAGCGGCTGGCAGCGATCGAGTGCCCGACGCTGGTGATCCAAGGCGACGGCGACCTGATGATCCCGACGAAGCTCAGCCACCTGCTGGCCGGCCTCATTCCGGACGCGCAGATTCGGATCTATCCGGACTCGGCGCATGGCTTCCTGTTCCAGTATCCGACCGAGGTCGCTGCGGAGGTCGGCGCATTCCTGACATGAAGGCCGCTGATGACACACACGGCGGCGGCGATCTCAGTTTCGAGACGCTGACCTGCCATCAGGAGGAGGGGGTCTTGTTCGCACGGATTGCGGCTCCCCCGATGAACCTCCTCGGCCCGGAGCTTGTTCGCGACCTGGTCTCGCTGATTCAGGACGCCGAGGCCGATGAGGACGTCCGTGTGATCGTGTTCAGCAGCGGCGACCCCGACTACTTCATCTCCCATGTCGACCTGACCCGAATCGCCGAATACCGGGCCGAGGCGGCGAAATTGACCGGCGAGGCATCGATCGCCCTCCTTTTCCGTCACCTGAGCGCCAGCCGCCTTGTCACCATCGCGCAGATTGAAGGTCGGGTCCGGGCTGCGGGCAACGAGTTCGTCCTGGGGTGCGACATGCGCTTCGCGGCGCGCGAGTCGGCGATCTTCGGTCAGTTCGAGCCGGCGTTCGGTCTGCTCCCCGGCGGAGGCGCAGCCCAGCACCTCACGCGCCTGATGGGCCGCGGGCGAGCGCTGGAGGTGATGCTGAGCGCGCGGGACTACGACGCCGAGCTCGCCGAGCGGTACGGGTGGGTCAACCGCGCGCTTCCCGCCGATGAGCTCGAGGATTTCGTCAGCTCCCTCGCTCACCGGATCGCTGGATTTCCCGCCGCCGGCCACGTGGTCGTCAAGGACCGAGTCAACGCAATCGCCCTTGCGCCGGTCGATGCTTTTCGTCGCGACTCGGACTTGTTCGGCGAGGGCGTGAAGGCCCCGAGCGCCCAGGAGCTGATCGCGGCGGCGATGAAGCGCGGATTGCAGACGCGAGACGCGGAGTTGAACCTTGCGCGTGTGCTGGGCGACTAGCCCCGCGCGCCCGTGCGTCCCTGGTCAAGCCCGGCTAGGGCAGCCACCAGGGACCTCACGGGCGCGACGAAGCCGTGCGTTAGAGAGGCTCAGCAAACCAATCCACACAACTGGAGGTCAGCATGAGCAGCACTGATGTGAGCACCGAGGCTGCGGGGGCAACACAGGAGATCGGCACGATCGACACGAGGCTCGAGTCCGTCACGCTGCCCGTGTCGGACGTCAACCGGGCGAAGAGCTTTTACACGAGTCTGGGCTGGCGGTTCGACATCGACCTCGTCGGTGACGACCGTCGGACGGTTCAGTTCACACCGCCGCGCTCCGAGTGCTCAATCCAGTTCGGCACCGGCATCACGGAGGCAGAGCCGGGCTCCGCGCAGGGGTTTCTCCTGGTGGTCGACGACATCGAGGCCGCGCGAGAGGATCTGATCGCTCGTGGCATCGAGGTCGGGGAGGTGCAGGACGAAAGTCCCCCGGACGAAGGTCGCTCCTACTTCGCGCGGGCTTCCTTCAGCGACCCGGATGGCAACGAATGGGTTCTGCAGGAGGTCACTGAGCGGCTTCCGGGCCGGTTGTGGGAGAGCTGAGATGGACGTTGCAGATCTCGCACATCTCCTCCAAGAGACCGCCTTTCGCCACGACAGGTTCGAAAAGGCCGCCCCACCGCATGACTGGTGGGATTGGTATGCGGCTTACATGGACGCTCGCCAGGCCGGGCGCGAACCGGAGGAAGCTGACGCGGCGGCGGACCGCTACATGGCCGAGGCCAAGCAGGTCGTCGTATCGAACTCGAAGTGATCTAAGCCGCGGGATACGAGCGGTGCGGCGACCTCGAGTCGATCCGCTCGGGATCGATCATCCCGCTAGCTGACCCTGTAGTGGCAGAGCACCGCGCCGGTGCTCAGCTTCTGCTCGTCGACGAACTCGAGGTCGAGCCGCTCGTCGTAGTCCAGGAAGAGCTTCTTGCCTTCGCCGAGCCAGACAGGGTGGATCCAGAGGCGGATGTCGTTGATCAGCCCTTCGCGGAGCAGAGTCGTCGCGAGCTCGGCGCCGCAGACGCCGATGTCGCCGTCGGTCTCCTCCTTCAGCTTCGTGACCGCGGCGGGGACCTCCTCGCTGATCAGCGTCGTGTCGCCCTTCAGGTCGGTCTGGGAGAGGGTCCGGGAGCAGACGTACTTCGGCTTGCTGTTGAAGATCCGGCCGAACTCCCTTTCGTATTCGGGGGCCTCAGGGTCCTCCTCGGCGGTGAACCAGTAGTCCATGATCTCCCACGACTTGCGCCCGTAGAGGAAGGCGCCGCATGTCTCGGAGGACGCGTTGACGATGCCGTGGAACTCCTCGTTGGGCTCGACGAAGTCGAGGTTCCCCTCCTTCGTCTCGATCCGCCCGTCGAGCGAGATCGATAGCTCGTAGACCAGGTCGCCCATGGCACGCGATGCTGTTCTACCTGCTGGTGGTTGTCAAGACAGGGGTCGCCCAGGCGATTAGGCTGCCGGCAAGTCAGCCAGCTGAGGAGAGAGTGCATGCCAGAGCCGAGCGCCGACCCGTGACCCTGATTTGATGGCGAAGTACGTCCTGGACCATCACCTCAAAGGCGAGGGCGCGCGGCTGGCTCTGATGTCGCAACTGCTCGACCCGATGCACCGCCGCCACATCGAGGCGCTCGGGGTGGCCGCGGGTGCCCGGGCGCTCGAGGTCGGCAGCGGCAACGGCTCGATCTCCGGCTGGCTCGCCGAGCGTGTCGTTCCGCGCGGCCAGGTGGTCGCCTTCGATCTCGACCTGTCGCTCATCGATGTGGCGGCGCCCAACCTCGAGCTGCGGCAGGGCGACATCGTGGACGGTCCGGTCGATCGTGGGGGATTCGGCCTGGTGACCGCTCGCGCGGTCCTGCACCACGTCTCCGATGCGGAGGCGGCGATCAACAATCTCGCGGCCAGCGTGGCGCCGGGAGGCTCGATCCTGCTGATCGAGCCGGACTTCCTGCCGGTCGGTGTGGCCGAGCCACCTGAGGTGCGCGCATTCTGGAACGGGTGGTTGGCCTGGTCGCGAGAGCGGGGGATCGACTACTACGTGGGACGCAAGCTGGCCCCCCTGCTCGTCGCGGCGGGCCTCGAGCAGGTGGCAGGAACGGCCGAGACCGCCGTCTACAACGGGGGTTCTCCGTGGGGGTCCTATTGGATCGACACGGTCGTCGAGCTGCGCGACGAGCTCGTGCAGTCGAGAGAGCTCGACGACGATCTCGTCGACGGCTTTCTCGCCCGCTGCGCCGATCCCGCCTGGTGGACCCAGACGATCGCCTTCACCGCCGTTCACGGCCGCGCTCCCGGCTGAGCGCTGCGCGTGCGCCTTCCGGGAAGTCCCGGCTACCAGCCGCCCTCGGCTCGGCGGTCGTACTTGACGTCGGTGTCGCCGAGCTCGAAGACCAGCAGCTTCGTCTCAGTGAACCGCTCCAGGAACCACTCGGACAGCTCGCGCCCCACGCCGCTCCGGCCGGCTCCACCGAACGGCGCAAGTTGATCCCAGTAGTTGCTGGTCTCGTTGATGTTGACCGAGCCATGCGGAAGCGCCTCGCCCACGCGCCAGGCGGTGGCGAGATCGCGTGTCCAGAGTGAAGCGATCAACCCCAAGCGGCTCTGCCTCGCGACCTCGACCGCTTCCTGGGACGACGAGACGCGCATGATCGGCGCCACCGGCCCGAACGTCTCCTCGCGCATGATCTGCATCTCGGGGGTGACTCCGGTCAGGATCGTCGCTGGGTAGTAGAGCTCCTCCTCGGGCCCGAACTGCTCGATCTCGGCTCCAGCGGCGCGCGCGCCCTCCACATGCTCTACGACGCGACCGAGGGTTCCCTCGTTGCAGAGGGGGCCCATTTCGGTCTCCTCGTCGGCCGGGTCCCCGATCTTCAGCTCCTTCATCCGGCCCCTCAGCTTGGCGACGAACTCGTCGTAGACGTCGTCATGCACGAGCAGGCGCTCGGCCGAGGTACAGACCTGGCCGGTGTAGTAGAAGCAGCCGTTCATCGCCCCCTCGACAGCGGCGTCGATGTCGGCGTCGGCGAGGATGATGAAGGGACCGTCCCCGCCCAGTTCGAGCAGCTGCGGCTTCAGAGGCGCGCTCGTGGCGATCTTCTCCCCGGTGGCGGTCGAGCCGGTGAAGAAGATCCCGTCCACGTCGTCGTGGCTCGCGATCGCGGCTCCAACGTCGCCGAAGCCTTGGACGACGTTCACGACCCCCGGGGGGAGCCCGGCCTCGTCGAATACCTCGGCCACCATCGCGCAGCAGGTCGGCGAGAACTCGGACGGCTTCCAGATCGCCGTGTTGCCTGCGGCGATGATGTGCGCGAGCGCGATCGACGAGATGTCCGTCGGGAAGTTGTAGGGGGTGATCGCGCCGACCACGCCGAGCGGCCGGTGGGTCATCACCAGGCGCTTGTTATTGGTCTGCTCCTGGGTGGAGGGAAAGGACAGGCCGCGGTGGCGAAGCACCTCGGCTCCGGCCTTCTCGTAGGACGGCGCCGCGTACTCGTAGACCTCCTCGCGAGAGTCAGTGATCGTCTTGCCGATCTCGAGCGAGATCATGCGCGCGATCGGCTCGGCGCGCTCGAGGAAGACCTGGTTGATCCGCCGCAGAATCTTGACCCGGTCGATCAGCGGCATCGCCGCCCAGGCGGGTTGCGCCGCGCGAGCGGCGGCCACCGCCAGGTCCACGTCGCGGGCGTCGCAGCGGGTGACGGTGTTGACCACCTCGCGCGAATGCGGGGAACGGACTTCGAAGGTGCCGCCGCTGCCATCGACCCAGCGACCCCCGATCAAAGCCTGGCTTGGAACTTCCGTCATAACGCTCATTCGGTCCTCCGAAGCTCGTCGAGGCATTTGTTGAGACCGGAAGGGCGAGGCTAGACGCTGCCTGGTGCTGTTGCAAGGCTCTGCTTCGAGGCCCTGCACCCGTACTCGGCCGGCGGCGCCTACGCTCGCCTGTCGATCCGACGCATCACCTGCTCTGGGAGGCGACCGACCCCCGATTCGGCGGCGGGATGCGTCTCGAGATCGAGGTAGCGATCGACTATGCGCGCCAAGCCCCGTAGCCGCGCGATCGCGGCGAGCGGCGGGAACAGGACCCTCTGAACGGCATCGGGGGGCTGCCGGAAGCGGACCTCCCGGCGATAACGGGTGGCAATCAACGCACCGAGCAACAGCGAGGGGCGCCCTTCGGCGTTCGTGTGACCATCGGCGCAGAGGCCCCATATGACGAGGATCGCCTCCTGGAAGCGCATCGCCGGCTCGATGCGAGCGCGGGCCTTCACCTCGCCCTCGCCGGCATTCCACCACCGGTGCCACGTGCGCGGCTTGACGGTGAGCTGCTCTCCCGCCGCCAGCGTGCGCTCTGCACCGTCGACCACGAACGTGATCCGCCCTGCCCGTACCTCAACGTGCTCGCCACAGTGGTCGTGCACATGCTCACCGCCGGGGACAAAACCGCCTTCCTCGACCGCGAAGTCGACGACGATGCGAGCCCCGGCGCTCTCCTCGGCGGACTCGACGATCAAGGCCTTCTCGCCGGTCAACGGGTTCCAGATGACGTCGCCCGCGCGCACCATGCAAGATTACCCTTCGAGGGCCGAGGCGAGCCTATTGGCTCAGCCCCGCGACTTCGAGGGCTTCTGCCTTGCGCAGGTATCCCTGGCAACGCAGGATCTTCCGATCTCTGAACGTCCAGACTCCCGCCCACTGGACGTCGGTGAGCAGTTGGGTGTGCCTCATGCGTCCCTGAGTCCGCTGCACGCTGACCACTGTCTCGCCGTCCGCTGCCTCGATGATCTCTTCCACCTCGTGGTGGAGCCCGGCGAACACCTCCCAGACTTCGGTCGCCCATTGACGCACCCCGTCATGGCCGTGGAATGGACCTCGAACAGGAAACTCCGGCGGATTTCGTATCTCCACGTCCTCGTCGTAGAACTCGAGCCATAAGTTCGGCGGTTTTTCCTCGAGGCCCGCCCAAGCTCGGCGCACGATCTCCATCTGCTCGTCTGACATCGTCGGCCGATTATCCACCACGTCCCCCGCGACACGCTGTCGACTGGGTCTCGCGAATGATCGCTCGGTGGTGGCGAAACGGATCGATTCGTCGGGTGGGGACGGTGTACCTAGAATTAGGCAAGATACCTAAAATGCGTTAGCATGCCTAAACCCCGAACTAGCGAGAGTCTTCGAACGTGAAGCGCGACGCAGCCACCAGGACGATGACGAGGAGCAGCACCGCGACGGGCCGCGGCGATGCAGCATCCGTGCCTTTCGGGCGGGCGCTCGCCGCCCGCCGATCGGCTCTTGGGCTCAGCCAGGCCGAGCTCGCGGTGAGAACCCGGACGCGGCGCTCAGCGATCGCACGAATAGAGAACGGTCAAGGTCCAGCGAATGGCGTCCTCCTCCGCCGCCTGGAGAACGCTTTGACACGGGAGGGCGCGCCCGCGGCTATCTGGGACCACGAGTCTCCGGCGGCACGGGGGACGAGCGGCGAGCGACCTCGGCCGGCCCGCGTCGATCCCGTGCGGCGGGGTGGATTGCGCGTGGCGGCCGCGACCGTTGCAGCGTCGGTCGTGGTGATCGTGGTGGGATTGATCACCGATGGACCACGGGAGGGAGGCGGCTTCGATGAGATTGAGGCCGCCCCAGCCGCGCCTGGATCCGAGGCCCTGGGCGGCTATGCCCCAAGCGCGATTCTCTCCTCAGCCGCCTCCGAAGGCGGGCAGACCCTAGGCGTCGGTGTTTCCGGTCCTCCCTCTAGCGCTCAGGCTGCGCCCTGCGCCCTGCGGCTCACGGAGGCGTGGTCCCTGGCCATTCGGATCCTCTCTCCTTACTGGAGGGGCGGACTCACCATCCGCGACCCGGTCCGAGGCTGTGAGTCCGAGTCACGAATCACCATCGCCGGGGCGCGTCCGCGCAAAGGTGCGTACGGCGGTGGGCAGGGAGGCCCAGTAGGGAGCCAGCGGAGCTCGCAGGGCGGTGGCGAGGGAGCTTCGGAGGGCGGCTCACAGGGCGCCGGCAATCCCGTCGGCACGACGATCAAGAAGCCGGTGAGCGGAGGCGGGAGCTCGGTCGGCACGGCCGGCGCGGTTGGCTCCACAGTCAAGAAGCCCGTCAGCGGCGTCGGGAGCTCGGTCGGCAACACCGTCAACGAAGTCGGCGACACGGTCAATAATGTCGGCAGCATGATTGAGAGCCCCGCAAGCGGAACCGGCGGCATCGTCAAGGGCCTTGGTGAATAAGTAGCCCGGTGTGCGCGTGGGTAGGCTGGCCCGCTGAGCTCGGGCGGCCCACCGTCTTGCGGCTCTACCCGACAGTGGTCGCCCTGTTCATTCGCCGAATGGCCGATGCGACCGGTCGCATCGTGCCGCCAACTGGACCGCGACCGCCAGGAAGGTGTGAGCGGAGGGGCCGTGTTGTCGGGAAGCGTCCCGTGGGGTACGGTCGGATCTGGAAGCGATTGGAGGAGGAGAGATGTCGAACGTCGATACCGCGAAGGCCGCCTACGAGGCGTTTTCGAGCGGAGACATGGAGACCCTGTCCGGCCAGTTCGCAGAGAACGCCGAGTGGTATTCATCGGACGAGCTCCCGAATGGCGGCACTACCAGTGGCCGAGACGCGGTCCTTGAGAACTTCGGCCGCATACCGCAGTACTGGTCGGAGTTCTCCGTCACCGCCGAGGACTTCATCGACGGCGGTGACAAGGTCGTCGTACATGGAACACAGCGGGCGACTGCCGCTGAGGGCGGCGGTCAGTTCGAGGCCCACTTCCTGCACCTGATGGAGTTCGACGCCGATGGCAAGGTAGTGCGAGGCGAGTTCATCACCGACAGCGCCAAGGCTCTGAAGGCTCTGGGCCAGTCCTGATCATCACGAGCAAGCCCTCCTTCGGGAGGGCTTGCTGCTTTCAGAGGCGCTTGCGACTGGCGTTGGGTGCCGCTCGCACCTCGGGGCCTGCGGCCTCGCGCTGGCCTGCGCCGGGCCATGGGAGTGGGACGCGTTCTACTCCTCGATCACCCAGGCGTCGCCACAGGGGAGGGTGTCCTCGGGTTTGAGGGCGCTGGCGCCGGCAGGGGTCAGGTTGCCGGTCGGCGGGAAGTTGAACGCGAGCGTCCCATTCAGGTAGAAGCCGATCACGTAGCTCTCCATCACGCTGCACAGGCCGAGGGTGAAGAGCCTGATCTCCCCGGGTGCGACGTTCTCCTCGGTCAGGTAGACGATGCCGCTCTCGTTGCTGCGCTTGTACATGATCACGATTTCCTCGAAAGTGTCCGTAGTCGCGTTACCGACCGCCACTGAGTAGAGCCACTCGGTCTCCCCGACGGTGGGCAGGGTGAACATGTGCTCACCGCCGTATGCGGTCATCAGCGGGTGGGAACGGTGCGGCCCCAGGATCGCGTCGGCCCACTCCGCGGTCGCGGGCTCCTTCCAAAGCTCTTCGGCCAGCCGGACGCGCTCCTCCGGCGTGACCGAGACCGGCAGGGCGCCGCTCGCCTGAAGCTTCTCGACGTAGTCCGAGCGGTCGTCGCTCGTTCGGAGCACATAGCGGAGCAGGAAGGCCACCTCGGCAACGATCGCATCTGGGTCCAGGCCCTCGAACTCCGTCGGCAACTCGATCTCGCCGAGCCAGTTCGCGAGCTTGGAGCGCTCGCCTTCCAACCACGAGCGCCAGGGCTCCGGAACGTCGTCGAGCGGGGCGTCCGGGAACGACTGGACCAGCTCCAGGTAGTGGACGATCGGCTGCACGAGTGACCAGCGGACCAGGTCGCGCAGTTCCGGGTCCCGTTCGATCATCTCCACCACCGTCGGGCTGAGCCGCTGGTAGCGCTCCCAGTAGCGGCGCCAGAAGCGGTCGCCGGTGCGCGTGGCGCGGATCACGTCGTCGCGAAAGCGGCGCAGGAACTCGACGTTCGGGTCGAGCTCAGAGCCGAACGAGGCCGTGGCGACGAAGCACTTGCCTCCGCCGCCGCCCCCTCCGGCGTCCCTGTAGGACTCGAAGAAGCCCTTCGTCTTCGGCTTCTCGTCGTCAGCGCCCTTGCATCCGCCCTCGTGCCCCGTCCTCACCGGCAGGAACTTCTCCTTGCGGTAGACGTTCTCGTCCTCGATGGCCTTCGATTCTCGGGTGGCGAGGTCCCAGATCCACTGGCGTGCGATGACTTGAAGGGCATGCCTCATCTCGTGGAAGAGCACCACGTGGGTGGGCATGTCGATTCGATCCGTCGACTGGGTGCTCGTCTGTCCTGCGCCCTTCACCCAGACCCCGCTCCCGCCGCACTGCTCGACGTCGTAGACGATCTCGATCTGTCGCGGATCGAGCGGGTCATCGAAGATCACGTATCCGCCCTGGTCAGCCACCCGCATGTTGGGCAGAGGGGCGATGGAGAAGTTGCTCGCCTCTCCGCGGACGCCGATGAAGATCCCCGTGCGGGTTACGAGGTCCCACACGGTGGCCGGGCCGATGAAGGCGGTGGTCGGCTTCAGGTCGTAGTAAACGACCCCGGTCGTGGGATCGATCTCCAGGATCGGGTCAGAGGCGATTTCGATGATGTCCTGGCGGACCTGAGCGGCGAACACGTTGTTCAGGATCTGCAGCATCAGCGCTTTCGCTTCAGGTAGCGGGCGGGACCCGGCTTGACCTTGTAGTCCCCCGTCGGCGATGCCGGCGAGCCTCCGCCCAGTTGCCTAGCGAGCGCTCGAAGGTGAGCGTCTACCGGGCTCGGCGTGTCTGGTTTCTCACCTCTGGCCGCAGATCTCAGTCGCCGCTCGAACTCCCTCACGCCGTCACCTCCATGACGATCTCCATCACGCCACGTTCATCGCCTTCGCGGCAGAGGCCGTTCTGCCGCGGTCGTCCGTCACCGTCAGCCGGGGGGTGAACCGTCCCGGGGAGTAGTCGTGCTCGACGACAAAGCCGGTACGGGCCCCGGATAGCTCCTCTCGCTCGCCGTCCCCGAACTCCCACTTGAACTTCGTCAAGCGACCACCCGGGGCCCACGAGCCACCCGCGTGCAGGATCCGCTTGTTTGGCCCCCCGCGCGCGGGCAGGACGGCGAAAGAAGCCACGGGATCCGAGCGGACGTCAGCGATCTCGACCTTTCCCTGGGCGACCACTCCGGCCCTGCGCAATTCGAGCCGCTCCAGCACCGGCTCGGCGTCCAGGGTGCCGCCCGCGCCAACCGTCGCAATCTGACTCAGCAATTCGCCCGAGAAGAGGGTCGTGAGCCGCCCTCCCGCGCTGGCTCCCACCGCCTGACGAAGTCCGCGCTCGATCGCACCGGATACTGCGCGTCCCGAGACGAAATCAGCGAGATCTGCGTACCACTCGCGCGTGTCGACCTTCACCTTCCCGACCTCCGCCTGCACACGGCCGTTCGAGAGCTTCAGCTTGACCTCGGCGATGTAGTCGGCCGTGACGACCGGCGTGCCCTGGCGGCGCAATACCCCCTCGAACAAGAGGGCCCCGTCGTCCAGGCGAACGTCGAACGAGTCGAGGAAGAGATCGGTCGCGCCGGGGAGGGCGACGGGGTCGGGTCCGAACGGCGGAGGCAAGGCACCCAGGTCTCGCAACAGCCCGTCCCGGATGCGGTCGGTGACCAGGTGCTCCGAGAGCCCCAGTGCCCAGTCGCGTTCGAGGAAGACCTCGCCGTTCGCAGCGCCCGCACGGTCCGGCGGCGAGTCTCCGAACGAGACGTCGGCCGCGATCAGGTTCGCGCCTCGGGATCGGCGAAAGGCGATTCGCAGCTCGCTGATCTCGCGGTCGGCGGAGAGGCCGGTGAGCCGCAGGTCCTGCCCGGCCGCCCCCTGGGCACGCGCCCATCGCCCGATGTCACGTGTGACCCGCTCGTCGCGAGCTCCGGCCACGTCGACGTCCTTGTTCTTCGTCTCGCTCCACTCGATGAAGAGCTGCACCCCGTTCGGCGTGGCTAGCGACGCCACGCGGGCGCGCACGTGCAGGCGCGCGCGAGCGAGGTCGCCGATTTCTCCCGACGAGTCGATCGGCCTGGACCGGTAAAGGATGGGCAGTTCGACGCGGGCCCGTGCATAGGTGTCACCTTCCTCGGTCGGCAGCAGCTTCATGCTCTCGGGGGCGCCGATCGCCAGCTCTACGCAGCGGTGACCCTCCACCCGCATCGCGTGGTGCTCGGTGACACCCGCGCGATGCATCGCCCGCCCCAGCTGCTCGACCAGGCCCTCGCTTGCCTGGAGCGCGATGTCAGAAACCCCGGTGAGCCGATTTCCCTTCGACGCCGGGGGCAGCTCGTCGAGGTTGTCGGTCGTCGCCCTGTCCCAGTCAGTGCGCAGGTACGCCCCATGCCGGCCGCCGACCGCATGGATCTCGGCCTCACGCCCCCCGCCGCTCGCCCGGTACCGGTGCAGGCGAAAGTGAATGTCTCTGAGAGCGTCTTCGCTGCGCCTGGGAGACCAACGCGCCCGTGGGTTGCAGAGCGCGAGGATCCTTCCGCGCTGGTCCCTCAGCGTCTCCGTGACCTTCCGTTCGGCCAACCAGCTGCCCCTTCTTGCGCTTCCAGGTGATCCTTGCAGTGGCATGTTCAGTATCCCGTATTTGGGCGAATGCCGAGGCCGACCGAGACAGGACAGACGGATGTTCGTGAGGCTCTCGAGCGAACCTCACCTGATCTCAGCTCATCCCATCCGGCGTGCTGGATCGTTTCGTGTCCATCTGGCGGCTCCCGTTCGTCGTAAGGGTGAACCGCGATAGCGCGGCAGCCCGCGCTGGAAAGGAAGAACCATGCAAACCGAAAACAGGAGCCAGAAGATTGCCGTCACCGGAGCCACCGGCCGGGTCGGAACCCATCTCGTCGAGATCCTCGAGCAGAGGGGACACGATGTGGTCCCGATCGCGCGCTCGAAGGGGGTCGACGTGGTCAGCGGCGAGGGTCTCGACGAGGCGCTCGCCGGGGCCGAGACGATCATCGATACGGCGACCGGGCCCTCGCCCGACCAAGGGGAGGCGACGGCGTTCTTCACCGCCTCGGCTCAGAACCTGCAGCGAGCCGGCGCAGAAGCCGGCGCGAAGCGGATCGTCCTCGTCTCGATCATCGGCATCGACAAGTTCGGGGGCGGCTACAACGCGGCGAAGCTGGCGCAGGAGCAGGCGCTGCTCGAAGGCCCGCTCGCGGTCCGGATCGTTCGCGCGGCCCAGTTCCACGAGTTCGTCGATCAGCTCGTCGGGTGGATGACCCAAGACGGCGTCGCCAACCTGCCCGAGATGCGAACGCAGCTCGTGGCCGCCCGCGTCGTCGCCGAAGCCCTCGCGGACGCGGCCGAGGAGCCGGCGATTCAGGACGGCGTGATCACCGAGGTCGCCGGCCCAACGGAGGAGCGTCTCGCCGGCGCGGCCGCCGTGCTCTTCGCCAGCCGAGGTGACTCGTTCGAGATCCGCGAGGGCCGCCAGCCCGGCGACCCGGACGCCACTGCCTATGCGGAGGGTGCCGCGCTGCCCAACCCGGGCGCGAAGCTCGCCGGCCCCAGCTACGAAGAGTGGCTCGCAGCATCAAGGTGAGCGGCGAGGTCGTCTCGTAGTGTGAGGATCGTGGAACACCTTCCGGCTCAGGAGCGAGCGGCTCGCGGCAAGAGTGCCCGCGCGGCGGTCCCCCGCTCGAGTCATGCCGTCTGGGAGCCGTCCCCGGCCCGGGTCAGCCCGATCGATCTGCTGGAACGGCAGGCGATTGACCCGCGTTCCGGAGCTGGTGCCGATCCGGCACGGGCGGATGATGGTCTCGCCGTTCACCTACTTCCGCGGAGCAGCGCTGCCGATGGCCTCTGATCTGGCGACCACACCGAGCTCCGGAATGCACGCGCAGATCTGCGGGGACGCACACCTGTCCAACTTCGGGGTCTTCGGCTCGCCCGAGCGCCACCTCGTCTTCGACGTGAACGACTTCGATGAGACTGCGCCGGGCCCATGGGAGTGGGATGTGAAGCGGCTGGCAGCAAGCCTGGAGATCGCCGCGCGGGACAACGGGTTTCCGGCGAAACTGCGGAAGGACATCGTGCGTCGGGCGGTCCGGACCTACAGGGAGACGATGCGCGAGTTCGCGGGGATGTCGATGCTCGAGGTCTGGTACGCGCACCTGGACATGGACGCGCTGCTGCCGCAGTTTCGCTCGAGCCTCGACCAGGAGCGGACGCCGGGCGTCTGGAAGGCCATCGCCAAGGCGCGGGCACACGACAGCCTGCAGGCTTTCTCGAAGCTCGCTGAGATCGTCGAGGGGGAGTGCAGGATCCTCCACCAGCCTCCGTTGATCACGCCGATCGAGGAGCTCTCAGAGGGGGTGGACCTGGAGGCGGAGCTGGCGGCTATGGACACCCTGATCCGCTCCTATCGAGACACGCTCGAGCCTGATCGCCAATCCCTGTTCGACAGGTACCGGTTCGTGCACCTGGCTCGCAAGGTCGTCGGAGTTGGAAGCGTCGGCACCCAGGCCTGGATCATGCTCCTGCTCGACGATCAGGACGTACCCCTGTTCCTGCAGGTCAAGGAGGCCGAGGCCTCGGTGCTCGAGGAGTTCACCTCACCGAGCGGGTTCTCCAACCACGGCCAGCGCGTCGTCGCAGGACAACGCCTGATGCAGGCGGCCAGCGACATCTTCCTCGGCTGGGAGAGGTTCGCCTGGGCCGGCGACGAGCGTGACTACTACTTCAGGCAGCTCCGCGACTGGAAGGGATCCGCGGACATCGGAGGCATGACCCCGACGGGCATGGAACTCTGGGGAATGATGTGCGGCTGGACCCTCGCCCGCGCCCACGCACGCTCAGGCGACAGGATTGCGATCGCCTCCTACCTCGGGAAGTCGGATGCCTTCGACCGCGCGCTGGCCGGAGTTCTCAGCTGCCTACGGCGACCAGAACGAGCGCGACTTCGACGCACTGAAGGAGGCGGTGGCGAGCGGACGACTTGCGGCCGAGACCGGCTTGTAGAAGTATGGTTTTTCGCGCCAACGACGAGAGGAGATCCGAATGCCTCGCTCACGTCCGGTGGCGGCGCTGGCGCTCACGGCGCTGCTCCTGTTCCTCGGTTTCGGTGCCAACCCTGCCGCTGCCGCCAGTTTCCAAAGCTGCGCCAGCCAGAAGCTGGAGAACAACGGCATCTTCAGCCTCAAGGCCAGCCACGCGAAGTGCAAGGTCGCCAGGCAGACCGCGTATGCCCGCAGGGGCGGGGATGAGACTCCGAAGGGCTTCTCCTGTGTGACCGGCAGCGGCGGCAATCTGACGCCCTTCACCTGTTTCCGGCGTGACCAGGTCGTCAAGTTCTCTCTCGAGGGATAGCTGACACTCCCACGACCCTGCCCGGGGTCGGAATAGGCGATGTCGCAGGAGAATGTCGAACTCGTCCGTCGTGCTTTCGCGGTGGTGACCATCCCCGGAGATCCTGAAACGATGATCGCCGCCAGCGATTCGGGGTTCGAGATGCGCCTCGTGGGGGTCGGGGGAGAGCCGGTCCACTACGCCGGGGCGAGGGGCATCCGTGAGTTCTTCCGCGACGTAGCCGAGAGTTGGGAATCCTTTCGGTTTGAAGCGACGGAGATCCACGACTTGGGCGACCGCGTTCTGGTCCTCGGTGACGTAAGTGGTCGAGGACGCGGGAGCGGCGTCGAGGTCGATGATCGCTGGGGGTGGATCGTTCAAGTGGCAGAGGGCAGGGCTGCGAGCCTGCGTGGGTTCCTCGACCAACGCGAGGCCCTCGAAGCCGCCGGGCTTTCGGGGTAGTTCAGCATGCTAGAGCTTGCCCCGATCGCAGCCTTTGCCCGAGTCCTTGCCCTTGCCGCCGACGCAGGTGTCGCGGGCCTTGCCCCCGATCAGCCTGTCCTTGCCGCGCCCACCCTTGAGGATGTCCCTGCCCTGGCCTCCGCAGAGGCGATCGGCGCCGGCGAGGCCCGAGATCCTGTCGTTGCCTCCCTGGCCGGAGATCACATCGGCTTGCGGCGTGCCCGTGAGCCGGTCGCCGCCGGGAGTTCCGACGATCGTCGCGCGCCGGCCCCCGCACTTGACCGGGATCGGTTGCCAGGCGGAAAAGGTGTCGAACGTGGTGGTGGTCAGCGGCAACACGGCGGCCGGGCCGGTCAGATCGAGCGTGTAGAGGCCCGCGTTCACCCCGTTCCTCGAGAACGCGAGCCGCGAGTTGTCGGGCGCGAACTCCGGAAAGGTCTCGGCGTCGGTGCTGACCGCGACGGGCGTCTGCGCCGAGCCGTCGGCGTTCATGACCAGGATCCCGACGTTGACCCCGTCCGATCGGTGGAAGCTGATCCGGCGGCCGTCGGGCGACCACGCCGGTGCGTTGTCGCTGGCCGGATCGCTGGTCAGCGGGATCTGGTTCGACCCGTCGGCGTTCATCACGAAGATCTCGATGTCGGTTCCGTCGAAGCGCTCGAACGCGATCTTGGTGCCGTCGGGCGAGACCGCCGGGCTGCGGTCGATCAGGTCGTTGTTGGTGAGGTTGGTCTGCTGCGACCCGTCGCCGTTCATGACGTAGATCTCGTCGTCGCCGTCGGTGCTGCCGAACGCGATCCTGCCGTCCGGGAAGTAACTCGGGGCGGAGTCGAGGACCGCGTTGTCGGTGATGTTCGTGGGGGTGCCACCGGCTGTCGGTATCACGAAGATCTCCTGCTCAGGCGCTGGACGCACGAAGGCGATTCGCTGGCCGTCGTACGAGAACGCGGGGGCCGTGTTGTTTCCCGTGCCGGTGGTCAGCGGCACGGTGCCGGTGCCATCCGGGTTCACCGCGAAGAGGTTCGTCTGCATCATGCCCGTGCTGCGCACGAAGGCGATCTTGCCGGGCCGCCCCGCAAACGTGGCCTCGCTCGGGTCGGTCAGCGGCGCCGCGAACAGCGACGCGACGGCGACCAGCTGGGCCCCGAGCGCCACCACCACGCCTCGGCTGCGAAGACCCTCCGCTTGCTGCGTCATCCCTCTCCAATCCAGTGGAACCGCACGCTGACTGTATAAGGGAGACCCGCGTGCAAAGCGACAGCTTGGCCCGTGCGACTGCGCGAGGTAGTGTCGGCTAACCCGACTCAGGAGGCGACATGTACGCACGCGTGGTCAGGTTCACGGACGTCGACCCGGAGCGCATCGCCGAGATCGTCGCTCGGATCGAGGAGAACAGGGGGCCGCCGCCCGGAGTGGAGTCGACGGGCATGAAGCTCATCTACGACGAGTCCCAATCGAACGCGGTCTTCGTCGGCTTTTTCGATTCCGAGGAGAAGATGAGAAAGTCGGCCGAGGTCCTCGAGCAGATGGATTCGTCCGAAACGCCGGGAGCGCGCGCCTCGGTGGACATGGGCGAGGTGAAGGCCGAAACGGACGCCTGAGGGCTATCCGACCTGGTCAGTCGCGGGTTTCCGGGCGCGACGCAGCATCACGCTGCCGCTCACGGTCGTCGCGGAAGACCTCGTCACCGCGATCGAGGTCATCGTCCGCGTCGTGGTCTCGTCCGCGGCTGTCGGTGTCGGATCGGCTGTCGGTATCGGGGTCGATGGTGTCGGCGCGGGATCGCCGCTGCTCGGCTTCTGCTCGCTTCTCCTCGGCAGCCAGCTCGGCCTCACGGGCGTCTTCGTCGTGGGCGGACGCCTCGCGACGCAGGCCGGCCGCTTCCTTGCGCCGTCGACCCGCTTGCCCTCTCTGCCACACAAGGGCGATGAGCACCAGGACGACCAGGACGATGGCGATGATCAGAACAGTGCTCATGTCTCCTCCTCGAACGCGATACGCGGGCGTTCACGGACTACCCGCCTAGCGTGGGTCGAAACGAGCCTTCACCACGTGAGTTCGATCTCGAGCTCCCGCTCGTCGGTTTCCACCTCCAGTTCCACCTTGAGGTGGACCTCGTCGGGCACGTCGACGGTGATCTTCATCCCGCCCCGCTCGAACTCGAGGTCGTTGTTGCGCTCGAGCATGTCGGCCAGCGCGTGCAGGCGCTTCGCAACCTCCTCGCGGCGCAGGGTCTCCTTCTGTTCGATCTCCAGGATCTGCATGCTTCTCCTTTCGTCAGCGTTCGACTTACACGTCCATGATGCCGTCGACGGTAAGGATGACGCCGCCGGCGATGAGCGCAGCCGCCAGCAGGCGGGCCGCCCACTTCAGGACTCGGCCGCGCGAGCCCTCGGTGGGCCAGCGGGCCGCAAGGCCGGTCAGGATCACGACACCCGTGGCGATCGCGGCGACGCTCACGAGCACGCCCTGATCGGCTCCGGCACCGAGCGCCACGACCAGCAGGGCGGGGCGGGCCACCACGGGGATCGCCACTGGGACGAGCGCCGCCCGCCGGCCGGGGAGTGCGGGTTCGGGGGAGGGTGGCCTTCGAAACAGGTCGATGGCCCCGGCCACCGCCGCCACGACGCCGGCGGCGATGCGGAACGACGGCTCGCTGACGTCGAGCGCGTCGAGCAGCGGGCCGCCCACCGCCGCGGCGGCGCAGACCGCGAGCCCGCCGATCGCTCCACCCGCAGCGGCGACGCGGACGACCTCGCGCGGCGGCCTCCCGGCGCGCGGGACGCCGATCGCCGCGCGGGCCGGGTTCAGCGCCAGCAGCAGAACGGCGGCCCACAGCCAGGCCGACGGCGCGGCGTCGCCGGGCTGGTCCGGGCCCGGCGTCGCGGACGCCTCGACGATCGGGATCGTTCGCAGCACTCCCGCGAGGGCGTGTTGTTGGTCATCCATGCGCGTCTCGCCGTCTTTGAACCACGCGCCCTCCACGAGTTCGGGCTGGGCGGCGTCGGCAGCGTCACCGCCGTCGGATTGCGCTTCCAGCGCCAGACCGGCGACGCAGGTGGCGCGATCGGCTATCGGCTCACGCAGGTCGGCGAGCCGGGGATCCGCCTGCGCTGTCAGCCACCAACCCGTCAGCGCCTCGCTGACCACGCCGTAGCCGCCGCCACGCGGCGTGTAGTTGCGGACCAGCTCTCCCCATGGCCCGAAGCGCTGAGCGACCACCCGCGCTTGGACGCCGAACGCCCCGGCCTGCCGGCGCGCGTAGTCAACCTCGTCCTCGGTAAGCGGGTCGCCGCCGCGTTCGGGGTACTCCACGGTTTCGGCCGCGCCGTAGGCAGCCCAGTGATCGGGGATCGGCGGCCAGTGATCCTCGACGTCGTCGCGCGAGCTCGCCAGATAGCCGCCGATGCGGTTGGCCGGCTCGTCCCAGCCCTCGCCGGGAAAGGTCCGATGGAGCCGGGCGAGAGCCCAGTACGCCTCGCCCGTGTAGTACTTCGAGTAGAAGTCGGGCTCCGGCGCACCGGTCGTCTGGTCATAGGACGCGAGCACGGCACCCGACGGCTCGGTCTGGACGACCAGGAAGCGCCCTAGCCGGCGCAGCAGACCGTCGTAGCGGGTGTCGCCGGTGGCCTCGCGGCGAATGGTCAGCCCAGCGGTCAACAGCGCGGTCGCGCCTGTGTTGACCTCTCCCTCATAGGCCAGCGCGGCCCAGTCGTCGCGCTCGACGAGCCTCTCGAGCGCCCACTCGAGGCCCCGGTCGCCTGATAGCGCAGCCCCGGGCAGCCGTGCGGCGGCGGCCTGGTAGAGGCCCATCGTCACCCCGGCGTGGCGAACCTCGTTGTAGTCCGCAGGGGTCGAGTCCTCATCGGCGTTGTAGAGGTAGAGCCACCTGCCGTCGCTGTCCTGGTTGCGGACGAACCAGTCGACGCTCGCCTGGGCCGAGCCGCGGAGCTCATCCGTGGTGACCGAAGGGCAGCGCTCGGGGGGAGCCCCAACCGCGAACACGGCGACCAGGATCAGCGCCAGGGTCAGCAGGGCACGCCAGACGCGGCGAGCGATCATCGGCGGCGGGCCCGGCGGACGCCGGGCAGCAGGAGAGTGGGGAGCGCGAACCAGGCCGTCAGGGGCAGGCGGCTGAACGCGAACGCGACGGCGGGACCGCCGCGGAGCGTGGTGCCGTCGCGTTCGGTGAGCTCAAGCGGGGTGCCCGGGGGGGACGGCTCGACGCGAAACCTGGCGAGCCAGTCGAGCGCGCGGACCGCAGTCCCCAATCGTCGCTGGCGAGGGTCGGTCGAATCGATGGCGATCACCCGGTCCCGGGTCGAAGGCACAGCCCAGACCACCAGCACGGCGATAGCCAGAAACGAGAAGACCTGCACCGACGCGGACATCTCGATCCCGATGTGAAAGGCGACGGCGACCCACACTGCCAGGTAGCGGCTACCACGCCACCACAGCCCGACCGCGATGAACAGCTCGGTGAGCACTATGAACTTGGCCGCTCCGGTGTGAAAGCTCCGGTCGGTGACGACCGAGATCGCCCACTCGGGGAGGGGAGAGGCCTCGAGCTCGTCCCGGACCCGCACGACCCGCTGCCAGGTCACGGTGCCGCCGAACCAGTCGGGATCGACGAGCTTGCTGATGCCGGACGCCGCGTATACCGCGGCGCACTCGAACCGCAGCAGCCACAACGGCCAGGCAGGCGCAGTCAGGTCGAGCGACGGCAGGCCCCGGCGGCGGCGAAGCCACGCGTCCACCGACAGCTCTCGCCCGCATGGAGCCACCGCCAGCAGCCCGAGGACGATCACCAGATACGCCCGGTTGTTGTGAAAGTGCGTGGTCGATAGGAAGAGGTTGTACGCGACGATCGCGAACGTCGTCGTGGTCGCCAGGCGGGTGAGCAGGCCGAGGGACATGGCGACGGCGGATACGGCCCCCAGCCAGAGCAACCCTATGTAGGCGGCGTCGGGCACCTCCGGGTACCACCCGGCGTAGGGCTCGTTGAAGGCGTCGTTGTAGATCTGCCCGTCAAGGCTGTCGGTCAGGAACGGCCTCAGGTGCAGCAGCACGACGGGCCCGGCCAGCACCCTCAGCAGGGCGAGGGCGCGCATGCTGACGCGACGGCCAAGCAGCTCGTCGAACGCGGCGATCACTCGCGCACGTTGCTCCGGAAGACCTGGCGCCGGGGTGGGTCGTCGTTGTGCCAGGAGGTGACGGTGGCCTCCAGGTAGCGGGTCTCGGTGTCGCGCGGCGTGTTGTTCGCGACCCAGTCGAGCGCGGAGTCGAGGAACGCCAGCTGGTTGTCGAGCCCGGCCGCGGCGTGGTGGCGGACGGACGGGTAGCTCAGCCCGAGCCTCGGGACGAGCTCCTCCCAGCGGTACCCCGACCATGGGATCTCGACGGGGACGCGCCGGCCGTCAGCGGTGACCCGGACCACGTCGGCCCGCCAGGTGCTCGACTCCGGGAACATCTGGAAGGCGAACTCCTTGTGGTCGGACCAGTAGCCGCGCGCCGCGAACCCGAGTTGCAGGGCAACCACGGCAACGACCAACCCGCGACGCGCGACGACTCTGACCCTTGACCTTTTCTCCGATCCCGCTTCGGCCACGCGGACACGTATACCGGGGGTACAGATCCGGAGTGGCTCACCTACCTGTTGACACCGTTCGCGCGCGGGAGGTAGGGTTGGTCGGCTTGGTGAGGAGGGGTGGTGCGCCAAGCGGTTACTTGGGAGCCCCGCGAGCTGGAGATGTCGAGTGACGCGCTTCGCTGTGGGGAGGAGGCCAGGGAAGTTTCGCCTCGTGCGCCGGTACGGGTTCCTATTGCTCCTCGCGAGCCTCGCCTGCTCCGCCCCCGCCCAAGCCGGCACCCTCCCCGCCGGCTTCCAGGAGTCGACCGCCTTCAGCGGCCTCGACCAACCCGACCGCGCTCACCTTCGCCCCCGACGGCCGCGTCTTCGTCGCCGAGAAGAGCGGCCTGATCAAGTCCTTCGACGGCCTCGGCGACTCGAGCGCCACCCAGGTCGCAGACCTCCGCACCGAGACCTACAACTTCTGGGACCGCGGCCTGCTCGGGCTCACGATCGACCCCCAGTTCCCGACCCGCCCCTACCTCTACGCGCTCTACGCCCTCGACGCCGAGCCCGGCGGCTCGGTCCCCCGCTGGGGCACCGCGGGCGTGAGCGCTGACCCCTGCCCGAGCCCGCCGGGGCCGACCGGCGACGGCTGCGTGGTCACGGGCCGGCTGGCGCGATTGACGATCAGCGGCGAGACGATGTCGGCGAAGACGAACCTGCTGACCGATTGGTGCCAGCAGTACCCGAGCCATTCGATCGGCGACCTCGGCTTCGGCCCCGACGGCGCCCTCTACGTGAGCGGCGGCGACGGGGCGAGCTTCAACTTCGCTGACTGGGGCCAGGACGGAAGCCCGCTCAACCCCTGCGGGGATCCGCCTGGCGGCGTCGGCGGCGCGATGACGCCGCCGACTGCCGAGGGAGGCGCGCTCCGAAGCCAGGACGCCCGAACGACCTCGGACCCGACCGGTCTCGACGGCGCCCTGCTGCGAGTCGACCCCGACACCGGCGCCGGCCTGCCCGGCAACCCCTTCGCCGCCTCCACCGACGCCAACCAGCGCCGGATCGCCGCCTTCGGCTTTCGAAACCCGTTCCGCTTCACCGTCCGCCCCGGGACCGAGGAGCTCTGGATCGGCGACGTCGGCTGGGGGGCGTGGGAGGAGGTAAACCGCGTCGCTGACCCGAGCGACTCGGGAGCCGACAACCTCGGCTGGCCCTGTTATGAGGGCGCCGGGCGAAGCGGCTATGACGGCATCAACCTCGACCTCTGCGAGAGCCTTTACACGCCGGGCGACACCGCGGTCGTCGCCCCCTACTACGCCTATGACCACAACGCCAAGGTCGTAAGCGGCGAGAGCTGCCCGACCGGGAGCTCTGCGATCGCGGGCCTTCGCTTCTATAACGGCGGCGCCTTCCCGAACTCCTACGACGGCGCCCTCTTCTTCGCCGACAACTCCCGCGACTGCATCTGGGCGATGCTGCCGGGCTCAAACGGCCTCCCGAACCCGGCGACGATCCAGACCTTCGACGCGGGCGCCGCGAGCCCGGTCGCGCTCGCGGTCCACCAGGGCGAGCTCTTTTACGCGAACTTCGACG
The DNA here is from genome assembly GCA_963820665.1 of uncultured Solirubrobacterales bacterium. Classification (GTDB taxonomy): domain Bacteria; phylum Actinomycetota; class Thermoleophilia; order Solirubrobacterales; family 70-9; genus CAVUAT01. Next base: position 80,028 of record CAWGAL010000005.1, on the reverse strand, counting down.
GCGGCACGATCCAGCGGGTCAGAAGCACACTGAACCAGTCCCCGACCGCGGTCGCGACCGCGACCCCCTCCGGCGGCCCCGCCCCGCTCACCGTGCAGCTGAGCGCGGCGGGCTCGAGTGACCCCGACGACGCCTTCGCAAACCTCGCCTTCGCCTGGGACGCCGACGGCGACGGCCAATTCGACGACGGCAACTCGGTCACCCTTTCCCGCACCTATCAGGCGGGGACCCACGTCGCGACGGTCAGGGTGACCGACCCCGGCGGCGGCTCTGACACCGACTCGGTCACGATCCAGACCGACAACACCGCTCCGGTCGCCCAGATCAACTCCCCGAGCGCCGCCACCAGCTGGGCGGTCGACGAGCAGGTCTCCTTCTCGGGCGCCGCCACCGACGCCGAGCAGAGCCTGCCCGCCTCGGCCTTTGACTGGAAGCTCGTCATCAACCACTGCCCGAGCAACTGCCACACCCACACCGAGGAGACGTTCCCAGACCGCACCGCCGGCTCCTTCTTCGCCCCCGACCACGAATACCCCTCGACGCTGACGGTGGAGCTGACCGTGACCGACTCCGGCGGGCTCACCGACACCGAGTCGGTGACGATCGACCCGCGCACCGTCGCCCTCACGCTCGATTCGAACCCGGATGGGCTGCACTGGGCCTAAACTCAGCTCCGCCCGCGACGGCGCCCTTTACCCGGACGGTGATCGAGGGCTCCCAGAACACCGTGATCGCGGACTCCCCGCAGAGCCTCGGCGGCGAGAGCTACGCCTTCGGATCGTGGTCAGACGGCGGCGGCGCGGCCCACAACGTCACCGTCGATGCGGACACGACGCTGGTGGCGACGTACAACGTCGTCACCCCGCCCCCGCGCACCCTGACCGTGACCCCGCCCACAGGAACCGGGACCGGCACGATCACCGGCACCGGCATCAACTGCCCCGGCGACTGCTCCGAGACCTACCCGAACGGCACAGCCGTGACCCTGAGCGCCAACCCCACCGGCGGCTCGAGCTTCGCCGGCTGGAGCGGCGACTGCACCGGCACCGGCGCCTGCAACCTGACGATGAACGCGAACAAGGCGGTCGGCGGCAGCTTCACGAGTGGCGGCGGCACGGGCGGCACCCAGCTCCTTCGGCCGAACATCGACATCACCTCGCAGTGGACCGCCTGCTGCACGTTGGGGCTGACTGCCTGGGACGCGCTGAACGAGAACGTCACCCAGGCCCTGAGTTGGATTCCCTCCGAGCAGTTCATCTACGCTTCGGCGCTCGGCCAGGTGACTGAGGTCGGGCTTTCGAACGCGGCGCTGAACGGCACCCCGACCACCAGCAAAGCCTGGTTCTTCATGAACACCGCACCGGGCCAGAGCGTCCGCGCAGACGTGGTCTGGGGCGGTTCGGTCAGGGCCACCACCACGGTCCCCGGCGGTCAGGAATATCAGTGGCGCTCGATCAACGTCGTCCCGCCCGACCAGGCGGCCGTCGATGACCTCCGGATTCGCTTCACCGTGACCACAGGCGGAAGCAGCAGCGGCAACGTCTTCGCCACCTACTTCGAGCTGGTGACGACGGGCGGCGTCCCGCCCCCGCGCACCCTGACCGTGACCCCGCCCACAGGAACCGGGACCGGCACGATCACCGGCACCGGCATCAACTGCCCCGGCGACTGCACCGAGACCTACCCGAACGGCACAGCCGTGACCCTGAGCGCCAACCCCACCGGCGGCTCCAGCTTCTCGGCCGCGCCCCCGCCCCCGCGCACCCTGACCGTGACCCCGCCCACAGGAACCGGGACCGGCACGATCACCGGCACCGGCATCAACTGCCCCGGCGACTGCTCCGAGACCTACCCGAACGGCACAGCCGTGACCCTGAGCGCCAACCCCACCGGCGGCTCGAGCTTCGCCGGCTGGAGCGGCGACTGCACCGGCACCGGCGCCTGCAACCTGACGATGAACGCGAACAAGGCGGTCGGCGGCAGCTTCACGACGCGGCGGCGGCACGGGCGGCACCCAGCTCCTTCGGCCGAACATCGACATCACCTCGCAGTGGACCGCCTGCTGCACGTTGGGGCTGACTGCCTGGGACGCGCTGAACGAGAACGTCACCCAGGCCCTGAGTTGGATTCCCTCCGAGCAGTTCATCTACGCTTCGGCGCTCGGCCAGGTGACTGAGGTCGGGCTTTCGAACGCGGCGCTGAACGGCACCCCGACCACCAGCAAAGCCTGGTTCTTCATGAACACCGCACCGGGCCAGAGCGTCCGCGCAGACGTGGTCTGGGGCGGTTCGGTCAGGGCCACCACCACGGTCCCCGGCGGTCACGGAATATCAGTGGCGCTCGATCAACGTCGTCCCGCCCGACCAGGCGGCCGTCGATGACCTCCGGATTCGCTTCACCGTGACCGACAGGCGGAAGCAGCAGCGGCAACGTCTTCGCCACCTACTTCGAGCTGGTGACGACGCGCGGGCTGGAGCGGGGATTGCACCGGCACCGGGGCCTGCAACCTGACGATGAACGCGAACAAGTCGGTGGGCAGCAGCTTCAGCGCCGCGGCGCCCGCCCCCGCGCACCCTGACCGTGACCCCGCCCACAGGAACCGGCACCGGCACGATCACCGGCACCGGCATCAACTGCCCCGGCGACTGCACCGAGACCTACCCGAACGGCACCGCCGTGACCCTGAGCGCCAACCCCACCGGCGGCTCGAGCTTCGCCGGCTGGAGCGGCGACTGCACCGGCACCGGCGCCTGCAACCTGACGATGAACGCGAACAAGGCGGTCGGCGGCAGCTTCTCGGCCGCGCCCCCGCCCCCGCGCACCCTGACCGTGACCCCGCCCACGGAACCGGGACCGGCACGATCACCGGCACCGGCATCAACTGCCCCGGCGACTGCTCCGAGACCTACCCGAACGGCACAGCCGTGACCCTGAGCGCCAACCCCACGCGACCCTCTGAGCAGTTCATGTACGCCTCGGCGCTCAACACGGTGACCGAGGTCGGGCTCGCGAACGCGCCGCTCAACGGCACCCCGGCCGCAAGCAAGGCCTGGTTCTTCATGAACACCGCCCCCGGGCAGAGCGTCCGCGCGGACGTGATCTGGGGCGGTGCGGTCAGGGCCTCGACGACGGTCGGTGGCGCCCAGGGCTACCAGTGGCGCTCGGTCAACGTCACCCCGCCCGACCAGGCGGCCGTCGACGACCTGCGGATCCGATTCACGGTGACCGCCCAGGGCTCGAGCAGCGGCAACGTCTTCGCCGCGTACTTCGAACTGGTCACGACGGGCGGCGGCCCCCCGCCGCGGACGCTGACCGTGACCCCGCCGACCGGCACGGGAACCGGCACGATCACCGGAACGGGCATCAACTGCCCCGGCGACTGCACAGAGACCTATCCCGATGGCACGCCGTGACCCTGACCGCCAACCCACGGCGGCTCGAGCTTCGCCGGCTGGAGCGGCGACTGCACCGGCACCGGCGCCTGCAACCTGACGATGAACGCGAACAAGGCGGTCGGCGGCAGCTTCTCGGCCGCGCCCCCGCCCCCGCGCACCCTGACCGTGACCCCGCCCACAGGAACCGGGACCGGCACGATCACCGGCACCGGCATCAACTGCCCCGGCGACTGCACCGAGACCTACCCGAACGGCACAGCCGTGACCCTGAGCGCCAACCCCACCGGCGGCTCGAGCTTCGCCGGCTGGAGCGGCGACTGCACCGGCACCGGCGCCTGCAACCTGACGATGAACGCGAACAAGGCGGTCGGCGGCAGCTTCACGGCCGCGCCCCCGCCCCCGCGCACCCTGACCGTGACCCCGCCCACAGGCACCGGGACCGGCACGATCACCGGCACCGGCATCAACTGCCCCGGCGACTGCACCGAGACCTACCCGAACGGCACAGCCGTGACCCTGAGCGCCAACCCCACCGGCGGCTCGAGCTTCGCCGGCTGGAGCGGCGACTGCACCGGCACCGGCGCCTGCAACCTGACGATGAACGCGAACAAGGCGGTCGGCGGCAGCTTCTCGGCCGCGCCCCCGCCCCCGCGCACCCTGACCGTGACCCCGCCCACAGGAACCGGGACCGGCACGATCACCGGCACCGGCATCAACTGCCCCGGCGACTGCACCGAGACCTACCCGAACGGCACAGCCGTGACCCTGAGCGCCAACCCCACCGGCGGCTCGAGCTTCGCCGGCTGGAGCGGCGACTGCACCGGCACCGGCGCCTGCAACCTGACGATGAACGCGAACAAGGCGGTCGGCGGCAGCTTCTCGGCCGCGCCCCCGCCCCCGCGCACCCTGACCGTGACCCCGCCCACAGGAACCGGGACCGGCACGATCACCGGCACCGGCATCAACTGCCCCGGCGACTGCACCGAGACCTACCCGAACGGCACAGCCGTGACCCTGAGCGCCAACCCCACCGGCGGCTCGAGCTTCGCCGGCTGGAGCGGCGACTGCACCGGCACCGGCGCCTGCAACCTGACGATGAACGCGAACAAGGCGGTCGGCGGCAGCTTCACGAGTGGCGGCGGCACGGGCGGCACCCAGCTCCTTCGGCCGAACATCGACATCACCTCGCAGTGGACCGTCTGCTGCACGTTGGGGCTGACTGCCTGGGACGCGCTGAACGAGAACGTCACCCAGGCCCTGAGTTGGATTCCCTCCGAGCAGTTCATCTACGCCGGGACGCTCGGCCAGGTGACTGAGGTCGGGCTTTCGAACGCGGCGCTGAACGGCACCCCGACCACCAGCAAAGCCTGGTTCTTCATGAACACCGCACCGGGCCAGAGCGTCCGCGCAGACGTGGTCTGGGGCGGTTCGGTCAGGGCCACCACCACGGTCCCCGGCGGTCAGGAATATCAGTGGCGCTCGATCAACGTCGTCCCGCCCGACCAGGCGGCCGTCGATGACCTCCGGATTCGCTTCACGGTGACCGCCCAGGCGCTCGCAGCAGCGGCAACGTCTTCGCCGCCTACTTCGAGCTGGTGACGACGCCAGGCTGAGTCGAAATCAGCGGGCCCGCGCTAGAGCAGTTCGGCCAGGCGACTCGCGGCACGAGCGGCGCCGTCGCTCTCGACGTCGCGGTAGGTGACGTCCCGGCCGATCTCCTCGCCGATCGCCTCGGCGATCAGTTCCGGTGGCGCTTCGTCGAAGTCCATACGGCGTCCGGCTCCGTATTGGTCGAGCCGGTGGCGGACGTGGAAATTCTGCTCGAAGTGGTGGCGAAGGGGGAAGAAGAGGAACGGCCGCTTCTGGGCCGTCAGCTCCATCGAGGTGGTGAGGCCGCCCTGCACAACCGCCAGGTCGCACGCGGCGAGGTGGCGGTAGAGGTTGTGCACGTACGGCACCACCTCCAGCCCGGAGTGGGCGGGCAGCGAGGCAGGGTCGATGCGGGGCCCCGCGACGACGATCATGCGCAGGTCCGGGACCCTTTCCTTCGCCGCCGGGAACGCGGCGATCACCCGGCGCAGCAGATCGGCGCCGACACCCGACCCGCCGACCGTGACGATGCAGACCTGCTCGTCGTCCCCGTAGCCCAGCTCGTCACGCAGCTTGCCGCGATCGCTGAGCTCGGCCGGGTCGAAGCCGGTCACGTAGCCGGTGAAGTCGAAGTGGCGCTCGGTCCAGTCGCGGATCATCGGCAGCTGCGGGCCGAGCCGCTCGTCGACGACGTCGTCGGGGTTGCCCACGAACAGCGCCATATCCCGGACGTCGGGGTGCTCGGCGATGTGGTCCACCATGTCCGCGTTGTAGTCCGCGGTCAGGAACTTCTCGCGCTCCCCGCCGTCGTCCATCGGCAGGAAGCCGACGAAGTCGGTCAACCACGCGAACGGGACGCGCTTCTCGCGTGGGTTCTCGTGGAGGTAGTAGTCGAGCTCCCATGCCTCGTCCCCGATCCAGAGGTCGTAGCGCTCGTCGCGCACGACGTCGTGGAAGAGCATGAAGTTGGCGGCGAGGATCTCGTCCATGCGGCGCAGCGCGTGGAAGCAGTGCAGGTCGTGCTCGGCCGACTCTGACTCGATGTGGCGGGACTCGTTGGCAAGGTGGGCGCTGGCCGGATGGATGCGTTCGCCCTCGCCCTCGAGCACCCTGGTGACCGGGTCCTGGGCGAGCCAGTCGATCTGCAGGTCCGGCTTCAGCCGGCGAAGCTCGCGGGCGATCGCGACGTCGCGCTGCGCGTGGCCGAGCCCGATCGGCGACGAGATGTAGAGGGCGCGTGGACGGCCGTCGGGCCGATGGACGGTGGGGTCACGCGGCGTGCGCTCTCGCCCGAAGGCGTCCTCGGAGAACTCGCGCAGGGCGAGGTTGACCTGCACCGGCTTTCGGGTGTGCGGAAAGTGGCCCGATCCGGGGACGACCTCGAGCTGCCCGTCGCTGAGGCGGGCGAGGGCGCGGCCGTCGCGGGGCGGCGTGATCTGATCGCGGTCTCCGTGAACCACCAGCACCGGGCAATCCAGGTTCCCCGCCAGGTCGCGCAGGGTGCGCCGGTCGGTGTGGACCTGACCCTCTTCCGTTGTGGCGATGAGCGTCGCGGGGTCGGTCTCCAGGGCCCAGCCGACCCCGTCCTCGATGCCCTTGGTCGAGTGCGGCTCCGGGAGGCACCGCGAGATGAACCACTCCGCGAACTCGGGGTAGCGCTCGGGCCACGCGACGGGGTTCAGGTGTCCCCACCAGCGGAAGGGAGTGCGGCGGCGCACGGCCATCGGCGTGCTCTGGAGCAGCACCGACCAGTGCGACGGCGTGTAGGGGAACAGAGGCCCGATGAAGGCTGCGCCGGTGATTCGTTGGGGAGCCAGCCGACCGAGCTCGAGCAGGAACTGGGCGCCTCGCGAGAGGCTCACCATCGCCGCGCGCTCGGTCCCCGTCGCGTCCATCACGGCCAGGCAGTCGAGGGCGAACTCCGCGGCTTCGTAGCGCTTCGGGTCGCGGCAGCGATCGGAGCGGCCGTTCCCGAGCCCATCCATCGCCAGCACCCGGAAATGCCGGGCGAAGTAGGGGATCTGCATCTTCCAATGGCGGGAGTGGACCAGCGACCAGGTCGGGAGCAGGAAGATCGTCTCCTCGCCATCGCCGTAGACCTCGTAGAAGAGGCTCTGCCCGTCGCGCTCGACGAAGCCCTCGGTCTCGGGATAGATCGCGCGGCTCTGCTCGCCGTCGTGTCCGGTCGCTGGTGCCGGGGGCGCCAGCAGCACGGTCATCGCTTCGCCTCCTCCATCGACGTGAGCCAGCGGTCGATCGATGCCAGCAGGTCCGCGTGGCCGCGGTCGAAGCCGAGTAGGCGCTCGTACAGAAGCCCCTTGTTGAACTGCATCACCAGCGCCGCGAGGGCCTCCGCCGAGAAGACGGAGGTGTCGAGCTCGTACTCCTGGATCGCGTCGGCGAGCGCGTCGCGAAGCAGTGAGCGCCAGCTCTCGTTGACGCCGTTCAGCCGGTCGCGCATCTCGGGGTCGTTCCAGGCGAGGGCCTCGAGCTCGGCCCAGACCTTGGGATAGCCGGCCGCGAGGTCCTCGTCGATGTAGCCCATCGCCGTACGCCACTTCTCGGCGAAAGGCGCATCGCTGCCGTACATCGCCCGCTGGCGGTCCATCACCCGGCCCGAGAACCGTTCCAGCGTCTGCATCAGGAGCTCGTCGACCGAGCCGAAGTAGTAGTGGACCAGTCCGTGGTTCTGGCCCGCCTCCGCGGCGAGCTGGCGGGTTGAGATCCCGGCCGCTCCCTCCCTGACCAGCAGACGCTCGGCAGCGTCGAGAAAGGCCTCGACGTTGGTCTGCCTAATCGAGGGCAGGCCGGCGTCGGTGGTGGGTTCTGCCGTGGGGGCGGACTTAGTCATCTGACTTAGTCGACCATTAAAGCAGACCAGCGGAGCTAGCGCCGTACCTTCCCCGAGGGTATGTTCTGTCTTGTCCAGCGAGTGAAAGGGGAGAGCTTTGTCGACCACAGGATCCGACTCAGAGTTGAAGGGGCGTCACCGCAAGATGTGGGCCTCGGGCGACTACCCGTCCATGGTCGAGACGTTCCTGGTCCCACTTGGGCCGCGCCTCGTTGAGGCCTCCGGCATCGAGTCCGGGATGCGCGTCCTCGATGTCGCCGCCGGCACGGGCAACGCCTCGATTCCCGCGGCACAGGCCGGGGCCGAGGTGACGGCCAGCGACCTGACGCCCGAGCTACTCGAGGCTGGCCGCGCTCGGGCGGAGGCTGACGGCGTAGAGCTCGAGTGGGCCGAGGCCGACGCCGAGAATCTCCCGTTCGACGCCGAGTCGTTCGACGTGGTGATATCGGCGATCGGCGTGATGTTCGCGCCCCACCATCAGGAAGCCGCCGACGAGCTCGTCCGCGTCACCCGCCCGGGCGGCACGATCGGGCTTCTCAGCTGGACCCCGGACGGCATGATCGGCGCCCTGTTCAAGACGATGGGGCCGTTCGCCCCTGCGCCCCCGCCCGGCGCGCAACCGCCGCCCCTTTGGGGAGGCGAGGAGCACCTGCGCGAGCTCTTCGGCGAGCGGGTCGAGTGGCGCACCGTCGAACGCGACGTGCTCGAGGTCACCGCCTTCGATCGCCCGGGCGACTACGGGGAGCACTTCAAGGAGCGCTACGGCCCGACGATCGCCGCGCGCGCCAACGCGGAGAAGGACGGGCGGGCGGACGAGTTCGACGAGGCCCTCGACCGCTTCTGCGAAGAGTGGAACCGTGGCACCGCGGACGACGCGCGCTTCGAGATGGAGTACCTGGTGGCCGTCGGCTCACGCGCCTAGCGCTTGGGCGGAGGCGGGACCTGGAGCCCGTCGACCGGGCCGGTCAGGTACAGGTCGAAGGTAGGGCCGAGCCACTCGGCGATCTCCTCGCCGTCCATCGAGGACAACGGCTCCACGACCACGATGTAGCGAGCGAAGACCACTCCCAGGAACTGCGTCGCGAGCAGGCTCGCCCGCACGTCGGGGCGGTCGCCCGACATGAGCCCGGCGAACCCCTTCAGCTGCTCGCCGATCATCGCGCGGACAACGTCCGCTGCGGCCGGCTCGCTCGCGGCGGAGCGAATCCTGCCCAGCAGCGCCTCGCGGGCGCCGACGTCCTCAAGCCAGCGCATCAACAGGCGCGCCAAGCCCAGCCCCGGCTCCCCCGGCGAGCTGTCACCCGACGCTTCTGCGAGCTGAGCGAGCGTCACCGGCGGCGCCGTGGCTGCCGCGAAGAGCTCCCGCTTTGAGCCGAAGAACTGGACCACGAGCGCCGGGTCGACGTCGGCGTCAGCGGCAATCGCGCGGAACGTCGCGCGGTCGTAGCCGCCTTCGGCGAACCGGTGGCGGGCGGCTGTGAGTATCTCCTCGCGGGTGGAGCTCGCCCCTGGCCTCCTGCCCCTCCGGGGGGGCTTTGATTTCTCGGACGGTCTGGTCATTTGCGCAACTCTACAGGTGTTGACATCTGGCGCTTGCCGCGGTAGCCTGCTTTCTGGATATCAACAAACGTTGAGAAAGGCCGAAAATGACCGCACTCACAGTCACCCGCCACGAATCGACGACCACGCAGCCGGCGTTCACCGGCGACAGCAAGGTCGCGAAGGCCTTCGGGCTCGACGGCGAAACCTGGATGAGGCACGCGAACCCGGTCAGCGTCTGGAGCAGGTTCACGGTGGTGTCGTTGCTCGCTGCAGCGATATGGAGCCGAGACTGGATCGGCATCTGGTGCTTGGTACCAGTCGCGCTGTCCCTTGTCTGGATGTTCGTCAACCCGCGGCTCTTCGATGCTCCGAAGTCGACCCGGAACTGGGCCTCGCGCGCCGTGCTTGGGGAGCGGATCTGGGTCGATCGAGACAAGGTCCAGCTTCCAGCCCAGTTTCGCTCCCGTGTCCCGTCGTTGCTGGCCAATGGCTACTCGGTCATCGGGATCGCTGTGCTTGCATACGGCCTCGCCGACTTCAACATCCTCGCGGTCGTCACCGGTCTGCTGATCACGCATGGAGGAAAGGCGTGGTACATGGACCGCGTCTCCCTGCTGTTCACCGAGATGAAGGACCAGAACCCCGAGTACGCGTCCTGGGACTACTGATCGGTCGCCGAGCGCGCGCGGGTTGCGGTCGCTGCCGCAACCCGCGCGCCCCGACTCCTAACCCCTAGAAGGGGAAGATGCGGTACCGGGTCGTCGCCTCCCCGATCACCGTGTCATCCGTGAACGCCGACACGCCGAACGCTCCGTTGAGCGCATCGGCCGCGCCCTGCGTGAGGTCCGTGCCAATCGGGCCGATCTCGAGGCGTCCCCGCCTGAACTTGATGCGGGTGTCCGAGTAGTCGAGATCGAGCAATGCGACCGGGCCGGCGCCGTTGACCTTGCCGAAGAGCAGACGGTCCTTCAGCTTGATGTCGAAATCGGTCAGCGCAACCGTTGTGCCGCCGGCGCTGAGCGTGAGCCCGCCGGAGTGGCGAATGACCCCGGTGCGAAGCGCGCTTCGGAGCGGGTTCGTAATCGGGAAATCGTACGTGGCGCCGTTGAGCCTGGCGGGAGCGACGACGCCGGGTGAGACACCGAGCGATCCGAGAGCTGCAAGCGTCCCCGGGTCGACGGTCAGGCTGGTGGCCCCGTAGGTCGGCGCGTACGAGCCGCCGCCCTTGGACTTCGTTGCTGACGCGGTCGGCGCTACGACCAAAGCGAGTGCGAGCGCCGCCACGATGGCGAGGATCCTCAACTTCATCTCGAACCTCCTGGGTTCAGGGTGTCTTTTACGGCGCTACGAGCCCGCGGCGGCGCGAGGTTGTGAAACATCGGTGAGGCGATCGAGGAGGTCGGCGAGTGAGACCGGGTCCTCGGCCATCGGAAAGTGGCCGCCCGGGATCTCGATCGGCTCGACGCCGACGAGCTCGCGTGCCATGAACCGCTCCCATGCCGGCTCGAAGAGCTCGTCGTCGGCGGCGTAGATGAACGCCGTCGGGACGTCGGGGTGGGCGGCCAGGGGGTAGGTGTCTGGCGGCGGGATCATCGGACGCAGGCGCTGCGCCAGGGTGCGGGCGAGGGCGGGGGCAAGCCGCGGGTACATCTCCCTGATGGCGTCGGCGGTGCCCCAGACGCTGGCGCCGTCCGGGCGCTCGGCGGGGAACCGAAAGCCCTCGCGAAACCTCTTGGGTTCACCGGGCGGTGGCGTGAACCCGCCCAACCTGGGGCAGAGGTGCACCAGCAGCGCTTCCGGTCGCGAGGCCGCCGCGAGCGACGAGTACGCCGAGCCCTGCGAATGGCCGACTATGACAATGGGGGCCGAGAGGCCATCGAGCGCCGACTGGGCGGGGTGCACGCGCTCCTCGAATCCAGCTTCGGGGTCGTGGAGCGGCAGGTCGGGCGCCACGGCCCAGTGGCCGCGCTCCGCGAGGCGCTCGACGAGCGCGTCCCAGCACGAGGGCTCGTGCCAGGCGCCGTGTATCAGGCAGAAGTCCGCCACGCTCAGAGGTGAAGCTACTCCCTAGTTGGGTGGCATTGAGCGGCGATGCGGGGTAGTGTTATCGCCTGATTCGAGTCGGGACAGCGGGGATGGTGTTGGCGGCGACGGTGGCTTTTCTGGCCTCCGCGACCCCTGTTGGCGCGGGCGCGCCGACCGCGACGACGGCGGGCGAGGAGCTCGTCGTCTACCTGACGAAGGGCAAGCTCAAGCCGAGCAAGCGAATCTCCTACCGGGCGGCGTGCTCGGTGGATTGTCAGCTGAGCGTGAGCACGACGTTGATTCTCAAAGGTGCGAAGCTCGGCCCGGCGAGGGACGTCGGACTGTTCGCGGCGGGGCAGGTCGCCGAGCCGTTCCTGAAGCCGAACAAGGCCGCCAGGGGCCTGATCAAGGCCAACCCTGGGGCTTCCAAGCTGCGCACTTCGATCACCGCGACCAACAGCCTCACCGGCGAGGTCGACAGAGACAAACGAACCTTCAAGTTCAAGGGATGAGGACAAGATGATGATCACCGCAGTCGGGAGATGGAAGCTCGTTTTGGCCGCGCTGGCCGCACTCGGGGCCGTGAGCCTCGTCGCAATCATGGGCGGCACGGCCTCGGCCCAAACTGGGTTCTTGGCCTGCGTCAAGACGAGCAAGCCCAACAAGGGCGTGGTCCGGATTCCCGGCAGACCCAGCTGCCGCGGCAATGAGCGGGGTCTGTTCCTCAACTCCGTTGGCCCACAAGGTCCAGCTGGAACCCCTGGCGGTCCCGCCGGACCGCAGGGACCGGCCGGCGTTCAGGGGCCGATCGGCCCGACCGGACCGCCGGGAGCGACCGGCGCCCAGGGAGCGACCGGGTCCCAGGGACCGACCGGGTCCCAGGGGCCCCAGGGAGCGACGGGTTCGCAGGGGCCTCAGGGCCCGCAGGGGCCGCAAGGTCCCCAGGGTGTTCAAGGGGCGACGGGCGCGACCGGGGCACCCGGTGTTTCGTGCGCCAATACCACCACGGTCACAACCCTCACCGAGGGGGCCCAAACGGTCTGCGTTCCTTGACCCGCACGGTTGCAGCCCGGGCCTGCGCCACGGCATCGCCGTAGCGCGGTCGCGGTGAATATCCGCCTGCCCTCAGCACACCTCGCGGCGGGGATCGGCATCGTCGTCGTCGCGGCCATCCTCGCCGTCCTCCTGCTCGGTGGAGGCGACGATTCTCCCGATGATTCCTCCGGTGAGGCAACGCCGCCCGCGTCGCTGCCGCAGGCCACGGACGGGCCCGTGGCAGCGAGCCTCGAGCAGCTGCAGGAGCTCGCCGGCTCGACGTCCGATCCGATCTATTGGGCCGGGGAGCAGCCGGGGCGCGAATACGAGCTGACCATTGAGCGCGATGGAACGATCTTCATTCGCTACCTCAACGAAGGCACGGCCGTCGGATCCCCGAAGCGCTCGCTGACCGTCGGGACCTACCCCTACAGCGGAGCCTTCGAGACCCTGGAAACCGCCGCTACGCAGCCGGAGTCGGTGACCGAGGAGGCGCCGGGCGGCGGACTCGTGGTCGCCAACGAGTCGAACCCGGACAACGTCTACATGGCGTTCCCTGCTTCCGACTTCCAGATCGAGGTCTTCGATCCGGCCGATGGCAAGGCGCTCGAGCTCGCCACGGCGGGAGCGGTTACCCCTATCGATTGAGGGTCATTTGGGCTAGGCTGACCTCCGAACGTTTGTCCAGAAAACCGACCACCTCTAAAGCAAACGGATGGGCATGGAACCGACGCGAACCGCTGGGAACGGCGGTAGGACGCTCCGCTCCAGCGGGAACGGGATCACCGAAGGAGGCACGCAACTCGGCCGCTCGGTCGCGTTTCGCCGCCTGCAGCTCGGCCTGAGCCAGGAAGAGCTGGCGGAGCTGATCTCGACCAGCCCGTCGCTGGTCGCGCGCATCGAGCAGGGCCATCCGCCGAGCCCCGCGCAGCTGCAGCGCCTAACGGAAGTGCTCAGCATGGAGCCGGAAGCGGGGCTACTGGGGCCCCTGCGGGCTCAAGCTGGTGCTGCTGCCGGGTCGCTGCGGGCTCAAGCCGGCACTGCCGCCGGAACGCTTCGTGACCGAGCGGGGCCTGCCGCCAAGACACTGAGCGGTCGAGCGGGCACCGCCGCCAAATCCCTTCGCGGCCGGGCAGGTCCTGCCGCCCAATCGATGCGCGGCCGTGCGGGTCCTGCGGCAAAGTCGCTGCGGGTTGGGGCGGGCACCGCCGCCGCGTCGCTGGGAGTCAGAGCGGGGGCCGCGGCCGCCGCTGTCCGAAAGGGAGCCGGCAAGGCGGGGAAAGCACTTCCGGCGGGACGCAGGCGCTGGGCCCTGCTCGCCGTTGCGGTGCTCGTGCCCCTGCTGATCCTGCTGGGGTCGCGCGCCTTCGGCACGAGCGACTCCGGCCCCGTCCCCGAGTTGGTTCCCACAGCCGCGTTCACGGGTGTCCCGGCGGCCGTCAAGGACGCCAACCAGTCCGCCCTCAAGGCCGAGGCGCGGGCCCAGGCGGTGGCCGAACGCAAGGCGGCCGAGCGCCAGGCCGCGGCTGCGGAGCGTAAGAGGGAGGCGGCTGCTGCCGCCGCCGCTCCGGTGGACACCTCCGACGAGGAGACGGTCAGCGAGGCCCCCTTCGTGCCCGCTCCGGCACCGCCCCCCGCGCCCAGCAGCGGCGGCGGTTCGAGCGCCCCCGCGTCCCCGCCCGACATCCAGCACGGAATCGGCAACGGAGGCTGACGCGCGCGCCTGCGTAGGCTCGCGCGGTGAGCTTCGACCTCAAGGTTCGCGGCTACACGGTCGCGCAGTCTCCGAGCCCGCCTCTGTGGGTCGCGCTTGCGGCGGTGGTCGTCGCGCGCATCACCGACGAGGGCGAGACCGCCCACGACGTCGCGCGCGCGGTCACGTATGTCGCGCTGACGGTCTGGGCCTGGGAGGAGGCGACCGACGGCGTCAACGGCTTCCGCAAGGCGTTGGGGGTTGTAGCGCTAGTTCTGATCGTGGTCGCCGTTGCGCGCGCAATCAGGTAGCTCGCCGGGCTACGAGTGCGAGCCGCGTCCACGCATGGTCGATGGCAGCCCGGCCAGGGCGGCGAGCCCGAGCGCAGAGCGCGGCTCGTACGGGGCTCTCCACAGGCCCCCGTGCGCGGCTCCCTCGCTGAACAGGGCCTCGGGCAGCTGCTCGTCGCCCGCCGCCGCGGGTTCCTGCTGGAGGTCGTATACGAGCTTCGCGGCCATCAGCGCCCTGGTGGTCGCGGGCGCGAAGACCTCGATGCCGAAGCGCCCGGCGCCTCCGTAGGCCGCCGCGAGCACCCGGTTGCGGGTGACGGAGCGAGTCCACGACGAGGGGGCGACGTTGAACGAGACGGCGTTGCCCTGCTGGCGGGCGCCCAGCGCGCGCCAGCGCTGCAACCTCTTGGCGAGCACGTAGTTCGGGCCCTGCACGGGAACCATGGCGTCGGCGACGCCCCTGCCACCCTCGAGCTCGTCCGCGTAGCTCGCCTTGAAGAGCCGTCCGCCGCTCAGAAGGCGAAGCGGAGCCTGAAGCGCCGCCTTGGCCCCGCGAGCGGCCCAGCGGCCCTTGGCCTGCGCGACCACTTCCGGGCCGACGACGTAGGCGTCCGTCGGCGTCCCGAGGTAGGCGAGGGCGGTGTCGGGCCGTATCTCGAGCAGCCGACAGGCGATCGCGTCGGCAGCGGCCGTCACCTCGACGTGCCGGCCGCCGTCGGCGTAGGCGTAGGTCCCGAGCACGAGGCCGGCGCCACCGGCGTTCTCGGCGATCCAGGCCCCGGCCTCGGGCAGCTCGCGCGAGACGTCGATGCCCGCGCGCTCCGCTGTAGGCGCGGTACCCGGCTTGACTGGGATCTTGACGCTCGCCGCCCCTGCCTCGGCGGTCGCGATCACCCTCTTCCAGATCTCGGGGCTCGGTAGGTCGATGGCGAGCACGTCCGCACCCCAGCTGACGAGCGGTTCGAACGGGCCCATCTCCGACGCCGCGCCGAGCACAGCAACCCGCCGCCCGGGCAGCGCCAGCCACTCAGGATGGTCGATCACCTCGGCGATCGCAGACGCGAACGAGGGCTCGACGGTCCCCGCCGACTTCCAGCGGTCGAGCTGTTCTCGCAGCCCATCTCCGTGAAGGACCTCGGTTCCGTAGGGGACCAGGAGCTGTTCGGCGGGCTCGCCCGTTCCGCGGATCTCGACGGTCTCGTGGCTCGGCGCCGACCCGGCCTCGGCGGCATCGTGAAGCTCGGCCTTGCCTCCGTCGCGCTCGAAGATCATCTCGGCGTTCATCTGCGCCAGCCCCTTGGCGGCGACCTCGAGCGCGAGCTCGCCGACTGCGGTGCGCGTCGTCAGCTCGCGGACGAGCGGCACGTACTCCTTGCGCCAGTTCCGCGAGTCCCTGATTCGGGTGGCGAGCCCCTCGTCCGCGACGGCCGCCGCGTCGGCGAAGATCGCGCGGCCCGTCCTCGAGGTGCTGCGGGATCCATCGAGGGCCGGGAAGAGGACGCCGGTGGGAGGCTCCTTGATGCTCTGCGCTCGCGACACGGCTCAAAGCTACTCTCCATTCCGTGGCGCTGTACACCGATATGCCGACGGCGACCGACCTGGAGCTCCTGCTGTCGACTCGCCGGGACGGATGCGTGTCGATCTACATGCCCACATCGACTGTCACGCAGGAGGCCGAGGGGGACCGGATCGAGCTCAAGAACCTGAGCGGCGATGCCATCGGCCAGCTCGACGAGGCCGGCATGGACAAGCGGCAGGTCGCCGCGGTCAAGGATGCGCTCGACGATCTGATCCATGACGAGTTCTTTTGGGCCCGGCAGGCGCACAGCCTCGCGGTCTTCGTGACCCCCGACGGCTTGCGCACGTTTCGCATCCCGAACAGGCTCACCGCGATGGTGGAGGTATCCGACCGCTTCCACCTGAAGCCACTGCTCCGCGCTGTCACGTTTCCGCAAGCCGCCTTTGTCCTCGCCCTCTCGCAGAACGGGGTCCGGCTGCTGGAGGTGGCCCCCGACGTCCCGCCCTCCGTTCTCGACGTTCCCGGGATGCCGAGCGACGCTGCGAGCGCCATCGGCAAGGCCTCGATCGGCGATCGCTCGGCCGACCGCAGGATCCAGGGATCCGAGGGCAAGAAAGTCCGGCTCGGCCAATACGCCCGCCGGGTCGAGGAGGCTCTGCGGCCGTTGCTCTCGGGCCGCCACAGGCCGCTCATCCTCGCCTCGCCGGAACCCCTGGCGTCGATCTTCCGCGGCGTCAACACCTACCCGCGTCTTGCCGATCATGCGATCCACGAGAACCCCGACGAGACCTCGGACGCCGAGCTCGCCGACGCGAGCCGCGGGGTGCTCGACGAGCTCTACGCCGCCGAGCTCGCTGACCTGAGGTCCCTCTACGAGCAGCGGACCGCCCAGGGCCGGGCAAGCGACGAGCTCACGACGCTGGCGCGCGCCGCGACGTTCGGCGCCGTCGACACCGCTTTTGTCGACATCGACGAGACGGTCCCCGGATTCATCGACGAGGAGACGGGTGAGGTGACGCTCGAGGACGCCGACGACGCCATCAACTACGGGGTCGTCGACGAAATCGCCCGGCGGGTACTGCTAGCCCGCGGGCGCGTGCTCGCCGTGCGCCGAGACGACATCCCGGGCTCCGGCCCGGTCGCGGCGATCCTCCGCTACGCGGTCTGATCAGGGCTCGAGCCGGACCTGCTCCGGCACGCGCCCGCTCGGACCCGCCGCGGCGGGGGGCAGCTCCATCGACTCCAGCTGATTGACCAAGACCGTGTCGGGGACCTGGATCGGTCCCCTGGTAGGCCGGTCAAGGTCAGCGGTCACGAACAGCAGGCAGCCGACGAGGAGGGCGGCGAGAACGACCCCGGGCAAGCCCCGGCCGACTAGCGCGAGGAACGCCGCCAGCAGCCCAAGCGCCACCGCCGCGCCCAGAAGCTCGAGCAGAAAGACCGTGGTCGGAACCTGGTTGTTAAGGGCGGCGACCCGCGAGCTCTGCGCGTCGATCATCTCGTTCAAAGTCTCGACGTACAGGCGCGGCGCGCTCGCCTCGGGCGCGTTCTCCAGCGCCCGGCCGGCCAGTGACCAGAGCCTGCGTTGGAGCCCCTCCTCCTTCGCGGCAACGGCGCCTTCCTCGGCGCTGCCCGGCTGGTACTCCGAGAGGCGGATCGCGCTCTTCGTGTAGGTCACCAGCAGCTCGAGAGAGCGGCTGCGAATCGGCTCGGGCAGGGTCTGCGCACGAAGGTAGGTCGTGCCGATCGCATTGGCCTCGACGACGATGACGGCGCGGCGGTCCTCGTAGCGCGAGAGCGAGAGCGAGAGGCCGAAGGCGAGGATCAGGCCGACGACGCCGAGCATCGCGCCCTGCAGGACACCGAACGGCTCGCTGAGGCTGTCGGAGAGGTGGCTCACCCGGCGGCCGATGAATGCCCCGAGCGCAGTGGCCCCCAGGACCACGCCGAAGATCAGCAGTGCCAGCTCCGCGGTGGAGAGGTCGAAGAGGATTGCGCGAGCCTAGGCGCGATCTCGGTCAGATCGAGGGAACAGGAACGCGACTATCCGGCGGCTGTCATGTTGAGGCCAGTATGAGACGGGCCGCCTCCCTGCTCGCGCTTCTCGCCGCCCTGCTCGCCTTCCCGGCGGGCGCCTTCGCCGACGGCGCAGGCCACAACCCGCCGACGAAGAAGCTCGAGGCGGCGTTCTCGATCGCTCTGACCCTGCGGGTAGCCAGCGCGGACGGCTGCTACCCGTCGCCCTCGAAGATGATCCCGTTCATCAAGAAGTACGGGCGCGTCAACGCCGGCGTCTCCGCCGATGTGCGCTCCACGCCGAGGCCGGGAATCGTCTACGTCACCCGGCGTGGGACCTCGTGCAACGGGGTGCGTATGGCGCTTAGCTACAAGCGGGTCGTCTACGTCCTCGATTCGCGCCGCGGCGAGATCGTGATCCTGGGAGGCGACGACAAGGGCGCCGACCAGGCGGTGGTCGACAACCGCGGGCCGCTGCGGGCGCTGACCGTGGCGACCCGCGCCTTCAACATCACCGAACCCGACGTTCGCCAGCGCCTCGAGGTGCGCTGCCCCGGCAAGTCCGTTCCCCTCGGCGGCGGCGTGACCAGCGCGCCGGGC
Source organism: uncultured Solirubrobacterales bacterium (assembly GCA_963820665.1). Lineage (GTDB taxonomy): Bacteria > Actinomycetota > Thermoleophilia > Solirubrobacterales > 70-9 > CAVUAT01. The sequence goes on along the minus strand of CAWGAL010000005.1, from coordinate 61,472 downwards.
CTCGGAACCGACGGCGAGGGTTTCTATCCCCACTCGTTCGAGCGACTCGGGGCCCAGCGCGGATGGCACGTCAGTGGCTGGGTCTTCGATCCGAGCGAGGGCGCGAAGGCCTCGCGCCGTGTCACGGTTCAGGCCATCTGCGGCCGCGGGTTGGCGCCGATGAGCGCGCCGCACAGGACGACGTTCGTGCGGCCGGGCGAGACGAAGACGGTGATCGCGCGCTGCCCGCGTGGCCAGTTCCTGATGTCGGGCGGGTATCAGCGCACCGACTTCGTCAGCGAGGGCGGCAACTACATCACCGAGTCGCGTGCGATCGGCCCGCAGGCCTGGAGCGTCTCGGCCAGCGCGCACGGCGCCTACGGAGGCGAGCTGACCGCGATCGCCTACTGCGTCCGCAACAAGGGCCCGCTGCTCAGCGAGGTCTCGGCCTCGACCCCCGTCGGGTTCGGCCAGGCCGCCTCGGTGACGACGCCGCAGTGCGAGCCAGGCCGCCGCATGACCCTCGGGGGCTTCAGCGCCAACGGGTCAAGCTTCGCCTACTACGCGGGCGGAGCGGTCAACGCCGACAACACCTGGTCGATCTCGGGCTACGGGTTCTTCGGCCCCGCGCCCGAGATGACCGCGTACGGTTACTGCCTCAACCCGAACTGAACCGCCGGGCCCGGTGAGGCCCACCCGATGAAGAACCTCGAGATCGAGACGCCCCACGGCCCGGCGCGCGCGCACCTCGACCTCGTCGCGGGCGCGCCCGGCGCGCTGGTGCTCGGCCACGGCGCGGGCGGCGGCGTCGACGCGCCGGACCTGAAGGCCGCGGCCGGGGTCGCCCGGGACGCGGGGGTGAGCGTCGCCCTCGTGGAGCAGCCCTACCGCGTCGCCGGCCGTCGCTCGCCCGCCCCGGCGGGCCAGCTCGACACGGCCTGGCTCGCGGTGATCGCCGCGCTCCGCGAGCACGGCGTTGACGGGAAGCTGGTCAGCGGTGGCCGCTCCGCGGGTGCTCGCGTCGCGTGCCGGACTGCCGCCGAGGCCGAAGCCGCCGCGGTTCTCTGCCTCGCCTTCCCGGTGCACCCGCCCGGCAAGCCCGAGAAGAGCCGCCTCGACGAGCTCGAGGCCCTCGAGGTCCCGGCGCTCGTGGTCCAAGGTGAGAGCGACCCGTTCGGGATGCCGACCGCAGGGCCGGGCCGCGAGGTCGTCGCGGTTGCGGGCAACCATTCGCTGAAGAAAGACCTCGACGCGGTCTCCGCTGCGGTCGAGGGCTGGCTGCCTCGGGTCCTCAAGGGCTAGCCTGCGCCGATGGGCGCCAGCTCGAACAAGGCCGAGCGCGGCGCCCGGCGCGCCGCGCAGAGCTCCACCGCACGGACGCTCGGCAAGGCCGGCATTCGTCGCCAAGGGACTGCTTTATGCGGTCATCGCCCTGATCGCAATCGAGGTCGCGCGCGGCGACCGCCGCAAGGCACAGGGTGAGGAGGGGGCGATCGAGGCGCTCGCGGACCAGCCGTTCGGCGAGATCCTCCTGGCAGTTCTGGCGCTGGGCCTCGCCGGGTACGCGCTGTGGCGGGTTCGCATCGCCGTCCTCGGCCCGCCCGGCGAGAGCGGTGTGGAGGCTCAGGTCGAGCGGATCGGGTCAGTTGCGCTCGCCATCAGCTATGGCGCCCTGTGCGTCTACACGATCCGCTTTCTGACCACCTCCCGCAGCGGCGGCTCGACCGAGCCGGACACGGTGACGAAGTCCCTGCTCGACGAGCCGTACGGCGTTGCGCTGATCATCGGGATCGGCGTGATCCTTCTCGGCGTTGCGGCCTATGAGGCCTACAAGGCACTCACCCAGCGATTTCTCGAGGACCTCGATGTCGGCCGTATGAGCGATTCCGAGCTGAAGCTCGCGAAGGCCCTGGGCACGGCGGGGCACGCCGCACTCGGCGTGATCTCGGCGCTCGTCGGCGGGTTCATGGTGAAGGCCGCGATCGAGTTTGACCCGAAGGAGGCCGTCGGCCTCGACGGGGCCCTTCAGGAACTCGTCACGGATTCCCTCGGCCCGGCGCTGCTTTACGCCGTCGCGGCCGGCCTGCTCGTCTACTCGGGCTACTGCGTGATCGAAGCGCGCTACCGCAAGCTCTGAAGCGAAACTTTTTGGCCCTCCAGCGGTTTCGTGCGAGGGTTGGGATTGAGCCTTCGGACCCGGAGGCGGAGTTCCCAACCGAGGAGAGACATGGCAGACAGCGTTTACCGCGTCACTGAAGTCGTCGGCGTCAGCGCCGACTCATGGGAGCAGGCCACGAAGACGGCGATCGCCACCGTCGGCGAGTCCGTGCGTGACCTGCGCATCGCCGAGGTGATCCGCCAGGACGTGACCATCGCCGACGGCAACGTCGCCGAGTTCCGCATCCGCCTCGGCGTCTCGTTCAAGTACGAGAAGGCCGACTGATCGTCGCTTTGGCGAGGGCCGCGAAGGCTCTTAGCGCCTTCGCGGTCGTCGCCCTGGTCGCCCTCGTGGCCCCATCGGGTGCGTCGGCGATCGCCACCCTGTCGCCGACCTACTACGACTTCGGGCCGACGGCCCTCAACTCGTCGAAGACGATCCGGTTCGAGCTCTCGACGAGCTGCGCCGACGACCCGGCTCAGCAGAACTTTCAGTGCCTGGTGCCGGGCGGCGAGCCACCGCTGCCCGTCTCGATCAGCGTCGCGGGGGGGTTCAGCCAGACGAACAACTGCCCGTCGAGCATGACGCGCAACGAGGTGGTCGCGGTCTGCAGCATCTTCGTCAGCTTCGCGCCGACCGCGCTCGGCCCCTTCCAGGGTCGGCTGGATACGGGCGAGGACGCGCCGAGCAGCTCGCTCGGCGCCACCGGCACCCCCGCCGTCAAGCAGCCTCCGAAGAAGAAGTGCCGCAAGGCCGCGAAGCCCGCGTCCGCGTCCGCGAAGGCGAAGCCGAAGAAGTGCCTGCGGCGTAAGGGGAAGCGCTAGAGCGGGTAGCTGACGCCGGTCAGCTCTTCGGAGACCTCCCAGAGGCGCTCCCCCGTCACGGTGTCGCGCCCCTCCGGGATGACCTCGACCCGCTTCGGGTAGCCGCGGAACTCCCCGACCCCGTCGGGCCCGTAGTACTCGCCTCCCTGCACGCCGGCGGCGGTCGCGGCATAGAGCGTCGGCAGAGCGCCGCGCTCGACCGATTGGGCGATGACGCGGTTGCTGACGGCCATCAGGGCCTTGGCGATCCCGGTCGGCCCGGTGCTCTGAAGATTCGTCGCGGAATACCCCGGGTGCGCGAGCACGCTGATCGCCGACGACCCGGCCGCCCGCAGCCGGCGGTCGAGCTCGAGCCCGAACGAGGCGTTGGCGAGCTTTGACTGCTGGTAGGCGCCGCGGGGGCTGTAGTCGCGCTCTGACTGGAGGTCATCGAAGTCGAGGTGCCCGCCCTTGTGCTCGTTGCTGCTCACGGTGACGATGCGCGCGGAGTTCGCTCGCTGGAGCGCGTCGAGCAGCAGCCCGGTGAGGGCGAAGTGGCCGAGGTGATTGGTCCCGAACTGAAGCTCGAAGCCGTCGGCCGTCTTGCTGGGCGGGGTCTGCATGATCCCGGCGTTGTTGATCAGCAGGTCGAGCTTGCGGTCCGCGAACTCTGCGGAGAACTCGCGCACCGAGTCGAGGTTGCTGAGCTCGAGCTCCCTGACCTCGGGCTTCGGCTTCCCGGTCTCCGATGCGATGTCGGCGGCGGCCGCCTCGCCCTTGCCGACGTTCCGGCAGGCCAGGACGACGTCGGCTCCGTGGCGGACGAGCTCGGTCGCGTCGACCAGGCCGAGCCCGCTGTTGGCTCCGGTGACGACCGCCAGCTTGCCGCTCTGGTCGGGGATCCGGTCCGCGTTCCACTTGTCGCTCATCGGCTCATCGTTACAGGCGCGCGTCCGCGGCCTAGGCGAGAGCTCGCGAGGCGGCGACGAACTCGGCCTCGACGCGCCTCAGCGTCCGGCGCGCCCAGCGCACAGAGACGAGCGCCGGCAGCGCCCTGATCACCACTGCGAGGCGGCCGCGCGGGCCGGGCCACACGGGGTTGCCGGTCTTCGAAGCGCACGAGCGGTAGTGCAGATCGGTGAACAGCAGCATCAGGACGGCGGCGGCGCGAACCGACGCGCTGCGGCCCAGCTCGAGGCCGTCGAAGAGCCGGCCGTAGGCGGGAGCGCGCGAGAGCGCGACCGCGAGGTACTCCTCACGGACGTCCCTGACGACAGCCTCGAGGCCCGGGTCGTCGGCCGGGGCGCCGAGGTAGGGCTTCAGGGCAGGGTGGTAGGCGACGCCGCGCTCGAGGTCGCGCTCGATGTCGCGGGTCACGTTGGCGAGCTGGACCATCTCGCTGACCTCGAACGCATCATCTCGGGCGGCCGCCGGCAGCTCCCGGTCGCTCACGAGGTTGAGGGCGAAGACTGCCGGGTGACCCATCACGTGGTGGCAGTAGTCGGATACCTGCCCCTCGTCGATCAGGACGCCGCCCTGGCGCTCGAAGGCCTCGCGCGACCACGACATCCCCGCCGACATCGACTGGACCAGCTCTCGGATCTGCGAGCGGACCTCGGCCGGGAGCTGCTCGTAGAGCGCGTCGACGTAGCTGCAGCGAGAGATCAGCAGCACGTAGATGCGGTCGCGCACGTCCCTGGCGAGCTCGTCGGGGAGCACGGTCGCGGGCTCGAGGCCCTCGCCGTCGGAGACGTCGAAGCGCGCGGCGAAGCGCTCGAGCTCGGCGATGCTGGTCTCGGCGTCCGGGATCAGGTCCTCGTAGGTGTCGAGCATGCGGCAGTAGAGGTAGGCGACCGCCGCGGCGCGCGCCTGATCGGAGGGCAGCACGCTGATCGAGGTCGCGAAGCTGCGCGCGACGTGGGGGAGGACCCGCCAGACGAACTGCTCGGGGTCCTGATCGGCGGCGAGGGCGTCGAGGTCGGGCCGCCGCCTGTTCACGGACAGGCCGCGGACGAGCAGCACCGGGCCGAGGGCGAGAGCGGGCCTCATCGGGTCAAACCTAACACCGCATCTCTAAGTTTCCAGCCCTGCAATGGCAGCCTCGGATCGCATCGCCTGGGCGGTTGGTCAGCTCGCGGTCGAGCCCGGAGACCGCCTGCTCGAGATCGGCTGCGGCCACGGGGTCGCCGTGACCCTCGCGGGCGAGCGCCTCGCGAGCGACGGCTCGATCCTCGCCATCGACCGCTCGCAGAGGATGATCGACGCGGCTAGCGCGCGGAACGCGGATCTCATCGAAAGCGGCGTCGCCTCGTTCGAGGTGGTCTCGCTGCACGAAGCCAAGTTCGGCGAGGCCCGCTTCGACAAGGCCTTCGCCATCCACGTCGGCGTGTTCTCGCGCTCCGACCCGGCCCGGGAGCTCGCGATGATCGCCGGAGCGCTGGCACCCGGTGGCGGGCTCTACCTGATCTACCAGCCGTTCACCGCCGCACAGGCGGAACCCACCGCCGAGGCTCTCCGGGCGACGCTGGACCAAAACGGCTGGCGCGTCGCCTCAACGAGGATTGAGCCCGAGGGCGAGACCGCGAACGTGTGCGTCGTCGCGACGGCCCACCGGCCGGATTGAGGACGGCCGCGACGGGTAAGCCAGGTGGGTGTCCCGCCTGCCGAGCCCATCGCAGCTGATCGACGGCATCCGCGACCTTCGCAGGGTCTCGAGCGGCGGCGGTCCCGAGCGCGTCCGGCTGATCGAGGTCGGGCGGCCCGAGGGGACGATCTTCACCACCGCCGAGGTCAAGGTCGAGATCGAGGCGCGCGACGGCAAGACGGTCTGCATCTCTCCGGAGTTCCCGGTGCCGCTGCTCTACACCTGGGGCTACCGGGCGGCGCGCAAGCTTGGCCTGCCGGTTGCCGCGACCCTCGAGCCGAGGGATCTGAGCTTCGAATTCGGCGTCCCGGGGTGGCTGTGGCCCGGGGACGACAGCCCGCGCAAGACCGGCTAGTTGAGCCAGCCGGCCGGGAACGCCCCTGCCGGAACGCCGCCGGGGTAGTCGGGGAACCAGCGGCGGGCGAGCTCGGCGCCCGGCCTGCCCTCCATCGCGGCGGCGACGTCGCCGACCGTCAGCAGCACTCGCAGGGTCGCGCCGATCTGCAGATCGGCGGCGTTCGGCTCCTCGCCGCCGATGACGCCGCGCCCGGCGAGATCGTCGACGTGGTCGAGCTTCGCCGGCAGGCCGGCGAGGTCGTCGGCCAGGCGCTCGGCGGTGATCCCGTGGTACTTCCAGGTCGAGCGGACGAACTTGATCGCGAAGTCCGTGCCCGCCGGGTCGAGCGTGCCGGCGCCGCCGAAGGTGCCCATGGCCTCGGGGCGGAAGTACAGGGCGGCCCACGGCAGCCTGCGGCCGAGGTCCTGGAGCTCCTCGTCGCCCCAGCGCTCGGCCTCGCGCACCTCGTCGGCGATGGCCTCGGGGTAGAGCGGCGGGTCGGGAGCGATCAGCTCCAGCCGCTCGAGGATGGCGCGCGACCCGTGCACCGGCTCGTCGCCGACGAGCATGCCCGGGACGGTGGTGCGCCCCTCGCCGTAGATCGCCTCCATCTCCTCGATGTGGGGACCCGGCTGGAAGTCGACCCGCTCGAACTCGAGGCCCTTCAGGCGCAGCGCGGCGTCGGCCGTCATGCAGGGGTGAGAGGGCGGGAGGGCGTGCAGGGTCAGCTGGGGAGCGCTCATGCCGCCCAACTCTATGCGGGCGGATGCGACGCCAGCACCGCCAGCTTCTCGCGGCGGGGAAGCCCCTTGATCCTGGCCTCCTCGCGACGGGCGGCCGATTCGTCGGGCAGCTCGATCACGGCGGCCAGCTCGACGGGCAGGCGGCTGCGCGTGTAGCGCGAGCCCTTGCCCGAGCGGTGGGCGGCGAGGCGGGCGCCGACGTCGAAGCTCCAGCCGCAATAGAGCGACCCGTCGGCGCACCGAAGCAGGTAGACGAAGGCCGGGCGCTCGCTCACGGGGCCACGCTACCCACGCGCGCGGCGACTACCCTGGCTGGATCGTGGAGCCGCGCAGGGCGCTCAGACACCTCAGCTTCGCCAACGTCGTCTCGGTGATCGCTCTGTTCGTCGCGCTCGGCGGCGGCACCTACGCGGCGGTCAAGATCAAGGCCAACAGCGTCGGCTCCAAGCAGGTGCGCGACAACAGCCTCAAGGGCGACGACGTCGACGAGGCGGCACTCGGCCAGGTGCCCTCGGCGGCCAACGCAGGCCAGCTCGACGGCGTCGACTCCGTGCAGCTCGCGCGAAAGGGGCTCAGCTGGCAAACCGTCGCGGCCGCGCACCAGAGCAGCAACCCGCCTGGCCGGTTTCGCTGCCACCACAGCGACGGCGTCGCCTGCGACGTCTACTTCTACGACCTGAACGGCGGCGGCGCCGAGACGGCCTTCGCGAAGGACGACTTCGGGATCGTGCGCCTGCGGGGCGCCGTGGCGCTCTCGGACACGAGCTTCGACCCGGTCACCGCGCAGACGGTGTTGACCTTGCCCGTGGGGTCTCGCCCAGCGGGGCGGGCCTCGTTCCTGGTGCTGCGGAACGGCACCGACGCGGCGCGGCTCGACGTCGAGGCCGACGGCGACGTGTCGGTCGACGCGGGCTACGTCGACGGCGACTGGATCTCACTCGAAGGGATCGACTTCCCCGCCGCCCCCTGAGCCGGCTAGCCCTCGATCACGCGGTCGAGCTGGCGCATCCGCACCGAGTCCGGCAGGGCCCGCACCACGGCGTTCCGGGCAGCGCGAAGCGCGGCGCTCTGCGCGAGCGCCGCCCGGGCGGCGGCTCGTGACCCCTTGACCAGCTTCGCGGCACGCGGCAGCCGCTCCGCCTCGTAGGCGGCCAGTGCGTGATCGAGGCTCGCCTCGGCCGCGACGGCAGAGCCGAGCGCCACGGCGTCCTCGAGCGCGGAGCAGGCCCCCTGACCGAGAAACGGCAGCATCGGGTGGGCCGCGTCGCCGACGAGCGCGGCGTGGCCGGCGGTCATTCGGTCCGGCGGGGGACGGTCGAAGGGGACATGGCAGAGCACCGCTTCGGGGTCGGTCGCGGCGACGATCTCGGGCACCGGCGAGGCGAACTCGCAGGCCCGCTCGTGCAACTCGGCCTCGTCGCTGCTCGCGTCGCCCCTGAAGGCCAGGTACCAGTAGACGCGGTCTCGCGACAGCGGCAGCAGCCCGGCGACGCTCCCGGCGCCCCACCTCTCGCCGGCGGGGACCTCGCCCCGTTGCTCGACCACGCCGCGGTAGGCGACGATCCCCGAGTCGCGGGGGTCGGCCGGCCCGGCGACGTGCTCGCGGATCACCGAATGCAGCCCGTCGGCGCCCACGACGAGGTCGGCCTCGAGCACGCTCCCGTCGGCGAGGCGGACTCCCCCGGGCGCCAGACCCGACACGCCGGCGTCGTAGCGCACCTTCTCCGGACCGAGGGCATCGACCAGCGCCCGCTGCAGGTCGCCGCGATGTACCCCGACCAGCGGCGCGCCATATCGCTGCTCGATCTGGGCGGGGTCGTAGGTGGCGAGCACCGAGCCGTCCGCCCGTCGCAACGCTCCGCCGCCGCGCGGGATCCCGGGGGCATCGGCGACCTCGCCGAGGCCGAGCGCCCGCAGCGCGCGCACGGCGTTCGGCCAAAGCGAGAGGCCGGCGCCGAGCGGCTCGAGGCCCGGCGCGCGCTCCAGCACCTGGACTTCGAAACCTGCGCGGTCAAGGGCGACGCCGGTAGCGAGCCCGCCGATCCCTCCGCCGGCGATCACCGCCCTTCCGTCGGCCGCCACCTGCATCGTCAGCCGGGGCGGATGTGGTTGATGTCTGCCCCATGTCGCTCCGCCAGCCGCTCGGCGATCAGCGACCGGTGGCACGCCTCGGGGTCCGCCTCGACGCAGAGCAGCGCCGCTGGGCCGTCGCTCGGCAGCGATTCGACGATCGGGTCGAGGTCGACCGCATCGAGGATGTCCGCGCGGTACCGGCGCACGTACTCGGGCGCGAGCTCCGAACGCGACCGCTTGCCGACGCCGAGGCGGTCATCCTCCCGGTACTGGAGCTGTCGCAGCTCCGTGGTCGGGGCGAGCTCGGGGTGGTGTTCGTAGGCGATCCCCGCCTCGGCGAGGGCCGCCTGCAGCCGCTTCGAGTTCGCCCATGCGTATTGCGGCCCGCGCACGCCGCGGCGCTGGCGCACGTCGAGCAGCTCCCGGACGCCGGCGTTGCGCAGCGCGGCCATGAAGGCGTCGCAGTCGAACCCGTACACGCCGATCGTCGCAACCGCGGCCACGGCCGCCAGTATCGCGCCAGAACGATCCGAATGGCGGCTCCCCGCGTAGGTTTGAGTGAAGGAACCAGACCGGCGAAAGGCAGAACCATGGCGGCGAACTCGAAGCCGAAGCTCTACACCTGCGAGGTCGACGAGGGGGGAGGGAGGCTGCATCCTTGCCGTCGCGCGCACGACGCCCTCGACGAGGCGGGCATCGACTACGACACGGAGGTCCACGACCGCAATAGGCCTCTTGGCCTTGGCTCGAAGGGCACCCGGCCCGAGCTGAAGGAGATCAGTGGGCAGGAGAAGCTCCCCGTCCTCCAGCTCGCGGACGGCTCGACCGTGAACGGCTCGGGCAAGATCGTCAAGTGGGCGAAGCAGAATGCTGCCGCAGGCTGACGACCCACGCGCCGGCCAGACGGCGCTCGCCGTGGCACTCGGCGGGGTCATCTGCCCGGTGCCGTTCGTGATGTCCGCAGCCGCGATGCGGATCGCCGCGCCTCGGCGAACCCGCACGGCCGGCGTCGCCTTCTGGGTCGGCGCGGCGACCATCGCGGCCCAGGTCGTGGGCCTCGCTGCACTCGCGGTCCTGATCTTCGCCTGAGCACTACGCTCCCCGGCCATGGAGTCCGCCACGGGGCAGGGGAGCCGGGTTGCGCGCCTGATCGCGCTCGCGGCGGCGTGCGCCCTGCTCGCCGGGTGCGGTGGCGACGACGACGGCGGTGAGACCCAGGCCGATGCCACCGCGACTGAGGCCATCGCCACGGAGGCAAACACAACGAAGCCCGACACCATCCAGGTGGAGCCGGTGCCCGGGCCCGCCAGCGACGAGCCGGCGAAGAAGGTCAAGCTCTGGTTCACCGCCGGGGAGCAGTTCCACACCGTCGAGCGCGAGCTGCCCGAGAGGGGCTCGACGCTCGCTCCAGCGGTCGACGCGCTGCTCGCGGGCCCGACGGAGGCCGACCTCGCGTCGGGCGTCGAGGCGGATTCGCAGATCCCGCCAGGGACCGCGCTCGAGAAGGTCAGCGTCGACGGCGACGGGACCGCCACGGTGCGGCTCTCGCCGGAGTTCACCGCGGACATCCCGTCCGAATCGGCGGAGCGAAGTGCCGACCAGCGCCAGCGGCTGAACGCGCGCCTCGGCCAGGTCACCTACACGCTGACCCAGTTCTCAGACGTGAAGGCTGCCAAGGTCGTCTCGGGTGGTGTCACCGTCGAGCCAGACGACACCCGCCAGGAATACGCGGCGCCCGCGGGCGGGCCGAAGGAGCTGAGCAAGGCGAAGGGCCGCAAGCTCCCGGGGACGCGCCAGGTGCAGACGAAGCTGGCGAAGCTCGGCTACCTCCCGCGCGACGCCGTGGACGGTCTGAACGGCTACCGGACCCAGCAGGCCGTGATGGCTTTCCAGTCCTGGGAGGGCCTCGGCCGCGACGGCGTCGTCGGCCCGCAGACGAGTCAGGCGCTCGCGGTGGCGCGGCGGCCCAAGCCGCAGCGCGGCGGCCCCTCTAAGCGCATCGAGGTCTACATCGAGAAGGGCGTGACGCTGCTGGTCAAGAACGGCCGCACCAAGCGCGCGATCCACTCCTCGGCCGGCGCGCCCGGCACCGACACCCCGACCGGCCGCTACCAGGTCTTTCGCAAGGAGCTCCAGTCGTGGTCGGTGCCGTTCAGCACCTGGCTGCCCTACGCCTCGTACTTCAACAACGGCATCGCCTTTCACGAGTACCCCGACGTGCCGCCGTTCCCCGCCTCGCACGGCTGTGTTCGCCTCCCGGCGCCCGAGGCGCCCGGTGTCTACGAGTTCGCGGCGATCGGCACCACGGTGGTCGTCTACTAGCGGCGGCCGCCCTCTCAGCGCTTGAGCGAGTCGAGTGCCCTGCCGACCTCGTCGGCCAGCGGCTCGGAGCCCTGGGGCGAGACCTTGTCGATCACCTCGGGGAGCGCCTCGGCGACGAGGTCCGCGGCCTGGCCCTCGGGCAACCCGGTCTGCTCGGCGATCTTCGCCACCTGATCCGAGCCCAGGATCTCCTTGGCCTGGTCGCCCGAGATCGACTCGTTGCCGCCGTCGCCGACCCAGGAGTCGGCCTGGGAGGTGAGGCCCTGGGCGCGCATCTTCCCGAGGATCTTCTCGAGCCCCCCGTTCGCGAGCAGCGCCACGACCACCGGAATCAGCGCCTGGACGACCTTCGCCTTGTCGCTGTCGCCGCCGACGGCCTTCTCGACCACCTTGCCGAGGATGTCCTCGAGCACTGACATATGGACTTTCTTAATAGGAAACGGGAGCGGGAACCTACCGGGCCGCGGCGGCAGCTCCGCCGCGGCCCGATCGCAGCGCCTACGCGGCTCGCGCTCGCATCGACAGGATCACGCTGGTGATGCCGATCCAGAGGCCGCCGGCGATGAACGAAACGAAGCCGATCGGAGTGATGGCGACCACGCCGAGGACGATCGCGACCCATCCGAGCCATTTCGGCAGGGCGCCGCTCCTGACGATCGAGATCCCCGCTGACAGGAGAAACACCATCATCCCGACTCCGAGTGGGATGTAGTCGTTGTTGTACAGGGCGCTCAGCGTCGCCACGGAGTCCGGCGCAAGATCCTCCGCCGTCTCCGCGAGCGTGAAGTGGATCGTCGAGTCAATCGCCAGTCCGGTGGCGAGGATGATGGTTCCGGCCAACACGACGGTCGGCAGCGAATGCCCCTCGCCCTCCGCGATGGTCAGCACCTTTCGCAAGTAGCCGCCGTAGAAGACCAGCGCGACAGCGCTGAGTCCGACAAGGGCGCCGCTGAAGAAGATCACGTCCTTGTCCGTATAGAAGTCGACGATCTCCTGGGCTGAGTCGTCCGCCGGATCCGGCGGGTCACCGGTGATCAAGAAACCCACGATCAGCAGCACCAGGAAAGCGAGGCCCGTGAGTGCAGCGAGCCAGTCCTTGTTCCTCATTTGCTTCTCCCTTTTTTAGCTGGTCCCTGTCAAGCGTCTCCCAAGCGACGCGCTCCGAGTATCCCCGACGGGAGCCGACCGCGCAGCACTCAAGTTTCGGGTATGCGTGCCGAACATACGTCTAGGCGCTGTTTCGCCAGCGAACGCGATGGTCCCAGGGCAACCTGCAGGCGATGAGCCTCGCCGGCACCGTCGCCCCCTTCCTGCTGGGTCGCGTGTACGCGATCTACACCTGGATGATCTGTTCGGTGCTGATCCGCTCGACCGCCCGCCAGTTCAGCGCGCGCTCGAGTTGGGCGAAGACCGAGCGGGAGCCGCTCGAAACCGCCGATGTCTAGCGGCGGACTATCGGCGCTTCTTGCCCTTCCGTTTCTTCTTGGACTTCACGCACTTGCCCTTCTTCAGCTTCTTGCCCTTCTTGCAGGTCTTGGGGGGCGTGGGGGGTGCGGCAACCGGGCAGCGGTCGGCGCCGCTCGGGCGCTTGATTCCCGACGAGCACAGGAACGCGTTCAGCGCGCGCGGGCGCGAGGTCATGATCCCGTCGACGCCGAGGTTGTAGAGGCGCCCGTACTCGGCGGCGGTCTCGTCGTCGTCGCCGTCGGTGAAGACGTGGATCGCGCGGTTGTTGCCGTGGACGTCGATCACCGGGCTCAGCAGGGCCTCCGGAGGCGCGATCGCCCCGAACGCGGGCGGAACCTGGAACGCAGCGGGATCGGGGGTGAGCGGCGAGTTCCCGCCGCTGAAGAAGTAGTTCGTCAGGGCGGCCTCGCTCGGCGCCCGGAAGATCTGCGGGGCGCCGGCGGCGAACTGCTCCATCGGCTCCTGCGCGAACGAGACGACGATCACGTCGCGGCGCGAGGCGTAGGGCTCCTTGTTGAAGAAGTGGATCAGCGCGTTGGTCGTCGGGATCGTCAGGTCGAGGTCGTCGCAGATCTGGAGGCCCGCCGGAGCCGAGCAGGAGGGCCGGTACGGCCGGACCGGGTCGGGGCTCTTCGGCATCTTGATCTCGATGTTGATCGGCGTCGTCGGGAAGGTGTTCATCACCTCTGCGAGCGTCGGGATGCGGAAGTCGCCCGCCGTGTACCCGGCCGGGGGAGCCTTGGCGCCGGTCCTCACGCCGCGGAACGGGTAGGCGGAGTCGGGCAGGCCGTAATCGCGCGCGTACGTGTTCGGCCGGAACCAATAGGCGGCGTCGAGCGCGCGGAGCTCCTCGAGGGTCAGGTCGCGAATCTGCGACTCGTCGCGGGTGGGCTCGGTGGCGGGGCTCGTGCAGAGCGCCGGCAGGCAGGACTTCGTGTTGTAGACGTCGTCGTGCAGGACGACCAGCTGGTTGTCGGCGGTCAGCTGGACGTCGATCTCGAGCATGTCGGCGCCGCCCTCGGTCATCGCCGACTTGAGCGCGTACATGGTGGCCGAGGGGACCTCGTCCTCGCCGCCCTGGTGGGCGATGTTCAGGAAGTGAAGGTTGACCCAGGGGTTCGCCCCCGGGAAGGGAGTGGCGGCGCTCGCCGCGGCGGGAAGCGCCAACGCGGCGGCGAGTGCGATCGCGGCCCCCGATGCGGGCCCTTGACGTCCGTGCTTGCTCGTGCTCTCCCTCACTGGTTCTCTCCTTGGCCCGCTTGCGTTCCCTGACCGCCCAGGCTAGGGGGCGATTTCGCTCCCCGCAACAGTACTTCTCCGTAGCCGCAGCGGGTTCAGGAGCCGGGCGTGTAGCTGACGAGCTCCTCGCGGCCCTCGCCGGTGAGGTCGAGCGTGAGCAGCGGGCCGACGCCCTCGGCGTAGAACTTGTTCTCGACCTGCTGCGGCTCGCCGAGCGGGTTGACGTCCTCCGTCTGCAGGACGTTGTCGTAGCGCCCGAGCGGGACCTCGACCTGGAGTGCGAAGCCGAGCACCGTGGCGAAGTCCTCGGCCTCGCCGGCGAGGTACTCCTGGCGGTACTCGAGCCCGGGCTGGGGGTCTCCGGGCATCACGACGCCGGCTTCGGCCCCGTCGACTCCGGCCTCGAACGATCCCTCGCGCGAAACGACCTTGCCGTTCTCGTACTCGGCGGTCTCCTCGCCGAGGTACCAGATGTTTCCGTCGCCGTCCTGGGCGTACCAGTCGTCGGTGATCTCGATCGGCTCACCGTTCTGGCTGACCTCGTCGTGGACGACCACGGCCTCGATCCCGTTCGCGATCCGCTTGGTCTGGTCGGTGACCGTGACGACGACCTTCTTGTCGCCCTCGGGATCGGCCTCGTTGTAGAGCCACTTGCTGCCCGGCGTCATCGGCCAGTACGGGTTGTCGATCGTGGTCGTGAACTCGGCCGGGTCGAGCTCCGCGGGCTGCGAGCCCGTGGGCAGCGACGAAGCCGTCGACTCGGTCGTGGCGGCCGAGGCGCTGCTCTCGTCGCCGCTGTCATCGCCGCATGCCGCGACCACCGTGAGTGCGACGACGACGACGATGCCCGCTACCAGCTTGCCTGCGTGCTTCATGACGTGGTTCGTTGCGTAGTTCATTGGTGTCTCCCTTCTCGTGACCGGGGGTGCCGGCCCTTTGCTCTGACGCAAAGGACCCTCGCCAGCCTCGATTAGCGTCCGGTGAGATCGAGGTGAGCGGCAGATGAAACGCGGAAGGCCCGCCAGGGCGGGCCTTCCGTCACAGCGTGTTGGAGCTGAGAGGCTCGCTACTCGCCCGCCTCTGACTCCTCTTCGCCGGCCGCGTCGGTCTCGCCGCCCACGACGTTGAAGTTCTCGTCCAGCTGGACGTCCCTCTCGTCGCCGTTGTCGAGCGTGACCTCGACCTCGTACTTCGACTCCTCGTCTCCGACCTCGGTGCCGGTGACGGTGCCCTCGCCGGTCTCGGCCAGCGCGGCGGCCTCGGCCTGCTCGAGCGCTGAGCCGGTGATCGGAGTTTCGTTCTCGTTGGCGTCCTCGCCGATGACGCCGGTCGCGTTGGCGACCGCGGCCCCTCCGGCCACGAGCGCCAGTACCCCGGCACCGATGGCGATGAACTTCTTCTGGCGGGACATACCCGCCTCCTTTCGTTCGAAGTGTCGCACGGAGGCTGAAGCCCGTAGATGAGATGAGGATTAGGGCCGAGAACAGGCCTGGCAACGCGGAAGGCCCGCCTGAGCGGGCCTTCCGTCAGAGCTGGGTGTGAAGGCGGGGATCGCCTTACTCGCCCTGCTCTTGCGAGCCGGCCTTGTCGGTCTCGCCGCCGACGACGTTGAAGTTCTCGTCCAGCTGGACGTCCCTCTCGTCGCCGTTGTCGAGAGTGACCTCGACCTCGTACTTGGACTCCTCGTCGCCGACCTCCGTGTCGGACACGGTGCCTTCGCCGGTCTCGGCGAGCGCCGCGGCACTTGCCTGCTCGAGTGCCGAGCCCGTGATCGGGGCCTCGGTCTCGTTTGCGTCTTCGCCGACGACGCCGGTCGCGTTCGCGACTGCGGCCCCTCCGGCCCCGAGCGCCAGCACGCTGGCCCCGATTGCGATGATCTTCTTACGGCGGGACATACCCGCCTCCTTTCGTTGGTTTGCCATTGCGCGAGCCACAATGGAGGGGCGGGATTGGACAGCCGTTAGGTGAAGCTGAGAAGCGTCTTTAGGAAGGAAGCGTCAGCTTCACTGTGCTTCCGTCCGCCTCGGCGTCGCCGCCGTGGGCTTGCGCGACGGCGCGGACTATCGCCAGGCCGAGGCCGGCGCCGCCGCCCGTACGCCCCTCATCCGCGCGGCTGAAGCGTTCGAATGCCCTGTCTCGGAATCCGTCGGGGAAGCCGGGGCCGCCATCGCTCACCTCGAGCACGATGGATCCCCCGTTCTGGTCCGCCGCGAGGCGAACGTCGCCGGCCCCGTGGCGCAGGGAGTTGTCGACGAGGTTGCCGAGCGCCTGCTCGATGCGCATCGGGTCGAGCTCGGCCTGGGACCCCGAGGGAGCCGAGACCGAGATCTCGCGCCCTGCCTCGGCGGCCTGCGGCGCGAAGCGGTCGCGGACACGCTCGAGCAGGGGGTTCGAGCTCGGTGGCCTCGAGGGCGATCGGCAGGCGCCCCTGGTCGCTGCGGGCGATCACCAGCAGGTCCTCGGCGAGCCGCGCCAGTCGGTCGACCTCCTCGGCGGTCGATTGCAGAGCCGCGCGCAGCTCCTCGGGCGAGCGGCCCGGTCGCCGCGCCAGCTCGAGCTCGGTCCGCAGGATCGCCAGCGGCGTGCGCAACTCGTGGCTCGCGTCGGCGACGAAGACGCGCTCGCGCTCGAGCGAGCCCTCGATCCGGTCGAGCATCTCGTTCAGCGTCTCGCCGAGGCGGTGCAGCTCGTCGTCGGCGGTGGGGAGGGGTAGGCGCTCGCCGCTTCGCTCCAGGGTGATTCCCGCGGCGCGGCGGCGCATCGACTCGACCGGCGCCAGCGCCCGCCCGGCGAGCAGGTAGCCGAGCAGTGACGCGAGCAGGATCGCGACGGGCCCGCCGATCGCAAACGCACCGGTGAGCCCGGCGAGGGCCTCGCTTCGGTCCTGAGTGGTGGCGCCGACTACGACCGTGGATTCGCCTGCGGGTGTGTCGACAGAGCGCGCCAGCAGCTTCGCCTCGCCGTCTATACCCGGGACGTCGCGCTCGCTGACGAGCGGGACGCCACCCGCCGCGGCCTGGGCCTCGGCGGGCGTGATCGCGGCGCCGCTGCTCGCCGGGAGGGTGCTCGCCACCACCTCGCCGCCGGGGCCGAACACCTGGGCGAAGCTGTCCTCGCCGTCCACCAGTCGCTCGCCGCCGAGGTCCGGGGTGGAGGTGCCCGCGGCCGAAGACCAGGGCGGCGACGTCGTCGGCGCGCGAGCCGAGGCTCTCCTCGAGCGCCTCGGTCAGGTCGCTTCGCACCTTCAGGTAGACGAACGCGCCCGCCAGCACCAGCACTCCGATCATCGCGGCGGCGAAGGCGGCTGTCAGCCTTGCGCGGATCG
Organism: uncultured Solirubrobacterales bacterium; assembly: GCA_963820665.1. Classification (GTDB taxonomy): domain Bacteria; phylum Actinomycetota; class Thermoleophilia; order Solirubrobacterales; family 70-9; genus CAVUAT01. The sequence continues at coordinate 44,382 of CAWGAL010000005.1, read as the reverse complement.
AGAGACTCGACGACGCATCAGGCCGGCTCCTTGCGGAACCGGTAACCGGCTCCGCGCACGGTCTCGATGGTGTCGGTCTTGAAGGGGAGATCGATCTTCTGACGGAGGTAGCGCACGTAGACGTCGACGACGTTCGAGCGGTTCTCGTATTCGTAGTCCCAGGCGTGCTCGAGCAGCTGGTAGCGGGAGAGGACCTCGCCGGGCCGGCGCATGAAGGCCTCGAGCAGGGCGAACTCCTTGGTCGAGAGCGCGATCTGGTCGTCCCCGCGCCACACCTGCCGGGTCGCGGGGTCCATTCGCAGTCCGCCGGCCTCGATCACGACCGGCCGCTCGACCGGGCCGCGGCGGGCGAGCGCGCGCAGGCGCGCCAGCAGCTCGGCGAAGGAAAAGGGCTTCGCGAGGTAGTCATCGGCGCCGCCGTCGAGGCCGGCCACGCGGTCCTCGACTGCGTCGCGGGCGGTCAGCATCAGCACCGGCGACCACACCCCGTCGTCGCGCAGCCGCTTGCAGGTCTCGAAGCCGTCGATCCCCGGCAGCATCACGTCGAGCACGATCGCGTCGAACTCGGTCGAGCCCGCCATCCACAGGGCGTCCTCGCCGCGCTCGGCGACGTCCACAGCCATCCCCTCCTCGCGCAAACCACGGCGGATGAGCGCCGACATCTTCACCTCGTCCTCAACGACCAATACCCGCATGCGACCACGCTTTCCCATCTAGATGAGAGCCGGATGAGAGTCCCACAACGCCGGGCGTGGGTATAGGGTCCCGGCCCGTGAGCGGGGAAACGACCACGGGCCGCAACAGCAAGCTGGTCCTCGTGGCGATGATCTTCGCCTGCGGGCTGACGTTCATCGACCAGACGATCGTCTCGATCGCGGTTCCCGAGCTTCAGAAGGACCTCGGCCTCTCATCGACCGGCGTGCAGTGGGTGGTCAACGGCTACCTGCTCGCGCTCGCGGCCCTGTTCGCCTTCGGCGGCCGGATCTCCGACATCGTCGGCCACCGCACGATGCTGATCATCGGCGTGATCATCTTCACGGTGGCCTCCGCACTCTGCGGGGCGACGCCCGAGGGCGACCTCGCCGAGGCGTGGATCATCACCTTCCGCGTGATCGAGGGCGCCGGCGCCGCGCTCCTGTTCCCGGCTGCCCTGGCGATCGTGATCGCGAGCTTCCCCGTCGGGCAGCGGGGCAAGGCGATGGCGATCTTCTTCGCGATCACCGGCGGCTTGACGGCGATCGGCCCGCTCGCCGGCGGCTACCTGATCGAGATCGACTGGCGAGCGATCTTCTGGGTCAACGTCCCGATAGCGATCATCGCGCTGGTCCTGACCTGGATGGCGAAGCCCACGAACGATCCCCGCCCGGCGCCGATCGACTACCGCGGGCTGGTGCTGGTGACGGGCGGCATGGCGCTCGCCGTTCTCGGCCTGCAGCAGTCCACGACCTGGGGCTGGGACGACCCGAGGACCATCGGGTCGATCGCGAGTCGGCGTGCTGCTCCTGATCGCGCTTCGTGCTCGTGTCGAGCTGAGGACCACCGAGAGCCCGCTGATCGACATGAACATCTTCAGGGACCGCGGCTTCGCGGCCGACAACGGCGTCCTCTTCCTGATGAACATGTGCTTCCTGCCGATGTTCTTCTTCGCGAGCACGTACGCGCAGCTCGCCCTGGGCGACAGTGCGTCCGAGGCGGGCCTTTACCTGCTGACGTTCTTCGGCGGGTTCGCGATCGCCTCCCAGAAGGGAGGGCAGATGCTCGACTCGATAGGCGTCAGGAAACCCGTGGTCCTCGGCAGCGCCGTGGCGGCCGTGGGCTTCTACCTCTGGGCGCAGCAGCTGACCGACCTGAACTTCAACGAGCAGTGGTACTACGTGGTCTTGACCGGTGCAGGGATGGGCCTGATCCTGAGCCCTGCCAGCACCGACGGCCTCAACCGCGCGCCGTCGACGAGCTACGGGGAGGCGACGGGCATCGAGCAGACGATCCGCAACTTCGGCGCGAGCCTCGGGCTCGCGATCCTGGGCTCGCTGCTGATCTCGCAGAACACGTCCAACATCGAGGACAAGCTGGAGGCGGAGGGCATCTCGACGTCCGAGGCCGACTCGATCGCCAGCGCCGTCAACAGCGCCGGCGAAGGGGACTCGAGCTCGTTCTCGTCGGCGGGCGGCAAGCAGGCCGAGAGCATCTTCGAGGACATCCAGGCCGCGTACGCGCAGTCCTCCGAGACCGTGTTCACCGTGATGGCGGGCATCATGGTCGTCTGCTTCGTATTCGCCCTGTTCAGCGTGCCGAGGGGCAAGCCCGACCACCTGGATGCCACGGACAACCCCTGAGTTTGAATTCGAGCCGATCGGCACGATAGGTTCCCGAGATCATGGCTGCACAACGCAAGCCCAGCGAGACTGCGAAGCGGCAGGAGAAGCGCCGCAAGGAGAAGCTCGAGGCGGTCAAACAGCAGGTTGCGGACGGAAGCCTGAAGATCCGCAAGATGACCAAGGAAGAGCGCGAGAAGTTCCCGCCGCAGAACCGCAGCAAGAAACGGCGCTAAGCCGGGGAGAATCCGGGTAACAGCGACCCCGATGATCTACATCGGTGTCACCGCTGATAGGCGACTTTCTCTACTAACATGGTTCGGAATCAGCCCGTGACCGAACCCAAGCGCTCATATCTCGTCTGCGCGACCCAGCGAAGCGGCAGCACGCTGGTCTGCCAGGCCCTGAAGGAGACCGGCGTCGCCGGCCGCCCCGAGGAGTACTACGAGGCGCTGCTGCACAGCGGTCGCCCGCGCGAGCCCCACGAGTACTTCAACGGCGTCGACGACCCGTCGATCCTCAGCCACCTGGGCGAGCGCGCGCGCTCGAACGACCCGCAGCCGCGCTCCCCGCTCTGGAGCCGCACCGCCTACGACCGCTACCTCGACTGGACGATGGAGCAGGGCACGACCGACAACGGCGTCTTCGGCGCGAAGATGATGTGGAACTACTTCGGCGACTTCGTGAGCCTCGTGCGAAACGTCCCCGAGTACCGCGACCTGCCGCTCGACGAGCTGCTGCCGGCGGTCTTCCCCGACGTCACCTTCGTGCGCGTGATCCGCGCCAACAAGGTGCGCCAGGCGATCTCGCTGTGGAAGGCGGTGCAGACGGCGACCTGGCGCCAGAACGAGCCCCAGAACGACGGCAGCTACGAGGTCGGGCCCGAGGACACCGACACGCCTCCCTACAAGAGCTTCATGGACGAGCACCGCGCCCCGCTGCGCTTTCACTTCGGCGCGATCAACCACCTGCTCGGCCGCGTGCTCCACGACGAGGCGCGCTGGGATGCCTTCTTCGAGCATGTCAGGATCAGGCCCGTGCTCGTCCTCTACGAGAACTTCGCGTCCGACTACGTCGCCAGCACCGAGAGCGTGCTCGACCAGCTCGGGCTCGAGCGCCCCCGAGGGCGGCATCAAGCTCGAGACCCGCATGAAGAAGCAGTCCGACGGCATCAACGACGACTGGGCCCGCCGCTACGCCGAGTTGCGCCTGGGAACCGAGCTCGATCTGGTTCCCGCCGTGCCCGAGACGGTATGACGCCACCCGGCGCACGAACCACCGAACATCCTCTACATCCACTCGCACGACACGGGGCGCTACGTCCAGCCCTACGGCTACCAGGTCCCGACGCCGAACATCCAGCTGCTCGCCGACCAGGGGGTCCTCTTCCGCAAGGCCTTCTGCGCCGCGCCGACCTGCTCGGGCAGCCGCGCGTCGCTGCTGACCGGCCAGTACTGCCACAACAACGGGATGATCGGCCTCGCCCACCGCGGCTGGGAGCTGAACGACTACGGCGAGCACATCGTCCACCCGCTGCGCGAGGCCGGCTACCGCTCGATCGCTGATCGGCGAGCAGCACATCTCGCGCGACCCCGGCGTGATCGGCTACGACGAGGTCATCGAGGTCGACACCAACCACGCCAAGGAGGTCGCCCCGACCGCGATCGACGCGCTCGGCGACACCGACCGAGCCCTTCTTCATGTCGGTCGGCTTCTTCGAGACCCACCGCGACTTCGCCGCCCGACCTCGGTGCGCGACTCGCTCTACTCGCTGCCGCCCGCCGAACCTGCCCGACGACGCGCGCGACCCGCGCCGACATGGCCGCGTTCAAGGCGAGCGCCCGCTCGCTCGACCAGGGGATCGGCGCGGTGCTGAACGGCCTGCACCACCTCGGCCTGAACGAGAACACGCTGATCATCTGCACCACCGACCACGGCCTCGCGTTCCCGATGGCGAAGGCGACGCTCTTCGACCGCGGCACCGGGGTGATGATGCTGATGCGCGGGCCCGGCGGCTTCACCGGCGGCAAGGTCTATCGACCAGATGGTCAGCCAGCTCGACGTCTACCCGACGCTCTGCGAGCTCGCCGGCGTCGAGACGCCCGACTTCGCTCAGGGGTCACTCGCTGATGCCGCTGATCCGGGCGAGGTCGACCGCCTGCACGACCAGGTCTTCACCGAGTTCACCTACCACGCCGCCTACGAGCCCCAGCGCGCCGTCCGCACCGAGCGCTGGAAGTACATCCGGCGCTTCGGCAGCTACCCCTACACCGCGCTCGCGAACTGCGACGACTCGGCCGACCAAGGACGTCTTCGTCGAGGCGGGCTGGGGCGACCAGCTCGTCGAGCCCGAGCAGCTCTACGACCTCGTCTTCGACCCCCACGAGGAGCGCAACCTCGTCGACGACCCCGCGCGCGCCGAGGTCCTCGACCGAGATGCGCCAGCGCCTCGAACGCTGGATGAAGGAGACCGAGGACCCCCTGCTCGAGGGCCCCGTCGCGGCCCCCGAAGGCTGCGAGTTCAACCTCCCCTACCAGCTCTCGGCGAGCGACCCGACCGTCACGGGCCCAGCCGACCCCGAGCAGGCGCTGGCCGACGGCTATGCGGGATCCCACGGGCGCGCCATCCACGTGACGAGCCGCCACGGCGCGACCGCGTAGCCCGACTCGAGCACCGACTCCCCGTGCTCGAAGGTGCGTGAGGCCGCAGTTGATCGAGCCGAGCTGCCACAGGCGCTGGGCCTGGGAGGGGCGGAACTCGTCGGCGAGCACTGCAGTGCATCAGGAAGAAGCGCAGGAAGATGCCGTGGCTGACGGCGAGGACGTGCTCGTCGCCGGCGTCCTCGATCGCGCGCTGGACGGCGACCACGCGGGCGATCACGTCGTTGAAGGACTCGCCGCCGCGGTAGGAGTGGTCGGGGTCGTCGCCGTGCTCGGCCATCCAGACCGACCAGCGGCGCAGGCGCTGCTCCTCGAGGCCGAGCTCGCCGTAGCCGTCCGACTCGCGCAGCTCGTGCAGGGGCTCGAGCACCTCGATCGGAAGCTCGAGCGTCTCGGCCAGGGCCTCGGCCGTCTCGCGCGCTCGGCGCAGCGCGCTCGTCAGGATCCGCGTGGCGCCGAGCTCGCCCAGGTGCTTGCCCGGCCTCGCGCGCCTGGCGCCAGCCCAGCTCGGTCAGCCGGTCGCCCTGCGTCGTCGGGCAGCGCCATCGCCCCGGGGGCGGCGTTCGAGGCTGACTCGCCGTGGCGGATGAAGTGGACGCGCACGGCGCAAGTCTCGCAAGGGCGGTGCCCGGGCGGCCGCGGCGAACGCCGTCCGCGGCGAGAGCTAGGTTCGCTTCTCCATGGTGAGCCGGAGGGCGAAGAGCTGAGGCGTCACTGCCGTCGTCGGCCGGCGTGCGCGGGACTGCGCTCCTGCCCGTCGCTGCTCCGCCCGCGCGAGATGCCGCGAAGACGTCGCCGCTCGCACCGCCACCCGGTCCGCTAGCCAATACGCTGCCTGGCGATGGCACCCCGGCCAGATCGCGTGCGGATCGACACCGCCGACGGCGTCGCCTCGGTGCGGATGACCCGCGGCGACAAGCACAACGGCCTCGACTGGGCGATGTTCGAGTCGCTCAACGCCGCGATCGACGAGCTGGCCGAGGCCGAGGACGCGCGCGTCGTGGTCCTGTCCGGCGAGGGCCCGAGCTTCTGCGCCGGGCTCGATTTCAAGAGCTTCATGTCGCCGATGGCGCCGAGGATGAGGAGGGCGGCGACTTGTTCGGCGACGCGTTCGCGACCTCGAACGACTCGCCCGCCAACTTTCGCCCAGCGCGTCGCCTACGGCTGGCGCGAGCTGCCGGTGCCCGTGATCGCCGCCCTGCAGGGCAACTGCCTCGGCGGCGGCTTTCAGATCGCGCTCGGCGCCGACATCAGGATCGCCGCGCCCGGAACCCGGATGTCGGTGATGGAGATCCGCTACGGCCTGATCCCCGACATGAGCCTGAGCCAGACGCTGCCGCGCCTGGTCCGCGACGACGTCGCCCGCGAGCTCACGTACACCGGGCGGGTGGTCGAGGCCGACGAGGCCCTCTCGCTCGGGCTCGTCACCCGCGTCGCCGACGACCCGCTCGCCGAGGCCAGCGCGCTCGCCAGCCAGATCGCGGCCGCGTCCCCGTCGGCGATCCGCTCCGCGAAGCGCCTCTGGAACGAGGGCTGGCACGCCACGCCCGCGGAGGGCCTTGCGCTCGAGGCGGAGCTCCAGCAAGCACTGATGGGGGGCGCCGATCAACTCGCGGCTCTCGGGGCGGCGAACGCTTCAAAGTAGGTACGGCCGAGCGCGCCGCTACCGCTACGCTCTTTGGCCAGCTAGCCAGGCAGGAGAGAGCTTTGATGACCAGCAGTCGCCGCAGGATCGTTCTGTCGATCGCGCTCGCCGCCGTGGCCGCGCTGACCGCCGCCGCGCCGGCCGCAGCCCGCGAGACGCGCGTCACCGTGCCGACTCCGGCCGGTCCGGGCCCGGCGCAGTACAACCAGGTCTTCGTCGACAAGTACGGCCCCGCGAAGGCGAAGCGCGTCCTCGTCCTCATGCCCGGTACCTCGGGCGGCTCGGGCAACTTCACGCTGGCGGCTCGCTACATCGTCAAGCACGTCCCCGACCTCCAGGTCTGGTCGATCGACCGCCGCAGCCAGGCGCTCGAGGAGCGCGGCGTGTTCGAGCAGGCGCTCAAGGGGCAGGTCAGCCTGCAGTACATGTTCGACTACTACCTCGGGTGGCTCGACGGCGGCGGCCCGACCGACCACTTCGACTTCCTGCGCGGCCCCGAGGACTTCCCGTTCGTCCGCGACTGGGGGATGAAGGTCGCCCTCGACGATGCGCGCGCCGTGGTGCTGCAGGCTGCGAGCGAAGGGCAAGCGCAAGGTCGTGCTCGGCGGTCACTCGCTCGGCGCCTCGCTGACGACCGCCTACGCCTCATGGGACTTCAACGGCACCCCCGGCTACAAGGACATCGACGGCATGGTCCTGATCGACGGCGGCCTGCTGGGCAGCTTCGACCCTTTCACGCTCGCCGAGGCCCAGCAGGCGGTCGGCACCCTGTCGAGCGGCGACGCCGTTCTCGGACCTCCTCGGCATCGGTATCCCCGAGGTCGCCGGGCTCTTCGGCGAGATCGGCGCGATCAACGCGCTCAAGGACCCGACCGGCTCAGCGGCGGGCGTCCAGTCGTTCGCCCTGCTGCCGCCGGCGTTCAACCCGCCCTTCCCGGTCACCAACCGCGCGCTCCTCGGCAACGCGTTCGACCGCGACACCTCGCCGAACGCCCTGTCGCTGCTGCACATCAACAGCGGCAGCGTCGCGCACGTCGGGTCCGCTGCGCGACTTCATCCCCGGCGGGATCACCCCGGTCGAGCGCCTCGCGGCCGGCTTCGGCCAGGAGCCCGCCAACGGCGATCGAGTGGTACTTCCCGCGCAAGCTGACGATCGACACCAACGGCGCCAACGCCCTGGTCCAGAACGACGTCGCCGACTATCTCGGCCTGCGGCTCCTGCACCAGCCGAAGGTGGACGTGCCGCTGTACGCGATCCAGACCGACCTCACGAGCGGCCGCGTGCTGAAGGGCGCCAACGCGTTCATCGACACGGCCCGGACCACGCGCAAGGAGTCGAGGCTGATCAACGCGGACCCCGAGCAGTCCCACCTCGATCCGTTGCTCGCCGCGCCCGGCCAGAACGCCTTCTTCAAGACGGTGACGCCGTTCCTGCGCTACAAGGCCTTCGGCGACCCGAAGCCCTGCAAGGGCTCGAAGCGCTGTCAGCGCAACCGCAAGGGCGCGGGGAAGAACAAGAAGAAGCCCACGTGATCGTCGGCGTAGCGGCGCGCTGTTTCCACACCGCCGCTTTGCATGGGAAGCGCCCCTTTGAGCGGGATACTGCCTGGGCTATGTCACGGCGAGACCTCGAGCGAACGGAGAACTCATGAGCCAGGATGAAAAGACCTTCAAAGGGCAGTGCTACTGCGGCGCCGTCACGATTGAAGTCACGGGCGATCCTGAGGGCGCTGGCTACTGCCATTGCGCCGCGTGCAGGAGCTGGTCCGCGGGCCCCGTCAACGCGTTCACGCTCTGGAAGTCCGAGGCGGTCAAGGTGACCCAGGGAGAAGACCAGATCGGCGAGTACAACAAGCACGAGCGGAGCTACCGGCAGTGGTGCAAGGCCTGCGGCGGCCATCTGGTGACCCGGCACCCGCAGTGGGGTCTGGTCGACGTCTACGCGGCGACGATCCCTGAATTTCCGTTTGAACCCGGGGTGCACGTCAACTACGGGTCGACAGTGCTGCCCATGAAAGATGGCCTGCCCAAACTCAAGGACTTCCCCGAAGAGCTGGGCGGCTCGGGCGAGACGCTCCCCGAGTAGCAGCGCGAACGGCCGGGATCTCCTGGCGCCGCTTTGAACGAAGCGACTACCTCGGGAGTCGCTCCCGAGCGCTCGATTCCTGCCTGGCGCAAGACGCGTTGCAGAATTGTGTTAAGGAGTCCTCACATTCGCAGCAACTCTGTAGCCTGACCAGGCTGCCCGACTTGAAATCGGGTCGCATTCATGCAGCCTCGACCGCCCACATCTGACGCACCCAACTTCCGCGCCCGCCGGCTCGCGCTCGGCTTCGCCCTGCTCGTTTTGGGCGGGGTCAGCGCCCTCGCGGTGAGCGCCGGCGCCCCCGCACAGGAGGCGACCTCGGAGCTCGAGGGAAAGATGGACGAGCTCGAGTCGAACGTCGACCAGCAGGGCGACCTGCAGGCGACGATCGACGCGCAGAACGCCGAGATCAACTCCGTGATCGCCGCCGAGTCCGAGCTGCGCCGCAAGGCCGACGCGGTCCAGGCCGAGCTCGACGAGCGCCAGGCCGAGCTCGACGCCGCGACCGAGGAGCTGAACGCCGAGAAGGCGCACCTGGCCGAGATCCGCGCCCGCCTCGACCGCGCTCTGGTCGCGCTCGAGGAGCTGCTCGTCCAGATGTACAAGTCGAACGACTCCGACACGCTCAGCGTCGTGCTCAACTCCTCGACCTGGGAGGAGGTCCTGAGCGAGACCGAGTACCTCGACCGCATCCAGGCCTATGACGAGGCCGTCGTCGAGCGGGTCAGCGGTCTGCGCGACGAGATCGAGGAGGGTGTCGCCAAGCTCAAGGAGGTCCAGGAGCGGATCAAGGTCACCCGCGACGAGGTCGCCGCGCGCCGCGCCGAGCTCGCGCAGGCCCAGAGCGAGATCGCGGCGCAGCACTCACAGCTCGTCGCGATGCGCTCCGAGCGCCAGGCCTCCCTCGAGGCCCTGCAGGCGCGCGAGTCCACTCTCGAGAAGGACCTCGGCACCTCGATCCCCGGCCCCGGCGAGCGCGCCGCGCTGATCGACGGCGAGGCCGTCGCCCCCGCGGGCGCTCCGCTCGTCGTCAAGGCGGTCATCGAGGCCGCCAACCGCATCAACGAGACGCCCTACGTCTGGGGAGGCGGCCACGGCTCCTTCGAGGACTCGGGCTATGACTGCTCGGGCGCCGTCAGCTACGCCCTGCACGGCGGCGGGCTGATCTCGAGCCCGCTCGACTCCGGCGGCTTCACCGCCTGGGGCTCGCCCGGCGGCGGCAGCTGGATCACGGTCTACGCCAACTACGGCCACGCCTACATGGTCGTCGCGGGCCTGCGCTTCGACACCTCGATGACGGGCGGCAACGGGCCGCGCTGGTCCACGGCGATGCGCTCCTCGTCGGGCTTCACCGCCCGGCATCCCGACGGCTTCTAGCGCCTAGAGTCGTCCCCTGATGGGGACGATCTCCGGGATCCTGATCGCGCTCGCCGGCCTGATCGGCGGCGGCGTCCTCTACTGGCAGGACAGCGAGCTGCTCGGCCTGCTGGTGATCATCGGTTGCGGCGCGCTCGGGTTCTGGGTGGCCTGGGTGACCCAGTGGCTCGAGCTCGGCAAGGCGGTGTGGGACTGGGTCCAGCTCATGCGCCGCAACCCGGACTCGGTCCACGTCGTGTCGGTGCACCCGCCGAAGGGCTTCATCATCCGGCGAGACGCGGTCGTGACGATGGACGTCGTGCACGAGGGGACGACGACGCGTAAGGAGCAGGGGATCCCGATCCCGTGGCTGCAGGCCCTGATCTGGCGCATGGCCGGTAAGGTGCCGACGCCGATCGGCCGCCTCACCGACAAGCGTGACCTGAACGCGAAGGTCTGGGGCCGGGGCGGCTAGCCGAGCAGCTCGGCGAGCAGGACCGTCGAGCCGAAGACGAACGCGACCGCCGCGACCGCTCCGACGAGCTTCGGGTCGGGGCCTCCGTGGATGCCCGGTCTCGTGCACCGCGGCGTGGCCCTTGCCGCGGCCGATCAGCCAGCGGTTGACCGGCACGGCGATCGTCGCCGGCGATGACGAGGGCGACCGAGAGGCTCGCCCAGAAGAGCGTGTTGTCGAGCCCGGCCTCCATCGCGCCGGGGATCGCGAGCATGATCGCGTTGTCGACGACCTCCATCGTCGCGATGCTGAGCGTGTCCGAGGCGAGGGCGATCGGGATCACCGCGCCGAGCGCGAGGCCCGCCCGCAGCAGCGGCAGGCTGGTGAGCATGTAGCCGAAGAGGAAGGCGAGCGCGACGGCGAGCGCGATCGTCTCGAGGTCCGAGAAGCCGAGCGCTGTGCCGATCACCATCCCGCGGATCTCGCCGATCGCGCAGCCGGTGAGGCAGTGGAGGGTGGCGCTGATCGCGACAACGGTGAGCGCGCGCGCCCTCGGTCGGCATCTCGTGGTGCTCGTGGCTGTGGGCGGAGGCTTCCATTCGAGGCGATCCTATCAGGATACCCCTAGGGGGTATAGAGCGTGACGGGCTCGCTCTTGCCCTTGAGCTCGATGTCGGTGCGCGGCTTCAGCTCGTAGGTGCCGTCGAGCAGCGCCCGGGTCTGTTCGCTCAGCAGGATCGTGTCGCCTGTCTCACGCGTCGCGGCCTCGATCCGGGCGGCGACGTTCACGGCGTCACCGATCACGCTGAACTCGAGCCGGCCGGCGCCGCCGATGCTCCCCGCGACGACGGATGCCCGAGTTGACCCCGATCCCGATCTCGAGCTCGCCCTCGAACTCCTCGGCCACCGCAGCAGCGATCGCGAGCGCCGCGCCCATCGCCTGCTCGGCGTGGTCGCGGTCGCGACGCGGAGCGCCGAACACGGCGAGCAGCCCGTCGCCGACGAACTTGTCGACGTGGCCGTGGTGCTCGCGGATGATCGGGACGGCCCGCTCGAACAGCCGGTTCAGCGTCGCGACGACCTCGCGCGCCGGCGCTCGCTCGGCGAAGCCGGTGAAGTCGCGCACGTCGAGGAACATCAGCGTCACCTCGACCTCCTCGCCCTCCATCGCCGTGCCCTCCTCGAGGATGTGCTCTGCCACGTCGCGGTCGACGTAGGTGCCGAAGACCTCGCGGATGCGCTCGCGCTCGCGCAGCCCGCCGACCATCCGGTTGAAGCCGGCCTGGAGCAGGCCGAGCTCCGAGGCGTCGTAGACGGGGACCTCGACGTCGAGGTCGCCCTGCTCGACGTCGTTGATCGCCTGGCGCACCGAGGTGATCGGGTCGGCCGACGCGCGGGCGGCGAGGATCACCGCGAACAGCCCGACGACGAGCGCCACCCCGCCGAGGGCGAGCACGGTCTGAGCGAGCTCCTGCTCGTCGATGTCCTCGCCGGTGACCGTGTAGATCGCCGACGATCAGCATCCCCACCAGCGGCACCCCGGTGCCGAGGCCCCACGCGATCACGCTGCGCGAGACCGACTCCGGGGACGACCGGGCGCTTCGGCGGGCGCGACATCATCGCCCTCGCTGTGGCGGCGCGCAGCACGCGCTCGGAGAGCAGGTAGGTGATGGCCGTCGTCGTGATCCCGCCGAGCGCGATCGTGATCGCGACCGCGAGGCCGAGCTGGGAGTCGTAGGCCGCGTTCAGCACGCCGAAGACGACGACGGCGCCGAGCCACAGCACCGCGCTCACGTAGGCGAGGCGCACCGGGCCGAGCAGCGCGCCGCGGCGCTCGAGCGCGCGTGGGGTCGCGCTCCTCGGAGAGAAACGCGCGGATCACACGCATCCGCTTCGAGCCCCAGAAGTAGCCGACGACGATCGCGACCCCGACGTACGCGCTGAAGCTGATCAGGTTGAGGAGGCGAACCTCGTCCTGGTCGGGCAGCTCTGGTGTCGGGATCACGAAGTTCGCGAACACGAACACGATCACCGCGCCGGCGAGGTTCGAAATGACGATCGCGAGCGTCAGCAGCAGGCGCGTGCGCCGGGCGAGTGCCCTTCCCGTGCGGGCGCCCTCGGGGCCGAACCAGGCCAGGGGCCCCCGGCGTTGCTTGGATTCAGCCGCGGCTATGCGGCGAGACTAATCGGCGCCGGGGGCGCCAAGCGCCGCGAGCGCCTCGTCGAGCCCGGGATACATCGGCAGCGCGTCGCCGACCCCGGTCATCTCGAGGATGCGGCTGACCTGGGGGACCGCACCCGCCAGGACCAGCCTGTCGGCGCCCGCGTCGCTCTCGGCGACCGCCCGGCCTCCGACGAGCAGGGCGCGGATCCCGCTCGAGTCGATGAAGTCGCACTCCGAGAGCTCGACCACGATTGGGCGGTCTTCGCTCGCCAGCGAGGTCAGCTCATCGCTCAGGTGCTCGTGCGTCGAGAGGTCGACCTCCCCTTTCACGTGAAGAACGGAGGCGCCGTCGACCGCCTCCACTCTGAGCTCGAAGTCACTCGTCCCCTGTTCCTTCATCTCCATCCACGCGTAGCCTAGGACAGGAGCGCTACAGGATGGTTTTTCAGTGTTTGGTCAGTGTTGAGAGGCTGGCGCAGCCGAGATCGCCTCGACCAGGTTCGCCGTCTCGCTCTCGCCGAGGTCGGTCGCGATATCGGCTTGGCTGACGATTCCGACGAGGTCGTGCCCGTCGATCACCGGCAGGCGGCGGATCTTGTGCTCGGACATGACCGAGAGCGCGTCCTCGATCGAATCGTCGGCGCCGATCGTCACGGGCTTGCCCTGGGCAAGCTCCGACACCTGGACGTCGGCCGCATCGCGGCCCTCGGCGACCACGCGAACGACGATGTCGCGGTCGGTCAGCATTCCCTTGAGGCGGTCGTCGTCGCCGCAGATCGGCATCGATCCCACGCCGAGCTCACTCAGCTTCTTCGCCGCGTCGGCGACGGTCTTGCTCTCGCCGATGCACTCGCACGGGCTCGTCATCACGTCCTTGGCCTGCTTCGCCATCCCTTCCTCCTTGAATCGTCGAAGTCGGTTGCTTAGGGAGGTCTCCCCGCCCCACAACTTCGAAAACGCGGCTTCGGTCACCGAAAAGTGGGCCGCGTTGAGCCTGACTCACGCGTCGCCCGGCGGGCCTCTTCGGCGATACTGCTCGCCTGATGGCAGCCCCGAACGTCGAAGAGGTCGAACGCCAGTTCAACGCGGCGATGGAAGAGGCCGATCAGGGCTCCACCCTGGAGGCGATCCGCCGGGTCTACGGCGAGTTCGAGAGCGAGGACCCCGAAGCCGTCTCGGCGATCGTGCACTCGAAGTTCGAGATCGAGATCCACAGCTTCTTCCTCGACGGCCGCTCCTACAAGGGCGTCAAGGGCTTCGCCACCTGGCGCAAGGAGATGGGGAAGCTCTACGACGAGGAGCGCTTCCAGCCCGTCGGGATCCGCGCCGCCGGCTCGGACCGCTGGGTCGTCCTCGGCCGCATGCACGTGAAGGAGGCCGACGGCGGCGCCGAGCTTGACGTCCCCATGGCCCACGTGCTCGAGCAGCGAGACCGCAAGGTGGCCCGCATCGCGATCCACTCCGACATCTCCGCGGCGCTCGACTCTGTCGGGCTCTACACGTAAGCAACGGAGGCCCAAGCGTGTTCGCTTGAGCCCCCGTGACTGTCCTTAGCATCCCCCGCGATCGCGTCGCGAGCCGCCGCCCCGGAAGCGAAGCTGAGGAGGCGGCGGTGTGTGTTAAGCCGCGCCGGAGCTTTGGGGCGCTGACTGCTGGCCCTGGGGGGAGCTGGGAGGCGCCGGGAGGGTGGCGCTGTCGCCGGCTCCAGGGGGCGGCCCGCATCCGGGCCCGCCCGGTCCGCCGAAGGCGCGGGCGCCCTCGGGCAGCTTGTCTTCGCAGGCCTCTAGGGCCTTCTCGATCTTGGCGCGATCGGCCTCGCTCGGGGGCTCGGGCGGACCGTCGCCCTCGGAGCGCTCACCCGGCTCGGGGGGAGCCGGCGCGCCGTTGTCCTCCATGCACTGCTTGAACTTCTCGAGCGCTTGGCGGTCCTCGTCGCTGAGTTCCTCGCGGAACATCTCCGGGCCGCCGGGGCCGCCTGGGCCGGGCGCGGCTCGCAGCACATCGCCGCGTGACTTGTTTTTGTTCCCGTTGTCGTCCTTCGCCGCGACCGAGACGGCCGCGAAGGCGGTCGCCGTGAGTGCCGCCGCGACTAGGGAGAGTCCCACGGGCCCCACCTTGCGCTTCGCCGATCCGAACATCTTGCTGAGCATCTGCTGCTCCTCTCGCTCGTTACCCGGTCTCACCGGGATCGAGGCCATTCAGCCAGCCGAAGCTGAGAGGACGCTGAGGCTCGGCTAAGAAAGGTCTTGAGGCTCGGGCGCTTCCGGAACGTCGATCGTGACCACGGCGCCGCCGCCTTCGGCGTTGGCGGCGCTGGCCGAGCCGCCGTGCTCCTCGGCGACGCGCTGGACGATCGCGAGGCCGAGGCCTGAGCCGTGCTTGCCGCGAGCCTCGTCCGAGCGCCAGAAGCGGTCGAAGACCTTGGGCAGGTCGGCGGGCGCGAACCCGGGGCCGTGGTCGCGGACCGAGACGCGGCCTCCGGCGGACTCAACCTCGACCGTGCCGCCCTCGGGGCTCCACTTGGCCGCGTTGTCGAGCAGGTTCGAGATCGCGCGGCCGAGCCTCTGGGGATCGCCGGTGACGAGGCCGGGGGAGACGCTCTCGTCGAAGGTGAGCTCGCGAAAGCGCCGGCGCGCGCGCTCGACGGCGTCGCGGGTGAGCTCGTCCATCGCGACGTCCTGGATGACCATCGCCTCAGCACCGGGCTCTCGCGCCAGCTCGACGACGTCCGAGACGAGCGCGGTCAGCTCCTCGAGCTCGTCGGTCACGTCCTCGATCAGGCGCCCGCGCTCGTCGTCGGTCATGTCGTGCACCCGGTCGAGCGTCTCGATGTTGGTGCGCAGCACGGCGAGCGGGGTGCGCAGCTCGTGCGACGCGTCGGCGACGAGGCGGCGCTGCGAGGCCTCCGAGCGTTCGAGCGCGGCCATCATCTCGTTGAACGACGAGCTCAGCCGGCCGAGCTCGTCGTCGCCGCGGACCTCGATGCGCCGCGTGAGGTCGCGCGTTCGGGCGACCTCCTGGGCCGCGTCCGAGACCTCGCCGGCTGGGGCCAGCGCCGTGCGGGCGACCACCGGGCCCAGCGCCGCCGCGAGCGCGATGCCGCCGATCGAGACGAGCACGAGGATGAGCACCAGGGTCGAGAGCGTGTCCTCGGTCTCCTCCAGCGACGCGGCGACCTGGATCGCGACGCCCTCGGCCAGGGGCTGGGTCAGGACGCGGAGCGGGGTCTCGTCGACCTCGGCGTCCTCGAAGCGGGAGTCGCCGCCGCTCGCCGCGAGCTCGCGAGCCTCGTTCGAGACGGGGATCTGCACCGTCGTTCCGGGTGTCGGCACGGCGTCGCCCTCGGCGTCGATGAACTGCCCGATCGCGGCGGCGTCGCCCGGGCCCGGGGCGGGCTGGGTGAGCACGTCGGGCGGCGGGCCCGCGCCTTCGCCGGGTGGCGCGCCCTCGCCCGGGAACCCGCTGGGCAGGCCGGTCCCGGCGGGCTGCCCCTGCTCGAACTCGGCGAGTCTCGACTCCGCGCGCTCGACCTGACTTCGCAGGTCGTCGTCGACGTTGTCGCGCAGGCTGTCGCGGACGAGGACGTAGACAAGCGCCGAAGCGAGGACGACCGTGAGCGCGACCGCTGCGGCCGAGAGCAGCGCCAGCCGCCGGCGCAGGGTCACTTCTCGCGCAGGGCGTAGCCGACGCCGCGCACCGTCTGGATCAGGCGCGGCTCGCCGCCCTCCTCGGTCTTGCGGCGGAGGTAGCCGATGTAGACCTCGAGCGAGTTCGACGTCGGCCCGAAGTCATAGCCCCAGACGGCCTCGAAGATCTGCGATCGCGTCAGCACCTGGCGCGGGTGGCGCATCAGGTGCTCGAGCAGCGCGAACTCGGTCTTGGTCAGCTCGAAGGCGCGCTCGCCGCGGTGCACCTCGCGCGTCGACGGGTCGAGCGTCAGGTCGTCGTAGGTGAGCGGCCCGCCGTTGCCGGTGAGCCCATCGCGGCGCAGCAGCGCCCGCATCCGCGCCAGCAGCTCCGGCAGCGCGAACGGCTTCACGACGTAGTCGTCGGCACCGGCGTCGAGCCCGTCGACGCGGTCCGAGACGGCGTCGCGCGCGGTCAGCATCAGGACCGGGGTGTGGTCGTCGCCCGCCCGCAACGCCCGGCAGACCTCGAGTCCGTCGCGCTTCGGCATCAGCACGTCGAGCACGATCGCGTCGGGGCCAGAGGCCGCCACGGCCGCGAGCGCCTCGTCGCCGTCGGCAGCGAGCTCGACCTCGTAGCCCTCGAGCTTCAGCGCGCGCTCGAGCGCCCGCCGCAGCTGCGGCTCGTCGTCGACGACCAGGATCTTCATGCGGCTTCCCTCATGGCGACTGTTCTCATGCGGTCCTCAGGATGCCGCGATTTCCTGAGAGCGGCGTAAGACGACGGTCAGGGAGCGTCCGGCGCGCCGGCTCCGCCGGTGTCAGCGGGTTGCACGTCCGTGCCGTCGGGCGCAGCGGTGAAGACGAGGGTCGGGCCGCCGGGGCCGAGAGCCGTGATGGTCCAGGCGAGCCCGCCGGACGTGGTTCCAGGCGAGCCGGCCTCCAGGGTCATCGTCGTCACCTCCTGCGCGCCCTCGGCCGTGACGCCCGCGATGATCTCGTCGATCGCGCCGGGATCGAGGTCGGTGAACGGGAAGCCGCCGCCGCTTCCCTGCGCTGGGCCGATCACCTGGAACTCGCCCTCGATCAGCTCGCCCCCGGTGTAGGTGAAGCCGCGTGGCTCGGAGCCCCCGACCGTGAACGTCGCACCGGTCTCGGCGATCTGAACGCTGACCAGCTCATCGTCGCTGCCGACCTCCTCGCCGACCGCGTCGTAGGCGGCCTGGAAGCCATCCGTCGTCAACAGCTCCTCGTTGCCGGCGTTCGACGGCGAGTCACCCGAGTCGTCGTCGCCGCATCCCGCGACGGCGAGCATCGCCACGGCGGCGAGCAACGTCAGGCGGCGGGCGATCATCGGGTCCATCCTGCCTCTCAAGTCGGCGGCAGGCGCCACGACATAAGCTGGCTGGGTGGCCAGTCCAGTCTGCGTGATCGGTGCGGGGTCCTCGGGGATCGCCGCCTGCCAGGTGCTCAACGCGCGCGGCATCGAGTTCGAGTGCTTCGAGAAGGGCTCGGGCGTCGGCGGCAACTGGCGCTACGAGAACGACAACGGGATGTCGTCGGCGTACCGCTCGCTTCACATCAACACCTCGCGGGGGCTGATGGCCTACGCGACCTACCCGATGCCCGAGGACTACCCCGACTACCCGAGCCACTGGCAGATCGCGAAGTACTTCGACGACTACGTCGACCACTTCGGCTTCCGCGAGAGCATCCGCTTCAACACCGAGGTCACCGACGTCCGCCCGGCTGGCCGCGGCAACGGCGCGGGGGGCGGCTACGACGTCAGCTGGCGCGAGGCCGACGGCAACGAGGGCACGACGCACTTCTCGAACGTGCTCGTCGCCAACGGCCACCACTGGGACGCGCGCTGGCCCGAGCCGGCCTTTCCCGGCCAGGACACGTTCACCGGCGAGCAGATCCACGTGCACAACTACCGAGAGCACGACGTGCTGGTCGGCAAGAACGTGCTGGTGCTCGGGATCGGGAACTCGGCCACCGACATCGCCGTCGAGAGCTCGCGGATCGCCGACAAGACGTTCCTCGCGATGCGCCGAAGCGCCTACATCATCCCCAAGTACGTGCGGGGCCGGCCCTCGGACGAGGCGGGCTCGCCGCAGCTGACCCGCCTGCCTCTCTCGCTCCAGCGCATCCTCTACAAGCAGGCGCTCAAGGCCGCCGCGGGGATGCCGACCGCCTACGGGCTGCCCGAGCCCGACCACAAGCTGCTCGAGGCCCACCCGACCGTCTCATCCGACCTGCTCCCGCGGATCGGCCACGGCGACATCGCGATCAAGCCGAACATCTCGAGCTTCGACGGCGGCACCGTCCACTTCGCCGACGGGTCCTCGGAGGAGATCGACCTCGTCGTCTACTGCACGGGCTACAAGATCACGTTCCCCTTCTTCGACCCCGAGTTCGTCGAGGCGCCCGAGAACAGGCTCGACCTCTACCGCCGCGTCGTCGACCCCGACCATCCCGGCCTCTACTTCATCGGCTTCATCCAGCCGCTCGGGGCGATCATGCCGCTGTCCGAGGCCCAGTCGGAATGGGTCGCCGACATCCTCGAGGGCGAGGTCTCGCTGCCGGGCCCGCACGAGATGCGCCGGACGATGCGCCGCGAGAACCGCCGGATGGCGAAGCGCTACGTGAGCTCGAAGCGCCACACGATCCAGGTCGACTTCCACCCCTACCTGCGCACCCTCAAGGCCGAGCGCCGCGCCGGCCGCCGACGCGACCGCTTCGACCGCCTCCGCGCCCGCCGCTCGCACGAGCTGCGCCGGGCCTGAGCCGGGGACTCCGCGATGGACTTCGTCCTGGTGCACGGCATCGGCGCCAGCAAGGAGAACTGGGACCCGCTGACGCCACTGCTCGAGCCGCACGGCCGCGTCATCGTCCGCGACCTGCCCGGCTTCGGCGCCGCGCCGCCGCTGCCCGACGGCGACATCCCCTCGGTCCCCAACCTGGCGACGCGCGGTCGAAGGGTGGATGGACGACGAGGGCCTCGAGACCGCCACACCTGGTCGGTTCCTCGATGGGAGGGGCGATCGTCGCTTGAGCTCGCGCGTCGCGGCCGCGGGATCAGCACGACCGCGATCGCGCCCGCGTGCGGGGCGAAGGGGAGCTTCGAGCCGGCGTTCTCCAAGCGCCATATCGCGCTCCTGCGCGACAGTGCGCGCCGCACCCGCGGGGAGCAGGCCCGAAAGCTGCTGGACATCAAGGCGCTTCGGCCGATTCTCTACTCGCAGTACGGCCACCCGACCAAGCCCGACACCGACGCGCTGGTCGCGGCGGGCGAACGCCTGGCCGACTGCTCCAGCTTTCGACGAGGCCAACGAGTCGCTGTTCGAGCACTACGGCCGCATCGAGCTCGCGGGCCCGACGCTCGCCGAGATCCGCTCCCCGGTCCAGATCCTCTGGGGCACCCGCGACATGGTCCTGCTCCCGCGACAGGCCCGCCGCGTCGCCGAAGCGATCCCCGGTGCCGAGCTCCACATGCTGCCCGGCCTCGGCCACCTCGCGATGTGGGACGACCCCGAGCTCTGCGCGAAGCTGATCCTCGAGTTCGCCGGGCGCGAGGGCGGGGCGGAGGCCGGCTGAATCAGTCCGGGATCGGCGGCAGCTTGCTCGCCGCCGGGGCGCGGACGCCATCGAGCCAGATCGCGACGACGCGGTCCCAGCGCATCCGCGGCTTCTCGCTCGCGGCCATCGCCACAGCGCCGACCGAGCAGACCATCGCGGGGATGTCCTCCATCTCGAAGTCCTTGCGCAGCACTCCCGCGCGCTTGCAGACGTCGATCAGGACGTTGCACTCGTCGACGAGGCCGGAGTCCTCGGCGGCGCAGGCCATCTTCTCGGAGCGGGCCGCCATCGCCTGCGAAAGTGCGCGGTCGTGCGATTGAAGGTCGGCGGCCCAGAGGATGTAGTCGCGGAAGGCGTTCCAGGCGTCGCCCTCGCGGGCCTCGGCGACGGCCTGGGCTGCACGCGCGGCGAGTGCTTCGAAGCGCTTTTCGATCAGCGCCTGGAGCAGGTCGTCCTTGGTGGGGAAGTGGCGGTACACGGTCCCGACGCCGACGCCGGCCTTGCGCGCGACGTCGTCCATCTGGGCGTCGTTGCCGTGCTCGGCGAAGAGCTTTCGGGCGGCTTCGAGGACCGCGTCGCGGTTTCGCTGCGCGTCCGCGCGCAGCACGCGAACCCCGGCGGCGCCGGGCTTCGCGATCGGGGTTTTGGTATCTGTGGGGGCCATCACGCAACCGGAACTCCAGTTCCGTATAGTCTACAACCGAAACCGGAACTCAGCTTCCGATTATGTCACGAACTTCGTAACGAATGCACAGGAGGATTTTCAGATGACGACCGAATCCGAGTACCGCGACAAGCGCTGGTGGGCGTTGGCCCTTCTGTGCATGACCCAGTTCATGGTCGTCCTCGACGCGTCCATCGTCAACATCGCGCTGCCGACGATCGGCGAGGAGCTCCAGTTCTCTCAGGAGAACCTCTCCTGGGTGATCAACGGCTACGTCCTCACCTTCGGCGGCTTCCTGCTGCTCGGTGGGCGCATGGCGGACCTGCTCGGGCGCCGCCGCGTGTTCATGGCGGGCCTGATCGTGATCGCGGTCGCCTCGCTCGCCGCCGGCTTCGCCTCGACCGAGGGCCAGCTGATCGCCGCGCGCGCGGCCCAGGGCCTCGGCGCCGCGATCATCTCTCCCGCGGCTCTGTCCATCGTCGCCACCCTGTTCACCGACGGCTCCGAGCGCAACAAGGCGCTCGGCGCGTGGGGCGCGGTCGCCGGTTCCGGTGGTGCCGTGGGCGTCCTGCTCGGCGGCTTCCTCACCGATGGGCTCGGGTGGGAGTGGGTCCTGTGGGTCAACGTCCCGGTCGCCCTGTTCGTGCTGGCGCTGACCCCGAGGCTGATCGGCGAGAGCCGTTCCGAGGGCCAGACCCGCACCTTCGACGTCGCGGGCGCCGTCACCGTCACCGCCGGCCCTGTCGCTCCTCGTCTACACCTTGGTCGATGCGGCCGAGGCGGGCTGGGGCTCGACCCAGACGATCGCGCCTGCTCGGCGTCTCGGCGGCCCTGTTCGCGATCTTCACCGCGATCGAGCTGCGTTCGAAGGCGCCGCTGGTCCCGTTCGGCATCTTCCGGATCCGGACCCTGACCGGCGCCAACGTCGTCGGCCTGCTGGTCGGCGCGGCGCTCTTCTCGATGTTCTTCTTCATCACGCTCTACATGCAGCAGGTGCTGGACTACAGCGCGATCGAGGCCGGGCTCGCCTACCTGCCGCTGTCGATCGCGATCATCGTCTCGGCCGGCGTCGCCTCTCAGCTCGTGACCAAGATCGGCTTCAAGCCGGTGCTGGCCGTCGGGATGGGGTTGATCGCGATCGGCCTGGCGTGGTTCAGCCAGATCAGCGTCGACGGCAGCTTCACCTCCGACATCCTCGGCCCCTCGGTGCTCGCCGCGATCGGCCTCGGCTTCAGCTTCGTGCCGACCACGATCGCGGCGGTCTCGGGGATCAAGGATCGCGAGCAGGGCCTCGCCAGCGGGCTGATCAACACCTCGCAGCAGATCGGCGGCGCCCTCGGCCTCGCCGTGCTGGCGACGATCGCCAACTCGACCACCGAGGACGCGATCGCCGACGCCGGCGGCGACCCCGCCGCGCAGGGCCAGGCCCTGGTCGACGGGTTCTCGGCGGCCTTCCTCGGCGGCGCCGGGTTCGCCGCGCTCGGGCTGGTCCTCACCCTGATCCTGATCAAGGGCAAGGACAGCCGCGCCCACGTCGCGCTCAGCGCGAAGGGCGAGGCGCCGGTCGCCGCCTGAGCGCGCGGCAGCGGGAGCCGGCTCAGGCGGGCCGGCTCCCGGCTAGCCTGCACCGCGTGAACATCGACTGGGTCATCCCGGCGCGCCACGCCGAGATCCACGACAACCTCGCGACCATCGTCGGCGGCGGCATCGACCGCCAGGCCGTCCCCGAGTTCCCGAGCGTCGTCGGGATGATGCTCGCCGTCCGCCTCACCGCGACCTCCGAGGAGATCGGCCCCGACCACATGCACTCCTGGCGGAACCTCGTCAAGAACCCCGCCGGCGAGTCGATCGCCGAGGGCGGGGGAGAGTTCGCGATCGGCGCCGAGAACCCCCAGACCGACTGGCTCAACAACTTCCTGATCTCAGCCGCGATCCAGTTCCAGGCCGACGAGCCCGGCACCTACACGATCGAGCTGATCGTGGACGACAAGAGCTCGGCCCTGCCGATCCACGTGGTGCACGAGCCGCTGGAGGAGGTCGAGCGAGGACGAGGACGAGGACGACGAGGAGCTGGCCTAGCTCTTCTTCGCCTTCTTCTTCTTCTTCTTCTTGGACTTCTTCCGCTTCGACTTCGGCAGCCTGACCGCTGCCGGCTTCTCGTCGACCTCGGCGCCCGGCACCGTCGCCAGCACCGCGCCGATGAAGCCCGAGCGGGGCCCGAGCGACTTGACGTTGACCTCGACCTTGCCCTTCGCCTTCAGGCGGTCGAGAGCGTCCTGGACCTGCGTCGATCTTCAGGGGCGTGCCCTTCGGGGACTTCTCGGTCCCGACGGTGACCGTCTCCTTGTCGATCGCGATGATGCGGTTCGGCTTGCCCTGGCCGAGCGTGTAGAGCGTGCGGCCCTTGAGGGCGAACAGGTACTTGCGTGCGTTCATGCCGAGAATGTAGGCGCCGGGCAGGACGCCGAACTGGGTGCCGGCTCTCAGCTCGCGGCGCTGGCGGCGAGCTGCCCGCACGCCGCGTCGATGTCGCGGCCGCGCGTCAGGCGCACCGTCACCGGGATCCCCTTGCGCTGCAGCATCGCCTGGAAGGCGCCGATCGCCTTCGAGCTCGAGCCCTCGAAGCCCGATCCCGTCGGGTTGAAGGGGATCAGGTTGACCTTGAAGACCTTGGGATCGAGCAGCTCGGCGAGCTGGCGGGCCTGCTCGACGCGGTCGTTGACGCCGTCGAGCATCACGTACTCGATGAAGACGCGGCGGTTGCGGCGCGCGTGGTGGGCGCGGCAGGCGGCGAGGACCTCCTCGAGCGGGTAGCGGTCGTTGACGGGCATCAGCTCCGAGCGCAGGGCGTCGTCGGGGGCGTGGAGCGAGAAGGCGAGGCGGATCGGGCGCTCCTGCTCGGTCAGCGCCTTGATCCCGGGGACCCAGCCGACCGTCGAGATCGTCGTGCGGCGGTTGGTGATGCCGATGTCGGGGAGCTTGGCGCAGGCCTCGAGCACGGCGTCGAGGTTCATCATCGGCTCGCCCATCCCCATGAAGACGAGATGGTCGACGTCCTCGATGCGGCGGAAGTGCAGCGCCTGGTCGAGGATCTCCGACGCGGTCAGGTTGCGCCCGAACTTCATCTGCCCGGTCGCGCAGAAGCGGCAGTCGAGCGGGCACCCCGACTGCGACGAGACGCAGACCGAGCGCCGCCCGTCGCGAAAGCGCATCAGCACGGCCTCGAGCGGCCGCCCGTCGTGGGTGTCGAAGAGCGCCTTGACGGTGCCGTCGTCGGATTTCGCCTCATCGCGGAGCGTGAGGGAGGAGAGGGGACGCCGACCTCGAGCGTGGCCGCGCAGGTCCTCGGGCAGGTTCGTCATCTCGTCGTACGACGACACCCCGCGCGCGGTCCATTCCCACACCTGCTTGGCGCGGTAGTCGGGCTCGCCGGCGGCGGCGAGGGTGCGGTCGAGCAGCTCGAGGTCCATGGCGCGAGTCTAGGCGCGAGGCCGGTGCCGTATTCGCCGGTCGGCCAGTGCTCGACGTCGACGCCCGGCCATCGGGAAGTCGTCCGGGTTGCCGGTGGCCAAGCCGTGGCACCGACGCCGACCGCGGCCGCGGCGATCAGGCAGTCGGCTTGCTCGAGTCGTCCCCGCCTCGAAGCGAACTCGCGACGCCAGCTCCCGGCCAACTCCCTCTCGGGCGCGCCAGAGGGGCGACGCGGAGGCCCGCGAGCAGCTCCGATACGGCGTCCTCTTCGCCGGGCGGGCTCCTCGCCACACCTCCTCGACGTTGACGGCGCAGACGAACGGTGGAGCTCCTTGGGCGACGGAGCTCGTAAGCGCTCCACGGCGCCTGACGCTCCTCTCAGCACGTCGATCAGGACGGTGGTGTCGAGGAGCACCATCTACTAGCCCCTGCGACGCGGGTCGCCGCGGCGCTGCTCTCGCACCCAGGCAGCGGGATCCTCATCCCACTCGTGACCGTCGATCGGGAATCGAACCGATCGCTCCGAGGATCAGGTCCCAACGGCGCTTGTCATCGAGGCTCTGCCGCACGGCTTCGGAGATGAATCCGCTCCGCCCTCGCTTGCCGACCCTCTTGTCGAGCTCTTTCACGAGCTCATCGTCGAGGCTTATGTGTAAACGCATGTGCGCAGTTTGACACACAAGCGTGCCGACTTCGCCCCGATCGGACCCGTAGTGCTCAGCCCGCGATGGGCTTCGCGACGGCGATCTGCAGCCCCCACGAGTTCAGGATGCTCGTGGTTGCCGCCGGGGAGTTGTCGTGCACGGCGAACGTCCAGGTGCCTCGGATCGGAGAGCCGTTGAAGACCGAGAGCGGACCCGTGTTGGCGGTTCCGAGGAAGAGGAGGTCAGACGTTCCCGCGAACGGCGGCAACAGGCCGAACGGAGGCGAGCATTCCGCGGGGAGGTCGGAGATGCACGCGCTCACCGCGACGTCGTCGTCCAGGGTCCAGGGGCCGAGCGAGATCGAAGTGCCCCCATAGTTGCTGAAGAGCTGCACCGTCCGCCCGTTCGGGGCGGTGAGCTTCGCGACCAGGTCGTTGGCCGCGCTGGCGGCGCTGCCGGAGGTCGAGATGCCGGTGACGTTCAGGTCGCCGACCGTCTTTCCCTTGAACGCCTTGTCGGAGACCGTGATCGTCGATCGCACCGGGACCGAGGGTCCCACCGGGGCGTCCTGCGGGATCGGCAGGCCGACGGCCTTCGTGACCGCGAGCGAGCTCTTCTGCTTGCGCTTTGACTTCTTCGCCGGCTTCGCTCCCCTGACCGGTTTGGCTGCCGTCACCTCGAGTCCCCAGCTGTTCAGCGTGCTCGTCAAGGGGTCGTTGGCGTCCTGAACGACGAGCTTCCAATCACCGGCCATCGGGACCCCGTTCAGTTTCGCGAGCGGCCCCGTCTCGGCTCCCGGGCCGAGCAGGTTCGAGGTGCCTGCGAACGGCCACGTCAGCACGGTGTCCGGGTCCGCGCACATGGGGGCCGGGCTGTCGCATGCCGCGAGCCTGGTGTCGTCATCGAACGTCCATGGTCCGAGTGACTGGCCCCCGAACGAGTCGAACAGCAGGATCTTCCTGCCGTTGGGCGCGACGAGGTAGCCCGCGAGCTGGTTGGCGGCACCTGCGGCCGATCCCGTGGTCGTGATGCCCGTGACGTTGACGTCGCCGACCACCCTGCCGCCGAAGCGGGGCGGGATCGTGATCGTCGACGTGACCGGTGTGAAGACGTCTATCGGGATCGCGTTGACCGCGTCGGGAATCGCCAGGTTCGCCGCGTTGGTGGCCTTGAAGAACTTTGGGGCGCTCCCCGTCCTGGTTCGCTTGGCGACCGGAGTCGGCTTCGCCGCCGTGAGCTTCAGGCCCCACGAGCTGAGGATGCTGGTGCCGGGGCCCGAGTCGTCGTGGACGGTGAGCGTCCAGGTGCCCCGCATGGGAAGGCCATCGAAGACCGAGAGCGGCCCGCCGCCTCCTCCTCGCCACCGATGCCGAGCAGGTTCGAGGTTCCGGCGAACGGCTGAATCAGGCTCCGGTCGGGATCCGCGCAGAGCGGGCTCGCGGAATCGCACACGCTGACCCGCGACTCGTCGTCGAGCGTCCAGGGACCGAGGTCGACGTTGCCCTGGTTGTCGATCACGCGAACGGTGCGGCCGCTCGGAGCCGTCAGCTTGAACGTCAGATCGTTCGCCGAGCTGGCGGCGCTCCCCAAAGTCCTGAGACCGGTCACGTCGAGGTCGCCCACGACCTTGCCCTTGAACTTCTTGCCGATCACGATCTGCGAGCGCAGCGGGACCGACGGGCCCGCGGGGGAGTCCTGGGGACCTGGACGTTGACCGTCTTGGTCACCTTCGCCACCGACGGGGCCTTCTTCTTGCCCTTCTTCTTCGCGGCGCCCGCGGCCGACATTCCCGCCGTGACGCAGATGGCGCAGGCGAGTGCTCCGACCGATACAGCGCGGGTCCGCTTTCCGATCACCAGCTAGCCCGTAATCGGCTTCGCCACCGCGATCTTCAGGCCCCACGAGTTGAAGGTGCTGGTGGTCGTGGGGCCGCTCACGTCGGCGACGGTGAACGTCCAGGTCCCGTTGATCGGCGAGCCGTTGAACACCGACAGGGGCCCGGTCTCAGCCTCTCCGGTGAACAGCAGGTTCGTCGTGCCCGCGAACGGGCCGGCGAGGTCGAACGGGGGGCCGCAATCGGACGCGAGCGCGTCGTCGCAGGCGCTCACCGGGGTGTCGTCGTCGAGCGTCCACGGGCCGAGCGAGACGTCCCCCTTCGAGATGAAGAGGCGGGTGGTACGTCCGTTCGGGCCGGTCAGCTTGCCGATCAGGTCGTTGGCGGCGCTCACGGCGCTGCCGCTGGTCGAGATACCGGTCACGTTCAGGTCGCCGACCGTCTTGCCCTTGAACGCCTTGTCGTTGATCTTGATCGTCGAGATGACGGGCACCGACTGGGTCCCCGGAGTGGTCTGCGGAACCGCTTGGCCGACGGGCCTCGTCACCGACACCGACTTCTTCTGCTTGCCCTTCTTGCCCTTGGCCGCGGCGCCCGCCCCCTTCTTCGCGGCGGGCTTCGGCGCGGCGATCGGCTTGGCAGGCGTGATCTGAAGCCCCCAGGAGTTGAGGACGTTCGTCCCCTCGGTGTCCGCGTCGGCGATCAGGAGCTTCCACGTCCCGGCCATCGGGACGCCGTTCAGCTTCGAGAGCGGACCGGTGTCACCCGAGTTGTCGAAGGGCAGGTGGGACGTGCCCGAGTAGGGCCTCGTCAGGTCGGAGTCCGGGTCCGCGCACGTCGGGGTCGGGTTGTTGCAGATCCCGGCCTGCGTGTCGTCGTCGAGCGTCCACCCGCCGAACGACACGCCGTCGACAGCCTCGAACAGCTCGATCAGGCGGCCGTTCGGCGCGATCAGGTAGGCGAAGATGTCCTCACCCGCGTTGGCGCCGATGCCCGTCGTCCTGATCCCGGTCACATTCACGTCCCCGACGACGCGCCCCGCGAAGCTCTTCGGCACGGTGATCGTCGAGGTCACCGGGGTGGTCGTGCTGGGAAGGACGAAGTCAGGCAGCGCGAGGGCGCTCCCGTTCGTCTGCTTGAAGACGCCCGGCGACTTCTTTTCTTCGCGGTCGCAAGCGCCGCCTGCGGCTTGGCCGCGGTCACCCGCAGGCCCCAGGAGACCAACGTGTTGGTGGTCGTGCCCGAGTCGTCGTAGACGGTCAGCGTCCATTTGCCCCGCATCGGCAGGCCGTCGAAGACCGACAACGGGCCGCCCGCGGCTCCGCTGGTGCTCAGCAGGTTCGAGGTGCCGGCGAAGGGGTTGGTCAGGTCCGCGTCCGGATCGGGGCAGCTCGGGGTCGGGAAGTCGCAGATCGAGGTCCTGGTCTCGTCGTCGAGCGTCCAGGGCCCGAGGCTGACGTCGCCGCGGCCGTCGATCAGGCGGACCGTGCGCCCGTTCGGGCCCGTCAGCTTGAAGACGAGGTCGTCGGCGGCGTTCGCCCCGTCGCCCGTCGTCGTGATCCTGGTCACGTCCAGGTCGCCGACCACGCGGCCCTTGAACTGCTTGCCGATCTCGATCGTCGAGCGGACAGGGATGGACTGCGCCCCCGTCACGTCCTGCGGGACTGGGGCGTTGACCTGCTTCGTGATCGCGACTGACGACGGCGCCTTCTTGCCCTTCTTCTTCGCGGCGTCCGCGGTCGCGACGAATCCGAAGCCGAGCGCGCACACCAGTGCTCCGCTGAGCAGAGCGCGCCCACGAGTCCCCATCGGCCCCATCTCATTCCCTCCCGGTTCGACTGCGCGCGACCCTTGCAGACGTCGACGTTCGCGTCAAGAGGGTGGCTGGACGAAAAGCCCAGGAAGTCGCGCTCAGCCGACGGGCTTGGCGACCGCGATCCGAAGCCCCCACGAGTTGAGGACGTTCGTCGTCGCCGCCCCGCCACCGTCGAACACCGTGAAGGTCCATCTGCCGCGAACGGGAGACCCGTTAAGGGCCGACAGCAGACCGCTATTAGCGGTCTTGATCCGCAGCTGGTTGGTCGTACCTGCAAAGGGTCGTGGAGTCGTGAACGGCGGGAAGCAGCTGATGAGGCTGTCGCAGGCGCTTACGGGGACGTCTTCATCGAGCGTCCACGGCCCTAGGTTGACGTCTCCGACAGCGGTGAAGAGCCGAATCGTCCGTCCGTTCGGGGCGGTGAGTTTGGCCGTGAGGTCCAGGGCTGCGAACGCCGCGCTGCCGCTGGTCGAGATCCCAGTGACGTTGACATCGCCCACCGTCGCGCCCTTGAACGCCTTGTTGGTGATCGAGATCGTCGAGCGGAGCGGGGTGGAGGGGCCCGCGGGGGCGTCCTGCGGGACGGCCTGGCCGACCGACTTGGTCACGGCCACCGAACCTTTGGGTTTGCCTTTGCCCTTCTTGGCCGCTGCGGCGACGCTCGGCTTGCCACCGACCCTGCTGCCGGCGACGGGCTTGGCCGCGGTGATCCGAAGCCCCCAGCTCGTCAGCACGTTGGTCCCTAGGTTGTCCATGTCCTGGACGATCAGCTTCCACGGGCCGGCCATCGGGACGCCTCGCATCCTCGAGAGCGGTCCCCCCTCGCCGTCGAAGAGCGGATAGAGGTTCGACGTTCCGGCGAACGGCCGGAGCAGCGACTGATCCGGGTCTAGGCACACCGGGTTTGAGCTGTTGCAGATCGACCGCCTCGTGTCGTCGTCGAGCGTCCACGGTCCGATCGACTGGTCGCCTATGCCGGCCCAGAGCGGGACGAGTCTCCCGTTCGGCGCGACCAGGAAGGCAAACAGGTCCCCGGCGGCGCTCGCGGCGGACCCGCTGGTGCGGATGCCCGTCACGTCGATGTCACCCACCACTCGGCCCTTGAAGGTCTTCGGGACCGCGATGGTCGAGGTGACCGGGGTTACGACCCCTCCGGGGGTCTCGTCGGGCACCGCGAGGCTCGTCGAGTTCGTCTCTTCGAAGACCGACGGGCCCTTCTTGGTCTTCCCCTTGGGCGCCGAGACCTCCGCGGGCTTGGCGGCTGTAACCCGGAGCCCCCACGAGGCCAGGATGCTCGTCGTCGGCTGGGCTGAGGTGTCGAAGGCGGTGAGCGTCCATGCGCCTCGCATGCGCCTCCCGTCGAAGACCGACAGCGGTCCCTGGTTCCCGCCGAATACGTCCAGGTTCGCGGTCCCGGCGAACGGTTGCCCGAGCGTGCGATCGGGGTCTGCGCATGGAACCGTGGCAGTGCAGGCACTCACCCGCGTCTCGTCGTCGAGCGTCAACGGGCCGAGGTTCGTGTCGCCCGAGGAGCTGATGAGCGTCACCGTGCGGCCGGTCGGGCCCGTCAGCCTCAAGGTCAGGTCGCCCGCCGCCCCCGCGGCGCTGCCGAGCGTGGTGATCCCGGTGAGGTTCACGTCGCCCACGACCTTCCCCTTGAACCGCTTGCCGATGTCGATCGTCGAGTAGAGCGGTGTAGACGGTCCGCTCGGAGCGTCCTGGGGCACGGGCGCGCCGACGGTCTTGGTGATCGCTGCGACCGAGGGTGTCTTCTTCTTCGGCTTCGCCTTCGCGGCGCCGGCGCTCGCCGGACCGCCCGCACACAGCGCGGCGATGAGGACCCCTGCCAGCGTCGCGCGAGAGCGCGGTCCCACCACAGGCATCCCTTTCGGTTCGCTGGCAGCCGCGACCTTCCCAGACGGGAAGGAGCCTGTCAACTTCGGTCCGACGACTCCCGGTTCTCGCGGCGCGTCACCAGATAGGTCGGGATGAAGACGATGAACCCGACCAGCATGATCAGGCCGGCGCGAGCGTAGGTCTCGGCGTCGGGCTGGGTGAGGACGACGCGCGGCGCCGAGGGCGCCGATGATCGGGCACGATCGTCGGCACCGTGAAGTGGTCGTGGTCGACGGGGTCCTTCCTCAGGACGAGGCACGCTGATGTTGACCACGATGAACACCGCGAGCAACAGCAGGACGGTGGTCGCGGCGAGGTCGGCCAGGTCGCCGGTCGCGGCGAGGCCGATCGCCAGCGCCGTGACGAGGGCGATTGCGACGACCGGTGTCTTTCGGGTGGGGTTGACGTAGGCGAGAGGCCGCGGCATGACCTTCTCCTCCGCCATGCCGTAGAGCAGGCGCGAGGCCATGATCAGGTTGATGAGCGCGCCGTTCGACAGCGCGAGCAGCCCGATCGCCGAGAAGACCTTGTCGTTGACCGCGAGCGGGCCCTGGTTGACCTCGAGCAGCGGGCCCGAGGAGGCGGCGAGGTCGTCGGTCGGGACGACCATCGAGGCGACGATCGTGACCATCGAGGTAGACCGCGCCGGCGATCAGGAGGCCGGCGAAGATCGCGAACGGGTAGGCGAGGCTCGGGTCCTTGACCTCCTCGGCGACGTTCGCCGAGTCCTCGAAGCCGATCAGGGCGTAGAAGGAGAGCGCGGTGCCGCCCAGGATCGCCCCGACCGCCGTCTTGCCCTCGGCGGTGTCGAGCTCGAAGGCGCGACCCGGGTCGCCGCCGCCGTCGAACAGCACGCCGAGGCCGATGATCGTGATCAGGATGAGGCCGCCGACCTCGATCGCGGTGAAGCCGAGGTTCAGCCGCACCGACTCCTTGATCCCGATGAAGTTGATCACCCCGATGATCAGGAGCAGGGCGATCGCCCCGACGAGCACCTCGACGTCGATGAAGACGCTCAGGTAGTCGCCGCCGAACGCGCGCGACAGGGTCGCCGCCGAGGTGATCCCCGAGGCCATGACCGCGAAGGCGACCAGGAAGCTCAGCAGCGGGTTGCCGAAGGCGCGGTTGACGAACAGACCGGCGCCGCCGGCGCGCGGGTACTTGGTCGTCAGCTCGACGTAGCTGGCGGCGGTGAACGCCGCGAGGATGAGCGCGGCGGTGAACGCGACCCAGATCGCGCCGCCGACCTCGGCGCCGACCGTCCCGGCCAGCGCGTAGATCCCGCCGCCGAGGATGTCGCCGACGATGAAGACCAGCAGCATCTTCTTGGTGATCGCGCGGTTGAGCCCGGTGCCTCCGGGCTCCGCGCGGGGCGCGGCGGGGGTGGGAACTCCTCCGACTCCTCTCCTAGCCATGTTTCGCCCATACCCCATGTAAACGACCCCGGAAACCTTCTGTGACCAATTGACCGGCTTATTGCGTGCCTGGCTGGGCACACATACAAAGAGACAAAAAACTGAAAGAAGGAGCCCGAATGTCGAGCACGCAGAAGTCAGTCGAAGTCGAAGTCCCGGTCCGCGATGCCTACAACCAGTGGACCCAGTTCGAGCAGTTCCCGAGCTTCATGGAGGGCGTCGAGTCGGTCAAGCAGATCGACGACACCCACATGCACTGGAAGGCCGAGATCGCCGGCGACGACCTCGAATGGGACGCCGAGATCACGGAGCAGATCCCCGATGAGCGCATCGCCTGGAAGTCGACGAGCGGAGACGACCACGCGGGAGTCGTCACCTTCCATCGCCTTGAGGACGGCAAGACCAAGGTCAACCTGCAGCTCGACTACCAGCCCGAGGGCGTCAAGGAGAAGGTCGGCGACATGCTCGGAATCGTCGAGCGCCGGGTCCAGGGAGACCTCGACCGCTTCAAGGAGATGATCGAGAGCAAGGGCACGGCCGACGGTGCATACCGCGGCGAGGTCACGCAGAGCGCGACCGCGTAGCGTCCCGTTTGCGCGGGTTGGAGTGCGGGCCGCTAGGAGGGTCCGCGCTTTAGCCGCTCGCGCACCCGTTCCGCGCAGTACTCGAAGGGCTCGGTCTCTTCGATGAAGTCGTCAGCTCCGCGGTCACGCGAGTGGGGGAGTCCAGCATCGGCCAGTGGCCCGATCCCTCGATCTCGACCAGGCGGCTGCTCGGGATGATCTCGTGCGCGGTGCGGCCGTGCGCGCGGGGATCACCGGGTCATTCGTACCCCACATGAAGCAGCGTCGGGATCTGGTCGGCGAGGTAGAGGCGGTCGAGCGCCGAGACCTTCTGGCCGTCGGGGCCGATCACGCCGCGCATCGTGTCGAGGAAGGCGTCGCGGGCGCCGGCGTCGATCAGCGAGGCGTAGCCGCGGGCGAACTCGGCCAGGTCGGGCCCGGCCTCGAGGCCGAGCTTGTCGGCGACCCGGCGCACCGCGTCGCCGGCGTTGACGGTCCACTCGCGCGCCAGCAGCGGCAGCACCCACTCCGAGCCGGGCAGGGTCGAGGCGCGCAGCAGCGGGTGGACCTC
This sequence comes from uncultured Solirubrobacterales bacterium, assembly GCA_963820665.1. GTDB lineage: Bacteria > Actinomycetota > Thermoleophilia > Solirubrobacterales > 70-9 > CAVUAT01. The sequence continues at coordinate 11,619 of CAWGAL010000005.1, read as the reverse complement.
CTTGCCGAGGCCGCCCGAGCTGATCAGCGCCATGCGCTCGACGTGCTCGGGGAAGAGGTAGGAGAACTGCATCGCGATGCCGCCGCCGAGCGAGTGGCCGACGATCGTGCCGCGGTCGAGGTCGAGCACCGCGAGCAGGTCGCGCAGGCCGGCGGCGTAGGCGCCGAGCGAGTAGTCGCCCTGGGGCTTCGCCGAGCGGCCGTGGCCGAGCAGGTCGGGGGCGACGACGGTGTAGCGCTCGGCCAGGCGCGGCATCACCTCGCGCCAGGCCTCCGAGGTCGAGGTGATCCCGTGCAGGAGCACCAGCAGCGGCCCGTCGCCCGAGATCTGGAAGCCGACGGTGTGGCCGTGCAGCTCGACCTCCTCGTAGGAGCCGAGCCCGGTTTCGGCTGTGGCGACGCTCAATTGATGTGAACGCCGCTGATCGCGCGGCTGATCACCAGCCGCTGGATCTCCGAGGTGCCCTCGAAGATCGTCCAGATCTTGGCGTCGCGGTGCATGCGCTCGACGGGGAACTCCCGCGAGTAGCCGTTGCCGCCGAGGATGTGCATCGCGCGCTCGGTCGCCCAGGTGGCGACCTCGCCGGCCTTCAGCTTCGACATCGACCCCTCGGCGTTGTCGAAGTCCTTGCCGGTGCGCCCCATCCAGGCGGCGCGCCAGGTCAGCAGCCGCGCGGCGTCGATCTCCAGCTTCATGTCGGCGAGCGCGAAGGCGATCGCCTGGTTCTCGATGATCTTGCGGCCCCAGGTCTCGCGCTCCTTGGCGTAGTCGAGCGAGTACTCATAGGCCGCGCGGGCGATCCCGACCGCCTGCGAGGCGACCGTGGGGCGGCGAGAGCTCGAAGGTCCGCATCGCGGCCTGGCCCTTGGAGCTCTTGCCCTCGCGGGCCTTGGCGAGCTTCTCGTCGAGCTTCTCCTTGCCGCCCAGCAGGCAGCTGCCCGGCACCCGCACGTCGTCGAGGTGGACGTCGGCGGTGTGGCTGGCGCGGATCCCGTGCTTCTTCACCTTGGCGCCCTGCTCGCAGCCCCTTGGTCCCCGGGGGGATGACGAACCCGGCGTGGCCGCGCGAGCCCAGCTCGCGATCGACGCTGGCGATCACGACGTGGACGTTGGCGATGCCGCCGTTGGTCGCCCAGGCCTTCTGCCCGTTCAGGACCCACTCGTCCTTGGCCTCGTCGTACTTGGCGGTGGTGCGGTAGCCCGACACGTCCGAGCCGGCGTCCGGCTCAGACGCGCAGAACGCCGCGACCTTGACGTCGTCCTCGGTCCCGAAGCACTGCGGCACCCACTCCCCGAGCTGCTCGGGCGTCCCCGAGCCGAAGATCCCGGCGACCGCGAGCGTCGTCCCGAAGATCGCCATGCCGATCCCGGCGTCCCCCCAGAACAGCTCCTCGTTCACGATCGGGAAGGTGAGCCCGGTCGGATCGGCCCAGAACTGCGCCGTCGACTCGAACCCATAGAGCCCGATCTTGGCCGCCTCCTGCACGACCGGCCAGGGGAACTCCTCCTTCTCGTCCCACTCGTGCGCCGCGGGCCGCACGGTCTGCTCGGCGAACCCATGGGCCCACTCCTGGATGTCGAGCTGGTCCTGGCTCAGCTCGAGGGAGAACGGGGAGTCGCCGACCTCGATCCCAAGCGACGCGGTGACGTCCTCGGTGCTCGCGCCGGTCGTGTGCTCGGATGCCTGGTCGGTGGTCTCGGCTTCTGTGGTGCCCATGGCGTGGTCGTGCCTCCTGTGGAAGGTCTAGGAAGCTACTGAGGGTAGCGAATTGCTACTGAGGGTAGGATATCGGGCTTTCGGGAAGCCGGCGCTTGGCGCAGCAAGCCCCGTCCCCCGGAGCGAGAGGCCGGCGGCTCGGCGGCACCGCATCGCGGATTCACGTGCAGACCAATAGCCTGGGCGCATGCGGACGAACCTGTCCGTTGAGGACGTAGGCACCTTCCTAGACGAGCCGCAGGTGGCCGTGTTGGCCACCCTCAGGGTCGACGGAACCGTCTTGCTCTCTCCCGTCTATTACGAATGGCGCGAGGGAGCGTTCAACCTTGTGGTCGAGACGCGGAATGTGAAGGCTCGGCATCTGCGGCGCGACCCCAGAGCGACAATCTTGGTGGCCGAGTCCCACCGCACCCTGCGCGGCGTCGAGGTCCGAGGCTCGGCAAAGTTCATCGAAGACGGCGTCACCGAAACCGAGCGCCGCATCGGGCCAGGTACGGCGATGAGGAAGCCGAAGCTGACGCGGAGGCCCGCCGAGGTGCGGATGTCATCGTCCGGCTCGAACCCGACCACATGCGGATCTGGGATTTCGCCGACGAGTTCGACGCCGACTAGAACCGGGACAGCCATCGTGTGAACCAGATGCGGTTCCCAGCCTCGGTACGTGCGCAATCTCGCACGCGTGACCGGCAGTACCTGGGGTGCTGCCGGCCAACGCGACGTAGGTCTTTTCGTAGGAGAGCGGTGGCCAGTGCGGGTCCGCCGTCAAACTCCGAGCTCGCCCTTCAGGAACGCGGTGGCCTGGGTGATGGCCGCGTCGGCGGCGTTGGTGGCGCGCAACGCGTTGAGCATCACGAAGTCGTGAATGATGCCCTCGTAGCGCGTCGCCGTCACGTCGACGCCCGCCTCGCGGAGCTTGCGCCCGTAGGCCTCGCCCTCGTCACGCAGCACATCCGCCTCGGCGGTGATCACCAGTGCGGGTGGCAGGCCGGCCAGCTGTTTCGTCGTCGCCCGCAACGGGGACGCCGTGATCTCGTCGCGCTCGGCCTCGTCGGTCGTGTATTGGTCCCAGAACCACTGCATTCCGTCGCGGCGCAGGAAGTAGCCGGTCCCGAACTCGTGGTATGAGCCGGTGTCGAAATCGGCATCGGTGACCGGATAGAACAGCACCTGCGCGGCGATCTTAGGACCCGGAGCGCTCCTTCGCCATCAGGGTGAGCGCGGCCGTCATGTTGCCACCCACCGAATCGCCGGCGAGGGCGATACGCGACGCGTCGAGGTTCTTCTCGGCGCCGTGCTCGTCTACCCAGGCCAGGACGGCATATCCCTCCTCGATCGCCGTCGGATAGCGCGCCTCGGGGGAGAGGCTGTAATTCGGGAACACGACCGCCGCGCCGGTGCCGTCCGCGAGTTCGCGAATCAGCCGATCGTGGGTGTGGGCGTTGCCGAACACCCAGCCAGCCCCGTGCATGTAGACGATCACCGGGAGTGCGCCGACTGAGCCCTTCGGACGGAGGACACGGACCGAGACCTCACCGGAGGGTCCGCCGGGGAGGCTCAGATCCTCTACGTCAACGTCCGGCTTTGCGATGTCGCCGGACTGCACCTCGTCGACGGTCTCGCGGCCCTTTTCGGGCGCAAGATCAAACAAGAACGGCGGATCGGCAGTCGCCTCCGCGAACTCCTGAGCGGCGGACTCGAGGACAACGCTTGTCACTGTGGTGGTCATTGCTCCTCTTCGTTGATTTGGTTGGCTTGGCGCTCAGCTCGACCGGCTGCGAGCTGCTCCTCGGATCGATCTGCTTCGTATTTTGCGCCGACACCTGGGGCCTGCCGGTCCAACGCGACATGGGTCCACCTCACGGCCTCGCGGCCGCGCGAATCATGCGATCGCCGGAGTCTCGGCGAGGGCCCGCATGGCGGCCGTCTTGATCAGCTCGGCCGTCGCCCCCGGCTGGGAGACGTAGATCGAGTGACTACCGGCCTCTTCGACGACGACGGAGCCCGCGCGCTCGGCCATGGCACGCTGAGCCGGCGGCGGAATCATCCGGTCGTCTGTTGAGACGAGGGCCCAGCTCGGCTTGCTGCGCCAGGCTGGTTCAGTGACCTCGCCGCCGAGCGCCTCGACGCCCCACGGGACCTGCGAGTCGGCCATGAAGGCCGCCTCATCGGCCGGCAGGTCGGCCGCGAACGAGTGCGCGAACTTCTCCCGATCCAGGAATAGGAACCCGTCGACCGGGGGGAGGATCGGCGGCACGTCCGCGCCGGGCGGTGGGTCGGCGATCAACTTGTCGACCGACTCGCCCGCGTCGGGCACGAAGGCCGCGATGTACGCGAGGCCGGCGACGTTCTCGTGACGCCCGGCCTCGGTGATCACCACGCCACCGTAGGAGTGGCCGACGAGAATCGCCGGACCGTCCTGTTGGTCGAGCACCCGGTGAGTCGTCTCGACGTCGCCCTCGAGCGACAGTGTCTGGTTCTGCACCACGCTCACGTTGAACCCGTCCGCGGTGAGCTGGTCGTAAACGCCTCGCCAGCCGGAACCGTCGACGAAACCTCCGTGGACGAGGACGACATTCTGTACGTTGGTCATCAGGGACCTCCCAGTTGTTGGCGGCCTCGGAATGAGGTCGACTTGGTCATCTGCGACTCTGACCGCATCCGCGCGCGCCGCCTATGGGTGCTCGCCGTATTCCTGGCTCGGGGAATCCGCTCACGCTTTTCCGGTTTCCCCTACCTGTCGCAGATGTGGTCGTTGCAATGATCAGAGCCGTGCCTTCGAATGTCCTCGTCGTCGATGACGACCCCGATTTCCGCAGCCTTGCGGTGCGGCTGCTTGAGCGGGCAGGTCTCGAGATCGCCGGCGAGGCGGACAGCGTCAAGCGGGCAAGGGAGATCGTGCACGAGGTCGCGCCCGCGTTTGTCTTGCTCGATGTCTCGCTGCCCGACGGCGACGGCCTGGCCCTGGCCGGAGAAATGGCACAGCTGACGAGGCGGCCGCGCGTGGTCCTTATCTCCTCCGATCGCGACGCTGCGAGCGACGCCGAGCTCGACCAATCTGGCGCCGCCGCCTTCATCCCAAAAGACGAACTAACCGACGACCTGCTGCGCACGGCGTTTGCCCTGCCTTAGCGTCGCCGGATAGCGTTGCGTCGTGGCAAATGGGCTTCGCGTCGTCGTTGGTGAGGACGATATTCTGCTGCGCGCCGGCATCGCCCGCCTGCTCGAGGACGCCGGCATCGAGGTCCTGGCTCAAACCGGCGACGCCGATGATCTTCTCCGCAAGGCGCTTGCCTACCGGCCGGACGTGACGCTTACCGATGTGCAGATGCCGCCACGAAACGAGGATGACGGGCTGCGCGCGGCGATCGAGTTGCGCCGGCAGCGCCCGGGGTCGCACATCCTCGTCCTTTCTCAGCACGCCGATCAGCAGTACGCCCTGGACTTGGTCGGAGACGAGCCCGCCGGTGTCGGGTATCTGCTCAAGGAGCGTGTAGGTGACGTGGAGACGTTTATCGATGCACTCGAGCGCGTCGCTCAGGGCGGCACCGCTCTCGACGCCGAGGTGGTTGCGCTGATGCTCGGCCGGCGTCGGCCGGACGACCCGCTCGAGACTCTCACCCCGCGCGAGCATGACGTTCTCGCCGCGATGGCCGAGGGCAAGTCGAACCGGGGCATCGCCGCGGCACTCCTAATCAGCGGGGCCGCGGTGGAGAAGCACACGACGAGCATCTTCAGCAAGCTCGAGCTCGAACCAAGCCCGGACGAGCACCGGCGCATCCTGGCCACGCTGAGGTTCCTGAGCGCGAAGCGTTAGGCGCGCCGCACCGGCAGCGCGGCGGCGATCAGGGTTCCTCCGCTCTCGAGGCGCTGCACGTCGAGCCGGCCGCCGAGCGCCGTCGCCCTGTCTGCAAGCCCGATGAGGCCTCTCCCCGTCGGGTCGGCTCCTCCGACGCCATCGTCGCGAACCTCGAAGAGGAGCGCGCCTTCTTCGACGCGTGCGCTGACCTCAGCGTGTGTCGCGCGCGCGTGCTTGACGACGTTGGTGAGGGCCTCGGCGACGATGAAATAGGCGTTCGCCTCGATCTGCGCGGGAAACCGCTCAGCCGTGACGTCGACATCAACAGGCAGGTCAAGCCGCGAGACGACCGCCTCGACGCCGGCTCGGAGACCTCCGCGCGTGAGGACCGACGGAAGAATCCCGTGGGCGAGCTCGCGGAGCTCGAGTTTTCCCTTCTCGGCCTGCTCGAGTGCTTCGTCGACCAGACCCTTGGCCTCGCCGTCCGTGTCCCGGAGCGCGCTCTTTGCGAGTTTCAGCGTGATGATCGAGTGGACAAGTCGCTGCTGAGCGCCGTCGTGCAGGTCGCGCACAACACGCCGACGCGCATCGTCGGCCTCCGTGAGGAGGCGAATCCGCGAGGCGGCCTGCTCCTCCGCAAGGCGCTCGACGGCTTCGCGCGCCTCAGCGTTGGCGATCGCGGTGGCGACGAGTTCCGCGAATTCGGCGAGACGGCCCTCCGTCTCCGCCGGCAGCGGTCGGCCGGCAGCGGCTCGGCCGTGACGCCAATGATCAGCCCACCCCAGAGCTCATTGTTGACGATGATCGGAGCGCCGAGCGCGGAGCGAGCCCGGCGAGCATCGCCGCCGCCCCTAGTACCAGCGCCCGCCGCCCGCAGTCATCGATCCGCGCCGGCTTCTTGGTTCGCAGCATGATCGTCGCGATGTTCTCGCCACCCAGTGGGTTCCGCGATCCCCGTGGAAACGTTTCCTTGAAGCGGCCCCTGCTCGCGACGATGACCGACTCCATCCCCGTCATAGCGGAACATCATGATGGCCGGCGTGCCGAAGAAGCGCACACCCTTCGGCGATATTGGAGACGATTTCTTCTTGCGACGCCGGGGTACGCGACGAGGGTGGCGACGCGCCGAAGCGCCGCCTGCTCAGCATGGAACAGCCTTCGCTCGGTTGCATCCCTCGCGGTCGCGTACACGACCTGCTGCTCCGAAACCGCGCGTGCGTTCCACTCCTACCAGCGCTCCGACCCGTCGCGGGAGATGTATCGATTCTCGAAGTGGATGACCTCGCGGCCGTCGACGACGTCACCGAATCTTGCTCGGGTCACCTCGCGGTCTGCCGGGTGAACGAAGTCTACAAAGGATCGTCCCACCATCTGATCAGGCGGGTAGCCCAGCGTCTCTTCGAACGCCGGGTTGACGGCACTGAACCGCCTATTGATCCGATCACGCAGATGAGGTCGAGCGACAGCTCAAAGATGCGCTCCACTTCCAAGTGGCGCAGCCGCTCGGTCACCGTACGTCCGATCGCCGTCGCGACGATCGCGCAGGACAAGCAAAGCCCGCATTGATGCGCGTTCGAAATATCGGCGGAGCACTTGTATTCACCGCGCGCGAGGGTCCTCTCCTGAGGCGTTCAACTTCAGCGAGTCCTGGTGCCGCCGCGTGAACACCATAATCTTGTTCGACTGCGGCTGCATCCCACCGCCGGGCAGCTGTCCCCCCCGGCCTCGAAGCACTTCTGGGACCGCACGAAGGTGGGCGAGGCGCACTCAGGCAGCCAGCATGGCCAGTTCGCGGATACGCGTGGCGTCGTAGCGAAGGACCAATCGGGCCGCCGATTCGAACCCGCGACGACGTCGGCCGCACGGTCAACAAGAAACCGACGGTCAACTCTACGAAACCGAAGGTCACCGGTTCGAATCCAGTCTGGCGCGCTCTGGCGGCAGGCACTCTACGTTATTAGGTGGGTCTCCCGGACTAGGGTCACAGACTCGAAGGAAGGAAAGCCATGAGCGACAACGCCGAGACCGCAATCCTCGCGGGAGGCTGCGCCTGGATCATGCAGCAACTGCTGCGCCACCCCGACGGGGTCATCTCCACGCGCGTGGGATGGACAGGCGGTGACGGAGACAACCCGACCGAGGAGAACCCCCAGGGTCACGCGGAGGCGGTCGAGGTCGTCTTCGATCCGGAGCGGCTCTCCTATCGGGACCTACTCGAGTACTTCTTCCAGGTCCACCGACCCGACCTCGGCGAACACCTCGTCGGCTCCATCTACCGCTCGGAGATCTTCCATACGAGCGAGCAGCAGCGCAAGAGGCCGAGGAGACGATCGCCGACGTCGATGCCTCGGGCCACTGGCTCGGCAAGACCGTGACCGAGATCAGCGAGGCCGGCCGCTTCTGGGAGGACCCGGCCGAGAATCAGGACTATCTACAGCGCTTTCCGGACTATCCGGAGGGCAGCAAGCCCCCCTCCCCGCGCACGGGCGTGGAAGCTGCCGACCGCCGTGGGGGACAGATCGAGCGTGAGCGACTCCGGCAGCCTCCGCGTGCGGCCGACGGCCGAAGTCCGGCCCGGCCCAGCGGCAGGATCGAGCCCCGACCCACTCGACGGCGACTGGAACCCGAGCGAACGGTGGACCACGACGAACCTCGGCGAGGCTCTTCCCGGGGTGCTCACCCCTCTCACCTGGTCGTTCGCCGGGCCGGGCTTGGAGCCGGTCCGGCGGGGTCGCGGCGATCGAGCCGTCCCCCGTGCCGAAGTGGAGCAGCCCACTCGACACGCGCGAGTGGGGGCTCGCATCTTCTGCGGACGGACTGCCGTGAACGTCGAGTACCTGGGTCGGCTTGCCGACCGGCTGCCCGGGACCAGCGGAGCGGCGATGGCCGAGCAGTTCTTCGGCGAAGTCCCGGACGGTCTTCACCTCCGCGCCGTGCGGAGGCGCTACCCGATCGTGGCCCTGCGGCTCCCATGGGCGTCGATCACCGCTGCGCGCCGGGTGCACAGGGTCCTCGAGAACTCGATGGAGTCGGTGGCGCCGAGAGACGGAGCTAGTCCGAACGATGTCGCTGCCGGAGGCGGCTGGTCAGCTGGTCCGGGCAAGCGCGGCGTACGAGAACGTGATGACTGCGCACAACATCGCCCATGGCGGCCGTGCAGCCGATGTTCGAGGCGGTGCAGAAGCTTGCGGTGGCAGCTGACTGCACCCACCTCGCAGGGTCAACTCATGGGCGGCCACGGAGATCACGCCGAGACCACGGTGATCGACGGGCTCTGGCGACTGTCGAGGGACGAGATCTCGCTCGACTCCTTCCTCGCGGTGCACGGGTGCCAGGCACCGATTCAGGGCGCGGAGCTCTCGAGTCGCTGATGGCGCGAGGAGCCATTCGCCGGTCGCGACCCTGATCGACACCTACCGGAACCTACCCAGGCCGACGCCCCCGAGGCGAGTCAGCCAGCGACGAGCACGAGACCGGAGGAGGCGGGACGCGAGCTCGTCTCGCGGTTGCCGCGGCCCTCTCGGCTGCCCGCGAAGTTGACGCTGCGGTTGGCCGACAAGGCCATCCCGTCTGCGCGGGACCGGCAAGGCCGCCTCCCTGCGCACCATCGATGTCGGCCGCGGCGCCGCGGCGCCCGGTCGGCTTCCATCTCGCCGAAGCGGGAGCGCTGGACCACCCCGACGACAGCTTCTACCTGACGATGGACGAGTACGGGGTTCACTCGAGGCACGAAGCTTCAGCAGCTCGTGACAGATCAAGCGCATCGGCGACGACTATCCCGACCTGAGACTGCCGGTCTCGTGGCGCGGACGCCCGGTGCCATCCGGGACTCCGGCGAAGAGAGCGATCACCGCGACCCGGTGTTGCGCGGCCACGGCGCGAGCGGGGGCGTGGTGGAGGGAACGGCGCGGGTGTTGCTCGACCCTCAGTTCGACAGCGTCGAGGAAGGCGAGGTCCTCGTGTCGCTCGTTCACCGATCCCGGATGGGCGTCGGTCATGTCCGACGCGGCTGCCCTCGTCGTCGACATCGGCGGGATGCAGAGCCCGACGGCGGTCGTTGCGCAGAGCTCGGCATCCCGTGCGTGATGGGAGTCGGCGATGGCACAACGCGCCTGCGAACGGGGCGACCGGTGTCGCGTCGACGGCGGCGAGGGCACTGTCGAGTCGCTCGAACCGGCGGCCCGGGCGCGCTGAGGGGCCTGGGGACGGATGCAAGACCTACAGCCAGAGCAGGAGGCGAGACCGACAGCCAGAACTGAGTGGCCGGGGCCCGATCGGGCCAACCAGTCGGAACGGAGCTGATCAGACATGACGAACGGACAGCGCACGAGGGCTGCTGCGAGCATGCCTCGTCGCAGGACTCGCGCTGCTCGCCTTTCCGGCAGCGGCCGTCGCCGGGACGCTGTCGTCCTCGCCTACGAGCTCCACCTTACAACACCCAGCCTTGGTTCTTCGGCGGGCAGTTCAACAACTTCCAGATCACCAACTCCGGCACCGACACGGCAATTGGGAGTGCTGTCTCACCGGCCCGACCCGCGCGATTCTCGATCAACGGCGACGGTTGTAGCGGGCGTGTTCGGGGACGGCCAAACCTGCAACGTGGGGGTCAGCTTCAACCCGCCGAACGGCCCCGGCAGCTTCAGCGCACAGCTCGAGATTCCCAGCGACGGCTCGCCGAACCCTCTCGTCATCCCCCTCAGCGTCGAGGTCCTCGCCGGCCCCGCCTTCGTCGCCTCCCCGACGTGGATTGGACTTCGCGGACACGACCGTAGGGGCGGCCCGAAGCACGTCATCACGATCACCAACACGGGAGACTTTCCGGGTGGCATCCAACAGGCCTTCGTCGTCGGCCCCACGAGTTCCAGATCGAAGCCGACCAGTGCTCGCGCCAACAACCTCGATCCCGGTGAGGGATGCGTCCTGACGGCACGATTCCGCTCCATCGACCGCTCGCGAGTACCAGGGCTCGACCTCCGATAACCGAAGCCCCTATGGCTCCGGTCCTCCCGGTCAACCTCAGCGGCGAAGGTCGGCTCTACCCCTGGGCCGACACCCGGTACGAAGATCACGCAGAGGCCGAAGGGCAGGAGCGGCAGGTTGGCGAGCTTTCAATTCCGCTCAGCCGATCCGAGCGTGAGTTTCGAGTGCAAGCTCGACAAGGAGGCCTTCGCCCCGTGCACGTCGCCGTCGGCGTACGCCGCCAAGCCCGGCAAGCACACCTTCCAGGTGGTCAAGGACGAGACGGGAACCTCGACGCAAGTCCGGCGAAGGATTCATGGACGGCTGCAAAGAAGAAGCGCGGAAGAGGCGCTAAAGCTCGGGGGCCGCTGGGGTGCACCTTGTGCCCCGTGCCCACCCACCGGCTCTCGTGCGGCGCCACGCGGCGATGGATCCTGTCCGCCGCCGCGCTCGGGCTGATCGCGATCCTGGCGGTCTCGAGCTTCGCCGCCGCGAAGGTGAAGACTTTCTCGAGCGGGCCGGTCGGCATGCCGATCCCGGACGCCGTCGGGCAGACCCCCTCAAGGCTTCGAGCTGAACAACTTCAGGGCGCCAAGACGCGAGGGACGATCAAGGACGTCGACGTGGCCGTCCGGATCACGCATCCCGACAGCACCGATCTCACGCTAGGCCTCTACCACCGGTTCGGGGTGTTCTACCCTGTCCAGGCGGCCGAAGGACGGCACCGCGCTGAGCCCCGACCGCGCGGGCGCATCGGCGTGCGCGGGGGCGGTCTTCACGAGACCTTCGACGACGAGGCGCCGCTCACTCTCGATGCCACGAGCCCATTCGCCGGACGCTGCCGGCTGGAGAGCAGGCGCTCAGGCAGCTGGATGGGAGCCGTTTGCAGGGCGGGTGGCAGCTCGGGTCGCCGACGGCTCCACCACGGGAGCCGGCACCCTCGACTGCTGGCGGATTACCGTGCGCTACAAGCCGTTTAAGAAGAAGCAGGCCCGTGCGAGAAGTAGGCCTTGTCGCCGGGCCGCTTCGCCTTCCAGTCGATGTACTTGCTGACGCACCACTCGGTGCCCGGAGCTCCGAAGGGTCCGCTGGTGGTCTCGTAGGTGACCTCCCCCCTAGGCCGAAGAGCGTGTCGCTCACCGCAGTC